>JBEKIF010000003.1:0-131158 GCA_050011895.1 Streptosporangiaceae bacterium | reverse complement strand
GCCGGCTCAGGGTCGCCTGCCGGCTCAGGGTCGCCTGCCGGCTCAGGGTCGCCTGCCGGCTCAGGGTCGCCTGCCGGCTTGGTGTTCTGCGGATGTTCAGCTCTGACGGTGGATCCTGGCCGCTGTTATGCGTTGCTGGCGTGAGGTATGAGACTGGAGTGACAAAGCTCCGACCCGGCGCCTTTACTTGTACCGGATTACGTGGGGATATAACGGGTGTTTCGGACCCAAATGCTCACCTAATCCGGTACAAGTGCTGCCAGCCTCTGCGGAGCGGGCTCCTGCCAGCCTCTGCGGAGCGGCGCGCGGCCGTGGCAGGACAGCGCTGGGATGTGGCCCGGCTCCATGCTCGCGGCGTTGGCTCAATTTGGCGAGCTGGCCTTTCGCCGCGTAGGCTTGCCACCTGCCAGAGACCGCCGGCTGTTGCCGCGCTGAAGCGCGGTGACTGAAGGCCCGCAATAAGCGGGCGGCCCGCGCAGGTGACCGAGCTAAGCTGTCGCACCCGGTGCTGACTCCGGGTGACGGCCGACGCCCCGTGCGCCTGCGCCGGGGCGTTTGCATTGCCTCCCTTCACCGGCGCCGGATATAGCCGGCAAGGCCCCGCGAGCGGGGCCGCCGTGGAATGAGAAGGGAGGCTCATGGCGAGGGCGGAGAAAGTAACCGCGGTCGCAGAGATGACCGAGCGGTTCCAGACCTCGGCAGGCGCGGTGCTCACGGAATACCGCGGACTGTCGGTGGCACAGCTCGGCGAGCTGCGCCGGTCGCTCGACGGCAACGCCACGTTCGCTGTTGTAAAGAACACGCTCACCAAGATCGCTGCGAGCGAGGCGGGAGTCACCGGTGAGCTCACCGAGCTGCTCACAGGTCCATCTGCGATCGCCTTCGTGCAGGGCGACGTTGTCGAAGCGGCCAAGGGCCTGCGGGATTTCTCGAGGGCCAACCCGCTCCTGGTAATCAAGGGCGGCGTTCTTGACGGCAAGCTGATCACGCCGGCCGAGATCGTGCGAATTGCTGACCTTGAGCCGCGCGAGGTCTTGCTGGCCAAGCTCGCTGGCGCGATGAAGGCGTCTATGGCCGGTGCGGCCGCCACGTTCGCTGCGCTCCCGGTCCAGATGGCCCGGTTGCTCGCGGCGCTCGAGGAGAAGCGGGCCGCACAGGCGCCCGAGGCCGGGGCGGCGGCTGACGGAGGCGGGGAAAACGCCTCGGCTGCTGGCACAGAGTCCGTGGCTGGCGCAGAGCCGGTGGCTGGCGCAGAGCCGGTGGCTGGCGCAGAGTCCGTGGCTGGCGCAGAGCCGGTGGCTGGCACAGAGTCCGTGGCTGGCGCAGAGCCGGTGGCTGGCGCAGAGCCGGTGGCTGGCGCAGAGCCGGTGGCTGGCACAGAGCCGGTGGCGCCTGAGGCCATGGCCGATGCGCCCGCAGCAGCAGAGACGGCAAGCGTGACGGCCGCGAACGAGACCTCGGCAGGCGAGATCGCGGCGGACGAGACTGCGGCGGACGAACCTGCAGAAGCCGACGAAACCGCAGCAGGCGACGAAAAGGAAAGCTGAACAGGCCCGCGCGCACCTAGCTCTTGCGTGCGCGAGGCATGGCATTGGCAAGACAACATGCGGGCGGCCAGAGGCCGTCGGCGAGACGTAGGCACACGGAGGGCCCACCATCATGGCGAAGCTCAGCAACGACGCACTACTCGACGCGTTCAAGGAGATGACGCTGCTCGAGCTCTCTGAGTTCGTGAAGCAGTTCGAGGAAGCCTTCGATGTCAAGGCAGCGGCCCCGGTCGCCGCGGCCGCACCGGCGGCTGCGGGCGGCGGCGGCGCGGCCGAGGAGGTCGAGGAGAAGGATGAGTTCGACGTCGTCCTTGAGGCCGCTGGAGACAAGAAGATACAGGTCATCAAGGAGGTCCGGACGCTGACGAGCCTCGGGCTCAAGGAAGCAAAGGACCTGGTCGACGGCGCACCCAAGCCGCTCCTTGAGCGTGTCAACAAGGAGACCGCAGAGAAGGCCAGGGCCGCGCTGGAGGGCGCTGGCGCTACCGTCACGGTCAAGTAATCAAGCAGGACGCCGCCCCGCCGCGCTATAGCGGCGGGGCGGCGTCCTGAGCGTTGCCAGTTGCGGTGGCCGGGGGCGACCAGGCGGCCGCGGAGCGACCAGCCTGCCGCGGTGGGGCCGGGGGAGCGACCGGTACGCCGCGCCGGCGGAGCGACCAGCCGGTGGGGCCGGGGGAGCGACCAGTACGCCGCGCCGAGGGAGCGACCAGCCGGCTGGGGCCGGCTGCGGTGGGGCCGAGGAGCGACCGGCCTGCGCCGCCGGGGAGCGACCAGCATGCTGCGGCGGGGCCGGGGCCGACCAGCCGAAGGGCAGGTGGGCCGAAGGGCGGGCCGGCCGAAGAGGCGTATGCGGTGGGCCAAGGGGCAGCGAAACGGCCCGCAACGGCGCGCTTGCCGAACCAGTTCACATTCCCAGCCGCTCCGACCTGGAAACCCAGCCATGGATGTGATGTTCGTCACGTAGATTCAGATGGCGACTCTGCGGTCCGTGGGCTTGACGTTTGGCTGCGGAGGAGCGATGCTGCGATGCAACCGTGAACCTCATAGTGGCGTACAGTTGACCGGCAGTGTGTCCATCGGCTATGCTGCCAATTTGCGCTGCACTCAGACGTCACCGGTGACCACGAACCTCGCGGCAAGGTCCGCGGGCGTTTGCGTGCGCGCGCTAGCCGTCCGCCACAAGCTCGGAAGGACCCCTGTTGGCAGCCTCGCGCAGCGCCTCAGCTACCGCTCCTGGTCCACATCGTGTCTCGTTCGCCCGCATCAAGGAACCACTTGAGGTCCCCAGCCTCCTCGCCCTGCAGACCGACTCGTTCGACTGGCTGCTCGGCAACGAGCGCTGGCGCGACCGGCTTGCTGCGGAGCAGAAGGTAGGGAACAAGAACCTCCCCGACCAGTCGGGCCTCGAAGAGATCTTCGAGGAGATCAGCCCGATTGAGGACTTCACGGGCACCATGTCGCTCTCGTTCCGTGATCACCGGTTCGAGCCTCCTAAGTACTCCGCTGAGGAGTGCAAGGAGAAGGACATGACCTACTCCGCCCCGATGTTCGTGACGGCGGAGTTCATCAATAACTCGACTGGCGAGATCAAGAGCCAGACCGTGTTCATGGGTGACTTCCCGCTGATGTCGCCTAAGGGAACCTTCATCATCAACGGCACCGAGCGTGTCGTCGTGTCGCAGCTGGTCCGTTCCCCCGGTGTCTACTTCGACCGCCAGGTCGACAAGACCTCGGACAAGGACATCTTCAGCTGCAAGGTGATCCCGTCCAGGGGCGCCTGGCTCGAGTTCGAGATCGACAAGCGGGACAGCGTCGGGGTCAGGATCGACCGGAAGCGCAAGCAGGGCGTCACCGTCCTGCTGAAGGCGCTTGGCTGGGATGAGGCGAAGATCCTCGAGCGGTTCGGCGGCTTCGAGTCGATGCGCGCCACGCTGGAGAAGGACCACACCACCGGCCAGGATGACGCGCTGCTCGACATCTACCGCAAGCTCCGGCCGGGCGAGCCGCCGACCAGGGAGTCGGCGCAGGCGCTGCTGGAGAATCTCTACTTCAACCCGAAGCGGTACGACCTGGCGAAGGTCGGCCGGTACAAGGTCAACAAGAAGCTGGGCCTGAGCCTGCCGATCAGCCAGGGCACGCTGACCGAGGATGACATCGTCGGCACCATCGAGTACCTGGTCCGGCTGCACGTCGGCGAGGAGGAGATGACCTCCGGCGACACCGTGATCCCGGTCGAGGTGGACGACATCGACCACTTCGGTAACCGGCGGCTGCGCACTGTCGGCGAGCTGATCCAGAATCAGGTCAGGCTCGGGCTGGCCCGGATGGAGCGGGTTGTCAGGGAGCGGATGACCACGCAGGACGTCGAGGCGATCACGCCGCAGACGCTGATCAACATCCGCCCGGTCGTCGCCTCCATCAAGGAGTTTTTCGGCACCAGCCAGCTCTCCCAGTTCATGGACCAGACCAATCCGCTGGCCGGCCTCACTCACAAGCGGCGGCTGTCCGCGCTGGGCCCGGGCGGCCTGT
This sequence comes from Streptosporangiaceae bacterium, assembly GCA_050011895.1. GTDB lineage: Bacteria > Actinomycetota > Actinomycetes > Streptosporangiales > Streptosporangiaceae > DATBGO01. The sequence goes on along the minus strand of JBEKIF010000003.1, from coordinate 127,082 downwards.
CCAGGGAGCGGGCCGGCTTCGAGGTCCGCGACGTGCACCCCAGCCACTACGGCCGGATGTGCCCGATCGAGACCCCTGAAGGCCCGAACATCGGCCTGATCGGGTCGCTCTCGTCCTACGGGCGGGTCAACGCGTTCGGCTTCGTGGAGACGCCCTACCGCAAGGTGCGGGCGGGCAAGGTCACCAGCCAGATCGACTACCTGACCGCCGATGAGGAGGACAGGCACGTCATCGCGCAGGCCAACGCGCCGGTCGGCCCGGACGGGACCTTCGTGGAGGACCGCGTGCTGGTCCGCAGGAAGGGCGGCGAGGTCGACTACATCAAGCCGGACGACGTCGACTACATCGACGTCTCGCCGCGCCAGATGGTGTCCGTCGCGACCGCGATGATCCCGTTCCTTGAGCACGACGACGCCAACCGGGCCCTGATGGGCTCGAACATGCAGCGTCAGTCGGTGCCGCTGCTGCGCAGCGAGGCGCCGCTGGTCGGCACCGGCATGGAGTACCGTGCCGCCACCGACGCGGGCGACGTGATCGTGGCCGAGAAGCCCGGCGTTGTGGAGCAGTCCAGTGCGGACTTCATCACCGTGGCCAACGACGACGGCACCCGCAGCACCTACCTGGTCGCCAAGTTCCGCCGGTCGAACCAGGGCACCTGCTTCAATCAGAAGCCGGTCGTCGATGAGGGCGTGCGGGTCGAGGCGGGGCAGGTCATCGCCGACGGCCCGTGCACCGATCACGGCGAGATGGCACTCGGCCGCAACCTGCTGGTCGCGTTTATGCCGTGGGAGGGCCACAACTACGAGGACGCGATCATCCTGTCCCAGCGGCTGGTCCAGGACGACGTCCTGTCCTCGATTCACATCGAGGAGCACGAGGTCGACGCCCGGGACACCAAACTCGGGCCCGAGGAGATCACCAGGGACATCCCGAATGTCTCCGAGGATGTCCTGGCTGACCTCGACGACCGCGGGATCATCAGGATCGGTGCCGAGGTAGTCACCGGCGACATCCTGGTCGGCAAGGTGACGCCCAAGGGCGAGACCGAGCTGACCCCGGAGGAGCGGCTGCTGCGGGCGATCTTCGGGGAGAAGGCCCGCGAGGTCCGCGACACCTCGCTGAAGGTGCCGCACGGCGAGTCCGGCAAGGTGATCGGGGTCCGCGTGTTCACCAGGGAGGACGGCGACGAGCTGCCGCCCGGCGTGAACGAGCTCGTGCGGGTCTACGTGGCCGCCAAGCGCAAGATCACCGACGGCGACAAGCTGGCCGGACGGCACGGCAACAAGGGCGTCATCGCCAAGATCCTGCCGATCGAGGACATGCCGTTCCTCAAGGACGGCACGCCGGTCGACGTGGTGCTCAACCCGCTCGGCGTGCCCGGCCGGATGAACGTCGGCCAGGTGCTCGAGACGCACCTGGGCTGGGTCGCCAACGCAGGCTGGAATGTCGAGGGAGAAGACGAGGACTGGAAGAAGCGGCTCCGCCAGATCGGCGCCGGCGAAGCGGCGGCGGGCACTCCGGTGGCCACCCCGGTCTTCGACGGTGCCCGCGAGGAGGAGATCACGGGGCTACTGGGCAGCGTGCTGCCGAACCGGGACGGTGACCGGCTGGTCGCGGGCAGCGGTAAGGCCACGCTGTTCGACGGCAGGACCGGCGAGCCGTTCAAAGATCCGATAGCGGTCGGCTACATCTACATCCTCAAGCTGCTGCACCTGGTCGATGACAAGATCCACGCCAGGTCCACGGGCCCGTACTCGATGATCACCCAGCAGCCCCTCGGCGGTAAGGCACAGTTCGGCGGGCAGCGGTTCGGTGAGATGGAGGTCTGGGCGCTGGAGGCTTACGGCGCGGCTTACGCGCTACAGGAGCTGCTGACCATCAAGTCCGACGACATCCTCGGCCGGGTCAAGGTCTACGAGGCCATCGTCAAGGGCGAGAACATCCCCGAGCCAGGCATACCTGAGTCGTTCAAGGTGCTGATCAAGGAGATGCAGTCGCTCTGCCTGAACGTGGAGGTGCTCTCCAGCGACGGCGCGGCCATCGAGATGCGTGACACCGACGAGGACGTCTTCCGCGCAGCGGAGGAACTCGGCATTGACCTGTCCCGGCGCGAGCCGAGCAGCGTTGAAGAGGTCTGATCCGATCTATCCCAGGGGACAAAAAACGTGCTAGACGTCAACTTCTTTGACGACCTGCGTATCGGCCTTGCGACCGCCGAGGACATCAGGCTGTGGTCGCACGGCGAGGTCAAGAAGCCCGAAACGATCAACTACCGCACCCTCAAGCCGGAGAAGGACGGGCTCTTCTGCGAGAAGATCTTCGGTCCGACCCGGGACTGGGAGTGCTACTGCGGCAAGTACAAGCGGGTCAGGTTCAAGGGCATCATCTGCGAGCGCTGCGGCGTCGAGGTCACCAGGGCCAAGGTGCGGCGCGAGCGGATGGGCCATATCGAGCTGGCTGCTCCGGTCACGCACATCTGGTACTTCAAGGGCGTGCCGAGCCGGCTCGGCTACCTGCTCGACCTGGCGCCGAAGGACCTGGAAAAGGTCATCTACTTCGCCGCGTACATGATCACGGACGTGAGCGAGGATGCCCGCGCCCGCGACTTGCCGTCGCTCGAGGCGAAGATCGTGGTCGAGCGCGGCCAGCTGGAGCAGCGCAGGGACAACGAGGTCGAGATCCGGCAGTCCAAGCTGGAGAAGGACCTGGCTGAGCTGGAAGCGGCCGGGGCCAAGGGCGATGCGCGCCGCAAGGTGCGCGAGAGCGCTGAGCGTGAGTGCAAGCAGATCAGGGACCGCGCCGGGCGGGAGATCGACCGGATCGAGGAAGTGTGGAGCCGCTTCCGCGGCCTGAAGGTCCAGGACCTGGAGGGCGACGAACTGCTCTACCGCGAGATGCGGGACCGGTTCGGGCAGTACTTCCGCGGTGGCATGGGCGCGCAGGCGATCCAGGAGCGGGTCGGCAGCTTCGACCTCGATGCCGAGGCGGCCAGCCTGAGGGAGACCATCCGCACCGGCAAGGGCCAGCGCAAGGCCCGGGCACTGAAGCGGCTCAAGGTCGTGTCCGCCTTCCTGCAGACCAGCAACAGCCCGCTGGGCATGGTGCTGGACTGCATTCCGGTCATCCCGCCGGACCTGCGCCCGATGGTGCAACTGGACGGTGGTCGCTTCGCGACTTCCGATCTTAACGATTTGTACCGCCGGGTCATCAACCGGAACAACAGGCTCAAGCGACTGCTGGACCTGGGCGCGCCGGAGATCATCGTCAACAACGAGAAGCGGATGCTGCAGGAGGCCGTGGACTCGCTGTTCGACAACGGCCGCCGTGGCAGGCCGGTCACCGGCCCGGGCAACCGGCCGCTGAAGTCGCTGTCCGACATGCTCAAGGGCAAGCAGGGCCGGTTCAGGCAGAACCTGCTCGGCAAGCGCGTCGACTACTCGGGCCGGTCGGTCATCGTGGTCGGCCCGCAGCTGAAGCTGCACCAGTGCGGCCTGCCGAAGGAGATGGCGGTCGAGCTGTTCAAGCCGTTCGTGATGAAGCGGCTCGTCGACCTGAACCATGCGCAGAACATCAAGTCGGCCAAGCGGATGGTGGAGCGCGCCAGGCCGGTGGTCTGGGATGTCCTCGAAGAAGTCATCACCGAGCACCCGGTGCTGCTTAACCGGGCGCCCACCCTGCACAGGCTCGGCATCCAGGCATTCGAGCCGCAGCTGGTGGAGGGCAAGGCCATCCAGATCCACCCGCTGGTCTGCACCGCGTTCAACGCGGACTTCGATGGCGACCAGATGGCCGTGCACGTGCCGCTGTCGGCCGAGGCGCAGGCCGAGGCCCGGATCCTCATGCTGTCCACGAACAACATCCTCAAGCCTGCCGACGGCAAGCCGGTGACCATGCCCACCCAGGACATGGTGATCGGGATCTACTGCCTGACCAGGGAGGCGCCGGACGCGCCAGGTAACGGCCGTGCGTTCGCCAGCCCGTCGGAGGCGCTGATGGCCTACGACCGCGGCGAACTCGACCTGCAGGCCAAGGTCGAAGTCCGGCTCAAGGGGGTGACCCCGCCGATCGGGTTCACCCCGGCCGAGAGCTGGGCGGAGGGCATGCCGCTGCGGCTGACCACCACGCTTGGCCGCTGCCTGTTCAACGAGACGCTGCCGGACAACTACCCGTTCGTCAACTACGAGGTGGGCAAGAAGCAGCTCTCGACGATCGTCAACGAGCTCGCGGAGACCTACCCGAAGGTGGAGGTGGCGGCGGCGCTTGACGCGCTCAAGGACGCCGGCTTCCACTGGGCCACCAGGGCCGGGGTCACGATCGCCATCGAGGACGTGGTCGCGCCGCCGAACAAGCAGAGCATCCTGGAGGCCTACGACAAGCGGGCCGACAAGGTGCAGCGCGAGTACGACCGCGGCCTGATCACCGATGATGAGCGCCGCCAGGAGCTCATCGAGATCTGGACCCACGCGACCGCAGATGTGGCGCAGGACATGGAGGCGGCCTTCCCCGAGACCAACCCGGTCTGGATGATGGTCAACTCCGGTGCCCGAGGTAACCCGATGCAGGTCCGGCAGATCGCCGGCATGCGGGGACTGGTCTCCAACCCCAAGGGCGAGACCATCCCGACGCCGATCAAGTCCAGCTTCCGCGAGGGGCTGTCGGTGGTGGAGTACTTCATCTCCACGCACGGCGCCCGCAAGGGCCTCGCCGACACCGCGCTGCGGACAGCGGACTCCGGGTACCTCACCCGGCGGCTGGTCGACGTGGCGCAGGACGTCATCGTCCGCGAGGAGGACTGCGGCACCGACCGGTCGCTGCCCATGAAGATCGCGGATGCCGACGCCGACGGCAACCTGCGCAGGCTGCCCAACATCGAGAACACCGGTACCGGGCGGACTCTTGCCGAGGACGTCCCGGGACCGGACGGGACCGTGCTGGCCATGGCGGACTCGGACATGACCGAGGCAATGATCGACCAGCTGGTGGCGGCGGGCGTCAGCTCGGTCCGCACCTTCAGCGTCCTGGTCTGCCAGGCGAAGTACGGCGTCTGCGCCAAGTGTTACGGGCGGTCACTGGCGACCGGCAAGCGGGTAGATGTCGGCGAGGCGGTCGGCATCATCGCCGCCCAGTCCATCGGCGAGCCGGGTACCCAGCTGACCATGCGTACCTTCCACACCGGTGGTGTGGCAGGGCTGGACATCACGCACGGCCTGCCGCGTATTCAGGAGCTGTTCGAGGCCAGGATCCCCAAGGGCATGGCGCCGATCAGCGAGGTCGAGGGCCGGGTCAGGATCGAAGAGCCGGAGAAGGCCCGCAAGATCGTCGTGGTGCCTGACGATGGCTCGGAGGAGATCGCCTACCAGGTGTCGATGCGGGCCAGGCTGCTGGTAACCGACGGCAGCCACGTCAAGGTCGGCCAGCAGCTGATCGCCGGTGCGGTGAACCCGCACGAGGTGCTCAGGATCCTCGGCTCGCGTGAGGTCCAGCTGCATCTCGTCCACGAGGTGCAGGAGGTCTACCGGTCGCAGGGCGTGTCGATCCACGACAAGCACATTGAGATCATCATCCGCCAGATGCTCAAGCGGGTGAACGTGCTTGAGTCGGGCGACACCGAGCTGCTTCCAGGCGAGCTGGTGGAACGGCCTAAGTTCGAGGAGGTCAACCGCTCGGTCGTGGAGCATGGCGGCACGTCCGCCGCGGGCCGCCCGGTGCTGATGGGCATCACCAAGGCCTCCCTGGCCACCGAGTCGTGGCTGTCGGCGGCGTCCTTCCAGGAGACCACCCGGGTGCTGACTGACGCGGCGATCCACGCCAGGTCGGACTCGCTGGTCGGGCTGAAGGAAAACGTCATCATCGGCAAGCTCATCCCGGCAGGTACCGGCATGCAGCGGTACCGCAGCCTGCGGGTGGAGCCGACCGAGGAAGCCCGGTCCACGGTCTACCCGGCGGCCAGCTACCCCAGCCCGGGCGGTTATCCGTTCGGGCAGCCAGCGGGCGAGGCGATCCCGCTGGAGGAGTACGACTTCGGCGCCTACAACAGGTAACAGCCAGATCAGGCTGGGCCCGGGCCAACCAGCAATGGGGGGATCCCGGGCCCAGCTCTGTTTCCTGGTGGCGGAATAGGCGAGCAGAAGAACTCGTTAACGCATCAGGCTCCGGCCGTGCCGCCGTGGTTTCGGGCGCCGGCTTTTCCGGCTACACAGGGAAAAGTCGTCGTGATCACGAGTCAGCAACTCGTTTTGACCAGGCGTCAGGCGTTCGGTAGTCTGATTGTCCGTGCCCGTGACTCGCGGGTGCGTGCACGTCTGTGGACTGTGGTTGAGCTGGCCGGAAGGCCGCAGACTGCGTGGCCAGGCGTGTGAGGTCTTTCCCTTTCTCGTCGTCTGGGGCTCGGCAACGGGCCCCGGACGCACCGTGAGCGCGGTGACACGCCCGACTACGGGGGTCGGACGGACGGGAAAACCCGCAGGTCAGAAATGTGTAATGAACGACGAATGCGCCCCCCCAGCGCATCGACGCAAGAAGACGGAGACGCGGTGCCCACGATCCAGCAGCTGGTCCGGAAGGGCCGGCAGGACAAGGTAGCCAAGAACAAGACTCCGGCGCTGAAGGGCAGCCCGCAGCGCCGCGGGGTCTGCACGCGCGTCTACACCACCACGCCCAAGAAGCCGAACTCTGCGCTCCGCAAGGTCGCCAGGGTCCGGCTCACGAGCCACATCGAGGTGACCGCCTACATCCCGGGTGTGGGCCACAACCTGCAGGAGCACTCCATCGTGCTGGTGCGTGGCGGGCGGGTGCGGGACCTTCCCGGCGTGCGCTACAAGGTGATCCGCGGCTCCCTGGACACCCAGGGCGTCCGCAACCGCAAGCAGGCCCGCAGCCGCTACGGCGCGAAGAAGGAGAAGAGCTGACATGCCGCGTAAGGGCCCCGCGACCAAGCGGCAGCTTGTCACCGATCCGGTGTACGGCTCCCCGCTGGTCACCGCGCTGGTGAACAAGGTGCTGCGCAGCGGCAAGCGATCGCTTGCCGAGCGCATCGTCTACGGCGCGATGGAAGGCTGCAGGGACAAGACAGGTAACGACCCGGTGGTGACGCTCAAGCGCGCACTCGACAATGTCAAGCCGACGCTTGAGGTGCGCAGCAGGCGGGTCGGCGGTGCCACCTACCAGGTGCCGGTCGAAGTGCGCGCGTCCCGCAGCACCACGCTGGCGCTGCGCTGGCTGATCGCCTACGCACGCCAGCGCAGAGAGAAGACGATGACCGAGCGGCTGATGAACGAACTGCTCGACGCGAGCAATGGCCTCGGGGCGAGCGTGAAGCGCCGTGAGGACACCCACAAAATGGCCGAGTCCAACAAGGCATTCGCCCATTACCGCTGGTAACCAAAGAAAGGCCCGGTCCGTCCGGGTGCACCAGACAACCTGCCGGACGCCCCGTGCGGACGGCAGCTAAAGAGAGAGAGAACGAGGGTTCAAGAAGTGGCCGCCACTCAGACCGTGGAGCTCGCCAAGGTCCGCAACATCGGGATCATGGCGCATATCGACGCGGGCAAAACCACGACCACCGAGCGGATCCTGTTCTACACCGGCATCAATTACAAGCTGGGCGAAGTCCACGAGGGCGCGGCCACGATGGACTGGATGGAGCAGGAGCAGGAACGGGGCATCACGATCACCTCGGCCGCGACCACAGCCATCTGGCGTGACCACACCATCAACCTGATCGACACGCCCGGCCATGTCGACTTCACCGTGGAGGTGGAGCGGTCGCTGCGGGTGCTCGACGGGGCGGTCGCCGTGTTCGACGGCGTCGCCGGGGTCGAGCCACAGTCCGAGACCGTCTGGCGGCAGGCCGACAGGTACGGCGTGCCGCGGATCTGCTTCGTGAACAAGATGGACCGGGTAGGGGCGGAGTTCCACCGGTGCGTCGAGATGATCTCTGACCGGCTCGGCGCCACGCCGCTGGTCATCCAGCTGCCGTGGGGCGTCGAGTCCGACTTCCGCGGCGTCATCGACCTGGTCGAGATGCGCGCGCTGCTCTGGCAGAGCGACGGTAAGGGCGAGGCCTTCGACGTCGTCGGCGTCCCCGCCGACCACCTGGATGCCGCCCGCGAGTGGCGGGACCGGCTGATCGAGACCATCTCGGAGAACGACGAGGAGATGCTCGAGCTCTACCTCGGCGGCACCGAGCCGGACGCCCGCCAGCTCAACGCGGCGATCCGGCGGGCCACCATCGCGGGCAGTGTCACGCCGGTGATGTGCGGCAGCGCGTTCAAGAACAAGGGCGTGCAGCCGATGCTGGACGCGATCGTGGACTACCTGCCCAGCCCGGTGGACGTCCCGTCGATCAAGGGCCACGCGGTCGGGCACGAAGAAGTCGAGATCGAGCGGCACGCCGATCCGGCTGAGCCGTTCGCCGCGCTCGCTTTCAAGATCATGTCCGACCAGCACCTCGGGAAGCTGACCTATCTGCGGATCTACTCGGGCACCCTGGAGTCAGGTAGTTCCGTGCTGAACTCCACCAAGGGCCGCAAGGAGCGGATCGGCAAGATCTACCAGATGCACGCCAACAAGCGCGAGGAGCGTCCGGCGGCCATTGCCGGGCAGATCGTCGCCGTGATGGGCCTGAAGGACACCACGACCGGCGACACCCTCTGCGACCCGGCCAAGCAGGTGATCCTGGAATCGATGACGTTCCCGGCGCCGGTCATCCATGTGGCGATCGAGCCGAGGACCAAGGGTGACCAGGACAAGCTCGGCACGGCGATCGGCCGGCTCGCCGAGGAGGACCCGACCTTCCAGGTCAGGACCGACGAGGAGACCGGGCAGACCATCATCGCCGGGATGGGCGAGCTGCACCTGGAGGTGCTGGTCGACCGGATGCGGCGGGAGTTCAAGGTCGAGGCCAATGTCGGCCGCCCGCAGGTCGCCTACCGCGAGACCGTGCGCAAGAAGGCCGAGAAGGTCGAGTACACGCACAAGAAGCAGACCGGCGGCGCCGGGCAGTACGCGAAGGTCGTGATCAACCTGGAGCCGACCGGCGGCGACGGCGGCGGCTACGAGTTCGAGAACAAGATCCACGGTGGCCGGGTGCCGCGGGAGTACATCCCGTCGGTGGACGCGGGCTGCCAGGAGGCGGCGGAGTTCGGCGTGCTGGCCGGCTACCCGATGGTCGATGTGCGGGTCACCCTGACCGACGGCGCCTACCACGAGGTCGACTCCTCTGAGCTGGCCTTCAAGATCGCGGGTTCGATGGCCTTCAAGAAGGCCTCCGCGCACGCTGATCCGGTGCTGCTCGAGCCCATGATGTCCGTCGAGGTGCGAACCCCGGAGGACTACATGGGTGAGGTCATCGGCGACCTGAACAGCCGCCGTGGCCAGATCCAGGCCATGGAGGAGCGGTCGGGGGTGCGGGCCGTCAAGGCCATCGTGCCGCTGTCTGAGATGTTCGGCTACGTGGGTGACCTGCGCAGCCGGACCCAAGGCCGGGCGGATTACTCGATGCAGTTCGATTCGTATTCCGAGGTTCCGCCCAGCATCGCCAAGGAGATCATCGCCAAAGCACGAGGCGAGTAGTCAGTAGCAAACACGCCTAGGACCAGAACCACAAGGCGCCCCACGTGAGCGCCTGTCCCCACGAACGTGGGGAACGACCGCAACGAGGAGACACCAGTGGCGAAGGCCAAGTTCCAGCGGACCAAGCCGCACGTCAACATCGGCACCATCGGTCATATCGACCACGGCAAGACGACGCTGACCGCGGCGATCACCAAGGTATTGCACGACAAGTTCCCGACCATCAACCCCTTCACGCCGTTCGACCAGATCGACAACGCGAAGGAGGAGCGGGAGCGCGGGATCACCATCTCGATCTCGCACGTGGAGTACCAGACCGATAAGCGCCATTACGCGCACGTCGACTGCCCCGGGCATGCGGACTACATCAAGAACATGATCACTGGTGCCGCGCAGATGGACGGGGCGATCCTGGTGGTCGCGGCCACCGACGGCCCGATGCCGCAGACCCGCGAGCACGTGCTGCTGGCCCGCCAGGTCGGCGTGCCGTACATCGTCGTGGCGCTCAACAAGGCCGACATGGTCGACGACGAGGAGATCCTCGAGCTCGTCGAGCTCGAGGTCCGGGAGCTGCTGTCGGCTTATGAGTTCCCCGGCGATGACGTGCCGGTGATCAGGGTGTCGGCGCTGAAGGCGCTCGAGGGCGACGCCGAGTGGGGCCAGAAGGTCGTGGACCTGATGGACGCCTGCGACGAGTCCATCCCCGAGCCGGTCCGTGACGTGGAGAAGCCGTTCCTGATGCCGGTCGAGGACGTGTTCTCGATCACCGGCCGCGGCACGGTGGTGACCGGCCGGATCGAGCGCGGCAAGGTCCACACCGGTGAGCAGGTCGAGATCATCGGGATCAAGGAGAAGGCACAGCAGACCACCGTCACCGGCGTGGAGATGTTCCACAAGATCCTCGATGAGGGCCAGGCCGGGGACAACGCGGGGCTGCTGCTTCGCGGCACCAAGCGCGAGGATGTCGAGCGCGGCCAGGTGGTCATCAAGCCCGGCACCAACACGCCGCACACCGAGTTCGAGGCGCAGGTCTACATCCTGTCCAAGGACGAGGGCGGGCGGCACACCCCGTTCTTCAACAACTACCGCCCGCAGTTCTACTTCCGGACCACGGATGTGACCGGCGTCGTGCATCTGCCCGAAGGCACCGAGATGGTGCTGCCAGGCGACAACACCGAGATGCGCGTCGAGCTGATCCAGCCGATCGCCATGGAAGAGGGCCTGCGGTTCGCGATCCGGGAAGGCGGCCGTACCGTCGGCGCCGGCCGGGTCACCAGCATCATCAAGTAACCGACAGCAACCGATAGGGCCGGGACGGTCCGGGGAACCTCGCCCGCTGCATAACGCAGACGGGCGAGGCATCCCCGGGCCACCCGGGCCAGACAGACCGGCCTTCGGGGCCTAGGGAGTCCCGGCCGTTCGCGTCTAGCGACGGCCGGGAGTTCCTAGGGCCCGCGAGCCTTGGAAGAGCACGAGGTCGGCAGCTGGACTTGCTCTAGCTGCGGGTCATACGTGGACAGATGGCAGTAGTACGCCCCCGGGACTAGCACAGAAGGAAAGCGAAGCCACAATGGCGGGACAGAAGATCCGCATCCGGCTCAAGGCCTATGACCACGAGGTCATCGATAGCTCGGCGCGGAAGATCGTCGACACGGTGACGCGGACCGGCGCGAAGGTCGCGGGCCCAGTACCGCTGCCCACCGAGAAGAACGTCTACTGCGTCATCCGCTCGCCGCACAAGTACAAGGACTCGCGGGAGCACTTTGAGATGAGGACGCACAAGCGCCTGATCGACATCATCGACCCGACGCCGAAGACAGTCGACTCGCTGATGCGGCTTGACCTGCCGGCCGGCGTCGATATCGAGATCAAGCTCTGAGGGACGCGCCGACATGACGAAGCAGATCAAGGGAGTCCTGGGCACCAAGCTCGGCATGAGCCAGGTCTTCGCTGACGACGGGCGGATGGTGCCGGTGACCGTCGTGGCGGCGGGCCCGTGCGTCGTGACCGCCCTGCGCACGCCGGATGCGGATGGCTATGCCGCCGTCCAGCTCGGCTACGGCGACGTGGACCCCCGCAAGGTGAACAAGCCGGAGGCCGGGCACTTCGTCCGGGCGGGCGTGACCCCGCGCAGGTACCTGGTCGAGCTGCGGACCGATGACGCGTCGGCTTACACCCTGGGCCAGGAAGTCACCGCGGAGGCGTTCGCCGCCGGTGAGCGCGTCGATGTCACCGCGCGGAGCAAGGGCAAGGGCTTCGCCGGCGTCATGAAGCGGCACGGGTTCAAGGGCCTGGGTGCCTCGCACGGTACCCAGCGCAAGCACCGCTCGCCAGGTTCCATCGGCGGGTGTGCCACTCCAGGCCGGGTGTTCAAGGGGCTGCGGATGGCGGGCCGGATGGGCGGCGTGCGCACCACGGCGCCGAACCTGACCGTGCACGGTGTCGATACCGACCGGGGCCTGCTGCTGATCAAAGGCGCGGTTCCCGGGCCGGCCGGCGGTCTCGTCCTGGTCCGCAGCGCCGTCAAGAGCCCGCTCGCCGCTGGCGGGCGTGAGCTGAAGGGAGCGTAAGGCCCGATGAGCGCGGTCAAACTCATCTCCGCGTCCGGAGACGAAGGCGCTGCTGTCGACCTTCCCGCTGAGATCTTCGACGCCAAGGTCAACGTGCCGCTGATCCACCAGGTGGTGGTGGCGCAGGAGGCGGCGGCCCGGCAGGGCTCGCACGCGACGAAGACCCGCGGCGCGGTCCGCGGCGGCGGCAAGAAGCCCTATCGGCAGAAGGGCACCGGGCGGGCCAGGCAGGGCTCGATCCGCGCGCCGCAGTTCGCTGGCGGCGGTACCGTGCACGGCCCGGTGCCCAGGTCATACGAGCAGCGGACGCCCAAGAAGATGAAGGCGGCCGCGCTGCGCGGAGCCCTGTCCGATCGGGCCAGGCACGGCCGGGTACATGTGGTCACCGGCTTCGTCGCCGGCGACGGGCCGAGCACCAAGGACGCGGTGGCGCTGCTCGCCACCGCGATCGGCATGAAGCACGACTCGGCGCACACCCTCGTGGTGGCCGGCCGCGACGACGCGGCGACCTGGCGGAGCTTGCGGAATGCCGTCGGCGTGCACCTGCTCGAGCCCGGCCAGCTCAACACCTACGACGTCCTGGTCAGTGACCACGTGATCTTCACCGAGGCCGCGCTGGACCAGTTCGTGGCGCGCGCAGCCAAGCGGACCGAGGAGAGCCAGTCGTGAGCAAGATCGCCAATCCGCGGGACGTCCTGGTGCGGCCGGTCATCTCGGAGAAGAGCTACCGGCTGGCCGACGACGGCAAGTACACCTTCATCGTCGCGCCCGGTACCAACAAGACCCAGATCAGGCAGGCGGTCGAGGCCGTCTTCGGAGTCCGGGTGACCGGCGTCAACACGGTCAACAGGCCGGGTAAGCGGCGCAGGACGCGGTTCGGCTGGGGCAAGCGGCCGGACACCAAGCGAGCCATCGTCAGCCTTGCCGAAGGAGACCGGATTGACGTCTTCGGCGGCCCGATCAGCTAGCCGGCCATCCATAGGAGCTTGAGCACAATGGCTATCCGCAAGTACAACCCGACCACCCCGGGCAGGCGGGGTGCGAGCGGCGCCGACTTCTCCGAGGTCACCCGCAGTGAGCCGGAGAAGTCGCTGGTGCGCCCGCTGACCTCGCGTGGCGGCAGGAATGTGCACGGCCGTATCACCGCGCGGCACCAGGGCGGCGGCCACAAGCGGGCCTACCGGCTGATCGATTTCCGGCGGGCCGACAAGGACGGCGTCCCGGCCCGGGTGGCGCACATCGAGTACGACCCCAACCGCACCGCCAGGATCGCCTTGCTGCACTATGCCGACGGCGAGAAGCGCTACATCATCGCCCCGCAGGGCCTGGCCCAGGGCGACCGGGTGGAAAACGGCGCGGGCGCGGACATCCGGGCAGGCAACTGCCTGCCGCTGCGCAACATCCCGACCGGCACCGTGGTGCATGCCATCGAGCTACGCCCCGGCGGCGGCGCCAAGATCGCGCGTTCGGCAGGCTCGGGAGTGCAGCTGCTCGCCAGGGAGGGTGCCCGGGCTACCCTGCGCATGCCATCGGGCGAGATCAGGCTCGTTGACGTCGCGTGCCGGGCCACCATCGGCGAGGTCGGCAACTCCGAGCAGGGCAACATCAAGCTCGGCAAGGCAGGCCGGAGCAGGTGGAAGGGGCGGCGGCCCTCGGTGCGCGGCGTGGCGATGAACCCGGTCGACCACCCGCTCGGTGGCGGCGAGGGCAAGAGCTCCGGGGGCCGGCACCCGGTCAGCCCGTGGGGCAAGCCCGAAGGTCGTACCAGGAAGGCCCATAAGCCAAGCGACCGGCTGATCACGCGCCGGCGCAGCAAGAAGAAGCGGTAGGAGCACCTCACGATGCCTCGTAGCCTGAAGAAGGGCCCTTTCGTGGACGACCACCTGATGAAGAAGGTGGACCTCCAGAACGACAAGGGCAGCAAGAACGTCATCAAGACCTGGTCCCGCCGCTCCATGATCGTTCCGGCGATGCTGGGCCATACGATTGCCGTGCACGACGGCCGCAAGCACGTGCCGGTGTTCATCACCGAGTCCATGGTCGGGCACAAGCTCGGCGAGTTCGCGCCGACCCGCACATTCCGCAGTCACGTCAGGGACGACCGGCGGAGCCGGCGCTAGCGCGCGGCCGGCCGGAAGACAGATCAAGAGAGCGAGAGAGCTAGGCGATGGAAGCTAGGGCAAAGGCGCGGTATGTGCGCGTCACGCCGCGGAAGGCCCGCCGGGTGGTGGACCTGATCCGCGGGATGCCTGCTGACCAGGCACAGGCGGCGCTCGCCTTCGCGCCGCAGTCGGCGAGCGATCCAGTCGGCAAGGTGCTGGCGAGCGCGATCGCCAACGCCGAGCACACGAGGCAGCTTGACGCCAGCTCGCTCGTGGTGAGCCGGGCATGGGTAGACGAGGGGCCGACGCTCAAGCGGTTCAGGCCCCGTGCACAGGGCCGCGGCTACCGGATCAACAAGCGCACGAGCCACATCACGGTCATCGTCTCCGACGAGGGCCGTGCTCCGAACAGCAGGGAGAGGACCCGCTAGTGGGCCAGAAAGTGAACCCGCACGGGTTCCGGCTGGGCATCACCACCGACTTCAAGAGCCGGTGGTATGCCGACAAGCTGTACAAGGACTACGTCGCGGAGGACGTCGCGATCCGCCGGATGCTGCAGCGCGGCATGGAGCGGGCGGGCATCTCCAAGGTTGAGATCGAGCGCACCAGGGACCGGGTGCGGGTCGACATCCACACCGCCAGGCCGGGCATCGTCATCGGCCGCCGTGGTGCGGAGGCTGACCGGATCCGCGGCGACCTCGAGAAGCTGACTAGCAAGCAGATCCAGCTGAACATCCTCGAGGTCAAGAACCCCGAGGTCGATGCCCAGCTGGTGGCCCAGGGCGTGGCCGAGCAGCTGTCCAGCCGGGTCTCGTTCCGGCGCGCGATGCGCAAGGCGATGCAGACGGCGATGAAGAGCGGCGCCAAGGGCATCAGGGTCCAGTGCGCCGGCCGCCTCGGCGGCGCTGAGATGTCCAGGTCGGAGTTCTACCGCGAGGGCCGGGTGCCGCTGCACACGCTCCGCGCCGACATCGACTACGGCTTCTACGAGGCGCGGACCACCTTCGGCCGGATCGGCGTGAAGGTCTGGATCTACCGCGGCGAGGCCGCGCAGACCAGGGCCGAGCGCGAGGCCGCAGCGGCGGCGCTGCGCGCCGGGCAGCGGGCAGGCCGCCCGCCGCAGCAGCGGCGGCGCCGTCCCGGCGGCCCGGACTGGAGTGACCGGGCCGGCGGTGCTGGCGCGCCGGAGCGGACCGAGGAGCGCGGCCCCGACAGCCAGGACGCCGCGGTGCCAGCCGGCGGCGCTGGCGGCACGGGCCAGGAGGGCTGAGGCATGCTCATTCCGCGGCGGGTCAAGCACCGCAAGCAACACCGGCCGGACCGGCACGGTGCCGCCAAGGGCGGCACCAGGGTGACGTTCGGCGAGTTCGGCATTCAGGCTGTCGAGCATTCCTACGTGACCAACAGGCAGATCGAGGCGGCCCGTATCGCGATGACCCGGCACATCCGTCGTGGCGGGAAGGTGTGGATCACCATTTACCCGGACCGGCCGCTGACCAAGAAGCCCGCCGAGACCCGGATGGGCTCTGGTAAGGGCGCGCCTGAGTGGTGGGTTGCCAACGTCAAACCAGGCCGGGTCATGTTCGAGCTGTCTGGGGTCACCGAGCCTGTTGCCAGGGAGGCGCTGCGCCGGGCGATGCACAAGCTGCCGATGAAGTGCAAGTTCGTCAAGCGAGAGATGAGTGAAGCGGGATGAGGGCCGAGTTCGTCAAGCGAGAGGGCAGTGAGGCGTGATGGTGAAAGCTCTCGCCGCAGCGGACCTGCGGGCCTCAACGGAAGAGGAACTCGACGGCAAGCTGGCGGAGGCGAAGATCGAGCTGTTCAACCTCCGCTTCCAGGCTGCCACCGGCCAGCTGGAAAGCCACGGACGGCTCCGCGCTGTTCGCAAGGAGATCGCCCGCATCTACACGGTTATGCGGGAGCGGGAACTCGGCATCGTGAGCGTGGCAGAGGAGGCGGATGAAGATGAGTGACGACACCAGCGGCACCGCCTCGCGGGGCTACCGCAAGGTGCGCGAGGGCCTGGTGGTCAGCGACAAGATGGACAAGACCGTCGTCGTCGTCGTCGAGGACCGGGTGAAGCACCCGAAGTACGGCAAGGTCATCCGCCGCACCAAGAAGTACACGGCGCATGACAGCGAGAACGCCTGCGGTGTGGGCGACCGGGTGCTGCTGATGGAGACGAGGCCGCTGTCAGCGACTAAGCGCTGGCGGGTCGCAGAGGTCCTGGAGAAGGCCAAGTAAATCGCAACCCGCCGGTCCTCGCAGAGGCTGGCGTTAGGAAGCAGGAGTTGACGTGATCCAGCAGGAGTCGCGGCTCAAGGTCGCCGACAACACGGGTGCCAAGGAGATCCTCTGCATCCGGGTGCTCGGTGGCTCGGGCAGGCGATACGCGGGCATCGGCGACGTCATCGTGGCAACGGTTAAGGATGCCCTGCCCGGCGCCGCGGTCAAGAAGGGCGACGTGGTCAAGGCCGTTGTGGTGCGCACCCGCAAGGAGCGCCGCCGTGGCGACGGCTCCTACATCCGCTTCGACGAAAATGCCGCGGTCCTGATCAGGGACGGCGGGGATCCGCGCGGTACCCGCATCTTCGGCCCGGTCGGGCGCGAGCTCAGGGAGAAGCGGTTCATGCGGATCATCTCGCTGGCGCCGGAGGTGCTGTGATGACCAGGAAGGCTGCAGTGGCAAAGAAGAACGGGCAGCGGCCGCCGGGCATGAAGATCAAGAAAGGTGACCGGGTCATGGTCATCGCGGGCCGCGACAACGGCCGCGAGGGCGTGGTCATCGCCGCCTTCCCCGACAAGCAGAAGCTGCTGGTCCAGGGCGTCAACATGATCAAGAAGAACACGAAAGTCGACTACCAGGGCAGGCGGGGCGCCAAGGAGGGTGGCATCGTCCACCAGGAGGCGTTCATCCACGTGAGCAACGTGCAGCTGATCGACGCGGAGACCAAGAAGCCCACCAGGGCCGGCTACCGGCTCGAGGACGGCAAGAAGGTCCGGATCTCCCGCATCAGCGGTAAGGACATCTGATGGCTGCGGCAAAGACGAAGCAGGCAGCACCTGGCCAGGGCGGCGCGGCGAGCGCGTCCGGACGGAGCGGCGGCGCGGCGAGCGCGGCCGCCCGCGGCGGCGTGGCGGCGACGACCGCGGACCGCTCCGCGGACGCGGCGGCAGCCGGCAATGGAGCCGCGGTAACGCTGGTTCCGCCGCGGCTGCGGGACCGCTACCTGACCGAGATCGCGCCTGCGCTGCGCGAGGAGTTCGGCTACGCCAACGTCATGCAGGTCCCCCGGCTCGCGAAGATCGTGGTGAACATGGGGGTCGGCGAGGCGGCCAGGGACTCCAAGCTGATCGACGGCGCTGTCAGGGACCTGGCTATCATCACCGGCCAGAAGCCGGCCGTCGCCCGGGCCAGGAAGTCGATCGCCCAGTTCAAGCTCAGGGAGGGCATGCCGATCGGCGCGCATGTCACGCTCCGCGGCACGCGGATGTGGGAGTTCTGCGACCGGCTGCTGTCGATCGCGCTGCCCAGGATCCGCGACTTCCGCGGCCTATCCGACCGGCAGTTCGACGGCCGCGGGAACTACACCTTCGGCCTCGTCGAGCAGCTGATGTTCCATGAGATCAACCCGGACCAGGTGGACAGGCAGCGCGGCATGGACGTGACCGTCGTCACCACCGCGATCAATGATGACGAGGGTCGTTCGCTGCTGCGGCGGCTCGGATTCCCGTTCAAGGAGAGCTGACAGTGGCGAAGAAGAGCCTGATCGCCAAGGCCAAGCGGACGCCGAAGTACCACGTCCGCGCGTATACCAGGTGCTCGCGGTGCGGGCGGCCGCGGGCCGTCTACCGCAGGTTCGGGCTCTGCCGGATCTGCTTCCGTACCATGGCGCACCGCGGCGAGCTGCCGGGCATCACGAAGTCCAGCTGGTAGCCGGCTGATGACGACCACATCCGGGCGCGATCGCACCCGGGACCACGACCGACCTGGGCGCGACAGGCGCCCACCGACCACGCCGAAGGTCCCCAGGGAAACCGCGGCGAGGAGGGCCTGCAGGCCATGACAATGACCGACCCGGTCGCAGACATGCTGACCCGGCTGCGCAATGCCAATTCGGCCTATCACGACGCCGTGATCATGCCGCATTCCAAGATCAAGGTGAACATCGCGGAGATCCTCCAGCAGGAGGGCTACATCGCCGGGTGGCGCGTGGAAGACGCGCAGGTCGGCAAGAGCCTCGTGGTCGCGCTCAAGTTCGGGCCGAGCAGGGAGCGTTCCATCGCCGGGCTCAAGCGGGTGTCCAAGCCAGGCCTGCGGGTGTACGCGAGGAAGGACAACCTGCCCAGGGTGCTCGGCGGCCTGGGCGTGGCCATCATCTCGACCTCGGCGGGGCTGATGACCGACAAGCAGGCGAACAAGCGCGGCGTGGGCGGGGAAGTCCTCGCCTACGTCTGGTAAGGAGAACCACGATGTCACGAATCGGACGGATGCCCGTCGTGGTGCCGGACGGCGTCGACGTCACCATCAACGGGCGTGAGGTCAAGGTGCGCGGGCCGAAGGGCAGCCTGCACCTGGAGGTTGCCGCGCCGATCGAGGTCAAGCAGGCTGACGGTGCCATCACGGTCAGCAGGCCGAGCGACGAGGGCGAGATCAGGGCGCTGCACGGGCTGTCCCGCTCGCTGATCGCCAACATGGTGACCGGCGTGACCGAGGGGTACCGCAAGACCCTGGAGATCGTCGGCGTCGGCTACCGGGTCCAGGCGAGAGGCCAGGCCCTGGAATTCTCGCTCGGCTTCAGCCATCCGCTGCCGGTAGCCCCGCCCGAAGGGATCACCTTCCGGGTCGAGACGCCGACCAGGTTCGTCGTCGAGGGCATCGACAAGCAGCAGGTGGGCGAAGTGGCCGCCAACATAAGGAAGCTCCGCAAGCCTGACCCGTACAAGGGCAAGGGCGTGCGGTATCAGGGTGAGCAGATCCGCCGCAAGGTCGGGAAGGCTGGGAAGTAAGGGATGTCTGGCACCAGGACCCTGGGGCACGGCCGGGTCACCGGCCGTGCGAGCGCGCGCTCCGGCGCGCGCTCGCGGCGCCACCTGAGGGTAAGGAAGAAGGTCACCGGAAGTGCCGTGCGGCCGCGTCTGGTCGTGACGCGCTCGGCCCGGCACATGTTCGCGCAGCTTGTCGACGACGTGACCGGCAGCACGCTGGTGTCCGCGTCCACCCTGGACGGGTCCATCCGCGGCGCGGCCGGGGACAAGACCGCCAAGGCGAAGCAGGTCGGCGCGCTGATTGCCGAGCGGGCCGGCCAGGCAGGCATCAGCGGCGCGGTTTTCGACCGCGGCGGCAATGCCTACCACGGCCGGATCGCCGCCGTGGCTGACGGCGCGCGGGAAGGCGGGCTGGCGCTGTGACAGGCGGCGTCAGGACCGCTGGCACTACCAGGCTCACCGGCAGTGAAATGCCGGGCAGCATGCATTCTCACGAGAAGAGGACGATCTGATGGCAGCAACACCGCGGCGCGGCGCAGGAGGCGGCGAACGGCGCGACCGCCGCGACGACCGCCGTGGCGGCGCGGCCGATAAGGGCACCGCCTACCTGGAGCGAGTGGTCGCCATCAACAGGGTGGCCAAGGTCGTCCAGGGCGGCCGCCGGTTCAGCTTCACCGCGCTGGTCGTGGTGGGCGACGGAAACGGCATGGTCGGCGTCGGGTACGGCAAGGCCAAGGAGGTGCCTGCGGCGATCGCCAAGGGCGTCGAGGCGGCCAAGAAGAGCTTCTTCAGGGTGCCGCGCATCGCTGGCACGATCCCGCACACCGTGCAGGGCGAGAAGGCGGCTGGCGTGGTCCTGCTCAAGCCGGCCAGCCCAGGTACCGGTGTGATCGCCGGCGGCCCGGTGCGGGCCGTCCTCGAATGCGCCGGCATCCACGACGTGCTCTCCAGGTCGCTCGGCTCATCCAATCCGATCAACGTGGTGCACGCCACGGTGACGGCGCTGAAGAGCCTGAGCCGCCCGGAGGAGATCGCGGCGCGGCGCGGGCTGCCGATCGAGCACGTCGCCCCGGCGGCCATGCTGCGGGCCCGGGCCGCCGCGGCGGCCACCGCGGCGCCGCAGAACAGCTGACCGGGAGCGGGAAGATGGCAGAGTTGAGGGTCGTCCAGATCAAGTCCAAGATCGGGGGCACCCAGGTGCAGCGTGACACGCTGCGCTCGCTGGGGCTCCGGCGGATCGGCGACGTTGTCGTGAAGGCAGACCGGCCGGAGATCCGCGGCATGGTCCATGCGGTGCGCCACCTGGTCACCGTCGAGGAGGTTGACTGAGATGGCAGACGCTGAGGGCAGCACCCCTGGCGGCCGGGCCGGGCTGAAGATCCATCATCTGCGGCCGGCGCCTGGCGCGCGCACCGCGCGGACACGGGTCGGCCGTGGCCAGGCGTCCAAGGGCAAGACCGCGGGCCGCGGTACCAAGGGCACCAAGGCACGCGGCGCGGTAGCCGGCGGGTTCGAGGGCGGCCAGATGCCGCTGCACCGCAGGCTGCCCAAGCTCAAGGGCTTCTCCAACCTGCGGTTCAAGACCACCTACCAGGTGGTGAATCTCGACCGGCTGGCCGCGCTGTACCCGGCTGGCGGGGATGTGACCCCGGAGGACCTGGTCAGCCGCGGTGCCGTCCGGCCCGGCGAGATGGTCAAGGTACTCGGCTCCGGCGAGGCGGTCAGCGGCCTGCGGGTCACCGCGCACGGGTTTTCCGCATCGGCCCGGGAGAAGATCACCGCGGCGGGCGGTACCGTCACCGAGTTGTGAGATGACCGCGACGGTCGCCGCCGGTCCCGCCCGGCCACCCGGCCGGGCTGCTTTCGTGCCTGGCTGTTCGAGTGCCGTCGGCGCGTTAGACTTCGGCGTGCATGTCGCGCTTGCGGCCAGCGGGTGCTGGATCCCGTGACCAGGAGCGGCAGATGACGTTGACCCTTCGACTCAAGGACGGCGCATGCTGACCGCGTTCCTCCGGGCCTTCCGGACTCCCGACCTGCGCAGGAAGCTGCTGTTCACGCTCTTCATCATCGCGATGTTCCGGCTCGGCGCCTCAGTGCCGACCCCAGGGATCTCGGAGAAGGCCGTCACCGGCTGCCTCGACGCGGTGAACAGCAGCGGCCAGGCGGGACTGTTCCAGCTGGTCAACCTGTTCAGCGGCGGCGCGCTGCTGCGGCTGTCGGTCTTCGCGCTCGGCATCATGCCCTACATCACGGCAAGCATCATCCTGCAGCTGCTTGCCGTGGTGATCCCGCGCCTTGAGACGCTGCGTCAGGAGGGCCAGAGCGGCCAGGCGAAGATCACCCAGTACACCCGTTACCTCACCGTCGGCCTGGCCATCCTGCAGTCCACCGGGATCGTGGCGCTGGCCAGGTCGGGAAGCCTGCCCGGGATGAGCGGCCAGACGCAGTGCGGCAACCTGATACCGAACCCGTCGATCTTCACTATCAGCACCATGGTCCTCACGATGACCGCAGGCACCGCGGTCATCATGTGGCTCGGCGAGCTGATCACCGACCGGGGCGTCGGCAACGGCATGTCCTTGATTATCTTCACCCAGGTCATCGCGGTCATCCCGGGCGAGATGCTGGCTATCTACCGGCAGAAGCACGCGTTCGTGTTCGGCATCGTCCTGCTGGTCGGCGTCGCGATCATCGCGTTCGTGGCCTTCATGGAGCAGGCCCAGCGGCGGATCCCGGTCCAGTACGCCAAGCGGATGGTCGGCCGCAAGATGTACGGCGGCACCTCGACCTACATCCCGCTGAAGGTGAACCAGGCGGGCGTCATCCCGGTCATCTTCGCCTCGTCGCTGCTGTACATCCCGCAGCTCGCGGCGCAGCTGTTCGGGCACGCGACCAGCGCGCACCCGGCGCCCTGGGCGAACTGGATCGAGTCGCACCTGGTGCTCGGGGACGATCCGTACTATATGGCGATATTCTTCCTGCTCATCATTTTCTTCACCTACTTCTATGTATCGATCACCTTCAACCCCACCGAAGTCGCCGACA
This sequence comes from Streptosporangiaceae bacterium, assembly GCA_050011895.1. Classification (GTDB taxonomy): domain Bacteria; phylum Actinomycetota; class Actinomycetes; order Streptosporangiales; family Streptosporangiaceae; genus DATBGO01. The sequence goes on along the minus strand of JBEKIF010000003.1, from coordinate 104,803 downwards.
ACATGAAGAAGTACGGCGGTTTCATCCCAGGTATCAGACCTGGCCGGCCGACCGCCGAGTACCTCGAGTACGTGCTGAGCCGGCTGACCGCGCCCGGCTCGGTGTACCTGGGCCTTGTCGCGCTCATCCCGATGATCGCGATCGGGCTGGTCGGGGCGACACAGCAATTTCCGTTCGGCGGTACAAGCATCCTGATCGCGGTGGGGGTGGGCCTCGATACCGTGAAGCAAATCGAAAGCCAGTTGCAACAGCGCAACTATGAGGGCTTCCTGCGGTAGTGCGCGTCGTCCTGGTCGGGCCCCCCGGTGCGGGCAAAGGGACACAGGCCCAGTTCATAGCCTCCCACCTGTCGATCCCGAAGATTTCGACAGGTGACATCTTCAGGTTCAACGTCAGCACGGGAACTGAGCTTGGCCGGCTCGCCAAGTCCTATATGGATCGCGGTGACCTGGTGCCTGACGAGGTCACGGTCGCGATGGTGTCCAGCAGGCTCACTGAGGATGACGCGCAGGCCGGTTTCCTGCTCGACGGCTTCCCGAGAAACGTCCCGCAGGCTGAGACGCTGCAGAAGATGCTCACCGAGTGGGACGTCAGGCTGGACGTCGTCGTCGAGCTCGTCGTCGACGATGACGAGGTGGTGAGGCGGTTGTCCGGCCGGCGGACCTGCCGCCGGTGCGGGCGGGTCTGGCATGTGCTGTTCGACCCGCCGGCTCGCGGCGAGCAGTGCGACGAGTGCGGCGGCGAGCTGTTCCAGCGCGATGATGACCGGGAACAGACCATCAGGCACCGCCTGGATGTGTATCAGCTGCAGACCCAGCCGCTGATCGCGTTCTACGCGGATGAGGGAACGCTGCTGGGTATTGACGCCACTGGCCCGGTGGAGGAGATCACCGACCGGGCGCTTGGCGCGCTGCGCCGGTTTGTCCGCTGAAGGCAGTTGCGGGCCGCCCGGGTAACGTTTGAACTACAGAGCCCGGAGGCTAGATGCGGACGAGACGGGAACAGAGGATCCAGATCAAGACGCCTGGCCAGCTGGCCAGGATGCGGGAGGCCGGCCTGGTGGTGGCGGATGCCCTGCGGACGACGGCAGCGGCGGTGCAGCCCGGGATCAGCACGGCTGACCTGGACGCGATAGCTGACCGGGTCATCCGCGACGCTGGCGCCGTGCCATCGTTCAAGGGCTATCACGGTTTCCCCGCGACCATCTGCACATCGGTCAACGACCAGATCGTGCACGGTATCCCGAGCCGCCAGACGCGGCTGGCGGCCGGGGACGTGATCTCGATCGACTGCGGTGCCATCGTCGGAGGCTGGCACGGCGATGCGGCCGTGACCATCGGCGTGGGGCCGGTGAGCGACGGGCTGACCGGCCTCCTGACCGCCTGCGAGCTGGCCCTGTGGTCCGGGCTGGCCAGCGCGGTGGCAGGCAGCCGGCTGACGGACATCTCGCACTCCGTGGAGTCCAGCGCCCGCGCCAGCGGGGACTACGGCATCGTGCAGGAGTACGTCGGGCACGGGATCGGCAGCGAGATGCACATGGACCCGCCGGTGCCTAACTACGGCAGGCCGGGCCGGGGACCGGTGCTGAGGGAAGGCATGACGCTGGCGGTCGAGCCGATGCTCGTCCTCGGCCAGCGCCATACCGTGCTGCTCGACGACGGCTGGACGGTGGTCAGCGCTGACGGGACCTGGTCGGCGCATTTCGAGCACACCGTGGCGATCACCGCCGACGGGCCCTGGGTGCTGACCGCGGAAGACGGCGGGACGAGCGGCCTGGCCAGGCTGCGCGCGCAGCGCCAGGGAGGTCAGCCAGGTCCGCAGGCAGGTCAGGCAGGTCCTCAGCCAGGCCAGCTGGGTCAGCCGGATCCGCCGGTGCCCGCCGGAGCGCGGGTAAAGGACTGAGGAGGAGCTGATGGCGGCCGACCCCAGGATCCGCGCGTCCGACGAGGACCGGGACCGCACGGTGTCGCTGCTGCGCGAGCACCATGCAGCGGGCCGGCTGACCGCCGAGGAGTTCAACGAGCGGATCGACAAGGCCTACGAGGCGAAGACCGTCGGCGAGCTTGACGAGCTCCTGACGGACCTGCCGGGCATCGACCTGTACCGGCTACCGGACGCGGCCCTGCCGCGCTATCGCGCACCGCGGCCAGGAGCGGGCTCGCTGGTGCAGGCGTCCGGCGGTCTCGCGAGGCAGCAGGGCAGGTTCTCGCCGGCCTGGATAGCCGCCTGGGGGTCATGGCTGTCGGTCAGCCTGCTCTGTTTCGTGGCCTGGGTGGTTGCCGGGGCCAGCGGGTTTCCGTGGCCGGTCTGGGTGGCCGGGCCGCTCGGCGCGATCCTGCTCGGCCGCTGGATCGCGGGCGGCGGGCCCGGCGGCCACCGGCCCGGCTGAGGCCGGGAATATCCTGGCCGGCGGCATGGTTGGGACGGACGCGCGGGGCCCCGGGTTCGCATTGTCAGCAGGTCTCGCGTAGACTCTGCTCCGGCCCATGAGCAGTCATTGGCGGATGGCCTGAGCCGGTAGCGTGATGGCAGACATCTAGCAGGGCCGTCCGTGGCCGGAGGGCCGTGCGAGAGCACGAGCCGGACCGCGGGAAGCCCCACGATCACCGGATGAGCCGCGGCGTGACCAGCAATGGCCGGGCCGCCTGACGATGAGTACCAGCACCACATAGTAAGAAATAAGCCAGCAACCCAGCGAGCCCAGGCCAAGGCCAGGCAGCGAACCTAAGCAGCGAAGCGCGGAGGACATGCCCAAGAAAGACGGCGCCATTGAGATCGAAGGCACGGTCGTGGAATCACTGCCGAATGCCTTCTTCAGGGTGGAGTTGGACAACGGGCATAAGGTCCTGGCTCACATCAGCGGGAAGATGCGGATGCACTACATCCGGATCCTCCCCGATGACCGGGTCGTCGTCGAGCTGAGTCCCTACGACCTCAGTCGTGGGCGGATTGTCTACCGGTACAAGTAACAGGCTGACGGCGCGGCGGGCTCGATGGCTCCGGGTGCCTGAGGAGAGCAGCAATGAAGGTCAAGCCGAGTGTGAAGAAGATCTGCAGCAAGTGCCGGATCATCCGCCGGCATGGCCGCGTGATGGTCATCTGCTCAGACCCGAGGCACAAGCAGCGTCAGGGCTGAGCAGCTGTCAGGGCTGAGCAGCAGTCGGGATTGAGCAGCACGGTAAGGCGAGGAAAGTAAGACACGCACCGCAGTCCGCGGTCGGCCAGCGGCTGGCCGCGGATTGCCCCCGGAGGAGGCCGGGGCCCGGTCCGGGCAGGGACGCAGGGAGCGGTGCGCAGGACCTCCGCGACAGAAGGAGAACTGCCCAGGATGGCACGCCTCGTCGGCGTCGACCTGCCGCGCGACAAGCGGCTGGAAGTCGCTCTTACCTACGTCTACGGAATCGGCCGCACCCGTGCGCTTGAGACGCTCAGCGCGACGGGCGTCAGCGGCGACACCCGGGTCCATGACCTCAGCGACGAAGATCTCCTGCGGCTGCGGGACTGGATCGACGCCAGCTACAAGGTGGAAGGTGACCTGCGCCGTGAGGTGCAGGCCGACATTCGCCGCAAGGTCGAGATCGGGTGCTATCAGGGGATCAGGCACCGCCGCGGGCTGCCCGTGCACGGCCAGCGCACGCAGACCAATGCCCGCACCAGGAAGGGCAAGAAGAAGACAGTCGCCGGCAAGAAGAAGGCCGGGAAGAAGTAGTCCGCCCGCCGGTCCCGCCGTCACGGCGGGCTCCGGCGGCCACAGCGGTCCGACCACCTCCGGGAGTAGAGGAGCAGGATGCCTCCCAAGAGCCGTGCCGGCGTCAAGAAAGTACGCCGGAAGGAACGAAAGAACATCGCTCACGGGCACGCTCATATCAAGAGCACCTTCAACAACACCATCGTCTCCATCACCGATCCTGGCGGCAGCGTCATCTCGTGGGCGTCGTCCGGCCAGGTGGGCTTCAAGGGCTCGCGCAAGTCGACGCCGTTCGCCGCCCAGATGGCCGCCGAGGCCGCGGCACGCCGGGCGATGGAGCACGGCATGCGCAAGGTCGACGTGTTCGTGAAGGGCCCGGGCTCGGGGCGGGAGACCGCCATCAGGTCCCTGCAGGCGACCGGCCTGGAGGTCGGCTCGATCCAGGACGTCACCCCGGTTCCGCACAATGGCTGCCGCCCGCCCAAGCGGCGCCGGGTCTGAGGAGTAAGCGACATATGGCTCGATACACCGGCGCCGACTGCAAGCGCTGCCGCCGCGAGAAGACCAAGCTGTTCCTGAAGGGCGCCAAGTGCGACTCGCCGAAGTGCCCCATCGAGATCCGGCCCTACCCGCCGGGCGAGCACGGCAGGAACCGGCCCAAGGAGAGCGAGTTCCTGCTGCAGGTCAGGGAGAAGCAGAAGGCCAAGCGCATCTACGGGATCCTCGAGCGCCAGTTCCACAACTACTACACCGAAGCGACCCGGACCCGCGGCAAGACCGGCGAGGCGCTGCTCCAGATCCTGGAGACGCGGCTTGACAACGTGATCTACCGGGCCGGCTTCGCCAAGAGCCGTGACATGGCCAGGCAGCTGGTCGGGCACGGTCACGTCCTGGTCAACGGGCGCAAGGTCGACATTCCCTCCTACCGGGTGAGCGAGTCCGACATTGTCGAGGTCGCGCCCAAGTCGACGGAGCTGACCCCGTTCGTGGTGGCGCGGGCCGAGGCCGGCGAGCGGACGGTCCCGGCCTGGCTCGAGGTGATCCCCGACAAGATGCGTATCCTCGTTCATGCGCTCCCGGTCCGGGCCCAGATCGACACCCTGGTCCAGGAGCAGCTCATCGTCGAGCTCTACTCGAAGTAACCACCCGCGGGGCTGCCACGGCGGCAGTCCCGCGACACTGGCGGCGAGGAGCCGTCAGCGGCAGTACTGGCGGCGAGGAGCCGTCAGCGGGAACATCTGGCAGCGATGAGCTGTCAGATGAGAAGTCGCGGTTGTCATATAGCGGGCATCGCGGGAAGGAACACCCATGCTCATCGCCCAGCGTCCGAGCCTCACCGAAGATCAGGTTGACGAGTCCAGGTCCAGGTTCGTCATCGAGCCGCTCGAGCCGGGGTTCGGCTACACGATCGGGAACTCGATCCGCCGTACCCTGCTCTCCTCGATCCCTGGCGCCGCGGTCACCAGCATCAGGATCGAGGGTGTCCTGCACGAGTTCTCCACCGTGCCGGGGATCGCCGAGGACGTCACCGACATCATCCTGAACCTGAAGGAGCTTGTCGTCTCCTCCGAGCACGACGAGCCGGTGCCGATGTACCTGCGCAAGCAGGGGCCGGGGCCGGTCACGGCGGCGGACATCGCCCCGCCGGCCGGCGTCGAGGTGCACAACCCCGACCTGCACATCGCGACCCTGAACAGCAAGGGCAAGCTGGAGATGGAGCTGACGGTTGAGCGCGGCCGCGGTTACGTGTCGGCGGCCCAGAACAAGCAGCCCGGGCAGGAGATCGGCCGGATCCCGATCGACTCGATCTACTCGCCGGTCATGCGGGTGACCTACAAGGTCGAGGCCACCCGGGTCGAGCAGCGTACCGACTTCGACAAGCTGATCCTGGACGTGGAGACCAAGCCCTGCATGCGTCCCAGGGATGCGGTCGCCAGCGCGGGAAAGACGCTGGTCGAGCTGTTCGGGCTGGCCAGGGAGCTGAATGTCGACGCGGAGGGCATCGACATCGGCCCGTCGCCGACCGACGCCGCGCTCGCGGCGGACCTGGCGCTGCCGATCGAGGAGCTGAACCTCACCGTCCGCTCCTACAACTGCCTCAAGCGCGAGGGCATCCACACCGTCGGCGAGCTGGTCGCCCGCAGCGAGCAGGATCTGCTCGACATCCGCAACTTCGGCGCGAAGTCGATCGAGGAAGTCAAGCAGAAGCTGATTGACATGGGCCTCGCGCTGAAGGACTCGCCGCCTGGGTTCGACCCCGGGACCGCGGCTGACAGCTACGGGGCGGACGACGACGAGAGCTACGTCGAAACCGAGCAATACTGACGGACCGGGCAACCGCGCCCTGAAGTAGCAAACCAAGGAGAAGTTCCCGATGCCCACGCCCACCAAGGGTGCCCGGATGGGCGGCAGCTCAGCCCATCAGCGGCACATGCTGGCGAACCTTGCCACGGCGCTGTTCGAGCACGGCAAGATCACCACGACCGAGGCGCGGGCACGCAGGCTGCGGCCGGTCGCCGAGCGCCTGATCACCTTCGCCAAGCGAGGTGACCTGCACGCCAGGCGGCAGGTGCTGACCGTGGTCACGGACAAGAGCGTTGTGCACTCGCTCTTCACCGATATCGGGCCGAGCTTCGCAGCCCGCGATGGCGGCTACACGCGGATCACCAAGGTCGGGCCGCGCAAGGGCGACAACGCACCGCTCGCAGTGATCGAACTGGTCCGCGAGGAGGCGGAGGCGAGGCCGCGCCGCCGCCGCGGCCGCCGGCCGCAGCCTGCCGCGAGCCCGGCCGCCGGACGGTCGCGGCCGGGCACCGGCGGCCAGGGCACCGCGGCGGCTGGCAGTACGGCGGGCGGCAGCCCTGAAGCTGAGGGTGAGGCCGCTGAGGGTGAGGCCGCTGAGGGTGCGGCCGCTGAGGTTCAGCCCGCCGGGGCTGAGGCTGCCGTGGCGCAGGACACGCACGCCGGGGACACGCACGCCGAGGACACGCACGCCGAGGCTGCGGCGGCCGCCGCAGAGGTCGCCGGCCCGAGCGAGGACACCGACGGCGGCACCGGATCCGCGCCGGGCGCTGGTTCGAGCGCAGCAGGACCGGATGACGAGCCCGGTCAGGGCGACGAGGGCTAGCAGCAGTACCCGCGCGGCGGCCCTGAGCGCTCCGCTGGCTGCCGATCCGCCCGGCGCCCCGGTAGCAACTGTCCGGCTGCGCGTCGAGCTGTCCTACGACGGCTCAGGCTTTCATGGCTGGGCGGCGCAGCCGGGCCTGCGGACGGTTCAGCAGGTCATCGAAGAGGCGCTCGGCCGGATCCTCGCGCTGGATACGCCGCCCGGGCTGACCGTGGCGGGCCGTACCGATGCCGGAGTGCACGCCCGCGGCCAGGTCGCCCATGCCGATGTGGCGGCTGAATCCTGGGCGCGAGCGGCCGGCCTCGCGCTCAGGAGGCTGGCCAGGCTGCTGCCGCCAGACATCCGGGTGCATTCGGTCGGCCGCGCCCCGGACGGGTTCGATGCCAGGTTCTCCGCGTTGTGGCGCCGCTACACCTACCGTGTCTGCGACGATCCGATTCGCGCGGACCCGTTGAGCAGGCATGACACGCTGTGGTACCCGCGCCGGATTGCCACGGAGCGGATGAACGAGGCGGCGGCCGGCTGCCTTGGCACCCGCGACTTTGCCGCGTTCTGCCGCCACAGGGAGGGCGCGACCACCGTGCGCGAGCTGCTGCGGCTTGACTGGGCCCGGTCGGCGAGCGGCATCGCGGTCGCGACGGTGGCGGCAGACGCGTTCTGCCACAACATGGTCCGGGCGCTGACCGGGGCGATGCTCTCGGTGGGTGACGGAACCAGGCCGGCCGGCTGGCTGGCCGACGTTCTTGCCGCCCGGGTCCGTGACCCAGCGGTGCACGTCGCGCCGCCGCACGGGCTGTGCCTGGAGGAGGTCCGCTACCCGGCCGACGCCGAGCTGGCGGCACGGGCCGCAGCGACCCGCCGGGTCAGGGAGTCCGGGGCTTCCCGGTGATCATTCGGCTGGCCAGGCTCAAGTTGGCGGTGTTCTGGATGAGGCGGTTACAGAACGTCTCGAGGTCCAGGCGCTGCCATTTGGCCGTTGGAGCGTGCAGGCTGGCAAACTCGGCCCAGACCATGACCAGGAAATGACCCTTGATCTCCGTCTCCTCGATCCCCGTGCCCATGGTCAGGTGCCGGGTGGGACCCTTGGCCGCCGCCAGCTGGGCGATGAAGTCGCCCCCGCCTGCCGCCTTGCCTGACCGCTCGGTGGCTACCACGCTGGCCAGGTTGAGCACCCCGATCGTCCCCATCAGCTTGCTGTCTTGCGAGAAATAGCTTGCCCGCATGACCTGGGTGCACTTGCCTAGGCGGAGGGCCGACTGCAGCGCTGAGCCGATCACTGCCTTGGCGCAGTCGGTCCCGTCGCGCTCGACGGTCCTTGCGTACCCGCTCCCGCCGGCCGAGAAGCTGGCGGGGAAGAGCTCGGTGAGGGTGAGCGGCAGCGGGTCGGCGGTCCGGCTCTCGATGTGTCCCCAGCGGCCCAGCAACTGGGTGGCTGGCGGCGGCTGGCTGGGCACGGACGCCGAGCGGTTCGGCGCGGTTGCGGCCTGGCCAGCGCCGTGATGGCCGCCGTCGAACCAGACGTAAGCGGCGGTGGCCACCACGATGGCGACGATCAGCCCGCAGGCGAGCAGTAGCCGTCCGGCCCGCTTCCTGCCGCTCCTGCCGCGCGCCCGGGCGTGCGCGCGCCTGGGCTGCGGGCGCTCGGTGCGCGCTGCCGGCCCGCGCGGGGGCGCCGCCAGCCGGCCTGCCTCGCCGGTCCGGCGATCGGAGCCTGGCTGCGCTGCCTGATAGCGGTGACCGCCGGTATCAGGCCGGGCGCGGCCGCTCCGGTCGGCCGCCAGGCGGTCAGCCTGGCCTGCCCAGTCCGCGGCCGGGCGGTCAGCCTGGCCGGCCCAGTCTGCAGCTGCGCGCTGGGCGTGGCCTGCCCAGTCCGCGGCCGGGCGCTGGGCCTGGCCGGCCTGCCGCTGCTGCGGCGGCGGGACGACCAGATCGGCCGCGGGTTGCCAGTGGTCGGCCTGCAGCGGCTCCGTTAGCGACGGCTCCGTTAGCGGAGGCTCCGGCAGCGGAGCCCGCCGCGCTGCCCGGCTGCTCGTTGCGAGCGAGGCGTCGAGGGCTTCCCAGGACTGGGTCGAGGTGACGTCGGCAGCGGGATCGCTGACGGCAAGGACTGAATAAGCCGGCTCGGCGTAGCCTGGCTGGCCTGCGCCCAGCTCGCCAACTGCCAGCCGGGCATATCCAGGTTCTGGATACCACGGCCCCGCGCTACCGGCGGCCGGTGCCTCCGGGTAGCCGGATGCGGCCCGTCCGACGGCCTCCTGGCGCGGATCCGGGTAGCCGTCAGCTGCCGGCCTGGCCGATCGGTTCCACGCGGAGAACTGGCCGGGAGGATAAACGGGCGGCGGCTGGCCTGGGGCGGGCGGGAAGCCCCGGACCGGGCCCTTGCCCGCCATGCCCGCGGTCGGCCCGTACCAGCCGCCACCGGGACGGGCGGCGGCATGGCGGCCCGGCTCGCCCGCGGCAGGCTGATCACCGGAATACCCGGGGACGAAGAGCGACGAGCCGCCGGGAGCCGGCTGCGGGCTGGCGCCGGCCGGCCGGCCGGATGACGCCCCATTCCGGCCGGCCGGTCCCTTCTGTCGGCCAGCAACGCGATCGGCCGACCTCTCACCCGGGTTGCGCATGCGGCGAGCGTATCGCTGCGCGCTCCGCTGTTAGCCCCGTCGGCCGTTTTGTCGGGCTCTTCGGCTTCAGGTACCGCGACGACCCGAAACGGCCCTGCTGACGGCCGCTGCTGACACAGCCCGCCAGGCACCGCTTTGACCGTCGTCACCCGCGGCCGGTATCCTGCTTGGGCGTCCATGTGTATTGGCATGCCCGCTGCCTCGTTATCCGGTCAGCGCAGCGGCGGCTAGTGCCGCGGAGTCCCGCGCCTGGGAGGGCTTACCCCGGGCGAGGGCCAGGATTCAGGACTCACACGCGAAGGCTTATGACTGTGCGCACATTCAGCCCGAAAGCCGGTGACATCCACCGGCAGTGGCATGTCATCGATGCCTCTGACATTGTCCTCGGCAGGCTCGCGAGCCAGGCCGCGACGCTGCTGCGCGGCAAGCACAAGCCGATCTTCGCGCCGCATGTGGATACCGGCGACTTTGTCATCGTCATCAACGCGGAGAAGGTCGCGCTGAGCGGGAACAAGCTCGCCGACAAGCACGCTTACCGGCACTCCGGGTATCCGGGCGGGCTACGGTCCATAACCTATGGCGCGCTGCTGGCCAAGAACCCGGAGCGGGTGGTCGAGAAGGCCGTCAAGGGCATGCTCCCGAAGAACACGCTGGGCAGGCAGATGCTGCGCAAGCTCAAGGTCTACGCGGGGCCCGAGCATCCGCACCAGGCGCAGCAGCCGGTCCCGTTCGAGATCACCCAGGTCGCGCAGCAGGCCGCTGCCAGCCGCGCTGGCGCGAAGTAACCAGAGCCGATAAGGAAGCACGAGGAAGACGACGTGGCTGAGCCCACTGACGCGCAGAATCCCGCCGCGGGAGCAGGCGCCGAGCCCGAGCAGAACGCTGGGGAGCACGTGTCGGAATACACCACCGAGACGGGTGACGCTGCGCCCGGCGCGCCGGCCCGGCAGGCCCGGAAGCCGGTCGTGACGGGGAACGCCCTGGGCACCGGCCGGCGCAAGGAGGCCATCGCGCGGGTCCGTATCCTGCCCGGCACCGGGAAATGGCAGATCAACGACCGGTCGCTGGACGAGTACTTCCCGAACAAGCTGCATCAGCAGCTCATCAGCGAGCCTTTCGTGACGCTGGGCGCAGACGACCAGTTCGACGTGGTCGCCCGGATCACCGGCGGTGGTGTTACCGGGCAGGCCGGCGCGCTGCGGCTCGGCCTCGCCAGGGCGCTGATTCTCGTCGACCCGGACAGCCGTCCGACCCTGAAGAGGGCCGGCTTCTTGACTAGGGACGCTAGGGTCAAGGAGCGGAAGAAGTACGGGCTGAAGAAGGCACGCAAGGCGCCGCAGTACTCCAAGCGCTAAGCAGCGCCGCTGCCGTTGCGGCCAGCGCCGTAAAAAAACCCGATGACCAGGGGTGATCCATTGGGCCGGCTGTTCGGTACGGACGGTGTTCGAGGGGTGGCGGGGCGTGATCTGACAGCGCGGTTCGTAATCGATCTTGCTGCGGCCGCCGCAGTGGTCTTGCCCGGCACCGGCTACCTTGGCAATGGCAACGGCAATGGCAATGGCAACGGCGGCCGCGCCGGTCAGGCGGGCCGCGCCGCGCTCCGACGGCGCCGTCGCCCGGTGGCACTCGTCGGGCGCGATCCCAGGGCTTCTGGCCAGTTCCTTGAGGCCGCAGTGGTGGCGGGCCTGGCCGGAGCCGGCGTGGACGTGCTCAGCCTCGGCGTGGTGCCGACTCCGGCCGTCGCGTACCTGACCGGCGCCCTCGCCGCTGACTTTGGCGTGATGCTGTCCGCGAGCCACAACCCGGCTCCCGACAACGGGATCAAGTTCTTCGCCCGCGGCGGCCTGAAGCTGCCCGACGCGGTGGAGGATGAGATAGAACGAAAGCTCGCGGCCAAGTCCGGCCCCGATGGCCTGCCCGCGGCCGGCTTCGGCCGGGTCACCGACGCTTCCGCCGAGATCGACCGCTATCTCGCGCACCTGCTTTCCACGCTTCCTGAGCCCGGCGGTGCTACTCCGCTGAACGGGCTGCGTGTGGTGGTCGACTGCGCTCACGGCGCCGCCTACGACGTCGCGCCGCGGCTGCTGCGCCGGGCGGGGGCCGAAGTGGTCACGATCGGCGCCGAGCCGGACGGCGACAACATCAACTCCGGCTGCGGCTCGACGAGCCTCGGCGCCTTGTCGGCCGCGGTGACCGCGCAGGGCGCCGATGCCGGCATCGCCTATGACGGCGACGCTGACCGGTGCCTGGCCGTCGACGGAGGCGGCCAGGTGATCGACGGTGACCAGATCCTCGCGGTGCTCGCGTTCTCCATGCGGGACGAGGGCCGGCTGGCGGGCAATACCGTCGTCGCCACCGTCATGTCCAACCTGGGATTCCGGCTGGCGATGCGGGACGCAGGCATCGAGGTGGTGGAAACGCCGGTCGGAGACAGGTACCTGCTGGCCGCGATGCTGGACGGCGGCTTTGCGCTCGGCGGCGAGCAGTCTGGTCACATCATCATGCTCGACCACGCGACGACCGGCGACGGCCTGCTCACCAGCCTGCAGCTGCTCGGCGTCGCGGCCGGCCGCGGCCAGCCGCTTGGCGAGCTTGTGAAGGTGATGATCAGGTACCCGCAGGTCCTCATCAACATTCCCGGGGTGGACAAGTCCCTGGTCGCCTCCTCGCCCGAGCTCACTGACGCCGTCCGGGGGGCCGAGGCGGAACTCGGCGAGTCAGGGCGCGTGCTGGTCCGGCCGAGCGGGACCGAGGACGCGGTCCGGATCATGGTAGAGGCCGTCGATGCCGGCCAGGCCCGTCGGCTGGCGGATGCGCTCGGCGCCGTGGTAAGGGGATTTTCGTGAGCACATGGTGTCCAGGTGTTCACGGAGCGTCCCCGGGCGGCCTGGTACGGCCAGGAAATAGCCTCGCGATATGTGCGGAATCGTGGGATATGCGGGCCATCGGCAAGCGCTCGGCGTAGTGGTCGATGGCTTGCGCTGGCTCGAGTACCGCGGCTATGACTCGGCAGGCGTGGCGATCCTCGCGGACGGGAAGGTGGCCTGGGCCAAGCGGGCAGGCAAGCTGGCCAACCTGAGGACGCTGCTGGCCGAGCGTCCTCCGCTGCCCGGCACCGTGGGCCTCGGGCATACCCGGTGGGCCACTCACGGGCCGCCGACCGACCGGAACGCGCATCCGCACACCGACTGCGGCGGCCACCTGGCCGTCGTGCACAACGGCATCATCGAGAACTTCGCGGTGCTGCGCGCCGGGCTGAAGGCCAAGGGCCATGAGTTCACGTCGGACACCGATACCGAGCTCGTCGCGCACCTGCTCGAGGAGGAGATGGCGGCGGCGCCCGACATCCCGGGCACTGGCTCGCCGCCGCCCGGATCGCTGGCGGCCGCGATGCGCCGCGTCTGCCAGCTGCTTGACGGCGCGTTCACGCTGGTGGCCGTCGACATGCGGGACCCGGACGCAGTGGTCGGGGCGCGCCGGAACTCGCCTTTGGTCGCCGGCCGGGGCGATGGCGAGAACTTCCTGGCCAGCGACGTGGCCGCGTTCATCGCCTTTACCAGGGAGGCGGTGGAACTCGGCCAGGACCAGGTCGTCGAGATCCGCGCCGACCGGCTGACGGTCACCGGGTTCGACGGAGCTCCGGCCCGGGTGCGCGACTACCACGTGGACTGGGACGCGTCCGCGGCCGAGAAGGCCGGATTCAAGTACTTCATGCTCAAGGAGATCGCGGAGCAGCCGCGGGCCATCGCCGACTCGCTGCTCGGCAGGACTGGCGAAGACGGGCAGCTGACCCTCGACGAGATGCGCCTGTCCGACGACGAGCTGAGGGCCGTAGACAAGATCATCATTGTCGGATGCGGCACCGCCCAGCACGCTGGCCTGATCGCGAAGTACGCCATCGAGCACTGGGCCGCGATCCCCTGCGAGGTGCAGCTGGCCAGCGAGTTCCGTTACTCCGACCCGATCCTCGCCGCCGCCACGCTGGTCATAGCGATCTCCCAGTCGGGCGAGACGATGGACACGCTGATGGCCGTGCGGCATGCCCGCGAGCAGGGCTCCCGGGTGGTGGCGGTCTGCAACGTGAACGGCTCGTCGATTCCGCGCGAGAGCGACGCCGTCGTCTATACGCACGCGGGCCCGGAGGTCGCGGTGGCCTCCACGAAGGGGTTCCTCACCCAGCTGGTCGCCTGCTACCTGCTCGGGCTCTACCTGGGCCAGGTCCGTGGCGTGGCCTCAGCGGGCGAGATCTGCGCCGTCATGGGCCAGCTTGAGTCGATGCCGGCCGCGGTCGACCGGGTGCTGGACACGATGGAGCCGGTCCGGCGGGTCGCCAGGGAGCTTTCCGGCGAGCGCTGCGTGCTTTTCCTCGGCCGCCACGTCGGCTTCCCGGTAGCCCTGGAGGGCGCCCTGAAGCTCAAGGAACTTGCCTACATGCATGCCGAGGGCTTTGCAGCCGGGGAACTCAAGCACGGGCCGATCGCGCTCATCGAGGAGGGCCTGCCGGTCGTGGTGGTGGTGCCGCCCGCGGCGGAGGCCTCGGTCCTGCACGACAAGATCGTGTCGAACATCGAGGAGATCAGGGCGCGCGGTGCCCGCACGGTCGTGATCGCCGGAGAAGGCGACGACCGGGTGGCCGCCTACGCCGACACCCTCATCGGGATTCCCCGCGTGCCTGCGCTGCTGCAGCCGCTAGTGGCCACGGTGCCGCTGCAGGTCTTCGCCTGCGAGCTGGCCGCCGCCAAGGGGCATGATGTGGACCAGCCGCGCAACCTGGCCAAGTCCGTCACCGTAGAGTGAGCCGCGCTTTGCCCGCTGGCCGCGACGTCCGCCGCGAGGCGATCCGGCGGCCAATGGCCGCGGCACGGATTCCGCGGCAGTGCCCAAAATGTATGCCATGGTGCCGCAATTGAGGGTTTGCTAACCTGGAACTTCTGAATCGTCCCGGGGGGATCACATGGCCGCTCGGCCGCTGGAGATCAGCCGCTCCATCACCGGGGCGGTCGCCGCTCTGGTTGCAGCGGCGGCATGAACGCATGCTAATTGACACTCCGCTAAGGCCATTAATCGTAGCATTTTACCGGATAGAGCGATATGCAGCCTGATATTGATGCCCAGCCCAGTGACGTTCCCGGGGGGATCCCGCAGGTCTTCGCCCGGGTCCTGCGCGGCTATGACTCGCAGCAGGTCGATGGTTACCTGACGCAGATCGACAACGTGCTGCGCCGGCAACGTGAGCAGCTGCAGGCCCTGCGCAGGGAGCTGGCTGACGTGCGGCGCCAGGAGCAGGAGCAGGATCACCCGGACGACGCCGGGCTCGGGTCGCGGGCCGACCGGCAGCTCCGGCTGGCGACGGAGCAGCAGGACGAGATTCTCCAGGAGGCCACGTCCGCGGCCACGGAGGCCGAGGCGAAAGCTAAGGCCAAGGCGGACCAAGTCCGTGCGGCAGCCAGGGAAGAGGCGGCCCAGCTGCGAGCGGACGCAAAGCGGGAAACTGACGACTTGCGGTTGTCCACCGAGCGTGAGATCGATGCGATCGGGACAACTGCCCGGCGCGAGGCGGACGAGCTGGCCTCGGCTACCGAGCGCGAGGCGGCCGACCTCCGCGCGACGGCCGAGCGCGAGGTGGCGGAGCAGCGCGCTGCGGGCGAGGGGGAGATGTCCGGGCTCCGAAGCAGCAAAGAGCGCGAGGTCGCGCAGCTGAAGGAGTCCGCCGAGCAGGAGCGGGACGAGACTCTCGCTACCTCTCAGCGTGAAGCCGACGAGATGCTGGGCGAGGCACGGCGGATCCTTGCGGAAAGCGAGGCGCAGCGGGCGCAGGCTAAGGGCGAGTTTGACACGCGATTCGGCTCGCGGCGCGAGGAAGCGGAGCGGCGGGACGCCGAGCAGCTCGCCGCGACGAGGGCCGTGACCCGCAAGCTCGTGTCCGAGGCCGAGCAGCAGGCGGCAGCGGCAGCGCAGCGGGCCGTCACGGCGAGCACGCAGGCTGAGGACGCCAGCCGGGACGCCGATCAGTACGCGGAACGACTGGTCACCAGCGCGAGGAAGGACGCGGATCAGATTGTCGAGCAGGCCGAGGCTCAGGCCGCCCAGCTCCTCGCCGCGGCCAGGTCCGACGCCGAGCGGCAGTGCTCGACCACCCGGCGCTACGTCGACGAGCTTAACTGCCAGAAAGAGGACGTGACCGCGGACCTCGCGGAGGTCAGCCGGCTGCTCGGCGCTCAGATGCCGAGACTGGCAGACGCCTTGAGGCGCTCGCCAGCCGGGCGCGCAAGCCGGGGCAGGCAGGAGGCCGACGCCCCGCTCGCCCCGCTCCGCGCCGGCGCCGCGCCAGGAGCAGAACTCGCCGATGAGGACCAGCGTCGGCGAGAACGCGCCGTCGGCGAGTGAGCGGGCCCAACCCGGTGGGTAAGCGGGTAAGGCGGGTTAGCGGGCGGCGGCCTCCGCCGTCGCCGCAAGCTGGGGTGCAGGGTCCGCATAGGCGGGGCGGCGCGGTGACCGGATCTTCCGTATCTCGCACGGAGCAGCGGTCCGGACGTCTTCCGACCACACGTCGGGCAGCCGGTGACGCACCGCGAACGACACTGCTTCAAGCCGCGAATGCACGCCGAGCTTGGTGAGCACGGATTGCAGGTGGGTGCGCACCGTGGTCTTGGACACCCCGAGCCGTTCCACCATGGCCGTGGTATCGAGGCCCTCAATCAGCATCAGCAGGCACTCCCGCTCACGGCTGGTGAGCTGGGCGGCAAGGCGGCGGCTGACTTCGGCCTGCACTGACCGCACCGGGGCGGCAGGGACATCGACGACGGTCCCGCCGTGCTGGATCCGCTGCAGCGCCGAGACAACGGCCTCCAGCCCGCGCGACTGGTGCACATATCCGCAGGCCCCGGCGTTCAGCGCACGGCTTACCGCCTGGCCGCCCCGATCAGCGCCGAGCACGAGGACGGCCGTGCCGGTGCTCACCTCGAGCACTTTGCCGATGGTCTCGGCTGCGTCATCGTCGGTCGATGGCGTGCGGTCGATCAGGCAGGCGTCAGGCTGCTCACGGCGGGCGGCGGCGACCATCTCGGCGCGGCTGGCCGCCACTGCCCGGATGACGTACCCGTACTGCGTCAGCGCAGTGGACAGCGCGTCCAGGAAGACGACATGATCGTCACCGAGTATCAGGCTGGTCACCGATCAGCACCTGCCAATCCAGGCAGGCTGCAGGCCGGGCCCGGCAGCGCCGCCCGGCTTTCCCGCGGCACGGCGGTTGCCGTGCCGCCGCCATGATCCGGTCGGCTCCTGGCCGCGCATCGACTCACTGTCTCGCCCCCCATACCCCGTCAGGTACTTGCCGGCCCGGGCTGCTCTCCCAACCGGCCGGCAAAGAGCAGGAACCGCGCGAAGAACAATTTAGCGACTGCGCGCGTACCACACCACACCACACCGGTAAGACGCCCGTACGCGCGCGATCGTTTACGAATCGCCGTAATCGGCCCAGCCAGATGACCAAAAGATGAATTCTTGCTAATTTCTCATGATTTCTCCAGATTTAACCGGATTATACCATATCGGGCGCTACGTCAATCTGGCGCTGCGGTTGCGGAGTCTGCAGCCCCGGGCGCGGAAGCTTCCGCTGTGTCTGGCGCCAGGGCGGCGCACAGCCGCGCCGCCTCGACCCGGATCCGCGCCTGACCAGCGCGCACCTGGCGGCCGCGCGGTCAGGCCGGGACATTCTCGCGCACCGCATCGGCGGAAGCAGCGCAGACATAGGCCGCTACGAGCGCGTCCCGCAGGTCCTGCTGCCCGTAGCGGTCGGCCACGCGGGCATGGGCGGTCTCGGCCATCCGGGCGGCAGCCTCGGGTGAGTCAAGCAGGGACCGGATCGCGGATGCCAGCAGGCGGGGCCGCCGCGGTGGCACCAGCAGGCCCGTCGATCCGGGCAGCACCAGATCGGGGACGGCGTTGACGGACGTAGCGACGACCGGAACTCCGCAGATCATGGCTTCCACGATCGCGGTGGGCAGCCCTTCGTACCGGCTCGGCAGGACAAAGACGTCCAGTGCCGGAAGCACATCGAGAATGTCGGTACGCTCGCCCGCCAGCATTATCCTGGCGGGCTGGCGGGCGCCGCCCCCGCTGGCCCGCCGCGCGACGCGCTCGGCGAGATCTCCGCCGCCGATCCAGATGCCGATCACATCCGGACGGCCGAGCTCGGCAATGGCGTCCACGAAGTCCTCGGGTGCCTTCTGGTAGGTCAGCCGGCCTACTGCGCCGACGACAGTGGCCGTCACCGGCAGGCCAAGCGCCGCGCGGGCGCGCCGGCGTGCCACTGGATCGCGAGCCGCCATGCTGGCCCTTATCCGTTCCGGGCCGCCCACTATCACCCCGATCGTGCGAACCCGGTCCGGTGCGATCAGCTCACGGGCCACCGCCTCGGCGGCTACCCCGCTGCCTACGCAGAGCGCCAGGTCGGTGAACCGGCCAAGGTGCCGCTCGATGGAGACGTAGGCGTTGCGCCGCGGCGCTGACTGGAACTGATGGAACGGGAATCCGTGGAACGTGTGCACGATCCAGGGGACTCCCGCGCGGCGGGCGGCCATTCGGCCGACAGTGCCGGCCTTGGCGCAGTGCGTGTGGACAACCTGGAAGGCCCGCTGCCGGAACAACAGGTCCAGCCGCCGCAGTGCCAGCAGGTCGGTGCGGAGAGCGATGGGTGCGCGCAGCGCCGGCTCGAGCACCACCTCGATCCCGGATTCGGCGGCTTCGGCAAGCAGGCCGTCTCCGCTGCCCGTCACGATCGTGGGCTGGAAGCTCTCGCGGCCGATGACCTGCGCCCCGCGCAGGGCCAGCACGCCAGCCCCGCCTTCCAGCCTCGTTACGACCGTCGCCACCCGAATCGGCCGGTCAGGCACCCCTGATCGCTGCGGCGCGGACCCAGGGGCGGCCCGGGCTGCGGCAGTCACCGGCGGCCTCGGCCCGTCGGGATGACGGAAAACGCGGCGCTCTCGCGGTCGGCCAAGCCCGGACGCTCGGGCGGGCGCAAGCCGGCCGCGCGGGCGATCCGCACCGCCTGGAGCCTGGTATGCACGTCCAGCTTGCTGAAGATGCTGCGGGTGTGGGTCCGGACCGTATCCGGGGATATCAGCAGCTCCTTGGCGATCTGCTGGCCGTGCTTGCCCTCCACCATGCTCGCCAGGACGTCCCGTTCCCGCGGGCTGAGCACGTCCAGCGGATCCTGGACCTCGGCGGCCTTGCGGATGTCCTCGCGCAGCTGGCGCAGGACCTCGCCGAGGATCACCGGCGGGTACCAGGAACTCCCGGCGCACACGCCGCGGACTATGGTCTGCAGCTCGTCCGCTCCCTGAGTTCTCGAAATCCAGGCATCCGCACCCGCCCTGGCCGCGTCAACAGCCTGCCCGACATCGTCGCCGGCGCTGAACATCACCACGCGTGTCGCGGGCCAGGCTTCCCGAAGCCGCTGCACGACCTCCGCCACCGCGAATCCGAGCGGCTTCACATGGATCAAGGCGACGTCCGGCCGCAGCCAGCGGACCAGCTGGGTCAGCCTCGGCTCACTGGTGGTGCAGGAGTGCACCACCAATATGTCGGGCGCGGTCGCCAGCCGGGAGGCCAGCGCATCGGTGACCATCCGGTAGTTGCCCACGAGAACCAGCCGCAGCATGTCCACCACAGCACTATCGTGGCTAGAGCCGGTGTTGTCCTCATACCTTTGAAGGAGCAATCATCGGCCGCGCACTGGATATTCTCCGCGCCCGGAGGCTTGTAAATAACTCACAGTAATCTAGACTGGCAATTTGTCATCGCGCGTGAGTCGCTTTCCGTGTATGAATGTTCACGCTAAGGGATTGGCGACCGGCAGGCCGAATCCCGCTGGCGATGCCGCAGGCAGTGCCTCACCTCACGGGAGCAGAAATTCCAAGCTTGAGCCCCCCGCTCGTCTACATGTATCACTCCGTTACCCCGTACGAAGTGGACCCGTACTTGGTAACGGTGCGCCCGCAACGCTTTGATCAGCAGCTGCGCTGGCTGAGCCGGCGAGGCCTCAAGGGCGTCTGCATGCGAGAGCTGCTTGCGGCCAGGCGTGCTGGCTCGGGCGCGGGCCTGGTCGGTCTCACCTTTGACGACGGCTACGCCGACTTTGCCAGCTACGCGGTGCCAATCATGGAGCGGTACGGATTCAGCGCGACCGTCTTCCCTATCGCCGCCCGGCTTGGCGGGGACAACGAGTGGGACCCGGAGGGGCCGCGCAAGCCGCTCATGACGGCGGAGCAGGTGCGGCAGGTAGCCGACGCGGGCATGGAAGTCGGTTCACACGGGATGCATCATGTCTCGCTGCTATCGGTCGCAGATGCGGAGCTCGCCCGCGAGCTCAGGGACAGCCGGGCCGCCCTGCAGGACGTCAGCGGGCAGGAGGTAGCCGGCTTCTGTTATCCCTATGGTCACGTCGACAGCCGGGCTGTACGTGCGGTGCGCAGCGCCGGATACGGCTACGGGTGCGCGATCTGGCGATCGGCGCTGACGGGCCGGTACGCGCTACCGCGCACCTTTGTCGGCGACGACGATTCCGCGGCACGGCTGTGGGCCAAGGGCGCCAGGCACCGGCTTGGCTGGGGGCATCGCGGCCCGGCCGCCAGCTTGTCCGGCGGCCATCAAGCCCTGTTAGCCTGGCCCGGCCCATGACGAACGATATCGGTGCGTCTGCACCGAGTTGACCAGCCGCTTACCGGGATCTGGCGGCGATCACTGCCCGAACTAGGGAAACGCCATGTCAAGCAGGATATGGTGGTCTTTAGCATTAGCGCCTCGCGGATAGCTAAACCGGTGCCGGAGTTCACCTTGCCGCTATGATCAACTCGCCCCGCAAGAAGTCACCGCCCGAGCTGCCGGCAGAGACGTCCAGGCTGCCGGGGGGGCGGGCGCGCCGCCGGAGCGCCGCCGACCGGCGCTCGCAAGGATTGGACTCGAGCGAGGTGGGGGAGCTGCTGGCCGGGCCGGCCGGCCAGCTCGAGGACGCCTCTGCGGCTGTCCGGCTGACCGGAGTGCGCGCTCTGGAACGGCTCGCCGACGAGGACGCGGACTGCCGGCAGCAGTGTATCGACGTGCTGTGCGCCGCCGTGCGCGCGGCGCCGTCGCCCCGCCCGGAGCTTGACGGGCGCGGCGACGCCGAAGAGAGGCTGCGAGCGTGGCGCGACGAGCGGCGCTCTGAGCGCCGCTATCAGCAGGCAGTCCTTGGCGTGATCACCGCGCACCTGCGAGACGACGCCGCCGTTTCCTGGCGCGGCCACGATCTGGATTTCACCGGCATGGTCATCGAGGCTCCCGACGTAGGCGACTCTGCCGAGGAAGGCGCTTCGAGAGAACCGGTCCAGGCGTCACTCAGCTTTGCCGGGGTCACGTTCGACGGCGGCAAGATCAGCTTCGCCGACGGCAGGTTCACCGGCGGCGAGCTGATCTTCGCCGGAGCCACGTTCGCTGATGGCGAGGTGAGTTTCGCCGGGGCCAGCTTCGCCGGGACGAGGGTTTCCCTGCTCGGCGCGGAGTTCGCTGGCGGGGAGGTCAGCTTCGCGGGAGCCGGCTTCGGCGGGGGTAAGGTCAGCTTTACCGGAGCCGCATTCGCCGGCAGCACGATTGACTTCACCGGCGCCATGTTCAGCGGCGCCGAGGCCAGTTTCGTCTGCGCCGGCTTCGGCGGCGGCCAGGTCAGGTTCACCGACGCGAAGTTCACTGGCGGAATCGTCAGCCTCGCGAAGGCCACTTTCGCCGGCGCCGCGGTCAGCTTCGCCGGGGCCAGGTTCACCGGGACGAAGGTTTCCCTGGTCGGGGCAGAGTTCACCGGCGGCGACGTCAGCTTCGCTGGAGCCGAGTTCAGCGGCGGCAAGGTCAGTTTCACCGCCGGGGTCTTCTCCGGCGGCGGCGTCGGCTTCCTTGGCGCCCGGTTCACGGGGGGCTATACGAGCTTCCTGGCCGCCAGGTTCGCCGGCGGCGAGATCGGCTTCATGGACGCGCAGTTCGCTGGCGGCGAGGTGGGCTTCGTCGACGCGAAGTTCTGCGGCAGCGAGGTCAGCTTCGTCGGGGCGGAGTTCACCGGCAGCGAGGTGAGCTTCACCGGGGCCGATTTCGGCAAGGGCACGGTCAGCTTCGTGGCTGCTGAATTCCGCGGCGGCGAGGTGCGATTTCCCTGGGCCGAATTCAGCGGCAGCAGCGTGCGGTTTGCCAGCGCTAACTTCAGCGGGGGAATCGTGAGTTTCAGCAGGGCTAAGTTCAGCAGCGGTGAGGTGGACTTCACCAGCGCAAATTTCGGCGGCGGATTCGTGGATCTTTCCGAGGCTCTTACCTGGGCTGCGCCGCCGTTGTTCGACCGGGTAACCTATCCGATAGGCCTGCTGTTGCCGCCGAGCATTGATCCCGCCTGACATGCGAGCTCCGGACATGCGAGTTCCGGCGGTTCCGGCTGGCTACCTGATAGCTGTCGGTCGTGCGGGCCTTGCGGGGACGGCCTTGCTTCCGGCTGGGATTCGTACGGGTCAATGAGACAGCTGATGTCCGTCGCGGCGGCCTTGCTCGCCAGCCTCGCGGTGGCCGCGCTCGGGTCAGCGGCGGGCCCGGCACGAGCCGGCCAGCCCGGTGCCGTGTGGCTGACTGCCGACAGCAGGGCGGCCGTGCCGCCCGCGCGCTCGGGCGGCACCAGCGACCGGGGCAGCGCCGCGCGGGGACCGGGTCCCCCGGATGCTGCCAGAACCATCGTCTCGTTTGCCTGGGGCGGCGGGCTCGCCTCGCAGATGGCGGCTGCGCCGATACTCCGGCAGTACGGCATGCGCGCGACGTATTTTGTCCCCTCGGGCCTGGTGTGCATGCAGAGCCAGGCGCAGTGCCGCGCGACCTCGCCTTACCTGACGATCGGTGATGTCCGGGCGCTCGCCGCTAGTGGCAACGAGATCGGCGGCCTCAGCGTGCTGCACCAGCAGCTGGCCGGCCTGCCGGCTGCCGAGGCAGCGCGGGAAATCTGCGATGACAGGTCGAATCTGTTCCGGTGGGGATTCCGGCCGACCGATTTCGCCTATCCGTACGCGACGGTCACCAGGCAGATGCAGGAACTCACCCGGCAGTGCGGATACAACTCCGGGCTCGGCACCGGGCAGCTGAGGGGCGCGGGACTGTGCCAGACCTGCGCCTGGGCTGAGAGCATGCCGCCGCAGGATCCGTTCGACGTGCGCACCCCCATTGAAGTGAATTCGGTCAATACAACATGGTCAGCGGGTACCTACGAGTCCATTGTCCAGGGCGCGCAGGCACATGGCGGCGGCTGGGTCATCTTCACGATCCACGCCGTGTGCCCGCAGAACTGCCCTCTGGGGGTGACGCCGGGCCTTCTCGGCGAGGTCGCCAGCTGGCTGCGCGGGCAGGCCGCGCACGGCACGGTGGTGCGGACGATCCGTCAGGTGATCGGCGGACCGGTGCGCCCGCCGGTGGCCGGGCCGCGCGCCAGCCCGATCCCGCCTCCGGGCATCGCCAATGCGAAACTGGCCGCCAAGACGGGCAGCGGCGTCCCAGCGTGCTACCAGCAGGCCGTCTACGGCGGGACTGCTGCCACGTTCTCCTATGAGCGGACCGGCGGACCGCACGGGGAAGCGGCTGAAGCCGTGCACATCACCAGGCTGGGCTCGGGCAACGCGAAGCTGATGCCCGCTCTGGACCTCGGCCAGTGCGCGCCGGCGGCGCTGGCAGGCCACGCTTACACCGCGGGAGTCTGGTACAAATCCGATCAGCCCGTTCAGCTTGAGCTTTACTACCGGAACTCCGTAGGTGCCTGGGCGTACTGGACTACCAGTGCCACCTTCCCCGCCACCGCTTCCTGGAAGCAGGCGGCCTGGACGACGCCGCAAACCCCATCCGGGGCAACCGCGGTGAGCTTCGGCCTGACGGCGATGTCCGCCGCCACGATCACCACCACGCAGTACAGCCTCGCGCCCGCCAGGAGTCACAAGATGATCGTGCTCCTGGGGGGGCTGGCAGCGGTGATCGTAGCCGTCGGCCTCATCGCCCGCGGGCAGTACCGGTACCTCAGGTACTCACGGGCCGAGCAGGCCGAGCAGGCCGACGAAGCAGCGGTAGCCGGCGGAACCAGGCCGACCTTCACCGGCGGCGACTGAGCTCAGCCCGAAGCTTGCTGGCCTTGCTCCTCCCAGGCGGTAGATACTGCCGCCGGGGCCAGGGCAGCGGCGTCGGGCAGTGCCGTCCCCGGCCGGGCCGTCTGCGGCACCGCCGGCCGTATGGGCGAGCCGGCGGCGACCGCTCCGGCCCTGGCCCGGCGCCTGGCCGGGCTCTTCCAGACCCCGTTGGAGCTGGCCAGCCACGCTAGCGGGATGGCGTAGAGCCCGATGGCCGCGTCAAGCACCCGCATGAACGGGAAGAAGACCGCTGACAGCAGCAGCCGCGGCCGCCGTTCGACCGCCGCCACCAGGCAGGTGATGACGAGGTCGGGAATCGCCACCCCCAAGGCGATCCTGGACAGCGACACGTGCGCTGACACCACAGCGTAGACGGAGCCGAAAACGGGCCAGGTCAGCGCGCCGCCGAACAGATCAGGCAGGATGAGCACGGCAACAATCGGCGGCAGGATGACGAAGAGCAGGCTCGAGGTGATCAGTTCCGTCAGCATGAGCGCGAGCATGGCAGTGAACAGGTTCAGCCGCGGCGGGTGCCGCCGCACCGTCTGCCAGAGGCCAAGGGCCCAGCGCCTGGTCTGGCGGATATAGTCGCGGAAGTTATCGGGGTCCTGGGTCACGGCCACCGCGCCGAGCGTGAAGCCCACTTTGCCCAGCTGCCGCTGGTAGACCTCGAACGTCATGTTGAAGTCCTCGATCACCAGGCCCGGGGGATTCATGTTCATTCTCGGCAGCACGGCCGTCCGGTAGATGCTGGCAAAGCCGGGAACGATCGGCGTCGCGTTCAGGAACCGCGACGTCTGGCCGAACTTCAGCACCCGCTGGCCTACCGCGTATATCCGCATCCGGTGCCCTGTCAGCATGTTGCCGACTGGCGAGAGCATCCGGCGGGTATCGGTCCGCACGCAGCCCGCGACAGCGACCACGCGGCGCGAGTCGAACAATGGCAGCGCCGCTTTGAAGTAGCCAGGCTGGACCCTGGTGTCGGCGTCCAGCAGCATCACAACCGGGAACCGCTCCACGAGCTTGAAGCGCTCGACGGCTTCGGCCAGTGCTCCCGCCTTGCCGACGTTGCGCCGGGTCTTGATCGCCTTGACGCCGGCGCCCATGGCCTTCTCGAGAGTGTCGTCGGTCGACCCGTCGGACACCACATGGATGTTCTTGCGCGGCACCAGCTTCGTGATCGCCTCGAGGCTGTCCTCGATGACGGCGCCCTCGTTGTGCGCCGGGATCAGCACGGCGACATCGTCCACGGTCAGGTGGCTCTGCCGGGCTCGCCGCCCCGCCGGGTCATGCCGCAGTGCGACGACGTTTTCCGGCTGCCTTGCCCGACCCAGCCTGATCAGCCGGCGTACCTCCTGGTCCACGAGCCGGATCAGGCCGACCGTGCCCCACAGCGCGACGTTGGCGCCGAAGACGAGCAGCGCGATCCCCCACCAGGGCATCATGACGCTCTCCGGGCGGCCGGAACGGGGGTGTGCGGGCCGGCCGGCAGCGCCTGCCGCAAAGTCGGCCAGATGCCAGGATCCGCACTGCCGTACATCCAGAGGTAGACACCGCCGATTCCGGCTGCCTGGGCCAGCCTGAACTTTGCGCGGGAGCTTTCCGCATCCTCGAACCACACCGTGTGCTGGCGGCCCGCCGCATCGGTATAGCTGAACCAGGGAGCCTGACTGGCCGTGCTGTAGTGCAGCTGCACCCCGGGCTGCCGGGACAGCTGCATCGCCTGAGGCCAGGCGATCCCGACGCCGTGACCGCGGGACCAGTCGTAGCCGTACTCCGGTACGCCCAAGATGATCTTGGCTGCGGGCAGCTGCGTTTTGGCGTAACTGAGCACGCTCTTGAGCCAGCTGACCGGGGCTATCGGCCCGGGCGGCGAGGTGGACCAGTGGTAGTCGTAGCCCATCAGCCGCACCTGGTCGGCGACCTTGCCGATGGCCGCGTAGTCCTGCGCCAGGTTGCGCGGCGCGTACCCGGCGTCAGTGGCCTTGGCGAACAGCGCGACCGACAGGATCTTCCGCTGGGCGTGCAGCGCGGTGGCCAGCCGGGTGACGAAGGCGGTGAAGTCCTGCCGGTCGCCGGCCCGCAGGTCTTCGTAGTCAATGTCGATCCCCGCGTAATGGCCGGAGTCCGCCAGCGCGACGATGGCGGCAACGTGCCGCGCCATCAGGACCGGGTCGTGCAGGATGCGGGCCACCGGCGGGTAGGCCCAGTTGCCGTGCGCATTGACGTTCGCGATAGTGGGCACCAGCGGCAGGCCACGGGCCCGCAGCTGGCTGAGTGACCTGCTCAGAGCAGGCTTGCTGACCCCGGGGTCCAGCACGACGTGGCCGTCGCTGGCCAGCCCGTATATCCACGGGGAGACCTCGCTGACGGCCTGCCGGTTCGCCAGGACGGCGGCAGTGCCCTGGCTGAGGTTCCAGTACGGCAGCGACGCCACCACGACACGAGGCGCCGGAACAATCTGGTGCGATCCGTTGACGGCGTGCACGGTCAGCGCCACCGCGACGATGCCAGCGGGGATGACGGCAAGCCAGGCACTGCCGGTGACCTGATGCCGCCGCCGGCGCTGCCGGGCATCGGTCTCCGGCGGCGCGGCTGACGGCTCCGGCTGGTCGGCCACGGTGAGCACCGGCCGCCGGCTCTTGCGGCGCAGCCGCCCCAGCTGTCCCGCCAGAGCGCGCTGGCCTGCCCGGCCTTGCTGAGATTCAGCGGACTCTGCGCGCACCGGGGTGGTCCTGCGATCATGAGGCGGCGGCTGCAAAAGGCTGGCTAGCCTCCTGATCTTCGATGACCGAACGGATGACGTCATCGAGGGTCCGCTGCGGCGCGAACCCGACGAGCTTATTCGCCAGCGTGCAATCTGGGATCCGGCGCTGCATGTCCTCGTAGCCGGGCCCGTAGGCGTCGAGGTAAGGCGTGTGGCTGATGGTGCTGCTCGACCCCGTTGCGGCGATGATCCGCTGGGCCAGGCCGTTGATGGAGACCGGCTGGTCGTTGCCGAGATTGACGGCCCGGCCATAGGCGGCCGGGGTGGCCATCAGCCGAGTGAGCGCCGGGATGACATCCAGCACGTGGCAGAAGCACCTGATCTGCTCGCCGGTGCCGAACACGGTCAGCGTCTTACCGTCGAGAGCCTGCCGGGTGAACCGCGGTATCACCATGCCGTAGCGGCCGGTCTGCCGCGGGCCGACGGTATTGAAGAACCTGATGATAACGGCGCGCAGGCCGCGCTCACGGCAGTACGCGTCGATCAGGCTCTCATCAATCGCCTTGGCTTCGGCATAACTCCAGCGGGACTTCAGCGGGGAGCCGATGATGCGGTCGTCATCCTCACACAGGCCAGTCTTGGGGTTCTTGCCGTAGATCTCGCTGGTGGATGCGGCAAGCAGGACTGCGCCATGCCGGGCAGCGGCGTCGACGACGTTCTCGGTGCCGTGGATATTGGTGCGCAGGCTCTCCAGCGTCCGGTCGCGAATGACGAACGAGCCGACAGCAGCGGCCAGATGGTAGACCTGGTCACATCCGGCGGTCAGGTCAGTTACCAGGCCCTGGTCCAGGATCGAGCCCTGCACGAGCCGGAATCCCGGGTCCCGGGTGACCGCGGGCAGGTTCTCCACCCGCCCGGTGCTCAGATCATCAAGCCCGGTCACCTCGTTCCCCGCTGCTAGCAGGGCCTCGACCAAATGCGATCCGATGAACCCGGCGGCGCCGGTGACGAAGACCCTCATCGCTCACCCTTCACTGGCAATGGCAATGGCGCCGGGCTGGCCGGCGTGCTGACCGGCGCCGGCCCGGCGGCCGCCGCGCTGGCTAGTTCATCCCGCGGCGGCAGGCTGGCCGTGCTGGGCGCCGGCCCGCGTCCGGCGACCGCGGGCCGGCGCAGCCGGGCGGCCAGGGTGCGCCAGCTGCGGCGCGCCGCGAGCTGATCGTAGAGGTCGTCAATTCGATTGGTGACAGCGCTGATGCCGTACGCCTTCTCGATGGCGGGCTCGGGCAGCCGGTCACGCTGCCCGGCACGTACCTCGTCGGCCATGGCCGCCCGGATGCCGGGGACGGTGGACGGTACCTGCAGCGCCCTGCTCACTTCCAGCCCGGTCAGGGCGGGGCAGGTCGTGTACAGGACGGGAACGCCGTTGGCGAGCGCCTCAAGCACCGACAGGCCGAACGTCTCCTGCGCTGAGGAGGCGACGAACAGGTCCATCGCCGACAGCATCGCCGCGACGTCGTGGCGTTCCCCTGCGAAGATCACCCGCCCGGTCACCTCGCACCGGGCTGCCACCTCTTCCAGGCGCGACCGCTCATCGCCCTTGCCGACCACCAGCAGTTTGGTGTTGTCGCCCAGCAGCGGGGCAGCGGCCTCGATGACAAGATTGAACTGCTTGTTCGGGTCCAGGCGGCCCAGGACGCCTAGCACGTAGTCGTCGGCGCCGATGCCCAGCTCCGCGCGGATCCTGGCCCGCGCCGCGGGATCGAACGCGACCCGGCCCAGATCGACGCCGTTGGGGATGACGACGATCCGGGAGTCCCGGACGCCCCAGTTGATCATCCGGTCCCGGACCGTCTCCGACACCGCGATCGTCGCGTCGGAGAGCCGCTCGGTGGCCAGATACAGTGCCCGGACCCCCGCCGTCATCTTCCGGCGCTCCAGGTGCGTCTCGCCGATCGAGTGCTCGGTGCTCACCACGACCGGGACGGCAGCCAGCCACGCGGCCGTCCGCCCGTAGACCTGCGACCGGTACAGGTGGCAGTGCACGACGTCATAACCGCCGGCCCGGATGATCCGGCGCAGCTCCCACAGCGCCCGCAGCTGCGTGTTGCGCGTCATGCCCAGATCACCAACCCGGGCACCGTCGCCGCGGATCATTTCCGCGACCGGCCCCGGGTTGTAAAGCGTCACCACGTCGCACTCATGCCGGGTGTGCTGGAGAGCTGAGCGTAGCTGCATCTCCGCGCCACCGACCCCCAGTCCGGTGATGACGTGCAGAACCTTCAAGGCAGGTCCTTTCCGGCAGCGCCGACGGCGGGCTGCCCGATCCAGTAGCAGGCGCGAGCTGACGGCAACCGGCCCGTCAGCGCGCGCAGGTCGTATTCCTCGGTGACTGTCATGTCCGATCCCGGGAACTGCTCCATCTGCTCACCGGGCCTTGCCCGGCCGGCGCAGGCCGAGGAGGGAGGTGAAGGTCGCGGCCAGAATCACGGCGTCGAGCCAGATCGACCAGTTCTCGATGTAGGCGTTGTCGAGGCGCACCCGCTCGTGGACAGAGGTGTCGCCATGCAGGCCGTGTACCTGAGCCCAGCCGGTGAGCCCGCTGCGCATCCGGTGCCGGTCGTCGTAGCGGGGAATCTCGCGCCCGAGCCGCTCGGTGAAATAGGGGCGCTCGGGCCGCGGCCCGACTAGCGACATATCCCCGTGCAGCACGTTGACCAGCTGCGGAAGCTCGTCCAGATGCGTGCTGCGCAGCCAGCGGGCCAGCGGGGTGAGCTCGAATGTCGGCACCACCCAGCACGTATCCGAGTTGCTGCGCTCGGCCATGGTCCGCAGCTTGAGGATCTTGGCGAGCCTGGCGGTCCCGACGACCCGGACCTGGCGGAACAATACGGGACCGGTGTTTCCCAGCTTGATCATCAGGGCGAGCACGGCCAGCAGCGGGGCGGCCAGCGCAAGGAGGACGGCAGCCCCGGCAATGTCGAACGTGCGCTTGAGCGCTGTGGCTACGATCCCGTGGCCGGGCCGCAGCGGCACCAGCGGAATGCCCCAGATCTCATCCAGGCAGGCGCGGGGCACCGCGGCGGCTATCTCGTGCAGCCGCGGCACCACGCAGGTGTCCACGCCCAGGCTCCGGCACTGCCGCAGCACGGTGACCATGTCCTCGTCCCGGCCGCCGGGAAAGCACACGACGACCCGCCCGATGCCGTGCCCCGCGACCACCTCCGCGAGCTCGCCGGGCTGACCAAGGACCGGCAGGTCCAGCCCGGCTGCCAGCGAGGCAACGTCGAGGTAGCCCCGCGGCCGCAGGCCGAGCTCTGGGTGCTCGCGCAGCAGGGCGGCGAGCCGCTGACCGGTCTGGCCCGCACCGACCAGCAGCGCCGGTTCGGCTAGGTGACCCCGGCGCCGGGCAGCACGCAGCGCGGTGCAGGCCGCGGCCCTGGCCGCCAGCACAAGCCCGGCTGACCACAGGACGAGGCGCAGCGCGTCCGGGCCGGGCACCGACGGCAGCAGGATGAGCACCGGACCAAGGACGGCCGCAAGGATGCGGCCAGTCTGGTCCGACATCCGCAGGCAGATGCGCAGCCGGTGCAGTCCGCTCACGGAGAGCGCGACCAGCGCGGCGCAGCAATAGCCGGCTTCCGGCCAGCCGGGCCGCCCGATCACGGCCCAGAACACTCCGGCCGCCGCGGCCAGCGCCAGGACATCGGCGCCGGGCAGCACGGCGGCCAGCAGGGCCCGCCGTCCCGGCGACAGGCCGGGCCCGGCGCCAGCGGCTGGCTCGGCAAGATCATTCCGGGCGGCGCCTGGCGGCGTCGGCATCGCTAGCGGCGCCGTCGATGCCGTAGTCACCGGAGCGCTCGCACCGCGATGCCGACTGGCAGGCGCCCGGTCGGCGGATACTCCGGACGCATGCCTGGGCCGCTAACGGTCACCCGCGCCCGGCCAGTTTCTGCGGCGGCTGTCATCGATTTCTCCCCCCTGGCCAGGCCGTCAGGCCCGGGCCGGGCGGCCGGCCCGCGCTGGCCGGCCGGCCTTGGCGGCCATGATCAGACGACCGTGCGATGCGGTGCGGCATCGAACTGGTAGGTGGCATCGAGTACTCGCGGGCAGTCGCCGACCCACGAGTAGTCCACGCCCGGATGGATCGTGTGCACGATGACCAGATCCCAGCGGCAGCCGCCCGGCGCACTATGGCTGTGCACCTCCCGCCCGTCCGGCAGCCGGAGATGCGGTATCAGCGGGTCGTAATAGTCGACCGAGGCGCCAGCGTCGAGCAGCCGGGCAATGAGCCCGAGCGCAGGAGATTCCCGCAGGTCCTGCACCCCAGCCTTATAACTGGCGCCGACCACGATCACTGCGGCGCCGGTCAGCGTCCGGCCCTGGGCAGCGAGCACCTCGGCGGCCCGTTCGGCGACCCTGGACGGCCGCATGCTGATCGACTTCATCGTCTGCTCGATCAGCGGGGACTGCCGTCCCTGCTTGCTGAGCTGCCAGAGCAGGTAATGCGGGTCGCACGGGATGCAGTGCCCGCCCACGCCAGGGCCGGGCAGCGCGCCGAGGAAGCCATAGGGCTTGGTCCCCGCGGCCAGGGTGACCTCAACCGGATCCAGGTTCAGCGCCCCGCACGCGTCAGCGAACTCGTTGGCCAGGGCCAGCGATACGGCTCGGAAGATGTTCTCGTACAGCTTCGTTGCCTCGGCGGCCTCCGGCGAGCTCAGCAGGTACACCGCATCAGTCAGCTGGCCGATGGTCATCGCTGCGTGCTCCGTGCACGCCGGAGTGATCCCGCCGACCACCCGCGGCGTCTCCCGCTGCAGGTGGTCGAAGTTGCCTGGGTCGATCCGCTCCGGGCAGAACGCCACGAACACATCGGTGCCGACCCGCAGCCCGCGCCGGCCCAGCGGCTCGGCCAGCAGTTCCCGCGTCGTGCCCGCATACGTCGTGGACGTCAGAATAATCGTCTGCCCCGGCCGGGCGTGCGCGACCACGCTCGCGCAGGCGCCGCGCAAGGCGCTGAGATCCGGGACGTACTGTGCATCCACCGGCGTCGGCACACAGATGATCACAGCGTCAGCGGCCTTGACAGCTGTCGGGTCGGCGGTCAGCTCAAGGGAACCGTCGGCCAGCGCCGCCCCGAGTTCCGCCTGGTCCGGGCCGGTGAGATCGGCCTTTCCCGCGGCGATCTCAGCCAGCCGCTGCTGGCTGAGATCGATGCCGATGATCCGCTTGCACCGGCCGTGCAGGGCGACCGCTGTCGGCAGCCCCACATACCCGAGCCCGACGATCGCTACCGACGAGGTGCCGGCCGCATCGCCGGCGCCGGGCGGCCCGGGTGCCCGGTAAAGCGTCAGCCTGCTGGTCAGCTGGTACTCACGCCCGTTCACCGCAAGCGACAAACTGCGCTCGGACATTGGCTATGCTCCCTCAGGAGTTAAAAATTCGGGGGATTCAGCGGGATTCGCCGCGACCCGTGGGTGTGCTGAAACTGCGTCTCTCGGCACCCTGGTAGCGCAGCGGCAGGAGCCAGGTTCGCGCATCGTCACCTGCCTGCCGGCACGGCCGCCGCCTGCGATCGCCGGCTCGCCGTGCCGGCCAGCTGGCGCGTCACGGCCTTCGCCGCGTGCGCGGAGCCGAAGACGAATCGCATCACCGGCCCCATGGAGGGGGCCACCGCCGGGCCGATGAAGTAGAGGCCGGGAACCGACGACTGATATCCGCTGCCCACCACCGGGCTCCCGGCCAGCGTCCGCAGCTGCGACCGCAGCTGGTCGCCGAGGAACGGCAGCCGGGCCAGGTCGGTGCGGTAACCGGTGCCCGCGATGAGGTGATCGGCGGCCAGCTCGCGGGTCGATCCGTCGCCGCTGGTCACGCCCAGGCGCACGCGCGTGTCCTCCGCCTTCGCCCACGTCACCGACTGGCTGGTGTGCACCGGGAACTGGCCTTCGACCCGGCTGCGCAGCCAGCATGCGCCGGCCGGACCGAGCGCGGAGCGGGCCCGGTAGACCCTGGTGGACTTCGGCAGGTGCCGGAACAGGTCCGGATGGTTGGAGTAGAACCAGGTGCCCCAGCCCGAACCGAGCCCGGCCTCGGGCTCCCGCAGCCGCTCCGATAGCGGCCGGTCCGGCGCCAGCGGCTCGCCGTTCCAGGCCAGCTTGCCTTCCCTGGCGAGCACCTGGACGGCTGCCCCGTTCTCGTGCAACAGCGCAGCCGTCTCAAGCGCCGACTGGCCCGCGCCGACCACCAGCACATCCTGGCCGCGGAAGCCCGCCAGGTCGCGGTGCGCAGACGTGTGCGTGCAGGCGGAGGACGGCAGGGCCGAGAATGGCTCGGGAACACTGGCGAAATGCTCGACGCCCGCAGCTACCACCACTTGGCGGGCCTGCACTCGCTCGGAGCTGGCCAGGGTCAGCTGGAACCCGTCAGGCCCGGCGGCAATGTCGCTGACCAGCACTTCTTCCAGGTCGGGCAGGAACTCGGCACAGAACCACTGGCCGTAGCTGACAAATGTGCTCAGCGGTACCGGCTGGCCATAGCTCGCGTAGGGCCGGCCGGTCGCCTTGCAGAAGGCTTCCAGGGTGTGGGTTCCCCGCGGGTCCGACAGGTTGCAGGCAAAGCCCTGTGACTTGAGGAACATCCCGCTGGGCATTGCCGCCCGCCACAGCTGCATCGGCAGCCCGAACTGGCGGAAGCTGACGCCCGTCCCGCGCAGATGCGCGGCTAGCGAGAGGCCGTACGGTCCGGCTCCGACGATGGCCACGTCCACGGCATCGCTCATGCAGGTGTCCCCTCCTTCTGAGATTGCGGCACTGCTGGCCGCGAGATATCGGTGATGGTGGCGATCCTCGAGTTCGGGGCGCGGCCTGGCCGGGCCGCCGCTCGGCCGCTGCGATAGCGGAAGCCGTCCCCGCGCGGCTGACTCTGCTTCCTGGCCAGCGGCCTGGTCGCCAGCCGCCAGCCCATCCGCACGCACATCAGCCCGAAGGGCCGCAAGTCATCGCGGGCGAACCAGGCCGTCTCGTCCACGGTGCGCAGTGACGCCAGCCAGGAACCCAGCCTCAGTTCGCCGTCGCGCCAGTAGCGGAGGGCCCCGAGCGGGTCGTAGTTCTCCACCAGGAATCCGCGGCCGGCCACCTGCTCGCCGGACGGGATGGGCTGCCCGGTCAGGTCCAGGTAGGCGGCTGTCGCCACGTCCAGTCCGGCGGTGTCGCGGAATAGCCGGAATTGAGCGCCGAGCCTGGGATTGAAGTCCAGCAGCTTAAACTGGCCGTCCCGGGCGTCAAGGCGCAGGTCAAGGTCGAGGATTCCGCGGTACCCCAGCCGGGTGAGCAGCCTGGCCACCTCCGCGCGCAGCCCGGCGCTCGGCGTGGAGCGGCCGAGGCAGGTCAGTCCGGCGTGCGCCGGGTAGGACCGCTCCTTGACGCCGGTGAACGCCGGCCGGCAGGCGGAGCTAGCGTCGCAGTAGCCGTGGAAGAACCAGTCATGCCCGCTGCCGCCGGGGACGAACTCCTGCAGCAGCAGGCCGACGCCCGCCCCGGCGCACTCCTGATAGATGGCTGCCAGCTGCCCGGCGTCGGCGATGACTGACGTGCTGCGCAGCCCGCGGCTGTGCGTCCATGGCGTGGTGAGCTTGGCAATCAGCGGGAACCCTGCGTCGGCCGCGAACGCGCGCGCCTGGGCCAGCGAGCCGGGCAGCGCCGCGTGCGGGCAGGGCACGCCCAGTGCGCTGCAGAGCTGGTAGAGCGAGTACTTGCCGGCCACCTGGCGAGGCAGGCCAGCCGGCGGGTCAGCGAACAGGAACCGCGGCCGTAGCTGCGCGCCGTGCTCCGCGAGGAAGATCGCGCCCGCATCGTCGGTAGGCAGCAGCACGGCAGGCCGGCCGATGTGTCCGGCCAGCTGGCCCAGGCCCGCCAGCACCCGGTCCGGGTCCGCGGGATCGGGCTGCCAGAAGCAGCGCCCGCGCAGGTAAACCGAATTCGCGGCTGGCGCCAGGGGCCCCTCGTGCACGCCGTAGACGGGCACGCCCAGCCGGCCCAGGCTGCGGATGACGCCGAGGCCGCCATGGTGCATGACGTTCGGGTCCAGCTTGAGCACCACGGCCGGCGTGCTGGTGTCGAAATCCGGCGTGCTGGCGCCGGTGGCCGCACGGCTGGCATCCATGCCCGGGCACGATCGGTCGCTGCTCACCGGCGCACCGTTGGCGCAGGTTCATCCTCGGACATGGTGTTCCCCCCGGCTGCCGCGACATTCGGCCGATTCTTCGCAGAGACGAACTCGACTCTGCCAGCTATCTCATTACCCCACCTCCATCATCGGGGGGAGATGACCTACGCATAGCGGCCGAGCACCAGCCCCGGGGATGCGCGTAGGCGGCTGGCCGCCCCGCCTCTCCGGCAGATTTCGATGGTGACCGGGTTCTCGTGCCGGTCCCACCGGAGCGCTCGATCTGCCGGGAACCCCGCCGCGCGGTTCCCGGAGCAGACCGCGGCAGGCTGGGCGTGGCAGGCTTGGCGTGTGATCGTAGGCATCGGCGTCGACATCGCGGACATCTCGCGGCTGCAGGCAGCGCTCCGGCGCACGCCGTCGCTGTCCGCCCGGCTGTTCGCCGAAGGCGAACGCGATGCCAGGCCGGACTCGCTCGCCGGGTGCTTCGCGGCGAAAGAAGCGGTGGCGAAGGCCCTGGGCGGCCCACCCGGCCTGCGCTGGGCCGACGTCGAGGTGATCCATGACTCCCGCGGGGCGCCGCGGCTTGAGGTGCGCGGAACCGTGGCCGACGCGGCGGCCAGGCTCGGTGTCCGAACCTGGCACCTGTCACTGAGCCACGACGGCGGCCTGAGCGTCGCGATGGTGGTGGCCGAGAGATGAGAAACGCTCACCTGGTCGCGGACATCCGCCCCGCCGAGGGCGCTCTCATGGCGCGGATGCCGGAGGGCGCGCTGATGCAGCGGGCCGTGGCAGGCCTGGCGTCGGTATCCGCAGGGCTCCTCGGCCGGGTGTACGGGTCAAGGGTCGTCGTGCTGGCGGGCAGCGGCGACAACGGCGGGGACGCGCTGCACGCCGGCGCGGTGCTGGCGCGCCGCGGCGCGGTCGTGACCGGCATCGCTGTGGCATCGCGGGCACACGAGGGCGGGGCGGCGGCGCTGCGAGCCGCCGGGGGGCGGCTGATCGAGGCGGCCGATCCAGGTACCGGCCGGGCGGTTGGCTTGGCGGACCTGGTCATCGACGGCATCCTCGGCATTGGCGGCCGTGGCGGCCTCCGCGAGCCCGCAGCATCGCTGGCAGCGCAGGCGGGGCGCTCCCGGGCCCTGGTCGTAGCCGCCGACCTGCCGAGCGGCATCGACGCCGATACCGGTGCGGTGGACGGTGCTGCGGTCCGCGCCGACGTGACGGTGACCTTCGGGACCTGGAAGCCCGGCCTGCTGATCGATCCGGGCGCATCCCAGGCCGGCGTCGTCGAGCTCATCGACATCGGCCTTGGCCCGCACCTGGGCGCCTCCGGCCTCGCCGCGCCGCAGGCCGCTGACGTGGCCGGATGGCTGCCCAGCCCGTCGGCCGAATCCGACAAGTACCGCCGGGGCGTGCTGGGGCT
The DNA here is from genome assembly GCA_050011895.1 of Streptosporangiaceae bacterium. Classification (GTDB taxonomy): domain Bacteria; phylum Actinomycetota; class Actinomycetes; order Streptosporangiales; family Streptosporangiaceae; genus DATBGO01. The sequence goes on along the minus strand of JBEKIF010000003.1, from coordinate 68,900 downwards.
GGCGGCTGGCAGCGAGCGGTTCACCGGCGCCGCGACCCTCGCCATCGGCGGCGCAATCCACGGCGGAGCGGGCATGGTCCGGCTGGTCTCGGCCGCGCCGGCCGTCGACGTCGCCCGCCAGCACTGGCCGGAGACGGTGATCACCGTCGTGGCGCCAGGCCCGTCCGCCGGCCGGGCGGTGCAGACCTCGGGCCAGGTCCAGGCCTGGGCCGCCGGGCCCGGCATGGGCACCGACGAGACTGCCGTCAGCCTGCTCACCGCCGTGCTCGCGAGCAGCGTCCCGGTCCTCGTGGACGCGGACGGCCTCACCGTGCTGGCCGCGCACCGCGGCCTGCTGCCGCGGGCCGCTCCCACCCTGATCACCCCGCACGCCGGCGAGCTGGCCCGGCTGCTTGGCGCGGACCGCGCCGACATTGAGGCCCGCCGCCTGGAATTCGCCAGGCGCGCCGCAGCGGAACTCGGCATCACCGTGCTGCTCAAGGGATCCACCACGGTCATCGCCGGCCCATCGGACGATGATCAGGCTCTGGTGAACCCGACCGGGACGGCGTGGCTGGCCACGGCCGGGTCCGGGGATGTCCTCTCCGGCCTGGCGGGCGCCCTGCTGGCGCAGGGCCTGCGCCCGGCGGCCGCCGCCGCTGCCGCCGCCTACCTGCATGGCATCGCCGGGCGGCTGGCGGCGACCGGCGCCGCGGGGGACGGCGCCGCGGGGGACGGCAGGGCTGGTGCGCCGATCGGCGCATCCGACCTGATCCGGGCCCTCCCGGCCGCCGTCAGGACCGTGTCCGCCGGTTAGCCTGCGGCGCCTGCGCGCCGGTGCACCGGTGCACCTGCGCGCCGGTTTCCGGGCCGCCCGGGCCCGGGCGGCCCGGGCCCCGGCCTGGCGCCGGACAGGCGGCCAGCGGCCAGCGAGCAGGCGGGTGGCCGGTGCCTGGCCGGGTACATCACTACCCGACAGCGATCGCGGCGGGACCGCAGGTATGCCTGCCGGCCCGACCGGGGCGAGTTTCCGGCACCGGTCCGGCCGGCGGCGGACATCGGGAGCCGCGATCGGCGTGCTCGCAGGGCCACGACGGGTGATCGGCCGGGTCAGGAATCAGCCGGATCTGGCCGCCTGGTGATCATCGCAGGCGGCCCGCTCGGCCGACAGCGGGGGGCAGAGCTGAGCCGGATCGGACAGGCGGGCATGGCGGCGGCCGGGTTCGCCGTCGCCGTCATCGTCACCGGCTGCGGGCCGGCCGGGACCCGGGCCGGACCGCCAGCGGTGCCGCCCGGGCAGCTGGCGCGGAGCGTCGTGCAGGCCTATTCGTTCCTCGACCAGATGATGGACAGGTACGCCACCGGCTCCACGCCCCGCCTAGTGCAGAGCTTTACCGGCGGCGTGCTGCAGAAGGATCATTTCACCGCCTCGGAGACCTACGACGACGCGGTGCTCATCGACGCCTACCTGGCCGCAGGAACCCCGGCAGGCCGGCAGCGGGCCGAGATCATCGGAACCGCGCTGCTCTATGCGCAGGCGAACGATCCACTGCGCGACGGGCGGGTCCGCGCCGCGTACGCGCCGACCCCGCTGCGCAGCCCGGCGGCTGTCACCATCGCCAACCCGGCGAGCGTGGTAGGAGACATGGCGTGGGCAGGCCAGGCGCTGGTCCAGCTCTATGCGGCTACCGGCCGGACAGCTTACCTCGCCGGAGCAGAGGCGATCGGGAACTGGGTGCAGGCCAACGCCCGTGACACCCGAGGGGCGGGCGGCTACACCGGCGGCGAGACCGCGAGTGGTCAGAAGATCGAATGGAAGTCGACCGAGCACAACATCGATCTCTATGCCTTCTTCACCATGCTCGCAGGCCAGACCGGCGCCCCGGTCTGGTCCGCCCGGGCGGCGTGGGCGCGGCGCTTCATCGTGTCGATGTGGGACCCGGCGCTGGGCCGGTTTGACGTCGGGACGACGAACGACGGCACGACGTCCAACGACAGCGCGCCACCTGAGGACGTCAACAGCTGGTCATACCTTGCGCTGCGCGACCCGGCCTATGCGGAGTCGGTCAGCTGGGATACGCGGAACCTGGCCGTCAGCGGAACCGGCGCGGGCAGCGGCATGAACGGAGGATCCCGGGGTGCGGCCGTTGGCTTCAGCGGCGTGAGTTTCTGCGCCGGTGACCGCACCGGCGTCTGGTACGAGGGGACCGCGCACCTCGCTGACGCGCTCGAGACCCGCGGCGGTCCCGGCGACGGCGAGCGGGCCGAAGGGTACTTGTCGGACATCTACTATGCCCAGAGGCATGGGCTCAACGCCGACGGGACCGGGCTCATCGCGGCATCCAGGAACGGGCTCACCGACTGCGCCGGCGGCCTCTACTACGCCTCGCTCCACACCGGGGCAACCGCGTGGTACATCCTGGCCGCCAGAAGGGTCGACCCGTTTTCCCTGATCTTCGGTCCGTGACGGACAGGCAAGTCCCGGCTCACGGCCAGATTCCCTGTTATGGGCGGGCGGGGCGCCGCCGGGGCCATTACTCCTCGGCGCGGCCGCCCAGGTAGCGCGCCAGGAAGCGCTCGGCCGCCGCGTAGAAGCGCAGCCGGTTCTCCGGCTTGGCGAAGCCGTGGCCCTCGTCGGGGAAGAGCAGGTACTCGTGCTCTATCCCGGCCTCCTGCAGGGCGGTCACGATCTGCTCTGATTCGGCTTGCTTCACCCGGGGGTCGTTGGCCCCCTGAGCGATGAGCAGCGGAATCCTGATGTCGGCGACCCGGGAAAGCGGCGACCGTGACCACAGGAAGTCGGCGTCCGCTGCAGGGTCACCGACCCGGCGGTGGAACTGGGCGATCATCGGGGCCCAGTACGGCGGGATCGTCTCGATCAGGGTCTTCAGGTTGGAAGGCCCGACGATGTCGACCGCGCAGCAGAACGTTTCTGGCGTGAACGCCGCGCCGACCAGCGCGGCGTAACCACCGTAGGAACCGCCATAGATGGCTACCCGCGCCGGGTCGGTCCAGCCCCGGCCGACGGCGAAACCGACGGCGTCGATCAGGTCGTCATGCATCTTGCCGCCCCACTCGCGGTCACCTGCATTGACGAACGACTTTCCGTAGCCGGTCGATCCCCTGTAGTTGACCTGGATGCAGAGGTAACCGCGGTTGGCCAGCCACTGCGCCTCGGGGTTGAAACCCCAGACGTCGCGGACCCAGGGACCGCCGTGCACGTTGACCACGGTCGGCAGCGCATGGCGGTCGGCGCCGGCCGGGAAGGTCGCGTAGCCGTGGACGGTGCGGCCGTCCCTGGCCGTGAAGCTGAACGGTTCCATCGCGGCCAGCTCATAACCGGCCAGTCCAGGCCGGGTATCGAAGAGGAAATGGCCGGTGCGGCTGGCCCGGTCATAGCGGAAGTACACCACCGGCCCGGTGTCGTTGGTGAAGCTGACCAGCCAGGTCGCGTCGGCATCGTCGGCGTCGTCAAAGACCGGGTCGCCTGGGTGCAGCGCCCGGATCGCCGCTAGGTCGGCGGCCACCGCCTGGTCAAGGATGAGGTACTCGGACCGGTCCTTGAGCAGGGTGACGATCTGCGGCTCGCGGGTGTCCGGCTGCAGCCGGACACCCGCCACGTCGGCCTCCGGGTCCCCGGCAAGCACCTCGGTCGAGCCGGTAGCGATGTCGATCCGGACCAGCCTGCCGGTCTGCGCGCCCACCGAGCTTGTTGCGAGCAGCGACCTGCCGTCCTCGCTGAACGCGATTGGCCCGCTGGTCAGCGCATCCTCGGCGGGAACGGTCCCAAGCGCCCGCCAGTCGCTGTCTGGATCGTTCCTGACTAGCAGCGTGAAGCCGCCGTCCGGCTGCGGCGCGGCAGCCGCCCTGACCACTAGCTGGGCGTCGGCCTCCCAGCCGACGACGCCGAAATTCTCCACTTCCTTCGTCAGTTCCGCGGTTACCAGGTCGAGCCGGTAGACGTCGTGCAGCTGGGCGTTGTCCCGGTTCATCCCGATCAGGACTTCGGTGGGGAACTTCCGTTCCATCGCGATCAGCACTGTCTGCACGCCATCGAACGGGGTGAGGTCGCGCCGCTGCATGGTCTGCACGTCAACGTCGTGCAGCCGCCAGTTCTCGTCGCCGCCGGTGTCCTGCAGGTACAGCAGGTGCCGGCCGTCGTGCGCCCAGGCGAACGTGCGGATACCACGGTCGGAGTCATCGGTGACGACCCGGGCCGCCGACCAGTCCACCCCCGCTGCGGCGCTGGTGGGCGCGACCCAGACGTTCAGGACTCCCTCGTAGGGCGCGATCCAGGCCAGCATGGTGCCATCGGGTGATATCCGGGGGCTGATCCGCTCCGGGTTGCCGAAGAGCACCTGCCGCGGAATGAGTTCGGTCAAGGATGCGCTTCCTTTCGCCCAGCGACCACCGGTCAGCGGTACCTGCCCGGCCAGGGTACCTACGGGTTCGATCCCGCTGTACCGGACCGGCCACGAACCTGCGGGCTCGATTCCGCCGTACCGGCACCCGTAGCGCCTGGCCCCGATTCGCAGGGCCCTGGGCTACTTGTACCGGATTGAGTGGCCTGACTGGGGTGAAATGTCCATTACGTCCCGACCAAATCCGGTACAAGTCTAATCGATCAAGAAAAAGCACGTCACTGCAGCCTCACATCGCACGTTTGTCACATCGCACGTTTGTCACATCGCACGTTTGTCACATCGCACGTTTGCCACGCCGCCAGCGTTTGCCATGCCGCCAGCGTTTGCCATGCCGCCAGCGTTTGCCATGCCGCCAGCGTTTTGTCACGCCGCCAGCGATGCGCCTGCGGCTGATGCCGTGCGCTGATGCCGTGCGCTAGAGCCAGCCCGAAAGGCTCGCCTGGTCGGCCGGGCCGCGACATCAGCGCGTCAGTCGGGCACGCGCGCTGGCAGACTAGACCATCATGGACGGCCACCAGGAAGCGCTCATTGACCTGGGCGCGATCAAGGACAATGTGTCGGCGCTGGTAAGGCACGTCGGCGGTGCTCAGCTGATGGCGGTGGTCAAGTCGGATGGCTATGGCCATGGCATGATCCCGGCCGCGGCCGCGGCGCTGGCAGGCGGCGCGGACTGGCTTGGCGTCGTGCACGTGGCGGACGCGCTGGCGCTGCGCGACGCGGGCTTCATCGCGCCGGTGCTGTGCCTGCTGGCGTCGCCTGACGCACCGCACGAGGAGGCCATCCGCCAGGACGTCGACCTTTCCGCTGGCTCGGTGTCACTGGTCGGCCAGATCGCGGCGGCGGCGCGGCGGGCCGGGCGTCCGGCCCGGCTGCATCTCAAGGTCGATACCGGCATGGCCAGAGGCGGCGCGACGGAGGCCGAGTGGCCAGCCGTGGTCCGCGCCGCGCTGGAAGCTGAGGCCGCGGGTCATGCCAGCATCATCGGCATCTGGTCGCATCTCGCCTGTGCCGACATTCCCGGACATCCGTCCATCACGGCCCAGCTTGAGGCGTTCCGGGCCGCGACGGCGCTGGCGGAGTCCGCCGGCGCCCGGCCGCAACTGCGCCACCTGGCCAACACCCCGGCCACGCTAACCCTGCCGGACACCTGGTTCGACCTGGTCAGATCCGGCGGCGCGGTCGTCGGCCTGTCCACGCTCCCCGGCGGCGCGCCGGACTGGCTCCGCCCGGCCATGACCATCCGCGCCCGGCTCATCCAGGTCAAGCGGGTCCCGGCTGGCACCGCCGTGTCCTACGGCCACCGGTACGTGACTAACCGCGATGCGACCCTCGGTCTGGTCCCGCTCGGCTACAACGAGGGCGTGCCCAGGTACGCATCAAACCGGGCACAGGTACAGGTCCGCGGGCAGCGCTGGACGATCTCCGGCACCGTCTGCATGAACCAGATCGTGGTCGACTTCGGTGACGAGGACGTGGCGGCGGGGGATGAAGTGGTGCTTTTCGGCCCCGGCGACGCAGGCGAGCCGACCGCACAGGACTGGGCTGACGTGCTCGGCACTCTTTCATATGAGATCGTGACGAGGTTCGCGGGCCGGGTGCCCAGAAGCTACCTTGGAGTAACAAGGACCTGGGATCCTGCCCTGGCGAGTACGCTTCGGGCCGTAATGGCGTCCGTCGGGTAGGAATCCCGCGTTCCTGGAGGACAACGGGAGGGCTGATGGCCAGGTGGCGGCGGATTACCGGCGCGGCTGGGCTGGCTGCGGGCGCAGCGGCAGCGGGAGCGGGAGCCGTACTCGCCGCGGAGCGGGCGACTATCGGCCGGATGCGGGTGAAACCAGATCCTGCTGCGGCCGAGCCGTTCGGCCAGCTGCGCGGACGCAGCGTGACGGTGCTCGCCGACGACGGTGTGGGGCTGCACACCGAGATCAACGGGCCAGATGACTCTCCGGTAACGATCGTCTTCTGTCACGGTTACACGCTGAACCAGGACACCTGGCACTACCAGCGCAAATACTTGGCGGCGGTGAGCAGGCTGGTCTTCTGGGATCAGCGCGGCCACGGCCGGTCCGGCAGCTCAAGCCCGGAGCACGTCACTATCGACCAGCTTGGCGCGGACCTGTACGCGGTGCTGATGGCCACCGTCCCGGGCGACTCCCCGGTCGTGCTCGTCGGCCACTCCATGGGCGGCATGACCATTATGGCTCTCGCCGACCAGCATCCCGAGCTATTCGGTACGAAGGTGATCGGCGCAGCCCTGATCTCAACGGCGGTGTCCGAGATTGACCCGACCGTCTGGCTGCCCGGGCCGCTGCGGTCAGTTGCCCGGTACGCGGCCCCGACCGTCTTGCGCGGGGCAGCCAGCGGCCGGGGGGCGCCTCTCATCGAGCGGAGCCGTCACGCCGCCAGCCAGATCGCGTTCCTCAGCACGCGGCTGATCGCCTTCGGCGACCCGGCGATCAGCCCGACCGTGGTGGATTTCCTTGAACGCATCATCAGGATGACCCCCATCGAGGTGGTGACGGATTTCTTCCATGCGCTGCTTAAGCACGACAAGCTCACCGCGCTCCGCGTGCTCGGGCAGGTGCCGGTGGTGGTGGTAACGGGCGAGAAGGACCGGGTGGTCCCGCTACGGCAGAGCGAGATCCTGGCCGCCGAGATACCCGATGCGGAGCTCCTGACGGTGCCTGGCGCGGGGCACGTCATCATTCTCGAGTGCCCTGACCTCATCAATGAGGTCATCATCGACCTGGTCACCCGGGCGACAGAGGGTCGCACGCGGCGCGACCAGTCGGCCTAGCCGTGGCGGCGGATGGGCCGAATGCGCCAGGCGCCGCGGCGGTGCGCGCGGAGATCCAGGTCCGCACCGGCGAGCAGATGCGGGCGCTCGGGCGGCGGCTTGCCGGACTGCTGTGCCCGGGCGACCTGGTGGTGCTGACCGGGCCGCTCGGTGCCGGGAAGACCACGCTCGTCCAGGGCATCGGCGAGGGACTTGGCGTGCGCGGCCCGGTGACGTCGCCGACCTTCGTCATCGCGCGCGTGCACCGGTCGCTGAGCGGCGGACCGGCGCTGGTGCACGCCGATGCCTACCGGCTCGGCAGCCGGGCGGAGGTGGACGATCTTGACCTGGACGCTGACCTCGACAGCTCGGTCACCGTGGTCGAGTGGGGCGAGGGGCTTGTCGAGGACCTCTCGGCAAGCCACCTGGAGATCAGGATCATGCTGGCACCCCGCACGGTGCCGCCCGGAACGCCCGGCCTTACGGCAGCAGCCAGCCCGGATGGTGCCGAGGTTCCTGATGAGCCGCGCATCGTTCAGCTGACCGGTACCGGCTCGCGCTGGGAAGCCGCGGGACCATCGGCAGGGCCCGCCGGGTCCTGCTGGGCTGAGGCCCTGCCGGGAACAGCGGGTGCATGATGCGGCGCGCCGACGGCCGCCTGCCGTCCCGGCCGTGCTGACCTGGAGCGTTGGCTGGAGATTTTATCGAATACATGTTCTAGTGTATGAATGAACGACACGCGGCTGCCGGACTGGTGGACTTACCCGGTCCAGTGCGAGGCCGGGCACCCGTGGGGACCTGGCAGGGTAATTGTCTCCTGGCAGCCTTGCCACTGCGGTCCCGCACGTAAGGTGCTGCCCACCGGCAGCGGTCACCGGACCATCTCCTGCCGGGTCCAGGGCTGCAGCGCAGTCCACTATGAGCCGCCGCATGATCCCCACTAGGAGCCGCCGCGTAATCCGGCGTCCGGGCCGAAGCTGGTGGTAACTTACTGCGCACGCGCTGGCCGCCAGCCCGCGGTCGGCCTTCAGGCCCGCACCACGACTGTCCGCAGGACCGGCTAGCAGAACTGATTCGGCCGCGGGCCGTGCCGCCTGACTGCTCTGCCGAGCAGTTCGCTCCATGGCGCGGTTCATTCCATGGCATAGTCCCGTTCTGTCCGCCCGCAGGGCGTTCGCACCACTAAACTGCGTTGTTCGCAGGTCTGCTTGCGGCCGTTACGCACGGTCAGATCCACTCCCGGAGGCGCGCCTTGGCTCAGCAGGGGTCTCCGCCCAGCCGACCCGTCAGGATGCCCGCAGGCCGTCGGCGGCGGCCGGATAGTCCCGACTATGCCGGGCGCCCGGAGCGTGCTGCTGACGATGACCACCTGGCCAGGGATGCCCACCCCGGCTGGGATGACCGCTTGGCGAGCGGTGCCCATGCTGGCCGGGATGATTACTCCGCGGCTGGTGCCCATGCTGGCCGGGATGATTACTCCGCGGCTGGTGCCCATGCTGGCCGGGATGATTACTCCGCGGCAGGTGCCCCTGCTGGCCGGGATGATTACTCCGCCAATGGTGCCCGTGCCGATTGGGATGAGGATCGGCCCGCTACGGCCGGCCGGCCTGGTTGGGACGACCGTTCGGGTGACGATGACCGTTCCGGCCGCGATGACCGTTCCGGCCGCGATGACCGTTCCGGTCCGGATGGCCATTCCGGTCCGGATGGCCATTCCGGTCCGGATGGCAGCCCGGGCCCGCAGAGCCGCATCACCGCCAGGGGCCGGTTCAGCAGGGACAGGCGTTCCAGCAGTGCAAACCGACCGCGGCCGGATGTTTTCTACGACGACACCGATCAGGACCTGCCGCCATGGGCTGGCCCGAGTATTTACCCGTCCGGGCCGGGCCGCAGGGAACTCGGGCCGCCCGGTGCTGACCAGGACGGGCCGCAGGGGGAGGGCAGCCCGCGAATCCGGGGCAGGGCAGCAGCCACCCGTGCCAGGCGGTCCAGGCGCCGGCTCTATGCGATCGGTGGGCTGGCCGTCATCGTGCTCGTGGTGATACTCGCGGTGACCGGCAACCTCCCGCTGGTGGGCTCGTCGGCAAAGCCATCCTCCAGTGACCTGGTGACTACCTTCCTGCCGGGCGATATCCGCGCCGCGCCGGACGCTTGCCAGGCAGTGGGCGCCACCGCGCTCAGCCAGTACCTGCCTGGAAAGACCACCAGGGCCGTGATCCAGAGCGGGCGCTCGGAGAGCCAGTGCACCTGGACGCTGGACGCCCGCCCCATCTACCGGGTACTTGAGGTGACCACGCAGGCCTTCGCGCCGAGCCTGCTCTCCACCGGCAACGGCAGCGCGACGTTCAGCGCGATCGACGCCTATAACGCGGCATTGCTGGCCATGCAGAATCCGCCCAAGTCCGCCCACCGGCCCACGGCACGGATCGGCGCCCCTAGCGGCCTCGGCAATGCCGCCTTCCTCGCCGTGCAAGTGTGGCATACCGGGGGAAACACGACGGACTTCGTCACAGTCGTGGGCCGCGAGCGGAATGTGCTCGTCACCGTCACGCTGCAGGGCCTTGACCGAGCTGCGGGTGGCGGCTACGGGCCGGTGGATGTCGCCACGCTGCAGGCGGGTGCGCTAGCCATCTCCCACCATGTCCTGACCGGTCTCGGCTGAGCTGCCTGCCGGTCACCGCCGCGGGCAGTGTTCGGCACGGTCCAAAAATACGCACTGGGCCGCTCGCGCCGGGCGGGTCAGCCGGGGTCGTCGCGCGGCACCCGCCGAGGCGCCCGCGCAATGCCGCCCTTGCGCAGGGCCGCCGCCGGCAGCTCGTCCTGGAACGAGACCCGGGGCGTGCTGAGTACGGGATGGTCGCGGGCTGATCTACGCTGTGCAACCGTGCTACTGCTCGCATTCGACACCGCGACCCCGGCCGTGACCGTCGCCCTTCACGACGGCACGGGCGTGGTGGCGCAGCGGGCGGCGGTTGATGCCCGCCGGCACGGCGAGCTGCTGGCCGATGCGATCATTGGGGCACTCGCGGATTGCGGCGCCACCCCGACTGGCCTGACGGCCATCGCTGTGGGCACCGGCCCAGGCCCGTACACGGGGCTACGGGTCGGCCTGGTGACCGCCCGGGTGCTGTCCAGCGCGCTCGGCATCCCCGTCCACGGCGTGTGCACGCTGGACGTGATCGCGCAGACGGCGGCAGCCGGGGCGGCGGGCCGCGAGTTCATCGTCGCAACCGATGCGCGGCGCAAGGAGGTCTACTGGGCGCGCTATTCGCCGGCTGCCGAGCGCATCTGGGGACCTGGCGTCAGTCTTCCTAGCGAGCTTCCGGTCGGCTACCCGGTAGCTGGCGAGGGCCCGGTCCGCTACCCAGAGCTGACGGCCGAGCCGATACCGCCGCGCTATCCCGCTGCGGCGCAGCTCGCCGAGCTGGCGGTGGCGCGACTGGCGAGCGGTGCTGCTGCCCTTCCTGCTGAGCCGCTCTACCTCCGCAGACCCGACGCGCGCGTGCCGGGCAAGCCGAAGCGGGTGACCCCATGATGAGCGTCAGGCTCCGCAGTGTGACCGGCACGGACCTCGACGCCATCCTCAGGCTGGAGCGCGAGCTCTTTGGCGAGGAGGCGTGGTCACGACAGATGCTGGCGGGCGAGCTGGCACAGCAGCCTGCCAGCCGGCACTATCTGGTAGCCGACGATGACGGCATGGTCGTCGGCTACGCGGGGCTGCTCACGGCCGGGAGCCAGGCGGATGTGCTCACTATCGCGGTCGCGCTTGACAGGTGGGGCGAAGGGATCGGCACGGGGCTGCTCGACGCGCTGCTCGCCGAGGCCGCCCGGCGCGGCTGCACCGAGGTCTTCCTCGAGGTACGCACTGACAACACCAGGGCACAACAGCTGTACCGCAGATACGGATTCACTGAGATCGGCATCAGGAGGGGCTATTACCAGCCGTCCGGGGCGGATGCGCTGGTAATGCGGCGGGCCGGCGGTCCCGAGGTGACGCGCCGGGCAGCCGGGCCGGGCGGCGGTCCCGAGGTGACGCGCCGGGCAGCCGGGCCGGGCGGCGGTCCCGAGGTGACGCGCCGGGCAGCCGGGCCGGGCGGCGGTCCCCGGTGACGGCCCCGCTGGTGCTCGGCATCGAGACCTCGTGCGACGAGACTGGCGCGGGGCTCGTGCGCGGCCATGAGCTGCTGGCCGATGCAGTTGCCTCCAGCGTGGACGAGCACGCGCGGTTCGGCGGCGTGGTTCCTGAGGTGGCGAGCCGGGCGCACCTGGAGGCGATGGTCCCTGCGGTGAACCGCGCGCTGGCCAGCGCCGGGGTCACGCTGGGGGATGTGGATGCGATCGCGGTGACGGCGGGCCCTGGGCTGGCCGGGGCCCTCCTCGTCGGGGTATGCGCGGCTAAGGCGTACGCTCTCGCGCTCGGTAAGCCGCTCTATGGCGTCAATCACCTGGCCGCTCATATCGCGGTAGACCAGCTGGAGCACGGCGCGCTGCCCACGCCCGCCGTCGCCCTGCTGGTCTCCGGCGGGCATTCCTCGTTGCTGCTCGCCGCTGACCTTGCCACTGAGCTGATCCCGCTCGGTGCCACGATCGATGACGCCGCCGGGGAGGCCTACGACAAGGTGGCCCGGCTGCTCGGGCTGCCATTCCCCGGCGGCCCGCCGATCGACTCGGCTGCTGCGACCGGTGACCCGGCAGCCATCGCCTTTCCGCGGAGCAAGTACCGTGACCAGACTCTTGACTTTTCCTTCTCCGGGCTGAAGACGGCGGTGGCGCGCTGGGTGGAGGCCGAACAGGAGGCCGGGCGGATCGTTCCGGTCGCCGACGTGGCCGCTTCGTTTCAGGAGGCCGTCGCTGACGTGCTGACCGCCAAGGCAGTGAGCGCGTGCCGGGCCAACGGCGTCGATCAGCTGGTGATCGGCGGCGGCGTGGCGGCTAACTCGCGGCTGCGGGCCCTGGCCAAGCAGCGTTGCGACGCGGCGGGAATCCGGCTCAGAGTGCCGCGGCCCGGGCTGTGCACCGACAACGGGGCGATGGTGGCGGCGCTTGGCGCCGAGCTGCTGGACAGGCAGGTGCCGCCGTCCGCCCCGGACTTTCCCGCCGACTCCGCGTTGCCGGTCACCAGAATTGTCGTTCCCTAGCCCGGTCAGGCTCCGGCCCGCCGGACGGCGGACTCGAGGTTACCGGGGCGCCGGTTTGACGATGTCGCCCAGTACGGATACTGTTCGGAACTGGCACTCGCTACAGTAGAGTGCTAATGCGACGAGTCTGGTCTGGCACCCGCGACGGCAGGCCGGCACGGTCGCCTCTCTAGTAATCAGCTAGCCCTTTCCGGAGGGGGAGGTCAGAGCGTGACGACCGCCACCAAGATTGTTCTCAAGCCGCTCGAAGACCGTATCGTGGTACGCCCGCTCGAGGCTGAGCAGACGACCGCATCAGGTCTGGTGATCCCGGACACCGCTAAGGAGAAGCCCCAGGAGGGCGAGGTCCTCGCGGTGGGCCCGGGCCGGTTCGATGACGCTGGCGCCAAGCGCGTCCCGTTGGACGTGAGCGTCGGTGACATCGTGCTGTACAGCAAGTACGGCGGCACCGAAGTGAAGTACAGCGGCGAGGAGTACCTCGTGCTGTCCGCTCGCGACGTGCTCGCCATCATCGAGAAGTAGCGAGTCCGTGCGGCGCGGGCGGCTGCCCGCGCTGGGCGTGCCTCGGCGCGCCCGACACCGCCCCGGATCGGTTCGTGGCCCCTTTGGAGCAACTCCGGGGGCACCGAGCCGGCCCGGGGCGGTGGCATGAAGCAGAAGCATATTCATCCCGAAACGTAGTCTGAGGTGCTCATGGCCAAGAGCGTGGAGTTCGACGAGGACGCGCGGCGCGCGCTCGAGCGCGGTGTCAACCGGCTCGCCGACGCCGTCAAGGTGACACTGGGCCCCAAGGGCCGCAATGTGGTCATCGACAAGAAATGGGGCGCCCCCACTATCACCAACGACGGCGTGACCGTCGCTCGTGAGGTGGAGCTTGAGGATCCCTACGAGAACCTTGGCGCACAGCTGGCCAAGGAAGTCGCTACCAAGACCAACGACGTGGCCGGCGACGGCACGACGACAGCGACGGTGCTGGCTCAGGCGATGGTCCACGAAGGACTGCGCTCCGTCACCGCCGGCGCGAATCCGATGGCACTCAAGCGCGGCATCGACGCGGCATCAGCGGAGGTGTCAGAAGCCCTGCTGAAGGCCGCACGCGACGTCGGGGAGCGGTCCGACATCGCGCACGTCGCCACGATCTCCGCCCAGGACAGCAAGATCGGCGACATCATCGCCGAGGCATTCGACAAGGTCGGCAAGGACGGCGTCATCACCGTCGAAGAGTCGCCGACGATGGGCCTCGAGCTCGAGTTCACCGAGGGCATGCAGTTCGACAAGGGCTACATCTCGGCGTACTTCGTTACCGACCCGGAGCGGATGGAGGCGGTCCTTGAGGACGCCTACATCCTGCTGCACGGCAGCAAGATCTCTTCGATGGCCGACTTCCTTCCGCTGCTTGAGCAGGTGGCACAGACCAAGAAGCCGCTGGTGGTCATCGCCGAAGACGTCGACGGCGAGGCGCTGTCGACGCTGGTGGTCAACAAGATCCGCGGACTGCTCCAGGTGGTCGCGGTGAAGGCGCCTGGCTTTGGCGACCGGCGCAAGGCGATGCTCGGCGACATGGGCGTGCTGACCGGCGGCGAAGTGATCAGCGAGGAGCTGGGCCTCAAGCTGGAGTCGACCGGCCTGGAGGCACTCGGCCGCGCCCGCAGGATCGTGGTGACCAAGGACACCACGACGATCGTCGACGGTGCCGGTGACCAGGCCGCGATCGAGGACCGGGTCCGGCAGCTCCGTGCCGAGATCGAGGCCACCGACTCCGACTGGGACCGCGAGAAGCTGCAGGAGCGGGTGGCCAAGCTGTCCGGCGGCGTCTGCGTGCTGCGGGCCGGTGCGCCGACCGAGGTTGAGCTCAAGGAGAAGAAGCACCGGCTCGAGGACGCCATCTCGGCGACCCGCGCGGCGATCGAGGAGGGCATCATCCCCGGTGGGGGCAGCGTCCTCGTGCAGATCGCGACGAGCCTTGGTGATCTTGGCATGTCCGGCGACGAGGCGACCGGCGTGCGGGTAGTGCGCACCGCGCTGCAGGCACCGTGCCGCTGGATCGCGGAAAATGCCGGAGCAGAGGGCGGCGTCGTGGTGGCCGGGGTCGCGGCCCTGCCAGCCGGTCACGGCTACAACGCGGCGACCGATGAGTACGGCGACCTGATGGCGCAGGGCGTCATCGACCCGGTGAAGGTAACCCGATCGGCGGTCCAGAACGCGGCCTCGATCGCGGGCATGCTGCTCACCACCGAGGTCCTCGTCGTCGAGAAGCCGGAACAGGAGCAGGGCGAAGCGGCCGGTGGCCACGGCCACGGGCACGGCCACTGACCCGCTGCCCTTATCGCAGGTTCGTCCAGCTGCCCCGCGCCTGTCACCGCAGGCGCGGGGCATCGGCGTATGTTGCCGCGAGCTGCGCGCCGCGAGTCAATCCGGAATTGGCCAGTTCGCCTCCTGCTGCCGTAATCGGCTGCTGCACGTGCAAATTCCCGTGTTAGTGCAATAGCAAGAACTCAATTGATTACGCTGAGTAGTTGAGTGATTACAGATTGTAGATATTGCTTGACGCGTGTCTGCGCGACACATCAATGTGACCTTTCTGTTGCCTCTTCCGATGGTGACCTGCGCCGCTTTCCTGGGCATCATGAGTTCGTGGGACCAGGGATGCCGGAGTCGGCATCTGGCCGAGGGGGGACGGGTGAAACTGCAGGTAGATGGGGGTAATCAGGCTAGTCTGCGCGATCTGACTTCGCTGGCGGTGCGCGGCCAGCCGGCCGCGATCGAGTCGCTGCTCGAGCAGATAAGGCCCATGGTGGTCAGGTACTGCAGGGCTCGTCTGAGCCGGATCACCGGCCATTATCATGTTGCCGATGACGTCGCGCAGGAAGTCTGCATTGCAGTTCTTTCCGCACTTCCGCGCTACCAGGACATGGGCCGGCCGTTCGCGTCATTCGTATTCGGCATAGCTTCGCACAAAGTGGCGGACGCCATGCGAAACGCATCGAGGCTAGCCATCCCGACGGAGGACCTGCCCGACGGCCCGGACGACCGCCCGGGACCCGAAGAGACCGTCGTGGCCTACATCGAGGCCGAGCGGGCCAGGGCGCTGCTCGCCCGGCTCCCGTCGCACCAGCGCGAACTTCTCGTACTGCGGGTGCTGACCGGCCTGACTGCCGAAGAGACCGGGAACACGCTCGGCATGTCACCGGGGGCGGTACGGGTCGCGCAGCACCGGGCGCTGGCCAGGCTCCGGGCGATCGCGCTGGCGGAAAACATCGCCTGACCGGGCGTCAGGCTCCCGATGAGCGTGCTGGGATCCGTGCTCCCCCGTGGTAGGGAACCCAGCCTGCCGGCCCGCGTGGACCCGTGTCCCCCCGTGACGCGGATCCAGGCGGGGCCGGGCGATGCTGCCGGGATCCGGGTTCCCCTGACCCGGATCCCGGCAGAGCCGGCCTTCGCAGTGTCCCCTGAGGTGGTCCGCGGGGTGTGGCGGGTGTGGCACGTCGGCCCGCCGGGCTGTGTCACGTCGGCTGGCTGGCGGCGCGGTCACCATGCGGTCACTAGGATGAAGCATGCCCACACCCCAGCCTGCCGAAGGTGACATGACCGACGCCGTTAAGTTCGCGCCGCCCGCCCTGACCTTTGACGACGTGCTGCTGCTGCCTGCGCACTCCTTGACCATGCCGAGTGACGCGGACACGACCGCGAGGCTGAGCCGCCGGATCACGCTGCGCGTGCCGCTGGTCTCCTCGGCCATGGACACGGTCACCGAAGCGCGGATGGCGGTGGCCATGGCACGTCAAGGGGGTGTCGGGGTGCTGCACCGCAATATGTCGGTCGAGGACCAGGCCCAGCAGGTCGACATGGTGAAGCGCTCCGAAGCCGGCATGATCACGAATCCGGTGACCTGCGGTCCCGAGGCGACGGTCGCGGATGTTGACCGGCTATGTGCCCGCTACCGGATCTCCGGCGTGCCCGTCACTGACTCCGGTGGCGTGCTGCTCGGCATCGTGACCAACCGTGACATCAGGTTCGAGTCCGACCATGGCCGCAGGGTCGCCGAGGTGATGACGCCGATGCCGCTGATCACCGCGAGCGTCGGGGTGCCGCGCGATGAAGCGCTGCGGCTGCTGGGCCGGAACAAGATCGAGAAGCTGCCCCTCGTTGACGCGTCCGGCAAGCTGTGCGGGCTGATCACGGTGAAGGACTTCACCAAGAGCGAGAAGTTCCCGCACGCCACCAAGGACGCCGAGGGGCGGCTGGTGGTAGGCGCGGCGGTCGGCGTTGGCGAGGACGCGAAGCGCCGCGCGCAGGCGCTGGCCGAGGCCGGGGCGGATGTCCTCGTCGTCGACACGGCGCACGGTCACGCTCAGGCCGTCCTCGACATGGTGGCCCAGGTGAAAGCGAACGTCCGGGTTGACGTTATCGGCGGCAACGTGGCTACGCGGGCGGGCGCCCAGGCGCTGATCGACGCGGGCGCCGACGCCGTCAAGGTCGGTGTCGGGCCTGGCTCGATCTGCACCACGCGCGTGGTGGCCGGCGTGGGCGTGCCCCAGGTGACCGCGATCTATGAGGCTGCGAGGGCGGCCAGGGCGGTCAACGTACCGGTGATCGGCGATGGGGGCATGCAATACTCGGGCGATATCGCCAAGGCGATCGCGGCCGGCGCCGACACGGTCATGCTCGGCGGCCTGCTGGCCGGCTGCGACGAAGCCCCCGGCGAGATGGTGTTCATCAACGGCAAGCAGTACAAGCTGTACCGGGGGATGGGGTCGCTCGGGGCCATGCGCAACCCCGAGCGTGGCCGTTCCTACTCCAAGGACCGCTACTTCCAGGACGACGTCCTGCGTGAGGACAAGCTCGTACCCGAGGGAGTGGAGGGCCAGGTGCCCTACCGCGGCCCGCTCGCGGCCGTGGCCGAGCAATTGACCGGCGGCCTGCGGGCCGCCATGGGCTATTGCGGGGCCCGGGCCATCGCGGAGCTGCAAGAGGCGCATTTCACCCAGATCACTGGTGCGGGCCTGGCGGAGAGCCACCCGCACGACGTCGAGATGGTCAGCGAGGCGCCGAACTACGGCAGCCGGATGCAGCCGTGACCCAGGTGGAGATAGGCCGCGGCAAGAGCGGCCGCCGGGCCTACGGGCTTGACGAGATCGGCATCGTGCCGTCGCGCCGCACCAGGCATCCTGAGGAAGTGTCGATCGCCTGGCAGATCGACGCCTACCGGTTCGAGCTGCCGCTTGTCGTGGCCCCGATGGACAGCGTCGTATCACCGCGGGTGGCGGTGGAGATGGGCAGGCTCGGCGGGCTGGCCGTGCTCGACCTCGAGGGGCTCTGGACCCGGTACACCGATCCCGAGCCACTGCTGGCCGAGGCCGCTGAGCTCGGCGACGGGGCAGCCACCAGGCGGCTTCAGGAGATTTACGCAGAACCGATCAAAGACGATCTTATCGGGCAACGGATCGAGGAGATGAAGGCGGCGGGAATCACCACCGCGGCCCGGCTGTCCCCGCAGCGGACCGTCCGGTACCACAAGGCCGTCATCGATGCCGGGGCGGACATCTTCGTGATCCGCGGTACCACGGTCTCGGCGGAGCATGTCTCCGGGCAGGCCGAGCCGCTCAACCTCAAGCAGTTCATCTACGAACTCGACGTGCCCGTCGTCGTCGGCGGCTGCGCCACCTACACCGCGGCGCTGCATCTGATGCGGACCGGCGCGGCGGGCGTGCTGGCCGGGTTCGGCGGTGGTTCCGGCCACACGACGGCCGCGGTGCTCGGCGTGGCTGTTCCGATGGCCACCACGATTGCCGACGTCGCGGCGGCCCGCCGCGAGTACCTCGACGAGTCAGGCGGCAGGTACGTGCACGTGATCGCCGACGGCGGGATGACCCGCAGCGGCGACATCGCCAAGGCCCTCGCTCTTGGCGCGGACGCGGTGATGGTCGGCTCACCGTTCGCCAGGGCCGCCCAGGCGCCAGGCCGCGGCTATCACTGGGGCAGCGAAGCGCACCACCCTGAGCTGCCGCGCAGCGCCCGGCTCAGGGTCGGCACGATCGGAACCCTGGAGCAGATCCTGCACGGGCCGTCGACCGTCTCGGACGGGTCGATGAACCTGATTGGCGCGCTGCGCCGCACCATGGCCACGTCGGGTTACTCCGATCTCAAGGAGTTCCAGCGGGTCGAGGTCGTGGTGACCCGCTGAACGGGACCAGTGGCGTGCGGGCACGGGCCCGGGCCCGGGTAGCGTTCTGCATGTGATGGCCGGAGCAGGAGCGACGGCGAAGCTGGGCCCGGACGAGCGGGCGGCCTCGCTGGCGGCGCTGACCAGGACCGAGCATCAGGTACTCGTGGTCGGCGGCGGCGTGGTAGGAGCCGGGGTGGCGCTTGACGCCGTGACCCGTGGCCTGTCGGTTGGCCTGGTGGAGGCCAGGGACTTCGGCTCGGGGACGTCATCCAGGTCAAGCAAGCTCATTCACGGCGGTCTGCGTTACCTGGAGCAGCTCAATCTCGAGCTGGTCAGGGAGGCGCTCGGGGAGCGGTCCCTGCTCCTGCAGCAGATCGCGCCGCACCTGGTGCGGCCGGTCTCGTTCCTGTTCCCTTTCTCCCACCATGTCTGGGAACGCGCCTACGTCGGCGCCGGCGTCACCGCCTACGACCTGCTCGGCTTCTCGATGGGCCAGAGCCGCGGGCTGCCTACCCATCGCCAGCTGTCCAGGCGGGGCGCGCTGCGGCTGGCGCCCGCGCTCAAGCGGAGCGCCTTCACCGGGGCGCTGCTGTACTGGGATGCGCAGGTCGACGACGCCCGCTTCGTGATGACGATGGTCAGGACCGCGGCCGGGTACGGCGCGCTGGCCGCCACCCGCACCCAGGTGACCGGCTTCCTGCGGGAGGGCGAGCGGGTGACCGGGGTCCGTGCCGTGGACCTTGAGTCGGGGGCCGAACTGGAAATCCGCGCTCAGCAGGTGGTCAACGCGACCGGGGTGTGGACCGACGAGATCCAGGCCATGGTCGGCGGCCGCGGCGTCATCAACGTCCGCGCATCCAAGGGCGTGCACCTGGTGGTGCCGCGGGACCGGATCCAGTCGGCTACCGGGATCATCCTGCGGACCCCGTTCAGTGTCTTGTTTGTTATCCCGTGGGGCCGGCACTGGATCGTCGGGACGACCGACACCGCCTGGTCACTGGACCGGGCGCACCCGGCCGCCAGCCGCACCGACATCGACTACGTGCTCGGCCAGGTGAACCGGGTCCTCGCGGTCCCGCTCACCAGGGACGACGTGGAAGGTGTCTACGCTGGCCTGCGGCCGCTGCTGGCCGGCGAGTCGGACACCACCTCGAAGCTCTCCCGTGAGCACATCGTCGCGCATCCGGTGCCTGGCCTGGTCATGGTCGCGGGCGGCAAGTACACCACCTACCGGCTGATGGCGCGGGACGCGGTCGACGCGGTGGCGCACGGCCTCGACGGCCGGGTGGCGCCGTCCTGTACCGAGACGATCCCGCTGGTCGGCGCCGACGGGCACCTGGCGCTGTGGAACGCCAGGTACGCCCTGGCCAGGTCGTCAGGGCTGCACGTCGCCAGGATCGAGCACCTGCTGCAGAGGTACGGCACGCTGGCCGGAGAGGTCATCGACCTGATCGCCGCCGATCCCGGCCTGGGCAAGGAACTCGGCGGCGCCGATGACTACCTGCGCGCTGAGGTGGTCTACGCCGCGTCCCACGAGGGCGCACGCCACCTGGACGACGTGCTGGCGCGCCGGACGCACATCTCGATAGAAACCTGGGATCGCGGGCTCTCAGCCGCTCAGGAGGCCGCTGAGCTGATGGCCGGGCCGATGCGGTGGCGGTCCAGGCAGGTCGCCAGGGAAGTCGAGCACTACCGGGCCCGGGTCGCGGCCGAGCGGGCATCGCAGGACGCGGTTACCGACTCCGATGCCGATGCGATCAGGCTGGGTGCGCCCGAGATTGTGCCGGTCGTGCGCAACGGCGCGGTCGGCCCCTGACCCGGAACTAGACTTTCCGGCATGGCCCGACCCCGAGTGCTCTCCGGCATCCAGCCCACCGCCGATTCCTTTCATATCGGCAACTACCTGGGCGCACTGCGCCAATGGGTACAGCTCCAGGAGACCCATGACGCCTTCTACTGCGTCGTAGACCTGCACGCGATCACGGTGCTGCACGACCCGGCGGTGCTGCGGCGCCGGTCCAGGGTGGCCGCCGCGCAGCTGTTCGGGGCGGGGCTCGATCCCGAGCGGTGCACGGTCTTCCTGCAGAGCCACGTGCCCGAGCACGCCGAGCTGGCCTGGGTACTCGGCTGCATCACTGGTTTCGGCGAGGCCAGCAGGATGGTGCAGTTCAAGGACAAGTCGGTCAGGACGGGCGCTGAGGCGGCCAGCGTCGGGCTGTTCACCTACCCGATCCTGCAGGCCGCCGACATCCTGCTGTACCAGACCGATCAGGTGCCGGTGGGCGAGGACCAGCGCCAGCACCTGGAGCTCACCAGGGACCTGGCGCAGCGGTTCAATCACCGGTACGGCACGACGTTCGTGGTGCCGGAGCCGTACATCCTCGCTGACGTGGCCAGGATCGCGGACCTGCAGGATCCGCTGATCAAGATGAGCAAGTCGTCCTCGTCCCCGCAGGGGATCGTTGACGTGCTCGAAGAGCCAGGCTCGATCCGGCGGAAGCTCGCCCGTGCGGTGACCGACGCCGGGACCGAGGTGCGTGCCGACGAGGCGGCCAAGCCGGGCGTGACCAACCTGCTGCGGATCTACGCGGCCCTGTCCGGGGAGAGCGTGCCAAGCCTGGAGCAGCGCTACCGCGGGGCCGGTTATGGCACCTTCAAGAAGGACCTGGCGGAGGTGGTTGTCGGCGCGTTCGCGCCGATCAGGGAGCGGACGCAGGCGATCCTCGCCGACGAGGCCGAGCTGGACCGGATGCTTGCCCAGGGCGCCGCGCGGGCCCGGAAGGTGGCCAGCCAGACCATGGACGCCGTCAGGGACCGGATCGGTTTCCTGCCTGCCGTCTAGCCCGGGCGGACCAGGCGAGCCTGCCGAGACCTGCGGCTACCGCTGCGATAAGGCCAGCCGCGATGGCGATCGGTGCTGCGGGCAGCTGCGGCTGGCTGCCGGAGCCGGACCCCCCCGAGGCACGTTCTGCCGCAGCCTGCCCGCGCGGGCCGGCCCCGCCGGTGCCGTGCCCGGCCGTGGCGGGCCCGGCCTTGGCCGCACCCGCGTCGCCAGATCGCTGGCTGGCGGCGACGCTCGGCAGCGGTTTCACCAGGACGCCGACCGGCCTGATCTTGCCTGCCATGGCGAAGCCCCAGTCGAGCAGGCGCTCACCGGACGTGATCTCCTGCAGCGGGGTGCAATGCAGCAGGGTCACGATCAGGGTCACGCCGTTTCGCCTGGCCAGGCCGATGTAGGTGGCCTCGGACTTGACCGTCCAGCCGATCTTGCCGCCGAGGCCGCCGCGGTACTTGGTGAGCAGCCAGTTCTGGTTGACCAGGGTGACCCAGTTGCGCTTGCTGACCTGGAACCGCGCCGCCAGGGTCGAGTCGTACCGCATGAAGGCGGGGAGGGCCAGTGCCTGCCTGGCGATCAGGGCCTCGTCATACGCGGAGACGACCTGCCCCGCCGCTGGCAGGCCGTTTGGCTGCTTGGCCACCACATCGTAGGCCTGCAGCCGGTGCGCCTCAGCGTTCATCAGGGCCATGCCGCGGTCAAAAGACCCGGTCGCCTGTACCAGGCTGACGGCGGCGTCGTTGGCCGAGATCAGCAGTAGTGCCCTGAACAGGTCCGCGACCTTGTAGCTGTGGCCCGCGATGAGTCCCACCACGTTAGGCTCGACGGAGGTGGCGCGGCGCGAGGCGACCACGGTGGCATCCGGGTTCAGCAGCGGGATCAGCGTGACGGCAGTGAGGACCTTGAGCGTGCTCGCGGGCGGGAACAGGCCGTGGGCGTCCTTGGCGGCCAGCACCTGCCCGGTGTTCGCATCCGCGATGACGAACGCGGACGCGGGGACGTCCGGCAGCCGCCTGGCGCCGCGGCCCGGGTAGTTGACCACGATGCCGGGACGGGCGAGGTCGGCGCCTCCGACGGCCAGCCTCGCCGCCTCCGGCTGGCTGCCTGGCGCTGTCCTGGAGGCCGCGGCAGCGGAGGCCCGGGCGGCCGCCGCGGTCGCGGCCGGGATCGCCGCGCTGGCCAGGGTGGGGGCCGTGGCCAGGGTGAGGGCCGTGGCCAGGCCAGCCAGGGCGCCCGCAGGACCGCGGAAGCGTGGAATCACTTTGCTCCGTTCCGTACCGGTGGCGATCCCGCAGGACGCTTACCCGCCGCCCACTCAGTCCGAGCAGCCTATGCCTCGTTGACGTTCTGATGTTACTGAGTGTCACTTTGCCCGCCTAGGCGGGCACCTATGCACGCCTTACTGTTGAGTCATGACGCGCTTGTCTGAGTCCGGGATGCCGATCGAACCTGTCTATGGCCCTGAGTCGATCAAGGACCTCGATGCCGAGCGGGATCTGGCCGAGCCAGGAGAGTTCCCGTTCACCCGCGGCGTCCACCCGACCATGTACGTGGCGCGGCCCTGGACGATGCGCCAGTACGCCGGTTTCTCGACCGCGGCGGACTCGAATCAGCGTTACCACCAGCTGATCAAGGCGGGCACCACAGGCTTGTCCATCGCGTTCGACCTGCCGACCCAGATGGGGTACGACTCGGACGCGCCCGCCGCCCGCGGGGAGGTAGGCAGGGTCGGCGTGGCAATCGACTCCATCGATGACATGCGGACGCTGCTGGGCGGGATCCCGCTGGACTCGGTCTCGGTATCGATGACGATCAACGCTCCGGCCGCCGTTCTGCTGTTGCTGTACCAGCTGGTCGCTGACGAGCAGGGCACTCCGGCTGACAAGATCACCGGGACGATTCAGAACGACATCCTGAAGGAGTACATCGCCAGGGGGACCTACATCTATCCGCCGCAGCCATCGCTGCGGCTGGTGGCGGACACCTTCGCCTATTGCCACCGCGAGACACCGCGCTGGAACACCATCTCGATCTCCGGCTATCACATGGCCGAAGCAGGAGCGACGCCGGTCCAGGAGATCGCCTTCACGCTGGCCAACGCGAAGGAATACGTGCGCGCTGCCATCTCCGCCGGCATGGCGGTCGACGAGTTCGCGCCACGGCTGTCGTTCTTCTTCGTCGCGCGGACGACGCTCCTGGAGGAGGTCGCGAAGTTCCGCGCTGCCCGGCGGCTCTGGGCGAGGATCATGCGCGAGGAGTTCGGGGCGGCCGACCCGCATTCGCAGATGCTGCGGTTCCACACCCAGACGGCCGGAGTCCAGCTGACCGCTCAGCAGCCCGAGGTCAACATGGCCAGGGTGACCATGCAGGCGCTCGCGGCGGTGCTCGGCGGTACCCAGTCACTGCACACGAATTCTTATGACGAGGCCATCGCGCTGCCCAGCCAGAAGGCGGCGAGGCTGGCGCTGCGGACGCAGCAGGTACTGGCGTACGAGACCGACCTGACCGCCACGGCGGACCCGTTCGCCGGGTCCTATGCGGTCGAATCGATGACCAGCGACATCGAGACGGCGGCTGGCGACCTGATGGCCAAGGTCGAGGACCTCGGCGGTGCGGTCGCCGCCATCGAGCAGGGCTTCCAGAAGGCCGAGATCGAACGGTCCGCCTACCGCATCGCCTGTCAGATAGACGTGGGGGAGCGGGTGATCGTCGGCGTGAACAAGTTCGCGCTCGCCGAGGAGGAACCCTACGAGCCGCTCCGCGTCGACCCGGCGATCGAGCAGGACCAGGCGCGGTCCCTGGCGGCGCTGCGGGCAGCCAGGGACGCGGCCGAGGTGACGAGGCGGATCGATGACCTGTCCAGGGCCGCCGCAGGCACGGACAACCTGCTCTATCCGCTCCGCGAGGCCCTGCGTGCGCGCGCGACCGTCGGCGAGGTCTGTGATGCGCTGCGCGGCGAGTGGGGCAGCTATAAGCCGCCGGACGCCTACTGAAGGACCACCCGGCAATTGCTGGGGGCGATACTTGATGGACAGGCCGGATGGCGTCACTGCCTTCCCAGCTTGGGTAGGAGAGCCGTGGCTGAGCACGACGGTAGTCATGTCTGAGGGCTGGAGGCAGGTAGGCCCGCCCCGCAGTGACCTTCGTCAGCCCCCGGGCTCGCGGCGAGGTTCCCGTCGCCAACTGCGAATGGGGCGGCGAACAGCGCGGCGCATGCCGCGGCGAACAGCGCGGTGAACAGAACGGTGAACAGAACGGCGAAGAGCGCGGCGAACAGCGCGGCCCCGGGATTGGGGACCGCTAAGGGGCGCCCGCAGGCCGATCGCGCCAAAGACGCCCGCGCCGCCAGGCGCCATCAGGTGCGCGCCGGATAACAGGCGCGCCGCGGTGCGCAGGACGACGATTCTGGGAGACTGACGGTGGCCATCACATGGAATCCCTCGCGCGGCACGTCGCTGGGCGTCGAATGGGAGCTGCAGCTCATCGACCGCCGCACCAAGATGCTGCGCCAGGACGCCCGTGAGGTGCTCGCCGAACTGCCCGGGCTCAGCGAGACCGACGAAGTGCCCAGGCTCCGCCATGAGCTCATGCAATCCACGATCGAAGTGGTTACCGGCATCTGCAGCACGGTCTCCGAGGCTAAGGACGATCTTGCGACGACAATCGCGCAACTTGAGCGAATCACCGAAACTCGCGGTACGATGCTTGCCTGTGCAGGAACGCATCCCGTCAGCGACTGGCGGGATGCAAAGATGGCACCCATTCAGCGCTATGCCGAACTCGTCGAGCAGTTGCAGTGGCTTGCCCGCAGGATCCAAACTTTTGGTGTTCATGTCCATGTGGGTATCCGCGACGGGAGCAAGGCGATCCCGATCGTCAATGCCCTGGCTGCGTATCTGCCGCATTTCCTGGCGCTGACCGCGTCGAGCCCGTTCTGGAGCGGGCATGACACGGGGCTCGCATCGAGCCGGTCTGTCATCTTTGGCGGGCTGCCAACGTCCGGGCCGCCGCCGCAGCTTGGGTGCTGGGGTGAGTTCGAGGAGTACATGGACACGCTGGTTCGCGCCGGGACCGTCCGGAGCATCAAGGAGGTGTGGTGGGACATCCGCCCACACCCGGATTTCGGCACGGTGGAGATCAGGATGTTCGACGGCGTTCCGACTCTCCGCGAGATCGGCATGGTCGCCGCACTGTCGCAGTCCCTGGTCCAGCTGCTCGACACGCAGCTGGACCGCGGCTACAAGCTGCCCACCCGGGCCGCGTGGGTCATCAAGGACAACAAGTGGCGGGCCACCAGGTACGGCCTTGACGCGATCGTGATCACTGACGATGCAGGCTCTACCGCGCCGCTCAGGGACGAGCTGTTCGAGCTGGTGGCTGAACTCGAGCCAGTCGCCGCCCGGCTGGGCTGCGCGGGGGAGCTCGACGTCGTCGCCGACGTGCTGGAGAACGGATCCTCATGCGACCGGCAGCGCGCCGTCGTCGCTGATGGCGGCGACCTGGTAGACGTCGTGGACGCGCTGGTTACGGAGTTCACCGAAAACCGCTTCGTTTTCCCCGGGGAGGCGGCGCATGCAGGAACATGACCTCGAGGGAGAGCTCGACGCGTTCCTGGACGGACACCAGGGCGAGCTCATCGACTTCCGGCGGGACCTGCACGCCCATCCCGAGATCGGCTACCACGAGCACCGGACGACCCGGCTGGTCAAGCTGCGGCTGGAGGCAGCCGGCCTGCGGCCCTCAGTACTGCCTAAGGGCACCGGCCTTGTCGTGGATATCGGGTCAGGAACTGAGCAGGTCGTGGCGCTACGGGCGGATCTTGACGCGCTGCCTATCGGCGACGAGAAGAACGTTCCGTACCGTTCGACGATCGCGAACGCCTGTCACGCGTGCGGCCATGACGTGCATACCAGCATCCTGCTCGGCACCGGCCTGTTCCTGGCCCGCACGGCGGCGGCCGGGGCGCTCCCTGGCCGGGTCCGGCTGATATTCCAGCCGGCCGAAGAGGTGCCCGGCGGCGCCCTCGACGTCCTGGCAGCCGGCGGCATCGCGTCGGTGGACCGGATTTTCGCGCTGCACTGCGATCCGCGGCTGGATGTCGGGAAGGTGGGCACGCGGACCGGCCCGATCACCGCGGCCTGCGACAAAATCAAGGTCAGGGTCACCGGGCCGGGAGGGCACACTGCCCGGCCGCACCTGACCGCCGACCTCGTCTACGCGCTGGGCAAGATCATTACGGAGCTGCCGGCCGCCCTGTCCAGGCGGGTCGACCCCCGGTCCAGCCTGAGCCTGGTATGGGGCCGGGTGAGCGCTGGCTCGGCGGCCAACGCCATCCCTGACGATGGCGAGGTAGAGGGCACGGTGCGGTGCCTCGACGACAGCGCCTGGCACGCCGCTCCGGACATGCTGAAGGCTCTGATCGAGTCGGTCGCCAGCGCGTACGGGGTAGTGGCGGACCTCACGTATCAGCGCAATGTGCCGCCAACCGTGAACGAGGCAGTTTCGACGGCCATGTTCGAGGCGGCTGTCGACCAGGTGCTCGGTGCCGACGCGATAACCGCGGCACCGCAGAGCCTGGGCGGCGAGGATTTCGCCTGGTATCTGGAGTCGATCCCGGGAGCGCTGGCCAGGCTCGGCACCAGGACGCCAGGCTCAGCCGACGATTTCGACATCCACCAGCCGACGTTCGACGTAGACGAGCGGGCCATCGGCATAGGCGTGCGGCTGATGGCGGCCACCGCTCTTACCGCGATGTGCGGGGGCACTACCACGGCCGCAGAGCCCATGCCCGGTGCCGCCCTGACCTGAAGCCGGGCCCGGTTCGGCGCGCTGTCGTTAGCTGGCGGCCCGTAACGTCTGGCGGCCCGTAACGTCTGGCGGCCCGTAAAGTAGAGTCGCGTGAACGCCGTGAGGGCGTTCGCTGGCTGAGCCATGGAGCGCATGAGCAGTGTCTGCACAGCAGGATCCGGCACTGCCGGACGATGCCCGGAATGGACGCGGCCTGCGGCCCGCCGCGGCGCCTGACGCGGGCCCGCTGCAGTCCGAACGCCGGGTCTTCCGGCTGCCCGGACCGCTCATTGTCTGGTGGGTGTGGGTTGCCTTCGCTGCAGCCAACCTGATCGATATCGCTGTCAGCGGCCGTGACTGGGGTGCCATCGTGGCCGTCGCCATCTTTGCCGTCATCACCGGGCTGATGTATGCCCTGGCCTGGCGGCCGCGGGTCGTCGCCGACGGTGCGGGCATCACCGTGCAGAACCCGCTGCGTGATCACCGGGTGCCCTGGGGCGGTGTCAGCGCGGTGGTGGTCGGCGAGTCCCTTCAGGTGCGCTGTTCACGCGGGCCAGGAACCGACCGCGAGAAGATCGTGCATAGCTGGGCGCTGGGCGCGCCGCGCCGGGTCAAGGACCACAAGAACAACAATCCCGACTTTCGCGGTCAGCGCCGTTCGATGTTCACGGCGCATACCCAGCCGTCCGCCGCCAAGCTCCCCGCGGACGCGCGGGAGCTGCTGAAGAAGAGCCCGGTCTTCCTGATCGCCGCGGATCTCGACCGTCAGGCCCGGCTGGCCAGAGAACGCGGGGCGCCGCCCGGCGAGCGGGCGGCCAGCTGGCCGTGGCCCGGTTTGGCCGCCATGCTGATTCCCGCCGTTGCGCTGCTCATAGTGCTGCTGGCGCGCTAGCCGCCGGGGGATGCGCAGGGCCGCTCCCTTAGCCATGTCACGTAGTCGCCTGGCGCGCCGGCGACCTCCGCGGCGTCCGCGAGAATACCGAGGTAGCGAGCGGACGGCAGGCCGCCTTCGTAGGCGTCGAATTGCTGCCGTGGGCCGCATACATCGGCACGGATTGTGAGCGCACGAGTCCTGGCGGGCCCGTGCAGGCCGGTCAGCTGGATGTCCGTTTCCGGGCCGCCGGAACCAGGGTCAGGTGTCATACGCGGGCTCACGTTGGCCATACGACAGAATGGGGCAGCGTGAGCCAGCCGCGCGCGAGAGTCGCTATCCTCGGCGGCGGCCCGGGCGGATACGAGGCAGCCCTGGTCGCTGCCCAGCTCGGTGCTGAGGTCACCGTGGTGGAACGCGACGGGCTGGGCGGAGCGTGCGTGCTGAGCGACTGCGTGCCGTCGAAGAGCCTGATCGCGACCTCAGGGATGATGGCGGGCCTCGACCGGTCGGCGAGCCTCGGAATCCGCCTGGACCTGCCGAGTTCCGGAGCTCCGGCCGGCGTCGGCGCCGTGGCGGGGCAACCGGCGGCCGCGGCCACCGTCGACGCCCTGCGGCTCTACTCTCGGGTCAAGGCGCTGGCCCGGGCGCAGTCTGCCGACGTGGCGGCCCGCCTGGCTGCCGACGGGGTCGAGGTCATCTCCGGCGCGGGCCGCCTGGCCGGCCCGCGCACCGTGGTGGTGGGGGATCGCGAGATCAGCGCGGACGCCGTGCTCATCGCGACCGGAGCTGAGCCCCGGATGCTGCCCGGCGCGGTTCCTGACGGAGACCGGCTGCTGACCTGCAGGCAGCTCTATGACCTGAGCGAGTTGCCCGCGGAGCTTGTCGTGGTGGGCTCGGGCGTGACCGGCGCCGAGTTCGCCAGCGCTTACCAGGCACTCGGCTCCCAGGTCACCCTCGTCTCCTCGCGGGACCGGGTGCTGCCACATGAGGACGTGGACGCCGCCGTGGTGGTCGAGGACGTGTTCCGGCGGCGTGGCATGACCGTGCTCGGCAGGTCGCGTGCGGCGGAGGCTAAGCGCACCAGGGACGGCGTGGCGGTGATCCTGGCCGACGGCCGGACCGTCCGCGGCACGCATTGCCTGCTCACAGTGGGGATGCAGCCCTGTACAGCTGGCATCGGCCTGGCGGACACCGGGGTCGCCCGGGATGACCGCGGGTTCGTGCCGGTCGACCGGGTGTCACGGACCTCGGTGCCGGGGATCTATGCGGCCGGGGACTGCACCGGCGTATGGATGCTTGCCTCTGTCGCGGCCATGCAGGGCCGAATCGCGATGTGGCACGCGCTCGGCGAGGCCGTCCAGCCCATCCGGCTCAGCCACGTGGCAGCGACGATCTTTACTGAGCCTGAGATTGCGACGGTGGGAATCTCGCAGGCGGCCGCTGACAGCGAGCAGGACGTGCTGGTGGTGAAGCTGCCGCTGGCCACCAACCCGCGGGCCAAGATGCAGGGCTTCCGCGATGGCTTCATCAAGCTGTTCGCGCGCGCCAGCAGCGGGATCGTGCTTGGCGGCGTAGTGGTAGCGCCGCGCGCCAGCGAACTCATCCTGGGCGTGTCGCTCGCGGTGGAGCAGACCCTGACGGTGGCCCAGATGGCGCACACCTTCACGGTCTACCCCTCGCTATCCGGCAGTCTCACCGAGGCGGCACGTAAGCTCATGCAGCCCGCTGCCGCCGGGTAGCCGCCGCGCCGGGCGGCTCATGGCGTCAGTGCGCGGGCCGGCCCAGATCCGGGTCGTCGGGGACGTCGAGACCATGCTGACGCAGCCGGGCGACGCGGATGTCGTCGGCGTAGGCGAGGACCGTGAACACGCTGCCGGACAGGATCAGCGCCACCATCGTCAGGCTGAGCCAAAGGGGCGCGGGCAGCAGCGTGTCGAGCAGCACCGCGACCACGACGCAGACCGGAATGATGACCGCCAGGTGGCGAAGCGCCGTACGGCCGCGCCAGCCCTCGTCGGTCAGTTCGTGCCTGACCCAGTCACGATTCTCCTCCGGCAGCCGGAATCCGACCGCGAACAGTAGCCACCGCGCCACCCCAGGGTCGCCAGCGAGCCGTGTCATTGCCTCATCATCGCGAGCCCGCATGAGCGGCGCGAACCGGGCCGCTAGTTGGGCCGGATCCGCGCCGGCCCGGTCAGCGCGAAAGAGGACAAGGCCGCCGGGCCTGGCGAGGCCGGCGGGGTTAACCGGGCAATTGGCAGATCACCGCACCGGAAGAGACGGTCTGGCCCACCTGAACCGAGAGGTCGGTCACGGTACCGCTCTTGTGCGCGGTCAATGGCTGCTCCATCTTCATCGCCTCGAGGACGACAACGGTGTCGCCTGCCGTCACCTGCTGGCCTTCCTCGGCCACGATTTTGATGATCGTTCCCTGCATGGGGCTGACCAGCGCATCACCCGCGCCCGCCCCGCCGCGACGTGCACCGGCGCCGTGATCGCCAGCTGAGCCGGGCCGCCGCCCGCGGCCTGACGCCGGGTCGGCCCCCCCGCCACGGCCGCCGGTCCCGGCGCCGCTCGTCCCGGTACCGCTCGGTCCGGCACCGCTCGGTCCGGTACCGCTCGTCCCGGCTGCGCCCGTCCCGGCTGCGCCCGGACCGCCGTCAGCCAGCCCGGCGGGGATCACCACTTCCAGTCGCCTGCCGCCGACCTCGACAATGATCCGCTCCCGCCCGGGAGGATCGTCAACGGCGGCCCCGCCCCGGGCGCCCGCACCGGCCTGGCCTGCCGGGCCCGCTGCCGGGCCGGTCGCCGTGTACGGCGGGATGTCACCCTTGAACTCGGTCTCGATCCACCGGGTGTGCACCGTGAACGGCTCAGCGGTAAACGCCGGGTCGTTGACCACCGCCCGGTGGAACGGCAGCACCGTGGGCATCCCGTCGACCTCGAACTCGGCCAGCGCCCGGCGCGAGCGCTCAATCGCCTGCCGGCGGCTGGCCCCGGTGACAATCAGCTTGGCCATCAGCGAGTCGAACGACTGCGACACGGTCATCCCGGCGGCATAACCTGCATCGAGCCGCACCCCGGGCCCGGACGGCGGCTGCCATCGCCTGATCGTCCCCGGCGTGGGGAGGAAGTTACGGCCCGGGTCTTCGGCGTTGATACGGAACTCGATGGAGTGCCCGCGAACCTCCGGGTCGCCGTGCGACAGCTCCTGGCCGTCCGCGATGCGGAACATCTCCCGCACCAGGTCGACGCCGGTGACTTCCTCGGTCACCGGGTGCTCCACCTGGAGCCTGGTGTTCACCTCGAGGAAGGAGACGGAGCCGTCCTGGCCAATGAGGAACTCGCACGTGCCGGCCCCGGCATAACCAGCTTCGCGCAGGATCGCCTTGGACGATTCGCGTATCAGCTCCTCCTGCACCCGCGTCAGGAACGGGGCGGGTGCCTCCTCGACCAGCTTCTGGTGCCTGCGCTGCAGCGAGCAGTCCCTGGTAGAGACGACGACGATGGTGCCGTGGGTGTCGGCCAGGCATTGCGTTTCCACGTGCCTTGGCCGGTCCAGGTAGCGTTCCACGAAGCATTCGCCACGGCCGAAGGCGGCGACCGCCTCCCGGACCGCGGACTCGAACCTGGGAGCGATCTCCTCGGCGGTGCGGGCTACCTTGAGCCCCCGGCCGCCGCCGCCGTGGGCGGCCTTGATCGCGATCGGCAGGCCATACTCAGCCGCGAAAGCGGCAGCCTCTGCCTCGCCGGAGACCGGGCCGTCGGTCCCCGGGGCGAGCGGGGCACCGACGATGCGGGCGATGTGCCGGGCCCGCACCTTGTCGCCGAGCGCCTCGATCGCGGCGGGGGGCGGACCGATCCAGATCAGCCCGGCCGCGATGACCTCGCGTGCGAAGTCCGCGTTCTCGGCAAGGAATCCGTATCCCGGGTGCACGGCGTCCGCGCCCGACTCCGCGGCCGCCTTGAGGATCTTGCCGATGTCGAGATAGCTCTCCGTGGCGCTCCGGCCGCCCAGCGCGAACGCCTCATCGGCCATCGTCACGTGCAGTGCGTCGAGGTCGGACTCGGAATAAACGGCCACGCTGCCGAGGCCGGCATCGCGGCAGGCTCGGACGATCCGGACCGCGATCTCGCTGCGGTTGGCGATAAGGACCTTGCGCACGAAACCGACTCCTCTCGACTGCGCAGGAGTCTAATCGCTGGTCATTCCACGGCATGCGGCCAGTGTGGCGACTCCCCGTGCTGCGGTCCGACGCCGGTAAGCCGGCCCGGCGGCGTCACGCTGAAGAGCCGTCCCGCTGATCCGGGCTAGCGGGGGAGGGCGCTGGCGCGCCAGGCGCCGGGGCCGCGGTGCAAGGGCGAGCGCAGCAGCCGGGATCTCGCAGACCATTCTGAACGGACGACGGGGGGTGCTCCCGGCGCGCTGACCGGTGCCGCACGGGCGAAGAGGACGGCCACCAGGGCAGCGATCTCCTGCTCCGTCGGGTTGCCCTTGACGATGGTCAGGAGCGGCGCCCGGGCGGGATCGCGCTGGTGCGCGGTGCTGCGTGGCCCGGATTTTCCGTTTTGCTTTGGTTGTGAATTTTCACTCGCAGAAATGACTATCAGCCCCTTGATTTACCGACGCCAATACCGAACTGCCGGTGCACCCGCGCCCAGAACGCGTCCCGCAGCCACTCCCTGGCCTCCTGATAGGCGCGCAGGGACAGGCCGAGTTCCTTCTCGGCGTCGACCAGTAGTTCCTTGTCGATAACGGGCGGCAGAATCGGCCCGGGCAGCAGGTCGCGGATGTTGTCCTCGCCGCGGGTCAGGATCCACTTCTGCGCCACATGCTCGCCTGCCTCCTCGACCCGTTCCCGTTCGGGGCCGAGCCTGGCAGCGGCCAGCATGGGCGGCGAGGTGGCCCGGACCAGCGGCCGCGGCCCGTGCCGTTCGCCGAACACCTGGGCCGGGTTGGGCTTGACCGACACCACGTGGCTGATCCTGGCCAGCGGGCTGGGCGCGGCCGGGGTCGGCTCGGGGACCGGTTGCCTGGCGAAATAAGGCTCGACGAAAGAACGCTCAAGAACCTCTACGGTGTCGGACTCCCAGACCAGCCGTTCGGCCTGGTTGGTGCCGTAAGGTGGCTCAATTCCCCACAAATGCACCCGGACACCGAAGGCCTGGGCGGCCTCAACGGCGGGGACCATGTCCTCGTCGCCGGCCACCAGGACCGCGTCGGTGATCGCCCGGTGCCTGGCGAGCGCCTCCATGTCGGCCCGGATCTGGGCGTCCACGCCCTTCTGCTGGCCGCGTGCGTTGAGATTGCCAAGGCGGAGCTTCACCAGCGGCATCTGGGCGATGACCCGCTGGTCGATGGTGGGCACCCGGTCCCTGGCCGCGTCATACCAGTAAATCCGGAGCAGCTCGCCACGCACCAAATCGTCAGCGTGCCTGGTGAGGGCCTGGATCAGCTTGTCAGCGTCGACCCGGTACTCGCGCCTCGAGCCCGCGCTGAACAGGAGCTCGCCTGCGGCCGCGTAGATATACCCGACATCCACCATGATGGCGTAGCGGGAAAGGAGCGGAAGCGGCGAGCCGTTCTCGGTCATGATAGTCATGACTCTAGTGCCACCTGCGGCGCAGCGTCCCCGGCAAAGCAGTAGCGTCGCCTTATATGCCTTTTCACAATGGGATATTTCCGTGCTTCTTCGGTGGAAGTGACTGGCGCTTTGTGCGCAGCGTGCGGAGTGCGCGGATCACCTCGGGCCGGGTCTCGGCCGGCCGGATGACGGCGTCCACGTAACCCCGTTCTGCGGCTATATAGGGATTGGCCAGAGTGTCTTCGTACTCGGCGACCCGGCTGGCCCGGAGCGCGGCCTGGTCAGCCGGGCTCTCGGTGGCGGAGATCTCGCGCCGGTACAGGATGTTCACCGCGCCCTGCGCGCCCATCACCGCGATCTGCGCGGTCGGCCAGGCCAGGTTGATGTCGCCGCCGAGGTGCTTGGAGCCCATCACGTCGTAAGCGCCGCCGTAGGCCTTGCGGGTGATCACGGTGATCTTGGGGACGGTCGCCTCCGAGTAGGCATAGATGAGCTTGGCACCGCGGCGGATGATGCCGCCCCACTCCTGGCCGGTGCCGGGCAGGAAGCCCGGCACGTCGACGAAGGTCAGAACCGGGATGCTGAACGCGTCGCAGGTCCTGACGAAGCGGGCTGCCTTCTCGGCTGCGTCGATGTCCAGGCAGCCGGCGAAATGCATCGGCTGGTTGGCCACTACGCCGACGCTGGCGCCCCCGATGCGGCCGAAGCCGACCACGATGTTCTGCGCGAAGCCGGCGTGGATCTCCAGGAACTCACCGTCGTCGAGGACCCGGGTGATCACGTGATGCATGTCGTAGGGCTGGTTCGGTGAATCGGGGATGAGGGTGTCAAGTTCCTCGTCGGTCCGGGTGATCTCAAGGATCCCGTCGTCGCCGTGATCGGCCGCTGGTGCCGTCGGCGGCTCCTCAAGGTTGTTGGAGGGCAGGTAGGAGAGCAGCTCGCGGGCGAAGCTGAGGCAGTCCTGCTCGTCGGTGGCCTGGTAGTGGGCCACGCCGGACTTGACGTTGTGCGCGTGCGCGCCGCCGAGCTCCTCGAAGCTGACCTCTTCGCCGGTCACCGTCTTGATCACGTCAGGGCCGGTGATGAACATATGCGAGGTGCCCTCGACCATCAGGGTGAAGTCGGTGATCGCCGGTGAGTAGACGGCACCGCCCGCGCACGGCCCCATGATCAGCGAGATCTGCGGTATCACGCCCGAGGCGATCACGTTGCGGTAGAAGATCTCGGCGAACAGGCCGAGGGCGACGACGCCCTCCTGGATCCGCGCCCCGCCGCCGTCGTTGATGCCGATCACCGGGCAGCCGGTCTTCAGCGCGTGCTCCATGACCTTGACGATCTTCTCGCCGTAGACCTCGCCGAGCGAGCCGCCGAACACCGTGAAGTCCTGGCTGAACACGCAGACGGGGCGCCCCTCGACGGTGCCGTAGCCGGTGACCACGCCGTCACCGTAGGGCCGGTTGGCTGCCATGCCGAAGTCGGTGGCCCGGTGCCTGGCGAGCTCGTCGAACTCGGTGAACGAGCCGGGATCGAGGAGGTGGTCGATCCGCTCCCTCGCGGTCATCTTGCCCTTGGCGTGCTGCTGCTCGACCGCGCGGTCCGAGCCTGCGTGGATCGCCTCCTGCCTGCGCCGGTCCAGGTCAGCTATCTTGCCTGCGGTCGTGTGCGGGTCGGGCCCGCCGGGGTCGTCGGACGGCGGGTGAGCTTCGATGGCCATGCCCGACAGGTTAGGCGAGGGCCGGGACCCGGCGGATCGCGGCCCGGAGCCCGGAAGGCTTCCCACTGCCGCCCTGGTCGACTCGTCGGCCGGGGTATCGACGGCCATCCTGGTGCCCGGTGCTGCAAGGCGGCCTCGGCGATGACAGCTGACGGTGCCGGTCAGGGTTCCTGGCCGCTGGGCGGCCTCCAGCGGGTTTCCTGTTGGCAGCGGCCGGCAACGGCCCGCTACGCTCCTGAAGTGGTGTCCGGGCCCACCTCGTAGGGAGGTCTTCTCGTTGCTGTCCCTGGTTCTGCCCAAGGGCTCGCTGGAGCGCGCCACCATCGATCTGTTCGACGCGGCCGACCTGACCGTCCGGAGGTCCTCGGACCGCGACTATCACGCGTCGATCGACGATCCGCGCATCGACCGGGTCAGGTTCCTCCGGCCGCAGGAGATCCCCTCCTACCTCGAGCAGGGCCTCTTCGACGTTGGCATCACCGGCCGTGACTGGATCGCCGAGACCGGGGCGGATGTCACCTCGCTCGGCGAGCTCAGGTACTCCAAGGCCACCTCCGACCCGGTGCGGGTGGTGCTCGCGGTGCCGGCGGGCGTCCCGTGGCAATCACTGTCCGAGCTGCCGGACGGAATCCGGATCTCGACCGAGTTCCCCGGGCTGACCCGCCGGTTCCTTGACTCGCACGGGGTCAAGGCCATCGTGATCCCGTCCTATGGAGCCACCGAGGCCAAGGTGCCCGACATCGTCGACGCGATCGTGGACCTGACCGAGACGGGGTCGTCGCTGCACAGGAACGGGCTGCGCATTCTCGATACCGTGCTCACCAGCTATACCGAGCTGGTGGCCAACCCAGCGGCCTACGGCGACCCGGCCAAGCGGGCCGCGATGGAGGACGTGGCGCTGCTGCTGCGCGGGGCCATCCAGGCCCGCGGCAACGTCCTGCTCAAGCTGAACGTGCCGGCCGGCCAGCTGGCGGCGGTGACCGACATCCTTCCGGCTATGTCGTCGCCAACGATCACCTCGCTGGCCCGCGGCGGCATGAACGCCGTCGAGGCCGTAGTGCCCAAGGGCGGCGTGAACACCCTCATTCCCGCGCTGAAGGCAGCGGGCGCGCGGGACATCCTGGAAATCCCGATCTCTAAGATCGTCGAGTAGGGCCCCGGGCGATCCCGTTCGAGCTTGTACCGGATTTGGTGGCCACATTCCGGGCAAACCGATCTGCCAAGGTCACCTGATCCGGTACAAGTAAGGCTGGCAGGCGAGGACGCGGACGGCGGGCGGACTGTGACCCGCCCGATAGGCTTGGCGGGTGCTATCCAGGATCGACTTGCGCGGCCAGCCGGCGGTCCGGCTCAGCGTGACCGCCCTGGCCGGAGTGCTGCCACGGGCGCGGCTTGACGTGGAGGCGGCCCTCGAGGCGGTCCGGCCGGTCTGCGAGGACGTGCGCCGGCGCGGGGCCGTCGCCGTGCGGGAGCAGACGGCCAGGTTCGACGGGGTAGACCTGATTTCCACCCGGGTTCCTCAGGCCGCGCTGAACGACGCGCTGGAAAGGCTCGATCCGGCCCTGCGGGCGGCGCTGCAGGAAGCGGCCCGCCGGGCCCGGCTGGTGCACGAGGCCCAGCTACCCAGCCCGACCGTCACCACGGTCGCGGCAGGCACCGCGGTCACCGAACGGTACGTCCCGGTCGCGCGCGCGGGCGTGTACGTGCCTGGCGGGCTGGTGGCGTACCCGTCGTCGGTAGTGATGAACGTGATCCCGGCCCAGGTGGCCGGAGTCGGCCAGATCGCCGTGGCGTCGCCGCCAGGAACCGGCCGCGGCGGCCTGCCGCACCCGGCGGTGCTGGCCGCCTGCGCGCTGCTCGGCGTCAGCGAGGTGCATGCCGTCGGCGGCGCGCAGGCGATCGCGATGTTCGCCTACGGCACCGCTGATTGCGCCGCAGCCGACATCGTCAGTGGTCCGGGCAACGTCTACGTGGCCGCGGCCAAGCGGCTGCTCCGCGGCACGGTCGGGACCGACGCCGAGGCCGGGCCCACCGAGATCGCGATCCTGGCCGATCACACCGCCAGAGCGGACTTCGTCGCCGCCGACCTGGTGGCGCAGGCGGAGCACGACCCGCTGGCGGCTTGTCTGCTGGTCACCTCGGACCCTGCGCTCGCTGACCGGGTCGATACCGAGGTGGCCGAGCAGGTGCGCACGGCCAGGCACGCCGAGCGCATCGGGGCTGCACTGGCTGGCCAGTCGGCGTGCGTTCTGGTGGATGACCTCGACGCGGGCCTGGCTGTGGTGGAGGCATGGGCGCCCGAGCACCTGGAGATCCAGACGGCGGGAGCCGCCGGGCTGGCCGGCCGGGTCCAGAAGGCCGGGGCGGTGTTCGTTGGGCCATGGGCGCCGGTCTCGCTGGGCGACTACCTGGCGGGCTCCAACCACGTGCTGCCGACCGGCGGCACCGCCCGGAACTCCGGCGGCCTGTCGGTCCTGTCCTTCCTGCGGGTCATGCACGTCGTCGACTGCAGCGAGGCCGGCCTGGAGGAAGCGGCGCCGTACATCGACGCGCTCGGCGGAGCCGAGGATCTGGCCGCGCACGTCAAAGCGGTCCGGGCCCGCGTCCCGGCCGCTGCCGGGCCGGTCGCCGCCGGGCGGCCGCGATGACCGGCCTCGCGCCGCCGCTTCGGGCCGATCTGGCGGGCCGGGAGCCGTACGGCGCACCGCAGCTTGACGTGCCGGTCCGGCTCAACACCAACGAGAATCCGTACCCGCCCGCACCGGGGCTGGCCCGCCAGATCGCCGAAACGGCAGGCACCGTGGCGGTCACCCTGAACCGGTACCCGGACCGGGATGCGCACGGGCTGCGCGACGACCTGGCCGGCTATCTCGGGCACGGGCTCACCCGAAAGCAGGTGTGGGCCGCCAACGGGTCCAACGAGATCATCCAGCAGCTGCTGCAGGCGTTCGGCGGTCCCGGTCGATCGGCGCTCGGCTTCGAGCCGTCGTACTCGATGCACCCGACCATCGCGCGGACCACCAGCACCCGCTGGGTGGCGGCGGCACGGGATGACGACTTCGGCCTCGATCCGGACCGCGCCGCCCGGTGCGTCCGCGAGGAACGCCCGGATCTGGTCTTCCTCACCTCGCCCAACAACCCGACCGGCACCGCGCTGCCGCTGCCGGTGATCGAGGCCGTCTGCGCGGCGGCGCCAGGCATGGTCGTGGTCGATGAGGCGTACGCCGAGTTCGCCAGGGACCGGACGGCGACCGCGATCGGGCTGCTGCCGCGATACCCGCGCCTGGTGGTCGTCCGCACGATGTCCAAGGCATTCGCGCTGGCCGGCGCGCGCGTGGGCTACCTCGCGGCCGACCCGGCGGTGATCGACGCGCTGCTGATCGTCCGGCTGCCTTATCATCTGTCCGCGGTTACCCAGGCGGTCGCGCGGGTGGCGCTGGCCCACGCCGACGAGCTGCTGGCGAGCGTGGCCACGCTGCGCCGCGAACGGGACCTCATCGTCGACTGGCTCCGCGGCCGCGGCCTCGCCGTGGCGGACTCGGATGCCAACTTCGTCATGTTCGGCGGGTTCGGCGACCGGCATGTTGTCTGGCAGGGCCTGCTCGATCGCGGTGTCCTGGTCCGGGAGATCGGGCCGGCCGGGTGGCTGCGGGTGAGCATCGGGACGCCGGAGGAGATGGCCGCTTTCCGGGTGGCGCTTGCCGCGGTGCTGGCCGGCCAGGGCAGGCGGCAGGCCGACGACGCGGTCCTGGAGAAAACCAATGATTAACGAGGACAGCGCCGTCAGCCGGAGCGCTCGGGTGGAGCGCGTCACCAGGGAGACACAGGTCCTCATCGAGCTTGATCTCGACGGCAGCGGGCTGACGGATGTGCAGACCGGCGTGCCGTTCTTCGATCACATGCTCAACCAGCTTGGCAGGCACGGGTGCCTGGACCTGACCGTGCGGACCCGCGGCGATACTGAGGTCGACGCACATCACACGGTCGAGGACACCGCGATAGCGCTCGGCCAGGCCCTCGCGCAGGCGCTCGGTGACAAGGCCGGCATCTGCAGGTTCGGTGACGCGCTGGTGCCGCTGGACGAGACGCTCGCCAGGGCGGCCGTCGACCTGTCCGGGCGGCCGTATCTGGTGCACTCGGAGCCGGACCGCATGCCGCCGCTGATCGGAACCTATGACACCACGCTGACCAGGCACTTCTTCGAGTCCTTCACGGCAGCGTCCGGTACCTGCGTGCATCTGAGCGTGCTGACCGGGCGCAATCCGCATCACATCGTCGAGGCGCAGTTCAAGGCCTTCGCCCGGGCGCTTCGCGTCGCTGCCGCCCCGGATCCGCGGTCGCGCGGCATTCCGAGCACGAAAGGCGTGCTGTGAGCGGCACCAGGCCGCGTGTCGTCGTGCTCGACTATGGCTCAGGCAACCTGCGGTCGGCTCAGCGGGCGCTGCAGCGGGTCGGCGCCGACGCCGAGGTCACGGCCGACTTTGATGCGGTGCTGAACTCCGACGGCCTGGTAGTGCCCGGCGTGGGCGCGTTCGCCGCCTGCATGGCCGGGCTGCGGGCGGTCCGCGGCGACATGCTCATCGGCCGGAGGCTGGCCGGATCCCGGCCGGTCCTCGGGATCTGCGTGGGCATGCAGGTGCTGTTCGCCGAGGGCGCTGAACATGGCGAGCGGACCACCGGGTGCGGCGAGTGGCCAGGGCTGGTGGAGCGCCTTGACGCGCCGGTGCTGCCGCACATGGGGTGGAACACGGTGCGCGCGGCCGCGGGAACGGCGCTGCTGGCTGGCCTCGATCCGGCCACCCGGTATTACTTCGTGCACTCCTACGCGGCGAAGGCGCTGCCGTTGCCGCCGGACGGCCGGATGAAGGCACCGCTGATCACCTGGGCCACGCACGGGGAGCCCTTCATCGCGGCGGTGGAGAATGGCCCGCTCTGCGCGACCCAGTTCCACCCGGAGAAGTCCGGCGACGCCGGGGCGGCGCTGCTGTCGAACTGGCTGGAGCTGGTGCGATGACCGCCGTCGGCGACCCGGTGACCCTGACCCTGCTTCCGGCCGTCGATGTTGCCGACGGCCAGGCGGTCAGGCTGGTTCAAGGAGCGGCAGGCACCGAGACGCGTTACGGGGATCCGGTGTCGGCCGCCATGGCCTGGCAGCGAGCCGGCGCGCGGTGGATCCACCTGGTAGATCTTGACGCCGCGTTCGGCCGTGGTTCTAACGCTGCCCTGCTCGCCTCGGCCATCAGGCAGCTGGACGCCGCAGTGGAGCTTTCGGGCGGAATCCGCGATGACATGTCGCTGGCCGCGGCGCTCGCGACCGGCTGCGAGCGGGTAGTCATCGGCACCGCCGCCCTGGAGAACCCGGAGTGGGTGCGGGGCGTCATCGCCGCGCACGGTGAGCGGATCGCTGTCGGCCTGGACGTCCGCGGCACGCGGCTGGCCGCCCGTGGCTGGACCACGGACGGCGGTGAGCTTCTTGATGTGCTGGCCCGGCTGGAGGCGGACGGCTGCCGCAGGTACGTGGTCACCGACGTGACGAAGGACGGCACCCTGGCCGGGCCCAACCTCGACCTGCTCCGCATGGTCTGCGCGCATACCCGGCGGCCTGTCATCGCCAGTGGCGGCGTGTCCAGCCTGGCTGACCTGCGCGCGATCGCCGCGCTGCGGACGGCCGGGGTGGAAGGCGCGATCATCGGCAAGGCCCTGTATGCCCGGGCTTTCACGCTGGAGCAAGCCCTGGCGGAGGCGCGCGCATGACCGGCGAGCGGGCAGCCGCGGCCGGCCGAACCGCACAGCCCGCCACGGGCAGCAGTCGGGAGGCCGCCGGGTCGGCCGTCGCCGGGTCCACGGTCGCCGGGTCCACCGCCGCCGGGTCCACGGTCGCCGGGTCCACGATCGCCGGGTGCACCGCCGCCGGGTCCACCGCCGCCGGGTCCACGGTCGCCGGGTCCACGGTCGCCGGGTCCACGGTCGCCGGGTCCACCGTCGCCGGGTCCACCGTCGCCGTCCGGGTCATCGCCTGCCTGGACGTGGACGAGGGCCGGGTGGTCAAGGGGGTGAACTTCGGCGATCTCAGGGATGCGGGCGATCCGGTGGAGCTGGCCGCGGCCTACGACCGGGCCGGCGCGGATGAGCTCGTGTTCCTCGACATCACCGCGTCGAGCCAGCACCGGGAGACGATGGATGACGTGGTCCGGCGGACCGCCGAGCAGGTCTTCATCCCGCTGACGGTCGGGGGCGGCGTGCGCAGCGTGGCCGACGTCGACCGGCTGCTGCGGGCGGGCGCGGACAAGGTGGCGCTCAACACCGCGGCGATCGCGCGGCCCGAGCTGCTCACCGAGGCGGCGGCGAGGTTCGGCTCGCAGTGCGTTGTGGTATCCGTCGACGCCCGCCGGGCCCGCGACGGCGGTGGCTTCGAGGTGACCACGCACGGTGGCCGGCAAGGCACCGGCCTGGACGCGGTGCGCTGGGCGGAGCGCGCCACCGGTCTCGGCGCTGGCGAGATCCTGCTGAACTCGATGGACGCCGACGGCACCGGGAACGGATTTGACCTGCCGCTGATCCGGGCGGTTCGCGCAGTGGTCCGCGTGCCCGTGATCGCCAGCGGTGGCGCGGGCCAGCTCGGCCACTTCGCGCCCGCCATCGAGGCAGGGGCCGATGCGGTGCTCGCGGCCAGCCTGTTCCACTTCGGGCGGCTAAGGATCGCCGAGGTGAAGGAGTCGCTGCGGGCAGCGGGCTATCAGGTCCGCTGACCGAGAAGCGGCACCTGACCGGGATGGGTCATCAGGAGGCCGGACATGAGTGACCGACAGCAGAGGTGGCCACGCGGATGAACGCGGAACTGAGCGGCCCGGTGCTCGATCCCGGGATCGCCGCCAGGCTCAAGCGTGACGCGGCCGGGCTGGTCGCGGCCATCGCCCAGCAGTATGACACCGGCGAGGTCCTGATGCTGGGCTGGATGGATGACGAGGCCCTGCGCCTGACGCTGACCACCGGCCGGTGCACCTTCTGGTCGCGGAGCCGGAAGGAGTACTGGGTCAAGGGCGAGACCTCGGGGCACGCCCAGTGGGTGAAGTCCGTCGCACTCGACTGTGACGGTGACGCGGTCCTGGTCAGGGTGGATCAGGTCGGCAGTGCCTGCCACACCGGCGACCGGACTTGCTTTGACGCCGGCGTGCTCGATGCGGTCCGAGCTGATCGTCCCTGACCGCGAATAACCGGTTCGGCCAGCCGTCATTCGGCTATGTCAGGTCCGGTCCGCGGCACGGCGGCCGGCTGCTCCGGGTCCGGTGAAGTGGCCGCGCGCTGGCCCTGAGCGCCCTGGGCCTGGGCACCCTGGGCCTGTGCACGCGGGGCCTGGGGACCCTTGGCCTGTGCGGCTAGCGCCGGGCCTGCCGTGGCCAGCGAGTATCTCGGGCGCTGCCGGACGAATGCCAGGCCGGCGGCTACGCAGGCGAGCGGGATGGCGGTCAGGTCGTACCGGTAGAACGACTGGGTGAGCAGCACGGGCAGGACGATGCTCAGCACCGCGAGCACCCATGGCAGTGCCGCGGGACCGCCCCACTGCCGTCGCTTCCTGATGACTCCCACCAGCCCGGCCACCAGGACCCCGAAGAAGA
Source organism: Streptosporangiaceae bacterium (assembly GCA_050011895.1). Taxonomy (GTDB): domain Bacteria; phylum Actinomycetota; class Actinomycetes; order Streptosporangiales; family Streptosporangiaceae; genus DATBGO01. Next base: position 26,005 of record JBEKIF010000003.1, on the reverse strand, counting down.
CGAGGCCGGGGAAATAGACTGGCTGCTGATAGAGATACAGGAAATACGCATAGGGCTCGACCGCGTTCGTATTGGACGTCGTGACCGCGTACGCCTTGAGTTCCCGGGCGTCAGAGGACGGCAGCTTGAGGAAACGCGGCAGGGCAGTAAAGGCCATCGCGTTGGTGTCAAGCGCACGGTCGCTGTTCACGAACACCAGCATGAGGTCCCTGGCGCTGACCTGCAGATAGCCGAGCGGCTGCGCCTTGATCGCATCGAGCGCGAACTGCATGCCGAGCTTATTGTTGTATGCGCTAAACCCGGGGCGGGCATCATGCCGCCACCAAGCGCTCGGTGCCCAGAGATAATTGGCCGGCGTTGACCCGTCGACCAGGGTCGATATCGACCAGGCCGGGGCCTTGGCGGGTGCCCTGGTTGACTTGTTCGGGCAGAGCGGCACGAGATCCCTAGGAGGCTTGATGATCGCGCAGTTGGCGAAGCTGGTTGTCCGGGACCAGAGAAAGATGCCATCGCTGCGGGTGATGTTGAACTGCCCGTAGGCCGCATTGAATGCCAAGGCATACCAGAACACCGGAATAGCGAACGCCACCGCGCTCGTTGTGAAGGCTCGCCAGCCGACCTTCCTGATCAGCAGGTAGGCCGCTGCCACCACCGCGAGAGGCAGCCCATTCCCGCGTAGCACCGTTGCATAGGCCAGGAGCAGGCCCGCCAGAACGCATTGCCAGAGCCGGGGCGTGCGCTTGGTGAGCAGCAGCGCGACCGCCACCATGATCACGAGGCAGTACAGCGTGTCCGGCAGGATGTAGGACTCGAGCGCAATCTCGCGGGTGTCGAACAGCACTGGAACGGCGGCCAGCGCGGCGCCCCACGCTGGCAGGCCCCAGTAGCGCAGCAGGCCGTAGACGATGGCTGCGATGGCAATGCCCATCAGGTGCTGGGCGGTCGTGATCGCCAGCAGCGGATGCGGGAAGACATGCATCAGGTCCAGGAAGTTGGAGTAGCCGGACGGTCGGATCACGCCAAGCGTGCCGGTGGTGGCTTCCTGTATGTAGAGGAACGAATCGGAGGTCAGCAGCGCGGGCCGGAACGCGAGCGCAGCGAGCACCCGGGGCACGACCGAGGCCACGGCAAGGATGGTGAAGATGCGATGACTGCGCCACAATGAGGCCGGCGTCAAGATCGCTGCGGCCCTGCGTGCCGAGGCGCCGATGGCCGACGCCGCCGTGCCGAACTGGCCCAGTGGCGCGGGCCGGGCCGGGCCGGGCCTGGCCGGGTGCTCGCGCTCGTCATGAAACTCGTCGAGCTTGAGATCAGGCAACCCCACTCCTCAGCTCTCACAGTCCTGCCTCACAGTCCTGCCTTACAGTCCTGCCTTACAGTCCTGCCTTACAGTCCTGCCTTACAGTCCTGCCTCACAGTCCTGCCTCACAGTCCTGCCTCACAGTCCCGCCTTGATCCTCGTTCTGCTCTGATCCCGAGGGCTGGCGCGGCGGCCCGGACCAAGCGGCGAGGTGATACCCGGCGAAGCACAGGCTATCCTGGCCCTTGACAATAGCGGGTGTGATTGATAGCAACGCAGGTCGGCCGCCGTTGGGCGCTGCCAGGCTGCGGGCTGAACTGATCCGGCCGGGCGGACTCTGGCGTGACCTGGTGGTGGTGGCCGAGACCGGGTCCACTCACGATGATCTGCTTGCCGCTGCCAAGCGCGGGGCCGGCGAGGGCACGATCCTGGTCGCGGAGGCTCAGTCGGCCGGGCGCGGCCGGATGGGGCGGAGCTGGGTAAGCCCGCCGCGGGCCGCCCTGACCTTTTCCGTCCTGCTGCGTCCCGCCGCGGTGCCCATGGCCAGGCGCGGCTGGGTGCCGTTGCTGGCCGGCGTCGCCGTCACCACTGCCCTCCGCGCGGAGGGTGGCGTGGCTGCCTGGCTGAAGTGGCCCAACGATGTCATCGTCAATGGCGCGAAGCTGGCGGGCATCCTCGCCGAGCAGGCAGGCGATGCGATCGTGGTGGGCGCGGGAATCAATGTGTCGGCGGCCCGCGACGAGCTTCCCGCGGCTCAGGCGACCTCCATGGCGCTGGCGGGCGCGGCGCTGACCGACCGTGACCAGCTGCTCGTCCTCGTGCTCGGGCAGCTCGAGCGCTGGTACCTGGCCTGGGCCCAGGCACTCGGCGACCCGGAGGTGTGTGATCTCCGGCAGCAGTACCAGCGCCTTTGCGGGACCATCGGCAGCAGGGTCCGGGCCCAGCTGCCCGGCGGGACGGCGCTGACCGGGATCGCGCGGGAGATCGATGGCGCGGGCCGGCTGGTGGTCGAGTCGGCTGCCGGTCTCGTCCCGGTCAGCGCCGGGGACATCGTTCATCTCCGGTAACTTGCCGGGCGCGCGTATGGCCGCGTCCATGCCACGATGAGGCCTATGGCCAGTGAAGCCTCCCTGTCCGAGGGCGAGCGCCTCGTCCTTAAGCTGCACCCGCACGGGAAGACCCTCCTGCGGCCGTGCTTGGCCGGCGTGATTGCCGCGAGCTGGCGGCTGCGAGCCGGCGGGGCCAGCGGATCCGGCGGCGGCCGGTCCGGTTAGCCTGCAGAGGTGGAGCCAGCAAACGGTGTGCGGGTGCACCGGCACGAGGCAGCCGAGGTGACAGGCGCGATCGCCGAGGTCGTGCTCGACCGGCCAGCGGCGATGAACGCGATCAACACCGCACTGGCGAGCCGGCTGACGGAGGTCTGCGCTGAGCTGGCCGCCGACCGGCGGGTCCGTGCGGTGGTGCTGGCCGCTGCGGGTACCCGCGCCTTCTGCGTCGGCGCGGACCTGAAGGAGCGGGCGGCCATGACCGATGCCGGCCTGCTGGCCCAGCGGCTGGTCTTCCGCGCCGCCTTCGGTTCGGTGCTCAGCCTCCCGCAGCCGGTGATCGCCGCGGTGCAAGGTTTCGCGCTCGGCGGCGGCTGCGAGCTGGCGCTGTCCTGTGACCTGATCGTGGCCGACCAGACGGCCGAGTTCGGGCTGCCGGAGACCACTGTGGGGCTGGTTCCTGGTGGTGGCGGCACGCAGCTGGCGCTGCGGCGCCTTGGCCCGGGCCGGGCCGCCGACCTGATCTTCACCGGCCGCAGGGTCGGTGCGGCCGAGGCCGAGCGGCTCGGGCTCGCCGACCGGCTGGTGCCGGAGGGAACCGCGGCCAGCCAGGCGCTCGCACTGGCCAGGAGTATCGCGGCCAACTCACCGGTATCCGTTAAAAATGCAAAGCGGTCGCTGCGGCTCGGGGCTGGCCTGGACCTCGCGGCCGGCTTGGAGATAGAAGATGCGGCGTGGCGCGCCGTCGCCTTCTCGGCGGACAGGAAAGAAGGCATCGCGGCTTTCGTCGCGAAACGGAAGCCAAGGTGGCCGGGCGAGTGACGATCGGAGGGCGGCGGGTGAGCGATCTCCCTGACCGGATATCGGTGCGTGAGGTCGGACCGCGCGATGGGCTGCAGAACGAGGATCCGGTGCCGACCGAGGCAAAGATCGAGCTGATCGACCGGCTGTCGGCGACCGGCGTGCGCCGGATCGAGGCAGTGTCGTTCGTGCGCCCGGAGGCGATACCGCAGATGGCCGACGCCGACGAGGTCTGGCGGCGGATCGAGAGGGCGCCATCGGTTCGTTATTCGGCCCTGGTGCCCAACCTGCGCGGGGCCAGGCGTGCGCTCGATTCCGGGCTCGCCGAGATCGAGGCCGTGGTATCGGCCTCAGACACTCACAACCGCAAGAACGTCAACCGCGGCACCGAGGAGTCCCTGGACGACATCGCGGTCATCATCGATCAGGCGCATCAGCGGGGCGCCGCCTGCCAGGTCATCGTGTCGACCGCCTGGGGCTGCCCATACGAGGGTGACGTTCCGGTGGACCGGGTCGTACGGGTGGCCGGGCGCGCCATCGCCGACGGGGCGGACACCATCTCGTTCGGCGACACCACCGGGATGGCCACGCCAGGGCGGGTGCGGGCGCTGGTCGGGCAGTTCCGGTCCGCGTACCCCGACGTCCCCCTCAACCTGCACTTCCACAACACCCGCGGTACCGGGCTCGCCAATGTCCTCGAAGCACTCGAGCTCGGCGTGTCCGACTTCGACGCGTCGGTGGGCGGTCTCGGCGGATGCCCCTACGCGCCGGGTGCCACCGGCAATATCGCGACCGAGGAACTTGTGCACATGGTCGAGGACATGGGGGTGGCGACCGGCATCGATCTGGACGCGTTGATCGAGGCCGCGGCTGATGCGGAGCGCATCATCGGACGCCAGCTGCCCTCCCAGGTACTGCGGGCCGGCCCGCGGACCCGCACGATCCCGGCGTGAGGTGCCGGTTCGGCGAGCGGGCGGGTTCACGCCGGGTCGGCAGGGAGGCTGTCTGCGACAGAGTCGCCATCCGCCGGTAGCCCGGCGGTACCTGGCTGGCTGTAATCCCAGGTGGCGCACATCTTGGCCAGCGCAGGGGACACCTCGGCCAATCGGGGCAGCGGTGCACTTTGCCGGATACGGCCGGAGCGGATGTTATCCGAGCAGTCGCCGAGCCCGGGAGCGAACCGGGCGTGCGAGAACTGGCTGTATTCCAGCATGGCAGGTTCGAAGCTCTCGCCGAGGTAATCGCACGCCCGCCTGGTTACCCGTTCGGGGTCGCCGGTCAGCTCCTCGTAGCGGACCGTGACGCCAGGCAGGGCCTGGCGCGCCTCCTCGACCCTGCGCATGTACCAGAGGGCGTTACGCGTGATGTCGTGAAGCGTGCCGGATCCCTCGGGGTTCCAGTCCGGATGCCAGGACGCCTGCAGGGAGGCCACCACGGCCGCCGGGTGGCGCAGCAGGAAGATGAACCGGGCGTCCCGCCAGCAGTCGGCGATCCGCTGCCAGATCACGGCGTTGCTCGGCGTCTTGGCCACGATGACGGGCTTGTCGCTACGGGCCAGGACATCGGCGAGCACGGCGTCCCACAGCGTGTTGTCCAGGGTTTCCTGGGTCAGCTCGAGGGCCCGCATGGATGCCTGGATCCATCGCGTCTCCGCGCGGACTGCCAGGTGCAGCAACGGCAATTCGGGCGGCGCGTACAGCCGCGAGTGGCTGCCGAGGACGACCCGTAGCAGTGTGGACCCGGAGCGGGCTGGCGAAAAGATGAACACCGGCGCCCTCAGCATCCGGTCGCCGCTTGGTGGCGGCAGACGCCGCGAAGGGTGTCCGGGCGGGCGGGTCAGCTGATAGCCGACAGTGCGCGATAGGCCCGCGTTGACCAATTCCTTCCATTCCATAGGACAGAACTTTACTAATCCAGGCGTGCGCCCGCGGGGAGACATGCCGGTTCCGGACAGAAGTCAGCGCGGTCGCGATCGGGGGCCGGCCGGGGCGCTTGACCAGGTACGGAGCGGTTCTGGCTGCTCCAGTGGGGTTTCCGGACAGTAGCTCAGCGGTTCCGCACAGCTGCCCCAGGAGCTGCGTATAGTCGCTGGGCAGTTCCGGACAGTTACTCAGCCATTCTGGGCGGCTCCGGCGGAGGCCGGCGGCGGGGTGCCTGGTCCGAGCGGACCGACGGACCGGGCGACTGGGTACGCTCGCGACCGTGGACGTAGAAGCGAATGCGGCCGGACAGCCCCCTGGCGCGGCCGGACAGCCCCCTGGCGCGGCCGGCCATCCCGCGGCCGGCCATCCCGAGCTTGCGGAGATCCGGGCCAGCATCGAGCGGGGCGGCGCCGCCAGGTATCACGAGGCCGCGGCCGCCACGGGCAAGCTGTTTGCCAGGGACCGGATAGCGCTGCTGGCAGATGAGGGCAGCTTCACCGAAGACGGCGCTTTCGCCAACGTGCTGGCCGGCGGCCTGCCCGCGGACGGGGTGATCACCGGAACAGCCACGGTCAGCGGGCGGCCGGTCGCCCTGATGGCGAACGATTCGACGGTCAAGGCCGGCTCCTGGGGCGCGCGCACCGTTGAGAAGATCATCCGGATCATCGAGCGTGCCTACGGCGCTGGCATCCCGATGATCTACCTGGTCGACTCGGCCGGCGCGCGGATCACCGATCAGGTCGATATGTTTCCCGGCCGCCGGGGGGCCGGGAAGATCTTCCACACCCAGGTGCGCGCCTCGGGCTCCATCCCTCAGGCTTGCGCCTTGTTCGGCCCGTCAGCGGCGGGCGGCGCCTACATACCCGCCTTCTGCGATTTCGTGTCGATGGTGGACCAGAACGCCTCGATGTACCTGGCCAGCCCGCGGATGGTCGAGATGGTGGTCATGGAGCAGACCACCCTGGAGGAGATGGGCGGCGCCCGGATGCACTGCACCGTCTCGGGCTGCGGTCACCACCTCGCCGGGTCGGAAGGCGAGGCGATCGAGGCGGTCCGTTCCTACCTGTCCTACCTGCCGGGCAACTGGCAGCTGCAGCCGCCCGCCTGGCCTGCCCGCGACCCGAAGCCGGCCGACCTGCGCGCGCTCGTGCCCGCCAGCGAGCGGCAGGCCTACGACATGCGCCGCTACGTGCGCGGGCTGGTTGACGCCGACTCGCTTTTCGAGATCCATGCCCTCTGGGCACGGGAGCTCGTCACGGGCTTTGCCCGGCTTGATGGCCAGGTCATCGGCGTGGTGGCGAACAACCCGATGTTCAAGGGCGGGGTGCTGTTCGTCGATTCCGCGGACAAGGGCGCCAGGTTCATCCAGTTGTGCGACGCCTTCAACGTGCCGCTGCTCTTCCTGGCTGACGTGCCCGGTTTCATGGTGGGCACCGCCGTGGAGCGGCAGGGCATCATCAGGCACGGCGCCAAGATGATCAGCGCGGTAGCGGAGGCCACCGTGCCGAAGATCTGCGTCGTGGTCCGTAAGGCATACGGGGCGGGGCTGTACGCGATGTCAGGCCCGGGGTTCGAGCCGGACGCCACGCTCGCGCTGCCGACCGCGAAGATCGCGGTCATGGGCGCGGAGGCGGCCGTGAACGCGGTGTATTACAACAAGCTGGCGCAGATCACCGATGCGGCCGAGAAGGACGCCGAAACGCAGCGGCTCAGGACTGCCTATGACGACGACATCGACGTGCTGCGGCTGGCCGGGGAACTTGTCGTTGACAATGTGGTCGAGCCAGAGGATCTGCGGGCTGAACTCATCCGCAGGTTTGCCGTGGCGCGCGGCAAGGACCGGTCGTTCTCGCGGCGCCGGCATGGCGTGACGCCGGTCTGAAATGGGCGGCGGCGGGACAGAATGCGCTGATCAGCTGGACGGGGCGGCACGCTTGCTGGGCAGTTCCTGCGCGTAGCTCGCCGGAAAACCCGGCCGGTCCCCTTACGATCAGTTCATGACCAGCGTTTTGCTTGCCGAGGATGACCCCGCGATCTCGGAGCCCCTGGCCCGGGCACTGCGCCGGGAAGGCTATGAGGTCGGCGTCGCCGCGGACGGGCCAGCCACGCTCGACGCCGCCCGTGGCGGCGGGATTGACCTGATCGTGCTCGACATCGGCCTGCCCAGGCTCGACGGCCTCGAGGTGTGCCGCCGGATCCGTTCCAACGGCCAGGCGATCCCGGTACTGATACTTACCGCCCGGGTCGACGAGGTCGACACGGTGATCGGCCTTGATGCCGGTGCCGATGACTACGTCACAAAGCCGTTCCGGCTGGCCGAGCTGCTGGCCAGGGTCCGGGCCCTGCTGCGGCGCGGTGCCTCGGAGACACATGTCGTGCAGGGAGTGCGCATCGACGCTGATGCCCGGCGCGCCTGGCTGGGCGATACCGAGATGGATCTCACCTCGAAGGAGTTCGACCTGCTGTCCCTGCTGGTGATCGAGGCAGGGAAGGTGGTCACCCGCGAGCAGATCATGCGGCAGGTCTGGGACAGCAAGTGGTGGGGCTCGACGAAGACTCTGGACATGCACGTCTCCTGGCTGCGCCGCAAGCTTGGTGACGACGCGCACAGCCCGCGCTTCATCACCACCGTCCGTGGGGTCGGGTTCAGGTTCGAGCGCGGGGACTGACGCCGGTGCCGTGCTGGGTGGTGTGCCCGTGATCACAGGCGCGGCGGCTGATGGCGGGTCCGGGGGCTGAGCCGTGCAGCGTCGCCTGCTCGTTTCCACGCTCGCGGTCGCGGTGGTCGCCGTCCTGCTGCTCGGCGTGCCGCTGGCTTTCGTGCTGAGCCGCCTGCAGGCCAGCGAGGCATCCCAGGAACTGCGGCGCGATGCCACCACTCTCGCGACCGGCCTGCAAGAGCGGGTGAATTCCGGGCTGCCTGCCGACGCCGCCCAGGTCGCGAGATCGCTGCCGGATCGCTACGTGGCCATCCGTCAGCGCGGTGCCGCTTCGATCGAGGTCGGCACCAGGCCGCCGCCCGGTGGCACGATCCTCGGGCGGGCCTCCTCCAGGGATTTCTCGGTCACGGTCTCAGCCAATGACTCGTTCGTGACCGGCCGGATCGCGGGCGGTCTCGTGCTGATCGGCTCGCTGTCGCTGCTCGCGGTGGCGGTGGCGGTCGTGCTGGCGGTGCTTCAGGCCCGGCGGCTCACCCGGCCGATGCTTGACCTTGCCAGAGCCGCTGACCTGCTCGGTTCTGGCGCCGCGCGGCCGCTGGGCCGCAGGTACGGCCTGCCGGAACTCGACCGGGTGGCGGAGGGGCTTGATGGCTCGGCGCAGCGCATCGCGGAACTGCTGTCCGCTGAGCGTGCCTTCGCCGTGGACGCGTCCCATCAGCTGCGGACACCGCTGACCGCGTTGTCGATGCGGCTTGAGGAAATGATCGCGGCGGCCAACTACCCGGACGTGGTGCGGGAGGAGGGTGCGGCGGCCCTGGCCCAGACCGAACGGCTCGCCGAGGTCGTCGGCCAGCTGCTGGGCCGGGCGCGCCGGTCGGTATCCGGCGCGCCGGCCCTCGCCAGCGTGGATGACATCGTTGCCCAGCAGGTGGTCGAGTGGGATCCGGCGTTCCGGCGGGTGGGCAGGAAGCTCGAGGTGACCGGGGAGAAGGGGCTGCATGCGTATGTGACGCCGGGCAGCGCGGCCCAGGTGATAGCGACCCTGCTGGACAATGCCCTGGTGCATGGTGAGGGGACCGTCACCATCAGGACGTCGCAGACCCCAAGGTCGGTGGTGGTGGAAGTCAGGGATGAGGGCAAGGGGGTGCCGCCGGAGCTGGCGCCCCGGATATTCGAGCGCAGCGTCAGCGGTGCTCCGGGGGGCACCGGGCTCGGGCTGGCCCTCGCCCGGACAATGGCCGCTGCCGACGGCGGCCAGGTCGTCCTGGTGCGGCCGCGGCCGGCGGTTTTCGCGGTGTTCTTCCCGCACGGTGCGCCGGGAACGCAGGACGCGCCGGTAGTCAGCGGCCCGGCGTGACAGCTCGTAAGCTACCCGGGTGAGCGGCGCTGATCCGGTAGTCGGGATGATAGGAGCCGGGCAGCTGGCCCGGATGACCTGCCAGGCCGCGCCCAGCCTCGGGATCGGCTTCCGGGTGCTCGCAGGCGCTGCCGACGAAAGCGCTGCGCAGGTCTGCGCGCAGACCCGCCTTGGCGACTACAGATCGCTCGATGACCTGCGTGAATTCGCCATCGGCTGCGATGTGGTGACCTTCGATCACGAGCATGTCCCCGGTGCTCACCTGCTGGCCCTTGAGCAGGCCGGTGTCCGGGTGCGTCCCGGACCCGCGGCGCTCCGCCATGCCCAGGACAAGCAGGAGCTGCGTGACCAGCTGGCCAAGCTCGGCATGGCGTGCCCGCGGTTCGCCCCGGTGGCCGGCCCCGGCGAGGTGTCCGGTTTCGCGGAAGTGGCCGGCTGGCCGGTGGTCCTCAAGGCAGTCACCGGCGGGTACGACGGGCGTGGCGTCTGGGTATGCGAGTCGCCGGACCAGGCCGACGCGGTGCTCGAGACCGGGGTCAAGCTGATCGCCGAGGAATATGTGGCCTTCGATCGCGAGCTCGCCGTGCTCGTGGCCCGCTCGCCGAGCGGGCAGGCCGCCGTGTACCCGGTTGTGCAGACGGTCCAGGTGGATGGCATCTGCCGCGAGGTGCTCGCGCCAGCGCCCGGGCTGGCGGAGGCCAGCGCCATCGAGGCCCAGCGTCTTGGCGTCGCCATCGCGGCCGGGCTGGGGGTGACCGGCCTGCTCGCGGTGGAGCTCTTCGAGACAGCGGACGGCCTGCTGGTCAACGAGCTGGCCATGCGGCCGCACAACAGCGGGCACTGGACCATCGAAGGGGCCAGGACCTCACAGTTCGAGCAGCATCTGCGGGCCGTACTCGACCTGCCGCTCGGCGCGCCCACCATGGCCGCAGGCGGAGCGGTTATGGTCAACGTGCTCGGCGGCGCCGATCCTGACCTGCGCTCCAGGCTGACTCACGTGATGGCGGCAGACCCGGCCGTGAAGGTTCATCTGTACGGCAAGACGGTGCGGCCCGGCCGGAAGGTCGGCCATGTTACCGCGCTCGGCGACGACATGGCGGCGGCGGCCGGCCGGGCCAGGCGCGCGGCCAGTTACCTGAGTACCGGCGCCGAGCAGTAGCGGCGCGGGAGAGCGGAAGGGGCGGGGGATGAGCGGACAGCCGCTGGTCGGCGTTGTCATGGGCAGCGATTCCGACTGGCCCGTGATGGAAGCGGCGGTGACCGCGCTGGCCGAGTTCGGCGTTGGCTGCGAGGCCGACGTCGTGTCAGCGCACCGGATGCCGCGGGAGATGATCGCCTATGGCAGCGATGCCGCAGGCCGCGGCCTCCGGGTCCTCATCGCGGGTGCCGGGGGCGCGGCTCACCTGCCCGGCATGCTGGCTGCCGTCACCCCGCTTCCGGTGATCGGGGTCCCGGTGCCGTTGGCGCACCTGGGCGGGCTTGACTCGCTGCTGTCGGTGGTGCAGATGCCGGCCGGGGTCCCGGTAGCGACAGTGGCGGTCGGCGGCGCGCGCAACGCCGGCTTGCTCGCGGTCCGGATCCTCGCCGCATCGGACGGGGGCCTGCGCGCCAGGATGGTCTCGTTCCAGGACGAGCTGCGGGCGGCGGCCCTGCGCAAGGGCGCGGCATTGCGCGAGCGCCTCGGCGGCCCGGGGAGCTGATCGTCGGCTAGCCGAACTACCATCGAGGCATGAGCCTGGAATTTCCCGCGTTTGCCCTGACTCCCGAACACGAGGCCCTCCGCGAGTCGGTGCGAGCCCTCGCCGACGCCAAGATCGCCCCGAATGCCGCCAAGGCCGATGAGGCCGCCGAGTTCCCGCAGGACTCGTATGACGCCCTTGTCAAGGCGGACCTGAACGCCGTGCACATCCCGGAGGCCTACGGCGGCGAAGGTGCTGACGCCATTGCCACGGCGGTCGTCATCGAGGAGGTCGCGCGGGCCTGCGCTTCGACCGCGCTGATCCTCGGCGTCAACAAGCTCGGCACCGTGCCCCTGATGCTGGCGGGATCGGAGGAACTCAAGCACCGCTATCTCGAACCGACCGCCAGAGGCGAGATGTTCTCCTACGCGCTGTCGGAGTCCGAGGCCGGATCCGACGCCGCGGCGATGAAGGCGCGCGCCGTCAGGGACGGCGACAATTACGTTCTTAACGGGACCAAAAAATGGATCTCGTTCGCGGGCGTCTCCAGGTTCTACACAGTGATGGCAGTGACCGACCCGACGGCCGGCCCAGGCGGCATCTCGGCGTTCGTGCTCGAGAAGGACGATCCAGGGTTCTCGTTCGGGCCGCCCGAGCACAAGCTGGGCATCAGGGGCTCGCCGACCAGGGAGCTCATTTTCGACAACTGCGTGATCCCGGCGGACCGGAGGATCGGCCCCGAGGGCAGCGGCTTCCGCACCGCGCTGGCAACGCTGGACCACACCAGGATCACGATCGCCGCCCAGGCGCTGGGCATCGCCCAGGGCGCGCTCGATTATGCCACCGGGTACGTCAGGGAGCGGCGGCAGTTCGGCCACGCGGTGGCTGAGTTCCAGGGAATTCAGTTCATGCTGGCCGACATGGCGATGAAGATCGCGGCGGCCAGGCAGCTGACCTATGCGGCCGCCGCCAATTCGGAACGCGCCATGTCCGGCGAGAAAGTTCCTGACCTCACCTTCACGTCGGCAGCCGCTAAGTGCTTCGCATCCGACACGGCGATGGCCGTGACCACGGATGCGGTCCAGCTGCTCGGCGGCTACGGGTACGTCAGCGACTACCCGGTAGAGCGGATGATGCGGGACGCCAAGATTACCCAGATCTACGAGGGCACCAACCAGATCCTGCGTGTCGTGATGGCCCGCCATCAGCTGAAGTAGCAGGGTGAAGGGCCCTCAGCCCGGGCGCCCGGCGCCGCGCAAGCTCCAGGCCAGGCACAGCGAGCCTGCCACCTGCCCAGGGAACTGCGCAGGTGGCAGCAGTCGGTCGGCGTCGGGGGCTACAGCTGGCTTGCGAGCTGAGTCTCTAGCTCCCCGAGCACCCGGTAGCAGCGGAGGACGTCGCCAACGCTGGAATTCGGTTCGCGCATTTCGCGGATCGCCGCGATGAACTCGCGGTCCTGCAGCTCGATGCCGTTGGTGGAAACGTCGACCGCCGACACGTCGACAGGTTCCTCGTGCCCGGTGACCAGGTCGTCGTACCGGGCGAGGTACGTGCCGTTGTCGCAGATGTAGCGGAAGAAGGTCCCGATCGGCCCGTCGTTGTTGAAGCTCAATGACAGCGTGCAAATCCGGCCGCTGGGCGTCCGCAGCTGAATAGACATGTCCATCGCGATGCCCAGATCGGGATGCAGCGGCCCCTGCACGGCATGGGCGATCTCGACGTCCTCGCCGGTCTGGTATTGGAACAGGTCGACGGTATGCGCGGCGTGGTGCCAGAGCAAGTGATCCGTCCAGCTGCGGGGGTGGCCGGCCGCGTTGATGTTCGTGCGACGGAAGAAGTACGTCTGCACGTCCATCTGCTGGATCGACAGCTCACCCGCGGTGATCCGGCGGTGGATCCACTGGTGCGACGGGTTGAACCGGCGGGTGTGCCCGACCATACATATCAGGCCAGTGTCCCGCTGCACGCGATCGACTTCCAGCGCGTCCGCCCAGCTGTCGGCGAGCGGAATCTCGACCTGGACGTGCTTTCCCGCGCGCATCGCGGCGATGGCCTGCTGCGGATGGAGCTGGGTCGGGGTGCACAGGATGACGGCGTCGACATCGTCGCGGGCGAGGGCGTCGGCAAGGTCGACCGAAGCGTGGCCGGCGCCGTACTTCCGCGCAACCTGCTCGGCCTGCTCCAGCCTGCGGCTGACCACGGAGGTGACGGTTACGCCGTCGATGGCGGCGAGCCCATCGAGGTGCTTGATGCCGAAGGCGCCGGCCCCGGCGAGTGCGATCCGCATGTGTCTAGTTCTCTTCCTGGCGGGACCCCGCCGCCCCGGCCCGCAGGTCGGCGGGCCGCAGCACGAGGTGCCCGACCGCGGTGTTGGATCCGGGGACGTGGTAGAAGCGGTGCAGCTCGTCGACCTTGTCGCCCATGGCGCCGCGCATGATCAGCTGCATGACCAGCTCGATTCCCTCGGAGCCCGCTTCGCGCACGTACTCGATGTGCGGCACGAGCGCCAGGTTTTCCGGGTCGTCGATCAGCCGGTCGAAGAACGCGTTGTCGAACTTGGAGTTGATGAACCCCGCGCGCGGCCCCTGTAGCTGGTGGCTCATCCCGCCGGTGCCCCAGACGTGGACCGTGAGGTCGCCGCCGTAGCTCTGCACGGCACGGCGGATCGCCTGGCCCAGGCGGTAGCAGCGGTGACCGGTCGGCGGCGGGTACTGCACCACGTTCACGGCCAGCGGGATGACCTGCACCGGCCACTCGTCGGGCTGGCCGTAGACCAGGGACAGCGGGACGGTGAGGCCGTGGTCGACGTCGAGCTTGTACATCAGGGTGAGGTCGAACTCGTCGAGGATGAGGGACTCCGCCAGGTGCGCCGCCAGATCGGGACGGCCGTGGACGACCGGGACCGGGCGCGGGCCGTACCCTTCGTCGGCCGGCTTGAACTCGTCGCCGCAGCCGAGCGCGAACGTGGGGACCAGCTCCGGCGTGAAGGCGGACGCATGGTCGTTGTAGACGAGGATCACCACATCGGGGACGTTCTCGGCAGCCCAGGCCTTCGTCCAGTCGTAGCCGGCGAACAGGGGCTTCCAGTAGGGCTCCTCGGTCTTGCCGAGATCGATCGCGGCGCCGATGGCCGGGACGTGGCTGGTGGTCAAGCCGGCGGTGATGCGGGCCATGTCAGGTACCTTCCCTCACGGAGCGCCAGCCTTCCGGCGAGCGCCCGCCGTTCATCATCATCTGCTGGTACTCCGGCACCGACATGCCGGTCATCGTGCTGACCGCCTGGACAAAGCTGAGCCCGTCGGTGGCGAAGATCTTCGCCAGGAAGTAGATGTTCCCGCCCTCGTCGAGCAGCGCGTTGTAGTCGCGGTCGAGCACTGCCTGCTTCTGGGCCTCCGTCATCGGCCACTCGTCGAGATAGGCCCGCTCTCCGGCCTTGAACCGCTCCCGGTTCTCCGGCTTCATCAGGCTCATGCAGAACTGGTTCAGCTGGTAGCCCTGCTTCGCGCGCGCCGCGGTGAACACCCGGGTGCCCGGGATGTCATCGAACTCTGAGGTGTACGTCATCATCAGGCCTCCCAATACAGGCGCAGAGGGTTGTCGACCAGCAACTGACGCTGCAGGTCATCGGTTCGGGCGATCCGCGGGATGATGTCGACGAGGGCGCCGTCGTCGGGCATGTGGCTCTTCATGTTCGGGTGCGGCCAGTCGGTTCCCCACAGCACGCGGCCGGGGAACGTCTCGACGATGCGGCGTGCGAAGGGGGCGACGTCGGCGTACTCCGGCGGGCCGGAGACCGACAGCCGTTCCGGGCAGCTCACCTTGCACCAGACGTTCTCGTGCTCGGTCATGAAGCGCGTGAAAAGCGCGAAGCCGGAGCCGTCGACCGGCTGCGACACATCGGGCCGGCCCATGTGGTCGACGACGACGGCCGTCGGGAAGCTGGTGAACAGCTGCCAGCGCTCGGCCAGGTCGGCGGCTTCGAAGTACACGACGACGTGCCAGCCGAGTTCGGCCACGAGGTCAGCCAGGCCCAGGTAGTAGTCATCCGGCTTGGGGTCGACGAGGCGCTTCACAAAGTTGAAGCGGATGCCGCGGACGCCGGCCGCATGCAGGTCGGTGAGCTCGGCCCGGGACACGCCGGGCCGGACGGTCGCCACTCCGCGTGCCCGGCCGTCGGCGGCGAGCAGCGCGTCCGCGAGAGCGCTGTTGTCGGCACCGTGGCAGGTCGCCTGGACGATGACGGTGCGCTCGAAGCCGAGGAAGTCGCGCAGCGCGAACAGCTGCTCCTTGCCTGCGTCGGCCGGCGTGTACTTCCGCTCCGGTGCGTAGGGGAAGACGTCGCCGGGACCGAACACGTGGCAGTGGGCGTCGACCGCGCCCGGGGGCGGGAGGTAGCCCGGCTTGCTGGGGTCCGGGTGGAACGGGAGCCAGTCGGCATCGGGCTGGAACGTGGCAGTCATCTACAGTCCTCGCTCGCGCAGGGCCTTGTCGAGACGCGGGTATACCCGCCGGGCGTTGCCCGAGTACACCTTCGCGCGGTCGGCGTCGGTCAGGCTGAGCGCGTCGACGTACCGCTTCGTGTCATCGAAGTAGTAGCCGGTCTCGGGGTCGATGCCCCGGACGGCGCCCACCATCTCGGACCCGAACAGGATGTTGTCGACGTCGATGACCTCGAAAAGCAGGTCGATGCCTGGCTGGTGGTAGACGCACGTGTCGAAGAACACGTTCTTCATGACGTGCTCACTCAGCGGTGGCTTCTTCAGCATGTCGGCGAGCCCGCGGTAACGGCCCCAGTGATACGGGACGGCGCCGCCGCCGTGCGGGATCACCAGGCGCAGGTCAGGGAAGTCGGCGAACAGGTCGCCCTGGATCAGTTGCATGAACGCCGTAGTGTCGGCGTTGATGTAGTGCGCGCCCGTCGCGTGGAAGGCGGGGTTGCAGCTGCTCGAGACGTGCACCATGGCGGGCACGTCGAACTCGGCCATCTTCTCGTAGATGGGGTACCAGTACCGGTCGGTGAGCGGCGGCGCCGTCCACCTCCCGCCGCTCGGGTCCGGGTTCAGGTTGCAGCCGACGAACCCGAGCTCGGTGACACAGCGTTCGAGCTCGGCGACGGAGGAGTCAGGCGCGGCACCGGGTGACTGCGGCAGCTGGCAGACGCCGGTGAACGTCTCCGGGTACAGCTCGACGACGCGCGCGATGAGGTCGTTGCACGCTCGTGCCCACTCGCCGCTGACCCGCTCGTCGCCCTCGTGGTGGGCCATGGCGGACGCCCGCGGGGAGAAGATCGTCATGTCGGCGCCGCGCTCGCGGAGCAGCCGGAGCTGGTTCTGCTCGATCGACTCGCGGATCTCGTCGTCGGAGATGGCTGGGTATGCCGGTGTGCTGCGGCCCTCCGAGAACGCCGTGAGCTGGCTTTGGCGCCAGTCGTTGTGCGGCGAGGGAGCAGTCGTGTAATGCCCGTGGCAGTCGATGATCACAGTGGAGCTCCCTGGTTCCACACCGATGATGGCACGAATACCTGGCCGCGCATAAGCAGGCGGGCCGTGCGCAACAGCGCCGACCTGGTCACGGTGACCGCGCCGTCGGGCACTCTCACCTCGATGGTGACGGTGAAGAAACCGGTGGGATGCTCGACCTCGATCTCGGTTGAGCCCTCGGTCTTGGCCGGGACGACCGCGACCGCGTGCGCCACAGATCCGGGCAGCACGCACGCCGTGGCGACCGACACCGCGCCCAGGACCCCGATCGCCTCGTGCACGCGGTGCGGGATGAATGTCCGGGTCGAGACGGCGCCGCCGTGCGCCGGGGGCGACAGCAGGCTCATCTTGGGCACCGTCGCGTCCGTGACGTCTCCAAGATTCATCAAGGGCCCGGCAGCGCGCCGGATCGCCTCGACCCGCCGGGTCAGATCGGCGTTGCCCTCGAGTTCCGCCGGTGACTCGTGCCCGGACAGCCCGAGGTCGGACGCCGCGATGCAGACGACCGGCATGCCGTTGTCAATGCACGTCACCCGCGTTCCTTCGACAACGTCTGTCACATTCCCGGTGGGGAGCAGCGCGCCACACGAGGATCCGGCGACGTCGGCGAACTCGATCGGGATGGGCGCGTGGGTGCCGGGCACGCCGTCGATGCGCGCGGGTCCGTCGTAGCTGACGCACCCACCCGGCGTCTGGACCAGCGCCGTGGCGAGGGTCTGGGTGTTGCGCATCCAGATGCGGACGCGCGTCACCGGGTCACCCGCGGCCACGAGTCCCTGCTCGATCGCGAACGGGCCGACCGCGGCAAGCATGTTGCCACAGTTCTGGCTGTCGGAAACCTCCGCCCGATCGGGCCAGACCTGGAGGAACAAGTACTCGACGTCCGCGTTGTCGCGGGGCGACGGACTCACGACGGCCACCTTCGACGTCAGGGGGTGGCTGCCTCCCATGCCGTCGATCTGCCGCTGGTCCGGAGATCCCATGGCGGCGAGCAGCACGGCGTCGCGCGTCGCGCGGTCGCCCGGCAGGTCATTGGCGAGGAACAGGAGGCCCTTGGACGTCCCACCGCGCATGGCGCTGCAGGAGATGGCGGTCTGGGTCACGGCGAGTCCGCGTCGTCGACGTAGCGCAGTCCCTTATCGGCGAGCCGATCGCGCATGTCGTAGATGTCGAGGCCGAGTTCGCCGCGGTTCAGCCGGGTCCGTTTGGACGCCTCGTTGGCCTCTCGGTCCTGGGCGGCCTTGAGCACCGTCGCCGCCTCCTCGCGCCGCACGACCACGACTCCATCGTCGTCGGCGACGATCACATCACCTGGCCGGACATACCCGCCGCCGCAGACGATTGGAGTCTGGACGTTCCCTGGCGTCTCCTTGACCGTGCCCTTGGCGGAGATCGTCTTCGACCAGACCGGGAAGCCCATCTCCGTCATCGTCGCGACGTCCCGCACACCGGCGTCAATGACCAGCCCCCTGACGCCGTGCGCCAGCAGGCTCCCGGCGAGCAGGTCGCCGACGTATCCGTCATCGCACGGGCTCGTGGGGGTGACCACGAGGAGGTCGCCGGGCTGCGCCTGTTCGACGGCCACGTGGATCGACCAGTTGTCGCCCGGAGCGACCTCGCAGGTCAGCGCGTTGCCGGCGACGCGGGCAGGCCGGAAGATCGGGCGGATGTCGCAGCGCAGCAGCCCTGTTCGGCCCTGGGCCTCGTGCACCGTCGCCACCCCCGCGTGCGCCAGGCCGTCGACGACCGCAAGATCTGTTCGAGGGGTGTTCCGCACAACTAGCGGCACGTGACTGCTCCTCTCCGGCGAGTGGTCTGGACGTGGAGCGTCACCTGGCCAAGGAGAAGACACCGAGATGCGCCATCGTCGACATCGCTTGTGCGCCTCCATGGAACGCGTCAGGTTAGTTCCTGCGAAGCAAGTGGCCGCGAGGACGGCCCTTTCGACCAACGTATCCCAGTCGCCCGCGATACCAGCATCTACCCTGATCTCGATCGTCCGTGCGCCAGCAGAGCGGGAGGTGACGCCGTGCTGGCGGCTGCGTGGGCGCCGTCCTGCCTAGTGCTTCATAACGGTGTTACACAAGGCAAGCGGCACTGCTGCCGTCCGCCGATGGGGCCAGCGGCGCTGCGGTGGCTGCCGCACTGCCGGCACGGGTGCAGACTGAGAGGAAGCGGCGCCATGCACTCGGTGACACCGTGGTCCCACCGACCGCGTGCGGCCGGATCCGGCGCGGACCGTCAGGTTTGCCCGAGCTGCCCGGAGCGTGACGATGTTCGAGAGGTTCACCGACCGGGCGCGCCGGGTCGTGGTGCTGGCTCAAGAGGAAGCCAGGATCCTCGATCACAACTACATCGGCACCGAGCACATCCTGCTCGGGTTGCTGCATGAGGGCGAGGGCGTCGCCGCCGAGGCGCTCGAATCGCTCGGGGTCAGCCTGGAGGCGGTGCGCCAGCAGGTCGAGGAGATCATCGGGCACGGCAAGCAGGCTCCGTCCGGGCACATTCCGTTCACTCCGCGGGCCAAGAAGGTCCTCGAATTGTCGCTGCGGGAGGCCCTGCAGCTAGGGCACAACTACATCGGCACCGAGCACATCCTGCTCGGCCTGATCCGTGAGGGCGAGGGCGTCGCCGCCCAGGTCCTGGTCCGGCTCGGCGCCGACCTGAACCGGGTCCGGCAGAAGGTTATCCAGCTAGTGCACACGGAGGAGAGCGAGGCCGGAACCAGGCGCCCGTCCAGGGGTCTCCAGCGCTCCTGGGAGCGCGGCGAGGTCGTGCGGGCGCTGATGACGATAAATGACCGCCTGGCCGCTATCGAGCGGCATCTCGGCGTGCCGAACAGGTCGGCCGGCGATGCTGCCGCTGCGGGCGGGGCTGCCGCTGCGGGCGGGGCTGCCGCTGCCGGGGAGGCCCCGGCCGGGGGCGAAGCCGCTGGGATGCCGCCGGCCGTCCCTGACGACCCGTCCTAGCGAGCCGTCACCGGTCAGGCGCGGTGCCCAGGTCACCGTTATAAGACCGGGTCACAGGCCCATGTCGTCGAGTTGCTTGTACAGTTCGGCCCGCGAGCCCGCGGTGGGGAGCACGGCTGTGCCCTTGGTCGGCGGCGCTTGGCCCTTAGGCGGCTTCGCTTTAGGCGGCCCGCCTGGGCCAGCGGGCCGCCGGTCCCTGAATATCCAGCCGGCCAGGATCCCGCCGACGAGGCCGCCCACGTGTGCCTGCCAGCCGATCCCGGCATGCGGCAGCAACACGGAGAACTGATAGGCGAAGCAGAGCGCCATGACCGCGCCGATCAGCATGTCGATCGGGTGCCGGTCAAAAAACCCGCGAACCATGATGTAACCGAAGTAACCGAAGACCACGCCGCTGGCGCCGGCCCCTACTGAGTTCGGGGCCTCGGTAAACCAGGCGGCCAGGCCGCTGGTCAGGATGACAAGGACAGTCACGGCGGCGAACTTGGCCACGCCGCGGTAGGCGGCCAGGAAGCCGAAGATGAACAGCGGCCCGGAGTTGCCTTCGATGTGAGCCCAGCTGAAGTGCAGGAACGGGGCGCTCAGGATGTCCGGCAGGCGAGCCACATCGCGCGGGCGGATGCCGTACTCAATCGTGAGGTGCTGGTGATCAGCCCAGTTCACTATCTGCAGGATCCAGATGACGGCCAGGAAGCCCACCATGACGAACAGCGCCTTGCGCGCCTCGGCGAGGACCGTCTCCGCGTCGCCGGTGCCGATGTCCCACCTGCCGCGCCTGGCTACCTGACCGGTACCGCCAGCGCCGGGTCCTGGCCCCGGGCTACTCATCGTGCCCCCCCGCTTGCCCCGTCCACTCCATGCTTGAAAGCTAGCCGGATCCGGTGCGTCGCGGTAGGGGCGGCCGGTCCGCGCGGCCCGGCCGGCGTGTCTCTCGAGGTGCTTGCGCCCAGGTGGTGATCACAGGATCGATCGCCTACGGCCAGTAATTGATAGGGTACGTATTGCCAAGCTGTGATCTGCGCGGACGCAATTCCCGGCTTTACGACACAGCTTTTTTCGCGGAAACGCTTGGGCGCCCCGTTCGCTTCTGGCAATGTGGTTCGCCGACGGTGCTGGACCCACATGTTGCGGGTTCTGCGTTCGATAGGTGTAAGTGGTTCCGCTGCATTGGCCTGAACCGTCATGCGACTCGCTGCCCTGTACCGCAGTGGTCCGTACGCCGAGCGCCGCGCTGGGCGTGCTTGGCCGACGGAAGGACCGCATTGTCACAGCACCGGAGGCGCGCTCCTGCCAAGCGTCGCACGCGTCGGCGCACTAGCGTTCTCCTGATTACGTCTGTCACGGCTGCCCTGGCGATTTCGGTCGGCGTCTACACGGCGGTGCTGCGGTCCGGCGGCGGGGCCGACCCGACGGCCGCCGTCGTGGCGGAGATCCCCGATAGCCATGCAGCGGTCGTGCTCGAGCAGGAGCGCCAGCAGATGATCCTGATGGACGCCGCGTCGCAGACGCTCAGCCTGGTCAGCACGCCTAAGGTAGCGACCAGGCCGTCGCCGGCCCCGTCACCTGACCCGTCAGCTTCGTCGGGTTCCGGCAGCCCAAGCCCGGTGACGGTCAGTATGGCTGCGCCCGATCCAGGGAGCGCGCAGTCCATCGCCTACAACATGCTGTCGTCGTTCGGCTGGTCGCCCAGCGCCCAGTTCGGCTGCCTGGACGAGATGTGGGACCGCGAGAGCGGCTGGCGGTACAACGCGGAGAACGCGAGCGGGGCCTACGGCATCCCGCAGGCGCTGCCGGGCTCCAAGATGGCCAGCGCCGGTGCGGACTGGGAGACTAACCCGGCGACGCAGATCAAGTGGGGCCTCGGCTACATTCAGGGCCGATATGGAAGCCCATGCGCCGCGTGGTCGTTCTGGCAGGCCAACGGCTGGTACTGACCGTCAGCAAGAATCGCTCCCGACAACAGTTACTGGCAACTAATTAGCTGTGCGTAGTCGCTTTACTACTCACTGATCGCAGGTAAATCGTTGCCGGTAAGGCCATCCGGGAGTTTACGACTCCCGCGCTATAACGGAGAGTAACGCACTGCGTCGCAGCCGTATTTTTTGACGCGGATCGCGCCGGGCGAAGCGGCAATGCCCGAATGCCGGGGCTGTCCACTGGGCGTCGAATCGTAAAGAGAGCTATAAAGGTCGCAACAAGGACATTAGAGGTGTGATTCATCTCATAGAGACTCTGGGCGATTCCTGGTCACAGCGCTCCAGTTCGTTGGCAGTCTGGACCGAAAGCACCCCGCGTGCCTGACGGTTGGCTTCGGCAACGCCGTCGCCCTGATCCGCGCCACGTCTGCACGCCGGTCGCAGCAAGCTTGACCATCGTCTGCAGGCACGGCGCTGGCCGGCCCGGCGGCCCCCAGCCAGGCTGGGGGCCGCCGACGGTTCTGGCTAGGTCAGCCGCGTGAAGGTGCGCAGGCTCTCCTCGAAGACCGCACGGGCGGCCGGGAAGCCAAGCGCCGGCGCCGACACGGTGAGGTCGTAGTCCTGCCGTCCGGCTGCCGTCGTCAGGCTGAACAGCAGTTCCAGCACGGCCACGTGGCCAAGGCTTTGCTGCCTCCAGTTGAACCGCCAGGTACTGGCGGGGACGCCCCGGTAGGTGGCCGGCGAGATGGCAACCCGCTGGTAGCCGGGATATTCGTGCTGGCTGATCGCCGTTGCCTGCAGGAATCGCGCCTGGTTGACCGGCCGCGCATAGCTGAACGAGGCGAGGTTGACCTCGATGTAGGCGCTGCCCGCGGGGGGATCCGCGTACCAGGCCAGCCCTTGCCTTGTCACCGGCCAGGATCCTGGAATAGCGATCTTGAATCCGGCAGCGGTCCCGGTGCTGGCGGCGGGCACGCTGAGCCAGCGATAGCCGAGCGGCGGGGGAGTGCTTCCGCTGCCGCCGGTCCCGCTGCTGCCGCCGGTCCCGCTGCTGCCGGTCTTGCCGCCGCTGCCCTTACCGCTGCTACCGTTCTGCCCGCTGCCGCCGGCGCCGTTCGTGCCGGTGCTGCCAGCCCCTGAATGCGAGCTGCTGGCGGCGGTGCCGCCCGCCGGGCTGCCGGGACTGCCTGTGCTGCTGCCGCCATTGCTGCCGCTGGCCGGGCTGCCCGGCTGCGTGCCCTGACTCGAACTGTGCCCGGCCGGTACCCGTCCGGCGCCCGGAGACTGGGCCAGCGGCGCAGCCGTCCCCGCGGCCGCGTTCATCGGATGCGGGAACGCCGTCCAGGCGATGACCCCGGCCACCGCAACGGCGGCCGCCCCGGCGGCCGCTACCAGCGCCCGCCGGTGCCAGGACGTCCGCCCGCCGTCACCCGGCCGGCCTGCGCCGCCTCCTGGCGGTGCTGGCGACGACGGCGGTGCTGGCGACGACGGCGGTGCTGGCGACGACGGCGGTGCTGGCGACGAAGGCCGGGCGGCGCCGGGCAGGCTCAGCGGGTCGGCGGCATCCCAGCTGGCAGCCGGGCCGGCCGGGCTCCACGGCACGGCCTGATCCGGCGGTATCCCGGCCGGGCCGGCCAGCTGCGGCATGTCCAGGAACGCTGGCAGCTCCATGGATGCGGACAGCTCGGCCGAGGCTGGCAGGTCAGGGAACTCATGCAGATCAGCGAACGCCGGAGAGCCCGGCAGGTCAGGAACGTCCCCTGGCTCAGTGCGCGCGTCCGGACTGTGGCACGCGGAAATGGTGGCATCGGCCGCCAGGCCGGGGCCGGCCGCTGCTGCCCGGGTTGCGGGAGCCTGCCCGGGCCACCGGCCGCCAGCGGTACCCGGGTCGGCCCGTGCCTGCTCGGCCGCACCAGACAGCAGCCGGGCCGCGGCGACAGCGCCTGGGCGAGCCCGCGGATCCGCGCGCAGCAGTGCCTCGATGACCGGGCCGAGCGGCCCCGCAGATGGCGACCGGGGGGCGTCCTCGTTCATCACCCCTGCCGTGACCACCGCCGACCCGCCTGGACGATCGAACGGCCCCCGTCCCTCCACTGCCGCGTACAAGGTGGCGCCCAATGACCACAAGTCGGATGCCGGCGTCGCGGGCTCACCGCGGACGCGCTCAGGCGCAGTGAAGCCCGGCGTGCCGACGACCATGCCGGCCTGGGTGAGGCCGGGATCGTCCGCGAAGGTCGCGATGCCGAAGTCGGTCAGCACCGCACCGCCGTCCGGCGTTATCAGTACATTGCTCGGCTTGACGTCCCTGTGCAGCACGCCGGCCGCATGCGCGGAGGCAAGCGCGCTGAGCAGGCGCTGGCCCACGCCCGCCGCCTCGGCTGGCCGCAACGGGCCGTCTTCGGCTACCACCTGATCCAGCGATCGCGCGTGCACAAGCTCCATGACGATCCACGCGCTGCCGTCTTCCTCGACCACGTCGAATACCTTCACCACGCTGGGGTGGCTCAGCCGGGCGGCGGTCTTGGCCTCACGCAGCGTCCGCCGGGACGCGGTGTCGGCGTCCGCGTCGGCGGGACCTGGCGCGGCGATCAGGACCTGCTTGACCGCGACATCCCGGTCAAGCAGCTCATCCCTGCTGCGCCAGACGATACCCATAGCGCCGCGGCCGATCTGGCCGTGAAGGCGGTAACGGCCGGCGACCAGGTCGCCGGTGCCCACTGCATGCATGGCCGGACCATACACGGCGCCGCCAGCGAGATTCCTGTGAGCGGGATGAGAATTCGGCTATTTCGCGATGCGTGACAGTGCGATAGCTCAGTGCGATGGCTCAGTGCGGTAGCTCGGCGGGGTGCTACCTCTCGGCCTGCGGCCAGGCCATGGCGAGCACGTCGAGCGCTTCGTCGAGCTTCGCCTCGGTGATCTCGCCCCTGGCCACGTGCCCGCGACTGATCACTACCTCTCTGATTGTCTTGCCGGTGTCCAGTGCCTCGTGCGCGACGGCAGCCGCGGCCTCGTACCCGATGAACCTGTTGAGGGCGGTCACGATCGCGGGCGAGGACTCGGCGTTGTGCCGCAGCCGGCCGACGTTGGCCGTGATCCCGGCGACGCATTCGTCGGCGAGTACCCGGGACCCTGCCTCCAGCAGGTTGATGGATTCCACCAGGTTCCTGGCCATAACCGGAATCATCACGTTCAGTTCGAAGTTTCCCGCTGCCCCGGCGAACGCTACCGCGGCGTCATTGCCGATCACCTGAGCGCAGATCTGGCAGACCACCTCGGGAATGACCGGGTTGACCTTTCCCGGCATGATCGACGACCCGGGCTGCAGGTCAGGGATGCCGATCTCGGCCAGCCCGGTCCGCGGCCCCGAGCCCATCAGCCGCAGGTCGTTGCAGATCTTGTAGAGGCTGACCGCGATCGTCCGGAGCACCCCGCTGGCGGCGACCAGCGAGTCCCGGCCGCCTGCCGCCTCGAAATGGTTCTCCGCCTCGGTCAGCGGAAAATTGCCGCCGGACAGCCGGTCAATGACCATGCGGGCAAAACCCGGCGGGGCGTTCAGCCCGGTGCCGACGGCGGTGCCGCCGAGCGGTAGTTCGCCGACCTCGGGCAGGACCGCGTGGATCCGCCTCATGGCATGCCTGATCGCCGACGCATAGCCACTGAACTCCTGGCCAAGCGTGACCGGCGTCGCGTCCATCAGGTGCGTCCGGCCGCTTTTGACGACATCGGCGAACTCCGCCGCCTTGGTCTCCAGCGTCTCGGCGAGATGCTGGAGCGAGCTGGCCAGCGGATCCGCCAGAAGCGCTGCGGTCGCGACGTGGACCGCGGACGGGAAGACATCATTGGACGATTGCGAGGCGTTCACGTGGTCGTTCGGGTGTACCGGCCGGCCGAGCCGTCGGCTGGCCAGCCGCGCGATCACCTCGTTGACATTCATGTTCGTCGAGGTGCCCGATCCGGTCTGGAACACCGGGACCGGGAAGTGGCCGTACTGCTGCCTTCCGTCGTCGGTCTCGCCGAACGCCACTTCGTGGGCGGCCTCGTCGATCGCCCGCGCCATGTCCGCGTCGATCACCCCGAGCGCGGCGTTGACCGCGGCGGCCGCGGACTTGATCCGGGCGAGCGCGATGATCACCTCGAGCGGTACCCGCTCGCGGGTGACCCCGCCGAAGTTCTGGAACGCCCGCTGCGTCTGGGCGCCCCACAGCGCGTCGGCTGGTACCTGGACTTCCCCCATCGAGTCGCGCTCGGTGCGGTACTCGCCCTGCCCGTCGGCCACCGGCCCGTCGGTCACCGGCCCGTCGGTCATCCGCCCGGGCCGCCGATCGTGAGCAGCGGCTGTTTCGGCCCGGTCACGTCGGCGTAGAAATCGTTGCCCTTGTCGTCCACGACGATGAACGCGGGGAAGTCACGCACCTCGATCTTCCACACCGCCTCCATGCCAAGCTCCGGATACTCGAGCACGTCGACGCGGGTGATGCAGTCGCGGGCGAGCCTGGCCGCCGCGCCGCCGACGGAGCCCAGGTAGAACCCGCCGTGCTGCTTGCACGCGGCGGTGACCGCGGCGGACCGGTTTCCCTTGGCGACCATCACCAGCGAGCCGCCCGCGGCCTGGAACAGGTCCACGTAGGAGTCCATCCGCCCGGCCGTCGTGGG
>JBEKIF010000002.1:0-196731 GCA_050011895.1 Streptosporangiaceae bacterium | reverse complement strand
CCTGATCGCCATCCACCGGTGGGGCTGGGGCATCGCCCTGCACCCCGACGGCACCGTCACCGCCACCAGCCCCGACCGCAGGCGCACCCTGCACAGCCACGGCCCCCCAGCCACCGCCGCCTCATGAGGCGGACGGCATGCCGTCCGACCGGTCACTCGGTCGAAAGTGGCCGCCGTCCAAGAAACGCCATCAACTGGTCCAGGTGGCCTCTCATCCACGCTGGCATCCGGGCCCGACGGTCAGCCTGCGCTCCGCTGCGTTCCGGGGCTTCCGGACTGGGAGTGCATCCCCGCCCCGGGCCATACCCCGGGACATGTCTGCTTTTTCAGGCCCAGTGACCGGGTCTTGATCACGGGCGATGCGGTGCTGACCCTCAATTTCAATTCCTTGTGGGATCTGCTGCGGTGGAAGCAGCGGGTTTCTGGCCCTCCGTGGATCTCGACCTGGAACTGGCCGGCGGCCAAGCAGTCTGTTGCCGCGCTCGCCAGGCTTGATCCACAGGTGCTGGCGCCCGGCCACGGAACGCCCATGGCCAATGCGACGGCGGCGAAGTTGCGCGCCCTCGCCGAGAGCCTGAATGCCCGCCCTGGCCAGCGCAAGCAGTTGTGACGACGGGGATCCGGGCCGTCCATTGTTGGTCAAGCCCCCGGACCACGGGCCAGGCCTCCCCGAAGCGCCACAATGAACGGCACGCCGACCTGGTAGCCCAGCGGACGAGCTAACCGGCGGCTACGGCGCCTGGCGGGGCGCACGCGGGCACCAACGTCAACTTCTCAACGACGCCGCTACCGCTCCGCTAACCCACGGACGAGTAGGCAACTACGCCACGGCGCAGGGCATTGATCGCGGTCCGCGCGGTGCGTGCGACCGGCGCTGATCCTGCCGCGGCGGCGATCTGGTCTAGCAGGTCGATCAGCTGCTTGATGGCCCGGACAAAGTCACCAGGCGTGAGGTCAGGCGACAGCAGCTTTTCCAGCTGCTGGCCGCGCGCCCAGGCATGCGCCGCCCACGCGAAGCCAAGGTCGGGCTCGCGCAGGAACGACAGCTGATGCTCCTTCTCGGCAGCATCGAGTTCGGCCCAGACCCGGACCATCGCCGCGATCACCTCCCGGCTGCGGCCGGGCGGCAGCCGAGCCGGGGCGCCTTCGTCAGGCTTACGCGATTCGAACGTCAGCGCCGACACGGAGGCCGCGAGCTCGGCGGGCGCCAGCTCGTCCCACAGTCCCCTGCGCAGGGATTCGGCGGTCAGCAGGTCGAGTTCGGTGTAGAGGCCCGCGAGCCGCCTGCCTTCCGCCGTGACCGTATCACCGTGCAGGTATCCCAGCTGCTCAAGCAGGGCGCACACGCGGTCGAACGTCCGCGCGATGACATGTGAGCGCCCGGCCACCCGGCGCTCGAGCGCCTCCGCCTCGCGCTCAAGCCGCACCTGTTTCTCGGCCTGCCTGGCGTGCTGTTCGCGATCTGGGCACCCGTGGCAGGGATGCTGGCGCAGCCTGCGGCGAAGCCGGGCGATATCGCTGTCGTCGTCGGCCGCGCCCTGGCCGGCCCGCGCTGGCCTGCCCAGATCGCGGTCGGCTAGCTTGTTGCGCATCGTGGCAGCGAGGTCCCTACGGTGCTTGGCCGAGCGGACGCTGAACCAGCTGGGTACCCGGATCCGGTCGATCGGCGTCACGGGCACCGGGAAGTCATTAACCGAGAGCCGCTTGACGTGCTGATCGGCGGTCAGCACCAGCGGCAGCGGAAGATCCCCGGCGGTCATCCCGTGGTCGAGCACCAGCGCGACACCTGCGCGCCTGCCGCTCGGGACACGGATAATGTCACCGCGCCTGAGCTGCTCAAGCGACCGCAGCGCCTCGGCCCGCCTAGCCGCCGAGCGCTGCCGGGACTGATCGGCCTCGAGCTGCGACAGCTCCCGGCGCAGGGCCGCGTACTCGGCAAAGTCCCCGAGCTCGCAGTGGGGCGCGAGATCTTCCATCGCTGTCCTGGCGCGCCTGGCCTGCCGGGCCACGCCGACCACCGCACGATCGGCCTGGAACTGGGCGAAGGAGGACTCAAGCAGCGCGGCGGCCCGCTTCCGCCCGGCCCAGCCGACCAGGTTGACCGCCATGTTGTAGGACGGCCGGAAGCTGGAGGACAGCGGATAGGTCCGGGTACCTGCCAGCCCGGCCACCGCGGCGGGATCCATCCCCGGCTGCCACAGCACGACCGCGTGTCCTTCGACGTCGATGCCGCGCCGTCCGGCCCGGCCGGTGAGCTGGGTGTACTCGCCGGGGGTCAGGTCCGCGTGCGTCTCGCCGTTCCACTTGTCAAGCCGCTCGATGACGACGGTTCGTGCAGGCATGTTGATACCGAGCGCGAGGGTCTCGGTGGCGAACACTGCGCGCACCAGCCCGGCCGCGAACAGCTCCTCCACGACCTCCTTGAACGTCGGCAGCATGCCGGCGTGATGCGCGGCGAGCCCGCGCCGCAGCCCGGAAAGCCACTCACGGTAGCCGAGCACGCCGAGATCCTCGTCGGGAATGCCCGACATGCGCTCCTCGACCAGCGCGGTGATCTCGTCAGCTTCCTCCGGGGTGGTCAGCACCAGCCCGGCGGCCAGGCACTGGAGCACCGCGGCGTCGCAGCCAGCCCGGCTGAAAATGAACGTGATCGCCGGAAGCAGCCCCGCCGCGTCCAGCCGGCCGATCACCTGCGGGCGGCTGGCCACCCGGAACCTGGGCGGCCGGCGGCTGCCGCGGCCCGGCCTGCTTGGGGCCTTGCGCTGCGCCCAGGTGTCCCGCTGTGCGACGCGCGCCAGCTCTGGGTTGACCACCGGCCGTACATCGTCAGCTGGCCTGGTGCCGTTCCCGTTAGCACTGCGGCCGCTGGTGAACAGGTCATACAGTCTGGAGCCGACCATCATGTGCTGCCAGAGCGGCACCGGGCGGTTGTCATCGACGATCACGCTGGTCCCGCCGCGCACCTGGGAAAGCCAGTCGCCGAATTCCTCCGCGTTGCTCACCGTGGCCGACAGAGCGACCAGCCGCACGGACTCGGGCAGGTGGATGATCACCTCCTCCCAGACCGCGCCGCGAAACCGGTCCGCGAGGAAATGCACCTCATCGAGGACCACATAACCGAGGCCCGCCAGCGTCGGCGACCCCGCGTACAGCATGTTCCGCAGCACCTCGGTGGTCATCACGACGATCGGCGCCTCGCCGTTGACGCTGTTGTCACCGGTGAGCAGGCCGACCTTGGCGGCGGAATACCTGCGAACCAGGTCGGAGTACTTCTGGTTGGACAGCGCCTTGATCGGCGTCGTGTAGAAGCATTTCCGGCCCTCGGCGAGGGCCAGGTGCACGGCGAACTCTCCGACCACCGTCTTGCCCGATCCCGTGGGCGCTGCGAGAAGGACCCCGTGACCCGCGTTCAAAGCCCTGCATGCCTGCAGCTGGAAGTCGTCGAACCTGAAGTCGTAGAGCTGCTGGAAGGCGGTGAGCTCCGGTCCGTCCCGCGATATGCGCCCGCGTACCGCGGCGTAACGTTCTGCGGGGCTGGCCGGGCTAGCCGGGGTGCTCATGTGATCAAGAGTAGGCGGCGCCGTCAGCGGAACTCGCACGCCATCGCTAGCGGTCCGGCGCCGGGACCTGCTTTCAGCCCGGTCAGGCCGGGTCAGGCCTGGTCAGCCGCCCGGGCCGGTCCCCCGGCCGATGTCAACGCCGTCCCGGGACGCCGCGTCGAGGTCGATCGGGGACAGCTCATCGTCGCTCAGCCCCGCGTACAGTGACGGCCGGTTGGCGCGCCGCCTGTCGTTCGCCCAGATGACCACCTCAGCCATCTCGACGAGCACGACGCAAGGAACGGCCAGCAGCAGCATGGTGACCGGATCGGGGCTCGGCGAGGCGATGCCGGCGAACACGAACACGCCGAAGATGATCATCCGGCGCCACTTGCGGATCCGCTCGTGCGTGAGGACGCCGCCCATGTTGAGGATCACCATCGCCAGCGGCAGCTCGAAGGCCAGCCCGAAGCCGAGCAGCATGGCAATGACGTAACCCAGATAGGTGTCAACGGTGATCAGCGGCGTGATACCGGTCGGGGCCAGGCCGAGCAGGTACCGCAGGCCCCGGCTCATCGCCACGTACGCCAGGCCGCCGCCGGCCACGAACAGCGGTACCGCGATGCCCACGAACGCGTACGTCCACCGCTTCTCCCGCCGGTACAGCCCGGGGGCGATAAACGCCCAGATCTGGTACAGCCAGATCGGGCAGGTGAGGATCAGCCCGACAAAAAACGCGATCTTCACCCGGAGCATGAACGCGTCGAAGACGCCGTTGATGATCAGCTGATGGCCGAACCCCAGCACTGGGCTGCAGCCGGTCCGCCCACGGATCGTAGCGGCGCAGAACGGATGCTCGACGAACGTCCAGACCCGCTGGAAGACGGCGGGAATGAAGCCGATGGCCATCCCCGCGGCCAGCGCCAGCAGCGCCTTCAGCACCCTGTTCCGCAGCTCACGGATGTGCTCCATGAGCGGCATCCGGCCTTCGGGGTTCACCGACCGCTGCGACTGCAGGAACCGGGTTCCGAGCACGCGCGCGCCTGTGACGGTGTCAGCCAGCTTGGGCATGGTCGGCTACAGGACTAGCCGAGTCAGCCGGGCTGCTGGGTCCGCTGGGTCTCCGTCAGCGGAGCGCCGTTCGCGGTCGCCGCGTGGCCGGTGGCCGACTGCTGCTGCTGAAGCTCGCGGAGCTGCAGCTGCAGCTGGTCGATCTGCTGCTGCTGGGGCGAGGCGGCCTTGGCTTCCTCGGGTACCTCATCCTCAGTGTGCAGGCCCTGGACCTCAGTCTTCAGGATGCGCAGCGAGCGGCCGATCGACCGGGTCGCGTCCGGCAGCTTCTTCGATCCGAACAGCACGATCAACACCACCGCGACGATCAGGATCTTCCATGGGCTGTCAAACAGGTCGCCAATCATGTCCGCCCTCTTCACCGGGAGCATAGGCCCCGCGCTGCCGGGGTCACTTGTGGGTGATTCTACACGCGGCCAGCAGGCCCGCGTTCCTCGCCGGCCACCGAAATCACCCGGTCGCGCTCCCGCGACCTGCGATGCTCTTCACCCGGCGTACCCGGCCAGCGCCGCGGCGGCGTCCTCGCGCACGCCGGCCGCGAGCTCGGGCGGGGAGAGCACCCGGCCATCCTCGCCGAGCCGCAGCGCGAGCCGCCGCACCCACCTGATGTCGGGGGTGCGCAGGCTCACTCGCAGCCTGCCATCGCCGAGCTCGGTGACCTCCTGGCACGGGTAGTACTCCGCGACCCAGCGGCCGGGCGGGGACAGCTCGAGCACCACCTCGACATCGCCGGGCGATGGCCGGAACAGGCCCTGGTCCACGTCGCGGTGCCGCGCGTGCCGCGGCACCGCGGCGGGCTGGTCCAGCACGGTCAGGGCAAGCACCCGGTCCAGCCGGAACAGCCGGACCGCCTCCGCGCGCAGGCACCACCCCTCCAGATAGGTCCTGCCGTCCACGACGAGCAACCGCATCGGATCCACATCGCGCTCGGTGGCCTCGTCGCGGCCCGGAACGTAGTACGACAGGTGCAGCCGCCTGCCGCGTTCGGCCGCCTCCCGCAGCCGGGCGAGCACGCTGCCCGCGCCATGGTCGTCGACCTGAACGGCCACCTGCGCGCTCGGCGCTCCGGCCGCCCCTGCCGCCTCCTCCAGCTTGGCGATCGTGCGGCTGAGCGCCGAGCGGTCATCGAGAGACGGCACCTCGGCCAGCATCCGCAGGGCGACAAGCAGCGCGCTCGCCTCGTCCACCCCGAGCCGCAACGGCCGGTCGATGGACTCCGCCTGGCTCACGACGATCTCGCCGCCCTCGTAGGACAAGTCGATCGGGCAGTAGGGATCGGGCGAGCGGAGCTCGACACACCACAGCATGTTCAGGTCGTCGACAAGCTGATGCTCGCTGACGCCGAACGCCGTCGCCGTCTCGGCCAGCCCGACCACGTTCCTGCTGACGACGTAGGGCACCAGCGCGAGGAGCCGCTGCAGCCGGTCGGCTGCGGTGGCCTGGGTTCCGGTCCCCGGTGTGGCGGCCGTCCTCATGCCAGTGCCCCCTTCAGCCGCCTGATGACCGCCTCTCGCAGGTCAGCGGGCTCGATCGCGACTACGTCCGCGCCGAAGGAGGCGATGTGGTCACTGAACCAGCCGGTGCCAGAGAACGGCACCTCGGCCAGGTCCCAGCCCGGATGTTCCGCGTCAGGCCGCTCTGCGGTGGCCTGCCGCCTGAGCCAGAAACCGGCCCCGCGGCGCACCCGCAGCACGGCCGTGCGCCGCACCTCCGGCTCGATGTCCCGGGTGATAACGATCTGCCTGACGTCGGTCCCCGCCGGGACCTTGACCGCGCCGGGAGGCCCGGTGAACGCGACCGTCCCGTCGATGCGGCTGAGCCGGAACACCCGCACCTCTCCCCTGTCGGTGTCCTGCCCCGCCACGTACCACCGGCCGTGCCTGTTGACGACGCCCCACGGCTCGAGGTGACGCTGCTGCGACGAGCTACGGCCCGCCGCCCGGTAGCCGAAGCTCACCGGGCGGCCGTCGCGCACGGCCTGCCACAGCGGGCCGAAAGCCGGCTCGCCGGTCTGCAGCCTGGGCTCGATTCCCGGCTGGGTGGTCTCCTCCGCATCGATTCCGGCCGCCCGCAGCTTGAGCAGCGCCCCGGCCGCCGCGCCGGCCAGCTCGGCTCGCCGCCAGACCCGCGCGGCGAGACCGAGGATCGCTGCCTCATCCGGCTCTAGCCTGATCTCAGGCAGCACGTAAGCCTGGCGCGGGATGCGATAGCCAGGTTCCTCGTCAAGGCCGTTTGTCCCGGTTTCCAGCGGGATGCCGAGTTCACGCAGCTCGTCCTTGTCCCGCTCGAACATGCGCTTGAAAGCATCGAACGACTCCGGGTAGCCGGGGACAGCATCCCTGATCTGGCCAGCGGTGAGGTATCGCCGTGCCGACAGCAGGCAAACGACGAGGCTGAGCAGCCGCTCGGTCTTCCGCCTGGACATCGCCATCCCTTTCCCCGCACCGACGCTACCGCGCCGGAGCGGTCAGGTGGCGTAGTGGCGTGCTTTTGGCGCAAGCGTGACAAGGCGCGGCGCCCCCGGGCCGCGCCCGCGCCGGTAACCTGCCGGAGTGATCAGGTGGCGGAGTGGCGTGATTGCCGGCGTCCGGCGGGAATGGGCGGGCGCGGTCGAGCTCGAGGCCGAGGTCGGCGACGCGCGGATCCTCGCGCTTGCCTACCCCGGCCTGACCGGCCGGCCACAGCCCGGCGACCGGGTACTGCTCAATACCAGCGCACTCGATCTCGGGCTGGGCACCGGTGGCTACGCGCTGGTGATCGCCCTCCCGGACCGGCTGCCGCCGGACCCGGCCGGCCCGGGGCACCTGGTCAAGGCCAGGTACACGCCGCTGCAGACGTGCGTGCCCGGCGCCGACGAGCAGGGCTCGGCGTTCCACGATGTGCTCGCCGAGGCCGACGATCTCGGCGGGATGCCGGTGGTGGTGGCCGACCTGCACTCGGCACTGCCCGCGGTGGTTGCCGCCTTTCATGCCGAACGGATGGCGAGCGCTGGTCCCGCGGCCAGGGATGCTGGTGTGCCGGGGCCAGGCCAGGCCAGCGCGCCTGCCGCAACCGGCCCGGCCGCAGCCGGCCGCGCCGCGGCGGCGCTGCCACGGGTGGTCTACGTGATGCTCGATGGCGGCGCGCTGCCAGCCTGGTTTTCCCGGACCGGCGCGGCGCTGCGGGAAATGGGCTGGCTGGCCGCGACCGTGACGGTGGGCCAGGCCTTCGGGGGTGACCTGGAGGCGGTCACGCTGCACAGCGGGCTGCTCGCGGCCAGGCACGTGCTCGGCGCGGAACTCGCTGTCGTGTCACAGGGCCCTGGCAACCTGGGCACCGGCACGAAATGGGGCTTCACCGGGGTGGCCGCAGGCGAGGCGGTCAACGCGGCGGCGGTCCTGCACGGCAGGCCGGTAGCCTCGCTGCGGATCAGCGAGGCGGACCCGCGCGAGCGGCACCGTGGCATCTCGCACCACAGCCTGACCGCCTACGGCCGGGTGGCGCTGGCCCGGGCCGACGTGGTGCTGCCCGACTTGCCCGGCGACTTCGGCGCGCGGCTGCGCGCCGCCGCCGCGCCGCTGGCGGCCAGGCACGACCTGATCCAGGTGAGCGTGGCCGGGCTGCACGAGGTACTGCGGGCCTGCCCGGTGCCGCTGTCCACGATGGGTCGCGGTCTTGACGATGATCTGGCCTACTTCCTCGGCGCAGCGGCGGCCGGGCGGCATGCGGCGGTGCTGTCCCGCACGGATGCGAAACTCAGTGCCAAGAGCATCTGGCCGCCCCGATGAGGGCGGCAGGCCATGCTCCACCGTCTCAACCCGGCACGCATCGGCGCGCCGTATCGGCGATGCGTGCCGGGGAGGTGACGCATGGATGAGTTCCGCTACGACCTGGAACGAGCCGCGGTCCGCGTGGTGCTCGCCGATGCCGGCCAGCGGATCTTGCTCTTTCACGCCCGCACGGCCGATTCGGGCGATTGGTGGGAACTGCCCGGTGGCGGCATTGAGCCTGGTGAGTCCTATGTGGACGCCGCGGTCAGGGAAATCAGGGAGGAGACCGGGCTGAGCCTTGACCCGGACGACGTCGGCCCGCCCAGCTGGCGGCGCGACGCCACCTGGCACTCACGCGGCGTCCGGCGGCTCCAGCACGAGGTCGTGGTGCTGGCCAGGATCGCGGCCGACCAGCCAGATATCATCGACGGGGGCAGGACGGCAACGGAACTGGAAGATTATGTCGGCTCCCGATGGTGGGAGGTCAGCGAGATTCTCTCCAGCAGCGAGCGGTTCTACCCGGGCCGCTTGCCATGGCTGTTGCCCGCGTTCTTGGCGGGCCAGGTCATCAACGAGCCATTCGAGCGGTGGAACTGACTACAGACCTGCCCGGCCTGGCTCGCTGCGGGCCGGTACTCCTACCGAACTGAAGGGTGACGGTTGCTGATGAGGATCGCGGTGAAGGTGCGGCGTAGCCCGGGCCGCCTGGCGGCGGGCGCATTCATTCTCAACGCCGGCATCGGGAAGTGGTCAGCGGACGAGGAGGCCGCCGCCCGGCTGCACGGGATGGCCGCGGGGACCTATCCGTTCCTGAAGAACATCAAGCCGAAGGACTTCGCCCGGATGCTGTCGGCCGGGGAGATCGCGCTTGGCTCAGCGCTGCTGCTCCCGGTGATACCTGCTGCGCTGGCCGGAGCGGGCCTGACCGCGTTTTCCGCCGGGCTGCTTGGCCTGTACCTGCGCACCCCGGGGCTGCGCGAGGCGCACAGTGTGCGGCCAAGCCAGCAGGGCGTCCCGATTGCCAAGGACGTGTGGATGCTCGGCATCGGGCTTAGCCTGATCGCAGACGCGATCAGCGAGCGGCCTGACGCCCGGGAGCCGGACGCCCTGCAGGCCTGACACCGGGGAAGCCGGACGCCCGGGACCAGTTGCGAGCCTCGGGCGGCCTGGTCGGCGAGCCGGCGAGTCGGTACCTCCGCACGGAACAGTGCCGTCCGCAGGTCGGCATCGTCGGCGCTGCGGCCGCGATAGCGAACGCGGTCTATCACGCCACCGGCATCCGGGTGCCTGACCTGCCGATCCGCCTGGACAAGCTGCTGCGCTGAACCCGGCCTATGCGGCTGCGCCCTGAACAGCGCCGAGGATGTCGATGACGAAAACGAGGGTGTCCGTCCCCTTGATCCCGGCCGCTGAGTTACCTGTCTTGCCGTAGCCGTCGGCCGGCGGGATCACCAGCAGGACGCGGCTGCCGATCGGCACGCCCACCAGAGCCTTGTCCCAGCCGGGGATGATCTGGGCTGGTGTCGCGTCGAGCTGGAATCCGAACGGCGCACCGCGCTTCCATGACGAATCGAAGGTCTTGCCGGTCCGCCACAGGACACCGACGTACTGGGTGATGACTTCCTGGCCCTTCGCGAGCGGTGCTCCGGTGCCCTTGATCAGTGTCTTGACCACCAGATTGCTGGGCGGGGCGGTGGACGGGATCTTGACCGCCGGCGCGGCACCCGTCGGCGCGGTAACAGTCGGCAGGCCGTTGCCGCCGTCGGACACCTGCTTGCCGGATGCCGACGCGGTCGCGGGGAAGTCCTTGATCATGTCAACGACGAAGACCAGGGTGTCCTTCGCGGTCACGCCGACCTGGGTGTTCCCGGTGGCGCCGTACGCGTACTTGGGCGGCAGCACGGCCAGGACCCGGCTGCCCATCTTCTTGCCGCGCAGCGCGGTCTCCAGCCCGGGCAGCAGCGTGCCCGAGAGGACTTGCGGCGTTGCCTTATATGTGCTGAGCGCCAGCTTGTGCGTGGCACCACTCCAGATATAAACGACATAGTTCCCGACGAATGCATCGGTCTTACCTAGAGCCGGCCCATTTCCCTGGATTTCCGTCTTTACGGCCAGGTTGGTGCCCGCGTTCTTGGCCGGGATCGACACAGCGGGCGCCTCGCCGAATGTGCCGGACACCGAGACCGCGGTGTTGGGGCTGGCTGCCGCCGACGATGGAGCCGACGAACCGCAGCCAGCCAAGGCCGCAGTGACGATCAACGGAACGGAAAGCGCAACTGCGATGCGTCGCATAAGAAAGACCTCGTTGTCGGGATCATGAGCCAGGCCAGCCTACCCGCTCATGCTGGGCGTCTGGCCCAGACGACACGGATCACCGAGCGCGGCACGGCTCAGTGCAGATCAGCGCTAGTGTCACATTCCGGCGATCAGTTTCTCCACGCGTTCATCGACAGACCGGAACGGGTCCTTGCACAGCACTGTGCGCTGGGCCTGGTCGTTGAGCTTGAGGTGCACCCAGTCGACCGTGAAGTCCCGCCGCCGTTCCTGTGCCCGCCTGATGAACTCGCCGCGCAGCCGGGCCCTCGTGGTCTGCGGCGGCACCGACTTCGCCTCGAAGATGTCGATATCCCTGCAGACCCGCTGGACAGCGCCGCGACGCTGCAGCAGGTAGTACAGGCCCCGCCCGCGATGCACGTCGTGGTAGGCGAGATCGAGCTGGGCCACCCGCGGCGAGGATAGCGGCAGGTCGTGCTTGGCCCGGTAGCGCTCGATCAGCTGGTACTTGGTCACCCAGTCAATCTCTCGCGCGACCAGTCCGAGATCACCCGTCTGCACGGCGTTCAGCGCCCGCTCCCACATGCCGAGAACCCGCTCGGTAATCGGGTCGGGGCCCTTGCGGTCGGTGAAGTCCCGTGCCTTGGACAGGTACTCGTGCTGGATGTCCAGGGCACTGACCTCACGCCCGTTGGCCAGCCGCACCTTTCGCCTGCCCGTCATGTCATGGCTGACATCCCTGATCGCCCGGATCGGGTTCTCCAGCGTGAGGTCACGCATGACGGTGCCCGCCTCGACCATCCGCAGCACCAGGTCCGTCGCGCCGACCTTGAGCAGCGTCGTCGTTTCGCTCATGTTGGAGTCACCGACGATCACGTGCAGCCTGCGGAAC
The DNA here is from genome assembly GCA_050011895.1 of Streptosporangiaceae bacterium. Lineage (GTDB taxonomy): Bacteria > Actinomycetota > Actinomycetes > Streptosporangiales > Streptosporangiaceae > DATBGO01. The sequence goes on along the minus strand of JBEKIF010000002.1, from coordinate 185,206 downwards.
CGCTCCGCGTCGGCGTGCGGCTCGTCGCGGGTGTTGATGATCGGCCTGGACCTGGTGGTGGCCGACGAGACGCCCTCCCAGATGTGTTCGGCGCGCTGGCTGACGCAGTACACCGCGCCGCGCGGGGTCTGCAGGACCTTTCCAGCGCCGCAGATGATCTGGCGGGTGACCAGGAACGGGATCAGGATGTCGGCCAGCCTGCCGAACTCGCCGTGCCTGCCCACCAGGTAGTTCTCGTGGCAGCCATAAGAGTTGCCCGCCGAGTCGGTGTTGTTCTTGAACAGGTAGATGTCCCCGGCGATGCCCTCCTCCCGCAGCCGCCGGTCCGCGTCGACCAGCAGGCCCTCCAGGATCCGCTCACCGGCCTTGTCGTGCACGACCAGGTCGATCAGGCTGTCACATTCCGGAGTCGCATACTCGGGATGGCTGCCGACGTCCAGGTAGAGCCGCGCGCCGTTGCGCAGGAAGACGTTGCTGCTGCGGCCCCACGACACCACCCGGCGGAACAGGTACCTGGCCACCTCGTCGGGTGACAGCCGCCGCTGGCCGCGGAACGTGCACGTGACGCCGTACTCGTTCTCCAGCCCGAATATCCGCCTGTCCATGTGCGTCCCGGCTACCAGTCCACGGCGATGTATTTGGTCTCGGTGAACTCCAGCAGCCCGTCGTGCGCGCCCTCCCTGCCCAGCCCGGACTGCTTCACGCCGCCGAAGGGCGCGGCCGGGTCAGATACCACGCCTCGGTTGATGCCAACCATTCCCGCCTCGAGTGCCTCTGCGGTAGCCAGAGCCCGCCGTAGATCTTTGCTGTACAGGTACGAGACCAGCCCGTACTCGGTGCTGTTGGCCAGCGCGATCGCGTCGTCCGGGTCGCTGAAGCGCACGATGGGCGCCACTGGCCCGAAGATCTCCTCGGCCAGGATGCCGGCCTGTCGCGGCACCTGGTCGAGAACCGTGGGCAGGTAGAAGTAGCCGCGCCGGTCTGGCGCGCGGCCGCCGGTCAGCACCTGCGCGCCGTCGCTGGCCGCGCCCGCGACGAGCTTGGCGACCTTCGACCGGGTGTCCTCATTGACCAGCGGGCCGAGGTCGGTGCCGTCGTCAAGACCGGACCCGACCCTCAGGCTGCTCAGCCGCGCCGAGAACGTGGCGGCGAACTCGTCCGCGACGGCCTCGTGCACGTAGAACCTGTTGGCGGCCGTGCACGCCTCACCGCCGTTCCGCATCTTCGCCAGGACCGCGCCGTCGACAGCGGCCTCGACATCCGCGTCATCGAAGACGATGAACGGCGCGTTCCCGCCGAGCTCCATTGAGCAGTTGGTCACCGTCTCCGCCGCGGTCCGCAGCAGCACCCTCCCCACCTCCGTGGAGCCGGTGAAGGATAGCTTGCGGACCCGCGGGTCGCCGAGCATCGCGGCGACCACCGGGCCCGGCGTGGTGGTCGGCACCACGTTGACGACGCCGTCAGGCAGACCGGCCTCTCGCAGCAGGGACGCGATGGCCAGCGCGGACAGCGGAGTCTCCTTGGCCGGCTTGAGCACGACGGTGCAGCCAGCGGCCAGCGCAGGACCGATCTTGCGGGTCGCCATCGCGGCGGGGAAGTTCCACGGGGTGACCAGCACGCTGACGCCTACCGGCTGGCGGGTGACCATGATCCGGTTGGCGCCGGACGGGGCGGTCATCAGCGAGCCCTCGTTCCGCACGGCTTCCTCGGCATACCAGCGGAAGAACTCTGCCGCGTAACTGATCTCGCCGCGCGCGTCGCGCAGCGCCTTGCCGTTCTCGACGACCATCAGCCGGGCCAGCGCATCGGCCCGCTGCGTCATCAGCTGATAGCCGCGGCGCAGGCATTCGCCGCGCTCCCTCGGCGGCGTCGCGGCCCACCCGGGCAGGGCGGCATGCGCGGCGGCCACCGCATCCAGCGCGTCGCGGGTGCCCGCGCTGGCAACCTCGGCAACCGGCTCTTCGGTGGCCGGATCAATCACCGGAAGCAACCCGGCGCTTCCGGCCCCCCACTGCCCGCCGATCAGCAGCCCGGTCGGCGCGTCGATGCCGGTGATGCTCTCCAGGTCGCTTGTCACGTCTCCTCCAACGGAGTCCCGCCGTGCTCAGGAGTCCCGCCGTCCTCAGGAGTCCCGCCGTCCTCAGGAACTTCGCCGGCTTCAGGAGTCCCGTCGCCCTCAGGGGTCCCACCGGTCTTAGTTGCGGCGCTGCCTGGCTTTGCGGCGCTGCCTGGCTTTACGGCGCCGCCAGATTTCGGCTGTCCGGCGGAAGCGCCGGCCGGCAGCTTCGCCGCCGTCCTGGCCTCACTCAGCAGCGCCTCGAGCCGGGCACCGGTGAGCCGGCGGAAACACCGGTGGGCGCGGCTCCGGTCGAGCACCGCGACCTCCAGCTGGGCCGCCGTTATCTCCCTGCGCTCGTCATTCGCCTGCCCGGCTAGCGCAGTTGTGGCCACGCCCAGGGCGCCTGCGAGGGTCATCCCCTCGGAGAATCGCTCCTTGACTGCCGTCGCCACCTGATCGGCGTGGCCGCCCATCACGACGAAGCCGTGCTCGTCGGCGACCGAGCCATCAAAGGTGATCCGGTAGATCTGGTCGCGGTCGGGCGTTTCCCCTACCTCGGCCACGACGATCTCCACCTCGAATGGCTTGTTGCTTTCCGTGAAAATGGTGCCAAGTAGCTGGGCGTACCAGTTGGCCAGGCCGCGTGCGTTGACATCCTGGCGGTCGTACTGAAAGCCGGTCATGTCCGCATAGCGGACCCCGGCCTTGCGCAGGTTCTCGAACTCGTTGTACCTGCCCACCGCAGCGAACGCGATCCTGTCGTAGATCTCGCTGAACTTGTTCAGGGCGCGGGACGGATTGGGCGCGACAAAAAGGATTCCGCCGTCGTATTCAATCACGACGCCACTGCGGCCACGCGTGATCGCCTTACTCGCGTAGTCCGCCTTGTCCTTCATCGCCTGCTCAGGCGAGACGTAGAACGGCATCGACACCGGTGGCGTTCCCTTACTTGTGAGGTTGGCTTGGAGTGTGCTGGTCAGGATGGGTGCTGGTCAGAAAGCGGGCTAATCGTAGGCTGCGGCATGTAGGTGGTCAGGTCTGGCGCAACGGCGCGGACGGACCGTCCGGGGAGCGCATCCGGCCGTCGACGACCGTTTGGGCGTAGCCGCCCGCCTCGGCGTCGGTCAGCCGCTGGTAGCCGTCCCCGGTTATCGTGGCGACCACCGGGTAGATGCGCCTGGTCAGGTCGGGGCCGCCAGTGGCCGAGTCGTCGTCGGCGGCGTCATAGAGCGCCTGCATGCAGGCGAGCACCGCGTCGGACAGCGGCATTCCATCGCGGTAGAGCTTCTTCAGCGAGCCCCGGGCGAACACCGAGCCAGACCCGATCGCGTGGAACCTGTGCTCCTCGTACCGGCCGCCCGCCACGTCATAGCTGAAGATCCGGCCACCGCCGGTTTCCTCGTCGTAGCCGGCGAACAGCGGGACGACGATGAGCCCCTGCATGGCGCCGCCCAGGTTGCCCTTGACCAGGCCGGCCAGCCTGTTGGCCTTCCCCTCGATGGACAGCGTCCGGCCCTCGATCTTCTCATAGTGCTCAAGCTCAACCTGGAAGATCCTGACCAGGTCGATGCCGATGCCCGCGACGCCGGCAATCCCGATGCAGGAGTAGTCGTCGCTGCGGAACACCTTCTCGATATCCCGCTGCGAGATCATGTTGCCTGCCGTGGCCCGGCGGTCGCCAGCCATCACAACGCCGCCGTCACAGGCGGCGGCGACGATGGTCGTCCCGTGCGGCAGGTCACGCGCCGCGCCGCCCCCGGCCGAGCCGGCCGCCGCGGGCAGCAGGTCAGGGGCGGCCAAGGCGAGGAAGTCAGCGAACGACGAAGTCCCCGGGCTCAGGTACGGCACGGGGAGCCGCGGTCCGTAGGAATCAGGGCCCACTCGGATCCTTCCGCTAGCGCGCATCACCTACCTGACCGACCCTACTGCGGCGGCCGCCGCAGCGTGAGCGCCGGGCGGCCGGTTACTCGCCGCCCTTTTGCACGTATGACCGGACGAACTCTTCTGCGTTCTCCTCGAGAACCTCATCGATCTCGTCGAGGATCGCGTCCACGTCGTCGGTGAGCTTGTCCTGGCGCTCCTTGACGTCCTCTCCGGCCTGGGCGGCGCTGTCCTGCTCCTCCTCGCTACGCCGCGGGGCCTGACGCTGACCGCCGGTGTCTTTTGTTGTCATGAGAAACCTCCGTGATCCGCGGGCTGCCCGCAGCTTCAACGCTATCCTCGCCTGTGCGCGGCCTGCCCAATCCTGCAAACCGGCACCGGTATCGCTGACCTCATGCGGCAGCCAGGCGGTTCAGTCCTGGCCGGTGAGCGCGGCGACGAGTTCGCCCGCCGTCTCGCACCGGTCGAGCAGGTCGCCCACGTGCGCCCGGGTGCCGCGCAGCGGCTCGAGGGTGGGCACTCGCTGCAATGACTCCCGGCCAGGAATGTCGAAGATCACCGAGTCCCAGGATGCCGCGGCCACCGCCTCCGGGTACTGCCGTAGGCAGCGACCACGAAAGTAGGCCCTGGTGTCCTCGGGCGGATACTCCACAGCCCTGGCCACGGCCGGCTCGCTCACCAGCCGGATCATCCGTCCCCTGGCCGCCAGCCGGTTGTACAGGCCGCGATCGGCCCGTACGTCGGAGTACTGCAGGTCGACGAGTTGCAGGTGCGGATGACCCCAGCCGAGCCCGTCCCTGGCCCGGTAGCCGTTGAGCAGCTGGAGCTTGGCCACCCAGTCCAGCTCCCTTGCGGTCAGCATCGGGTCCTCCGACAGCCTGGTCAGCACCGACTCCCACCGGTCAAGGACGTCAGCGGTCGCGCTGTCCACGTCGGCGCCGAACTTGTCCTCGGTGTACTTCCTGGCCAGCTCCAGGTACTCCATCTGCAGCTGGACGGCGGTCATCCGGCGGCCGTCACGCAGCGCCACCAGGTGCCTGAGGCTCGGATCGTGCGAGACCGCCCTGAGCTCGGTGACCGGCGCCTCAAGCGTCATGTCCCCGGCCAGGAACCGGTCCTCGATCATCGCGAGCACCAGGGCGGTGGTGCCGAGCTTGAGATAGCTGGATATCTCGCTCATATTCGCGTCACCGATGATGACGTGCAGCCGGCGGTATTTCTCTGGGTCGGCGTGCGGCTCGTCCCGGGTGTTGATGATGGGGCGCTTCAGAGTGGTCTCCAGGCCCACCTCGACCTCGAAGAAGTCGGCGCGCTGGCTGATCTGGAAACCCTCGTCCCGGCCGTCTGCCCCGCGGCCCACCCGGCCCGCCCCGCAGATCACCTGCCGGGACACGAAGAACGGGGTCAGGTGCCTGACGATGTCAGCGAACGGCGTGGCCCGGTTCATCAGGTAGTTCTCATGGCAGCCGTAGGAAGCGCCCTTATTGTCGGTATTGTTCTTGTATAGCTGGATCGTGGACCCGCCCGGCGCCGCGCTGGCCCGTGCGGCGGCCTCCGCCATCACCCGCTCGCCCGCCTTGTCCCAGGTCACTGCGGACAGCGGATCGGAGCACTCGGGCGCTGAGTACTCGGGATGAGCGTGATCGACGTACAGCCGGGCGCCATTGGTCAAAATGACGTTGGCCAGTCCTAGGTCCTCATCGGTCAGCTGGGTGGAATCAGCCGCCTCACGGGTGAGGTCGAAGCCGCGGGCGTCGCGAAGCGGGTTTTCCTCTTCGAAGTCCCAGCGGGCCCGCCGAACGCGCGCGGAAGACGCCGCCTGGTAGGCGTTGACCACCTGAGAGGATGTCACCATCGCATTCGCGCCCGGCTGACCTGGCACGGAGATGCCGTACTCGGTCTCGATGCCCATCACCCGCCGCACGCTCATGTCTGAAAGCCTAGTGCCGCCCGGGCCATGCAGGCTGCGAGGCTCGGCCCGCCGGGCCGAGCAGACTGCAGCGCGGGGGGCCCGGGGGGTCGTCCCCCAGGGCCAGCACCGAGGCTCGGCCCGCCGGGCCGAGCAGACTGCAGCGCGGGGGGCCCGGGGGGTCGTCCCCCAGGACTGCGCGGCGGAGCGGTGGACGGCTTGGGGGAACGGGGCCCCGGGCCGGCGCCGCTACAGGTACTGGCCAGTGTTGGCCACGGTATCGATGGACCGGCCCGCCTCGGTGCCGTGCTTGCCCGAGACCAGCGTCCTGATGTAGACGATCCGCTCGCCCTTCTTTCCTGAGATGCGCGCCCAGTCGTCCGGGTTGGTGGTGTTGGGAAGGTCCTCGTTCTCACTGAACTCGTCAACGCAGGCGGCCAGCAGGTGCGCGACCCGCAGGCCCTTCTGGCCGGTCTCGAGGAACTCCTTGATGGCCATCTTCTTCGCCCGGTCCACGATGTTCTGGATCATCGCGCCGGAGTTGAAGTCCTTGAAGTACAGGACCTCTTTGTCGCCGTTGGCGTAGGTGACCTCGAGGAACCTGTTTTCCTCCGTCTCGGAGTACATGCGCTCGACGACCCGCTGCATCATCTCGTCAACCGTGGCCGCGGCCGAGCCGTCGTGCTCGGTAAGGTCGTCCGGATGCAGCGGCAGGCTGGTCACCAGGTACTTGGAGAAAATGTCCCGAGCCGCCTCGGCGTCCGGGCGCTCGATCTTGATCTTGACGTCCAGCCGCCCTGGCCGCAGGATGGCCGGATCGATCATGTCCTCCCGGTTGGAGGCCCCGATCACGATCACGTTCTCCAGGCCCTCGACACCGTCGATCTCGCTGAGCAGCTGCGGCACGATGGTGTTCTCGACGTCGCTGGACACCCCGGATCCGCGGGTCCGGAATATCGAGTCCATCTCGTCGAAGAAGACGATGACCGGCATGCCCTCGCTGGCCTTTTCCCTGGCCCGCTGGAAGACCAGCCTGATGTGCCGCTCGGTCTCGCCGACGTACTTGTTCAGCAGCTCCGGGCCCTTGATGTTCAGGAAGAAGCTCTTGCCCTCCCGCGCGGGTCCAGCCGGCGTGTCAGCTGTCCCGTTTTCCCTGGCCAGTGCGGCTGTCCTGGCCGCCACCTGCTTGGCCAGCGAGTTGGCGACCGCCTTGGCGATGAGCGTCTTCCCGCATCCGGGCGGCCCGTAGAGCAGGACCCCCTTGGGCGGCCGCAGCTGATGCTCCTTGAACAGGTCGGCATGCAGGTAGGGCAGCTCGATCGCGTCCCTGATCTGCTCGATCTGCGACGCCAGGCCGCCGATCTCCGAATAGGTTATGTCGGGAACCTCCTCAAGAATGAGTTCCTCGACCTCCGCCTTGGGGATGCGCTCGTAGACGTATCCGGAGCGGGACTCGAACAGGAGCGAGTCACCCGCCCGCAAGGTAGCGGCCAGCAGCGGCTCGGCTAGCCGGGCGACCCGCTCTTCGTCGGCGTGGGAGATCACCAGCGCCCGGTCACCGCCATCAAGGATCTCCTTGAGCATGACGACCTCGCCGATGGTCTCGTACCCCTGGGCGATGACGACGTTGAGCGCCTCGTTTAGCACGACCTCCTGGCCGGGCCTGAGCTCATCGAGCTCGATCCCCGGGCTGACGCTCACCCGCATCTTCCTGCCACCGGTGAAGACGTCCGCAGCGCCATCATCCGCCGCAGCCAGGAAGATGCCGAAACCTGATGGTGGCTGGGCCAGCCGGTCTACTTCTTCCTTGAGCGCCACGATCTGGTCGCGGGCTTCGCGCAGGGTTCCCGCCAGCCGTTCGTTCTGCCCAGTTACGGCCGCGAGGCCCGCCTCAGTCTCCCGCAGCCGCTCTTCGAGCAGCCTGGACTGCCTTGGCGAATCTGCGAGCCTGCGCCGCAAGGCCGCGATCTCCTCCTCAAGGAAGGAGATCTGCGTGGTCAGGACCTTGACCTCGTCGTCATACCGGCCGGCGCGTGCGCTGTCGTCACGAGAGGCCATGCCCCTCACCTCCTCCCGAGATCCGACTTCACCTAGACCCTACCTATCCAGGACCCTTCCGTAACCTTACGGCAGGACCTGACACAGCTTTCTGCAGTTACGATCCGGGAACGGCCAGGTCGCGTTACGGCTCATCCAGGCCTCCTGCGGTCGGCTGGACCGGATCGGAAACGCCCGATGACCCCTTCGATGGCCTGCGCCGACGTGGCGGCGGCGTGACCCCGTCGGCCAGCCGCCGCGCAGTCACAAGGAAGCCGGTGTGGCCGATCATGCGATGTTCGGGACGCACCGCAAGTCCGTCGACATGCCAGCCTCGCTGCATCGTCTCTGAGGCCGCGGGCTCGTCGAAGTTGCCTTGCCCGCGAAGCGCCTCCACCGTCCTGGACAGCTGCGTGGTGGTGGCGACGTAGCAGCAGGTCAGGCCGCCCGGTATGAGCGCGGCTGCCGCCATGCCCGCGTACTCCCATGGCGCCAGCATGTCCAGGATGAGCCGGTCGTAGGCACCGCCCCCTGGCGCGTCAGGCTGGTCAGGCGCGGCGGGCGCGGCGGGCAGGTCGCCCACGATCAGCCGCCAGGCGAGGTGCGGGCCGCCGAAATAGGTCTCGACGTTGCGCCGGGCGATCTCGGCGAAGTCAGGCCTGCGCTCGTAGGAGACCACCAGGCCCGCCTCACCAGTGGCGCGCAGCAGCCAGCAGGACAGGGCGCCTGAGCCCGCACCCGCTTCCAGGATCCTGGCGCCCGCGAAGATATCGGCCTGCACCAGGATCTGGCCCGCATCCTTCGGATAGACCACTGCGGCTCCGCGTGCCATGGACAGCGTGTAGTCGGAGAGCAGCGGCCGCAGCGCGACGTAGGGGGTGCCGCCAGAGGAGACGACCACGCTGCCTTCCTGGCGGCCGATGAGGTCGTCGTGGGCCAGCCCGCCACGGTGGGTATGGAATGACCGGCCGGGCTCGAGGACCACCAGGTGCCGTCGTCCTTTGGTGTCGGTGAGCTGGACCTGATCGCCTGCAGTGAAGGGCCCGCGGGGCTGTTTGATCACGGTGGTCAGGCTAGCGGTGGATCAGACTCCGGCGAACGCGTGATCCAGGTCACTCGCCGCGAGCACGCCGAATACCTGCCCGGACGGCTCGATGAGCAGGTACTCGCTGGCCGGGGTCTTCCGCACGGCATCGAGCAGGGCCATCCCCGACAGGTCGGCGGACAGCACGAGTCCCGGGTCGATCGCGCGCGCCAGCGATCCGACCTCGATCCATGGCCTGCGCTGCTCCGGCGTCGCCATGACCGCGGTCTCGTTGACGATGGCGACCGGCGTCGAGTCGTGATCGACGACCACCAGGGCCCGCGCCTGGGCCTCATCCGCCCGCCTGATGCCTTCGGAAAGGGGCAGGCTGGCCGGGACCGGGATGGCCCTGCGGGCGAGCTTTCTGGCTTGCAGGCCGGGCAGTCGCTCGCGCACCTTGGCGGCGCGGATCGTCTGGCCCGCACTTACCCACATGAATGCGGCGATGACGAGCAGCCAGAGTCCGTAGCTGCTGTTCAGCAGGCTGAAGTTCGCATTGAAGAAGGCGACAGGCACTAGCACGAGCGCTACCGCGAGCCCCCGGCCTGACCAGGCTGCCCAGATCGTAGCGGTGCCGGGGCGGCGGGTCACCCGCCAGATGCCGGCCCGCAGGATCCGGCCGCCGTCCAGCGGCAGCCCGGGTAGCAGGTTGAAGATGCCGACCAGCACGTTGGCCAGCACGAGCTGGCCAATGAGGAGATGCGGGAGGCCGTGCGAGATGACGGCCAGGATCCCGAAGCCGACAGCGGCGAGCCCAAGCGAGACGGCCGGCCCGGCCGCCGAGATCAGGAATTCCTGGCCAGGTGTCGGTGGCTCCTGCTCGATCTCGGAGTATCCGCCGAGCGGGTAGAGCAGGATGCGCCGTACCGGCAGCCTGAAGGCCCTGGCGACGACGCAGTGGCTGAGCTCGTGGACGAGCACCGACGCGTACAGCAGGACCACGAAGGCGGCTGCGACCAGGTACCTGGTCGCAGCCGGGCGGATCGAGGCGTCGAGGTTGCTCGCGTAAAACAGGACGAACAGGCCCGCGATGAGGAACCAGTACGGCGAGATGAGGACCGGGATGCCGAACGGCCGCGCGATGACGAGGCCGCCCCTGACGTCGCGGCGGCCGCCAGCGGCGCCGGGCTCAGCCACGGGCCGCTGGTCCTGCTGAGGGTCCGGTTCTCGGGTTAGGCCTGCCACATACCAGATGCTACGTGCTGGCCGGTGCGGTGGCCGCTTCGCAGCACGATGAATCGGCCGCGTGCCGTCCGCGACGGCCCGCCTGGCGGCATTTGCGGCGCGGCTGTCGGTGCGGTCGCCTAGTCTCCGAGGGTGGCCAACGAGAACGGCGAGCCGGCCGACGTCGCTGATCCGGTTAGGGTGCCCTCGCTGTCACCGTCGCGCGCCGGTGATTTCCTGACCTGCCCGCTCCTGTACCGGTTCCGGGTGATCGACCGGCTGCCGGAGCCGCCGAGCCCGGCCGCCGCGCGCGGGACCCTGGTGCACGCCGTCCTTGAACGGCTGTTCGACGAGCCAGCGGCGAGCCGGACACCGGAGACTGCGCGGGCGCTGCTCCTGCCGCAATGGGACCGGCTGACCGCCGGGGAGCCGGCACTTGCGGAGCTGTTCGATGACGAGTCAGCGCGGAGCGCCTGGCTGGCCGAGGCCAGCGGGATGCTCGACCGCTACTTCACCCTGGAGGATCCCACCCGGCTCGAGCCGAGCCACCGGGAGCTTGCGGTGGAAGCGACGCTCGACTCCGGCCTCCTGCTCCGCGGCTACATCGACCGGCTTGACGTCGCGGCCAGCGGCGAGATCCGAATCGTCGACTACAAGACCGGCGCCTCGCCCAGGGAGGAGTTCGTGGCGCGCGCGCTGTTCCAGATGAAGTTCTATGCCGTCGCGCTCTGGCTCACCCGGCGCCAGGTTCCGAAGCTGCTGCAGCTGATGTACCTGGGTAACGGTGAGATCGTCCGGTATGCGCCCGACGAGGCGGACCTGCGGGCCACGGTTCGCAAGATCGACGCGGTGTGGCGGGCCATCCAGCGGGCCTCCCTGACGGGCGACTGGCGCTACCGGCAGAGCCGGCTGTGCGAGTGGTGCGCGCACCAGTCGATCTGCCCGGCCTTCGGCGGGACCCCGCCGCCGCTGCCCGAAGTACCTGGCGGCGCGGCCGGGCTCGCTGCCGCCCGGCTGCCGGATGGCCCGGCGGCACCGGACGGCGTTCAGCCCGCTGGGTCCCCTTAGCGGGCCGGCCGCGTTGTTCGCGCCGGACTACGCGGCCGGCGGGCCGGCGTCGGTGTTCTCAGGGAGGTTGGTGTTCTCAGGGAAATGGCAGGCGACGTGGTGACCGGGGGCCAGCGCGACCAGCTGAGGTTCCTCCGTCCTGCAGATGTCCTGGGCCTTCCAGCACCGGGTGTGGAAGCGGCACGCGGCCGGCGGGTTGAGCGGACTCGGCACGTCACCGGACAGCCGGATCCGCTGCCTGCGCTCGCGCTTGCCTTCCGCGCTGCGCAATGGCTCGGGGACGGGCACCGCGGACATCAGGGCGACCGTGTACGGGTGCCTGGGCAGGGAGTACAGCTGTTCTCTTGACGCGGTCTCGACCAGCTTGCCTAGATACATCACGGCCACCCGGTCGCTGATGTGCCGCACCACCGACAGATCGTGCGCGATGACCACGTAGGTCAGCCCGAGCTCGTGCTGCAGATCCTCGAGCAGGTTGATGACCTGCGCCTGGATCGAGACATCGAGTGCTGACACCGGCTCGTCGGCCACAATCAGCTTGGGCTTGAGCGCGAGCGTCCTGGCGATGCCGATCCGCTGCCGCTGCCCGCCGGAGAACTCGTGCGGATAGCGGTTGTAATGCTCCGGGTTCAGCCCGACAAGCTCCAGCAGGTCCTGAACGCTCCGCTTGGTCCCCTGCTCGGTCTTTACTTTCTGCAGCCGGTACGGGGCACCCACGATGGCTCCCACCGTGTGCCTGGGATTCAGCGACGAATAGGGGTCCTGGAAAATCATCTGGACGTCCCGGCGCAGCGGGCGCATCCTGCCCATGGACAGGTGGGTGATGTCACGGCCGTCGAAGATGATCCGCCCGCCGGTCGGCTCGAGCAGCCGGGTCAGCAGCCGCCCGGTGGTCGTCTTGCCGCAGCCGGACTCCCCCACCAGCCCGAGTGTCTCCCCCGAGTTGACCGAGAAGCTGACCCCGTCGACCGCCTGGACGGCGCCTACCTTGTGCCGGAAGATGATGCCGCGGGTGACCGGGAAGTGCTTGGTCAGCCCGGTCACCTCGAGCAGCGGGGCGGCCGGGTTCACCTCGTCACTGGTGGCTTCGGGCAGCGCGCTCGGGGACCGGGTTGTCATGGCGTCACCGTCACTTGTCCGCCCCGGATCTCCCGCCGCTGGTCGGCCGTCAGGTGACAGGCGACCAGGTGACCGGGATCGACTTCGCGCAACAGCGGCTGCTCGCTCTGGCTGCGCCCGCCGGTCAGCGACGCATAGTTGCACCGCGGGTGGAAGGCGCACCCGGATGGCACGTTGATCAGGCTGGGCGGGGTTCCCTCGATGGGGACGAGCCGGTCGAGCCGGGCCTCATCGATGCGCGGCATCGAGGCGAGCAGGCCCCAGGCGTACGGGTGAGCCGCCCGGTGGAAGACGTCCTCGGCCGATCCGTATTCGGCCGCGCGGCCCGCGTACATCACCACGATGTCGTCAGACAGCTCGGCGACCACGCCGAGGTCGTGAGTGATCATTATGACTGCGGAGTGGTACTCGGTCTGCAGGTCTGAGATCAGGTCCAGGATCTGTGCCTGCACGGTGACGTCGAGCGCTGTCGTCGGCTCATCAGCGATCAGCAGCTCGGGGTCGCAGGACAGGGCCATGGCGATCATCGCGCGCTGGCGCATCCCGCCGGAGAACTGGTGCGGGTAGTCGTCCACCCGGGTGGCGGCCTGCGGGATGCCCACCCGGTTGAGCATCTCGATCGAGTGCCCGCGGGCGGCCTTCTTGCCAACCTTGTTGTGAATCAGGTAGGCCTCGGAGATCTGCTGGCCGACCGTGTAGTACGGATGCAGCGCGGACAGCGGGTCCTGGAAGATCATCGCCATCTTGCTGCCGCGAAGCTCGCGCACCCGGGACGGGCCGGCGGTGACCAGTTCCTCGCCGTCCAGCCAGATCTGGCCGTCAATCCTGGCATTGCCGCCATGGTGCAGCCCGAGGATGCCCAGGCTGGTCACGCTCTTGCCGGACCCTGACTCGCCCACGATGCCGAGCGTCCTGCCCCGCTCGAGCGTGAACGACACCCCGTCCACCGCCTTGACCAGGCCGTCATCGGTCGGGAAATGGATGCGCAGGTCCCGGACCTCAAGCAGGGCCCGGGAGGCAGGGCCGCTGGTGAAGTCGGCGCCGGCGGCCGGGCCGCTGCGGCGGCCGGCGGCCCGGCCCAGGCTGCTGCCGAACCCGGCCAGGCGGCCGCCGCGGCCGCGGCGATCGGTGCTGGCAGCACCGTCGGTCGTCATCCTGTCCTCACTCTCGGATCGACCACGGCGTAGAGGATGTCCACCACCATGTTGGCAATCACGATGAAGAACGCGGCCAGCATGACAACGCCCATGATCTCCGGCAGGTCGGCGTTGCCGATCGCCTCGATGGTGAAGAGCCCAAGTCCGTGCAGGCTGAAGGTGACCTCGGTCAGCACCGCCCCGCCGAGCAGCAGCCCGAGGTCCATGCCGAAGATGGTGAGGATCGGGGTGAGCGCGGCCCTGAGCCCGTGCTTGACGATCACCGTCCGTTCCTTCAGGCCCTTGGCCCGGGCCGTTCTTATGTAGTCCTCGCTCATGGTCTCCAGCATGCCGGCCCGGGTCAGCCTGGCGTAGAGGGCCGCATAGAGGAAGGCGAGCGTGACCCAGGGCAGCACCAGGTTCCGCGCCCAGAGGTAGGGATTCTGCGTCAACGGAACGAACTGCACGTTGGGGAAGATCGGCCACTTGTAGCTGAACAGCTCCAGGGCGATCAGGCCGGTGAAGAAGATCGGCAGCGACACTCCGGCCAGCGCCACGCCCATCGAGAGGCGGTCGAAAATGGACCCTCGCCGTAGGGCAGACAGCACCCCGATGGACACCCCGCCGATCAGCCAGAGAACCGCCGCGCCAGCCGCCAGCGACAAGGTGACCGGAACATCACTGATCATCTGCGGCCAGACCGGCTGCTGGTTTCGGAAGGAGTAACCGAAGCAGGGCGGCGGGCAGTAGATCTTGCTCGGCCCGTCATTGTAGTGCGCGCCGACGACGATGCCGCTCAGGAAGTGCCAGTACTGCACCGGAAGCGGCAGGTTGAAGCCCAGCTTGATCTCGAGGTCGCGCACTGCCGCAGGCTGCGGGTTGCGGCCCACGTACTGCACCGCCAGCTGGTAGGTGCTCTGGCCGGCCAGCCGCGGCACCAGGAAGAAGATGCCGAACGTGATCATGCTGACCACGACCAGCAGGAACACGGTGGCGATCAGCCGCCGGACGAGGAAGGTGATCACTTCGGGCGGTACCGGTACCCGGCCTCGCGGCCGGGTACCGGCGCACTCCTCTCTGCTTGCGTTTCCCGGCTACTTCACGCCGAGGACTGCGTAGTTGTACATGCCGAAGTACGGGTCGACATAGACGTTGGTCAGGTTCGGGTTCCGGTACAGCAGCACCTTTTGGTACACCGCGGGCAGGATCCCCGCATCCGACATGATCTGGTGGTCGATCTGGGTCCAGATCGCGTTTCGCTGAGCTGGGTTCAGCTCGTTGGCGGCCTTGGCGAAGTCGGCGTTGGCCACTGGATCGTTGAGCTCCTCGATGTTGGTGTTGCCACCGGAGGTCACGATCGCGTTGCCGTTCGAGATCTCGTCGAGGAAGCCGTAACCGTCCGGCCAGTCCGCTCCCCAGCCGCCGAAGTCGATTCCCAGGTCATGGGAGTGGACGAAGGCGGTCGAGCCAGCGAAGTTGGTGTAGTACTTGCCGGACAGGTAGCCCTGCAGCTGGGCCTTGATGCCCACCTGCGACAGCGCCTGCTGGAGCGCCTGGGCGGCGAGTACTTCCTGGGGCCGGTCGGACCGGTAGGCGATGTTGGTGCTGAAGCCGGTCGGGTGGCCACAGAGCTTGAGCTGGGCTTTCGCGTCGGTCGGGTCGCCGGACGGCTCCGACAGCGCCTTGTACAGGTCGAAGCTCTGGTAGCCGATGATGGTCGGCGGCATCACCGTGCTGGCAATGTCCCCGCCGACGAGCGGGCCGCCGTAGGCGGTCTGCAGGGTCTGCTTGTCGGCGGCGTACTCGACCGCCCGGCGGCAGGCCAGGTTGTTCAGCGGCGGGACCTTGGTGTTGATGTAGGCGAACCGGAGGAAGCCGTTGAGCGGGTCATCGGCGTTCTGCTTGAGCGTGGCCGAGGAGAGGATCCTGGCCCGGGCCGCGGTCTGGACGCCGGTGCCGTCCTGGGCGACATCGAGGTCACCGGCCAGCAGCCGGTTGTCGATGTCGTTGGCGTTGACGTTCAGGTTGAAGACGATCTTGGCGGGCAGCTGCTTGGCCTGCGGGTCTGTCGCCGGATTCCAGTTCGGGTTCGGCACCAGCGTGAACTGCTTGTTCAGCGTGTAGCTCTGGAACATGTACGGGCCGGTGGAGATCGGGTGCAGCTGGTAGTTGGCGCCGGTGTCCTTGTTCGGCGGCACCGGCACGGTCTGCGGTATCGAGACCACGTAATCGAAGTCGGAGAACGGATGCTGCAGGTGGAACACGATCGTCGTCGGGTTCGGCGTGGTGACTGAGGTCAGGCCGAACTCGTTCTTTGACCGGTCGGTGTACGGGCCCGGATAGCTCGGGTCCTGGAGCAGCACCTGGAAGTAACTCGGTCCGTTGGGCAGCACCGACCTGGCGTAGGTGCGCTCGACCGCGTACTTGACGTCCTGCGAGGTGACCGTGGTCCCGTCCTCGAACTTGACGTCGGGCTGCAGGTGGTAAGTCCACGTCAGGCCGTTATCGCCGACGACGCCGAGCGCGCTGGCCAGCCCTGGCACTAGCTGGTCCCCGCAGCTGCCCGGGCAGGACTTGTAGGTGGTCAGCGGCAGGCCGTAGAGCCGGACGGTGTTCCACATGAACGCGTAGTAGGTGTTCCCCGGGTCGGTGGAGTCCGGGGTATTGCTGAGCCCGAAGGTCAGCGTGCCGCCCTTTTGGCTGGACGGGTTGACGACCTGGGTGGTGGCCTCGTTATAGCTGACCGCCGGCGACTTGGCGCCGCTGGATGAGCTACCGCTGCTGCCGCAAGCCGCCAGGGCCAGCGCGGCGACCGCGCTGACCGCGGCCAGGCCAGCGGTCCTACGTCTATTCATGAGTTACAAACGCCTCCTGTCGAGATTTGTTATGCGGACCAGCCCGTCGGCCTACCGGCTTCTCGGATCGAGCGCATCGCGCAGCCCGTCGCCGAGGAGATTGAAGGCCATGACGGTGATGAAGATGGCAAGGCCAGGGATGATCATGTACATCGGGTCGATGTAGTAGTAGCCGTTCGTGACGGCGTCGGAGAGCATCTCGCCCCAGCTCGGCGTCGGCGGGATCAGGCCGACGCCGAGGTAGGAGAGCGCCGCCTCGAACAGGATGTTGGTGGGAATCAGCAGCGTCGCGTAGACCAGGATCGGGCCCACCAGGTTGGGCAGCAGCTCGCGGGCGAGAATGTAGGGCCCGCGGGCGCCCAGGCTGCGGGCCGCGTCCACGAACTCCCGCTCCCGCAGCGACAGGGTCTGGCCGCGGACGATGCGGCCCATGTAGGGCCAGCTGAAGAAGCCGATGATGAAGATCAGCACGGCCAGCCGCAACGAGTTCCCGGTGAGCCCCCAGGCCGTCTGCGGAATGACGCCGACCAGCGCGAGCGCGAAGACCAGCAGCGGGAACGCAAGGAAAACGTCCATGGTGCGGGCGATCAGCGCGTCGACCCAGCCTCCGAAATACCCGGAGATGATCCCGAAAAAGACCCCGAGCGCCACCGCGAGGGCGGTGGCGAGGAACGCGATCAGCATGGAGTACTGCGTCCCGTCGACGATCCGGCTCAGCACGTCGCGTCCGGTGACCGGCTCGACGCCGAACGGGTGCGCCATGCTGATTCCGCCGAGCGGGCCGTAGGGCCGGCTGAACGTGGGGTTGATCAGGCTCGGGTGGTAGGTCAGCGGGCTCTGCACCAGGTGCGGGCCGACGATCGCGACCACGATAAGGAAGATCACGAAGACCCCGCCGGCCAGCGCAACCTTGTCGCGGCGCAGCCGCAGCCACGCTATCTGCCCGAGCGAGCGGCCCTGTATTGCCTGGGCGCTGACGCCGGCGAGCACCGCGTCCGGCGCGGCCCCGGCAGCACCCGGGGAGACGTCGATCGGTGCGGTCATCTGGCACTACTCTCCTGGCCTGACAGCCCAGATCGGGGCGGTGCCTGACGATCCGTCCTGGGTACTGCGAGTAGGACCCAAAGGTCCTCTACGCGAGGGTCTACCAAGGTTTGGGGGCGCGCCAGCCCTCTGCGCAGGTCGTGGCCCTATTGTGACCGAATGAAGAGCGGCCCGCGATGGCCGGCCAGAGCCCCGGCGCGCCTGCGTGACCTGCCCCGATGGCGAAGACGTGGAGCGGCCTGGCGAGCTTCCTGGTCAGCCGCCAGCGCGGTCAGCAGCCGGCCGCGGCGATCGCGTGCAGCATGCGGAGGTCGACCTCGCTCAGCGAGGCAGCCACCGCCCGGCCGGGGCGCTCCAGGATTGGCACCAGGCTCGGGACGGCGACCAGCTTGCATCCGGCCGCCTCGGCAGCGGCTACCCCGTTGGGCGAGTCCTCCAGGGCCACGCAATAACGCGGATCGGCGCCGAGCAGCGTAACCGCACGCAGGTATGGCTCCGGATCCGGCTTGCTCCGGCGGACGTCGCCAGCGCACACGGTGACCTCGAAACTCAGCCCGGGGTGGCTCAGGACGGCCTCCATTATCGGCCGCTCCGAAGAGGTAACCAGCGCGTGCGCGAGGCCGGCGGCGCGCACCTCGGCGAGCAGTTCGGCCGCGCCTGGCAGCACCCGCGGCCCGCGGGCCGCCAGCAGCGCGGTCATCCCGTCGACCAGCCAGCGGGCTACCTCAGGTGCGCTGGCCGGCCGGGCGGCCCTGGCCAGCAGGTAGGCCACCGTGCGCGGGAGCGAGCCGCCGAGCAGCGCGCGCTGATCCGCCTCGCCCCAGGCGCCGCCCAGCCGCTCCATGACCTCGCTCTCGACCTCGAACCAGAGCGGCTCGGAATCCACCAGAAGGCCGTCCATGTCGAACAGGACGGCTTGCAGCTGCCGGCCTGCGGGCGGAGCCGGTCTCGGCGTGGCGTGGCGCATGGTCAGGTGCTGAAGAATTTCGCTTCGGGATGGTGCGCCTCGCTGCTCCGCGAGCCGACAGTTACCAGCTGGACGGCTACGACACCCGGCTCGCCAGCCCGCTCGGCCTGAAGAAGCCGGCCAGCCACAGCCGCCGCGCTCAGCTCGGCCGGGCCCCGGGCAGCCTCGGTCGCGGCCCCAGGGTGCCGGCCTGCTGCCGCCCGGCCCGCGGGCTCGGTACTCAAGGTCATAGTGACCTTATTCTAGGTGCCCGCGCCCGGCAGGCTCGGGCGCCGGCGGCCGGGGCGCCAGCGGCCGGACGGCGGCCGGCCACCCTCCCGCGGATCATCGCCAAGCACGTAACCTGGGACCGGGATAACGAAGGAGGTGGTGAGAGATCGAGCTTGAGGCCGCAGGCAAGCTCAGCTCACCTGCTGTCATAGCGGCATTCGAAGGCTGGAACGACGCTGGCGAGGCAGCTAGCGGGGTGATCAGCCATCTCGGTACCGCCTGGCAGGCGAGGCCTATCGGCGAAATCGATCCCGAGGATTTCTACGACTTCCAGGTGACGCGGCCGGTGATGGAGGTTACCGACGGCCAGACCGAGCGGCTGATCTGGCCCACGACCCGGCTGTCGCTGGCACGGCCCGATGGCGTGGACCGGGACCTGGTCCTGGTGCACGGGATCGAGCCCAATATGCGCTGGCGGTCCTTCAGCGACGAGCTCGTGGCGGCCTTTACCGGGCTGGGCGCCGAGCTTGTGGTCCTGCTCGGAGCGCTGCTCGCGGACTCGCCGCACACCCGGCCGGTTCCGGTCAATGCCGCTGCATCCGACACCGCGCTCGCCGCGCAGCTCCATGTGGACCCGGTCGATTACAAGGGGCCTACCGGGATCGTGGGCGTGCTACAGCACGCCTGTGCCGCGGCAGGAATCCCATCTGTCTCGCTATGGGCGGCAGTGCCCCATTACGTGGCCCAGCCGCCAAGTCCCAAGGCCACGCTCGCGCTGCTGCGGGGCGTTGAAGACATCCTCGACATGACCTTGCCGCTTGCTGACCTGCCCGATGACGCCAGGGCATGGGAGCGCGGCGTGGACGAGCTGGCTGACGCCGACGCCGAGGTCGCCGACTATGTGCGGACCCTGGAGGAAGCAAAGGACGCGACCGACCTGCCCGAGGCCACCGGCGACGCCATCGCCCGCGAGTTCGAGCGGTACCTGCGCCGTCGCGGCGACCGCGGATAGCGCCGGGCGCGCTCGTCCTCACACCGGCGGCCAGGGAACCGCAGGCCAGTCGTCGGGCGGGTAGGGATGCACCCGGTGCCTGAGCAGCAGGTCTATCCGCTGCCTGGTGGCCGTCACCTCGCCAGGAGCCAGCCATCGGCCCAGCTTGGCACCGAGGCCGTCCGCGGCGAGCGCCCGCTGCAGCACCCCGAGCGCGTCAACGGCGCTGCCGGGCAGGCTCTTGCCCCGCCATTGCCACAGCACGGTGCGGAGCTTGTAGTCCTCGCCGAAGCAGACACCGTGGTCACAGCCGAACAGCGCGCCGTCGGCGGTCGGCAGCAGGTGGCCGATCTTCCGGTCGGCATTGTTCACGACCGCGTCGAAGACGGCCATCTCCCGCAACGCGCCGTGATCGGTCCGGCGGGCCAGTGCAACCAGGTCAACCGAAGGGTCCGCGTCGACCCAGAGCTGGCACATGCCGGGGCCGAACGGGCCGTCCCGGTAGACCGTCGGCGGGACGAGGTGCCAGCCCGCGGCCTCCGAGACCTGGTAGGCGGCCACCTCGCGGCCCGCCAGCGTGCCTGAGGGGAAATCCCAGAGCGGGCGTTCCCCCGCCACCGGCTTGTAGACGCAGGCCGCCTCGCGTTCCCCGTGGCGCAGGGTGCAGTAGAACGTCTCGTTGGAGGCCATGACGAGCCTGCCCTGCACGTCAAGGCTGCCCTGGGCGAGCAGGTCGAGGGCGGGCCCGGCTGCGTCGCTGGCACCCGCGGGACCGGGCGGCGCAGCTGGCTGCCGCTCGCCGCGGTGCGGTGGTTCACGCATGGCCGGCTCGATGGCCGTTCTGCCGGGGGCACACGTGCCCGCTTGCGTCGAGCGGCAGGCCGCACAGCGGGCACGGCGCCCGGCCCTGGCCGACCAGCTGGAGAGCCCGCCGGGAAAACGCCCGCGCGGCGGTGGCCGTGATCCGGACCCGCAGCACCCCGGGCCCGTCATCGGGGACGTCATCGGCTAGCGGCTCGACGGGCGAATCCGTTTCTTCCTGAACCTCGATCACGATGCGCTGCTCGTCACGATCCCATGCCAGCGCGATGACGCCCACCCGGAACTCCTCAAGCAACGGCAGGTCGAGCGGCTCATCATCGGCGAGGCTGGCAGGCGCCTCCGCTGGCACCTCCGAGTCCGGGCCTGCCTGCCTGAGTTCGTCGTCAAGAAGCTCGTCGAGACGTTCCGCGAGCCTGCTCACCTGCACCTTCTCGAGGGCAACGCTGGTGATCCTCGGGCCCGCGCTGGCCTGCAGGTAGAAAGTACGCTCACCGGGCTGGCCAACCGTCCCGGCCACGAACCGGTCCGGGGGATCGTAGGAAAAGACTGGCATGGTCCTATCTTCCAGTTCCGCCGCTTGGCGCCGCGCCGCCAGCCCCGCCGACGGGTGCCGCGAGACCGCCGTCCGCTGCGGCCGCGCCGCCGGCCCCGCCGCCGACGGCCGCATCGCTTTCCCCGTGAGCCGCCGCGCCGGACCGATTCGCCGCCAGGCCCTCGACTCCGCCGCCGGTGTCGTTCATCCGCAGCAGGAACGGGCGCAGCGGGGTATAGCGGATCACGCTCAGCGAGCAGGGGTCGACCTGTATCCGCTGCAGCATGTCGAGGTGCATGCCGAGGCTATCGGCAATCACCGCCTTGATCACGTCACCATGAGAGCAGATCAGATAGGCCGCCTTGGCGCCGAGCGTGGCATTCAAGTCGCGCACCGCGCTGACCGCCCGGTGCTGCATGTCCAGCATGGACTCACCGCCTTCGCCAGGGAACCGCGCGGCGCTCGGATGAGCCTGGACGACACGCCAGAGCGGCTCCCGTGCCAGCCGTTTGAGCGGCTTGCCTGTCCAGTCGCCGTACCGGCACTCACCGAGCCGCTCGTCTTGGCGCACCGCAGGGCCGCCGGCCGCGGCGATCGCCTCGGCGGTCTGCAAGCACCGTTCCAGCGGGCTCGAGATAATGGCGTCCAGCCGCACCGGCGCAAGCCGCGCCGCCAGGGCGGCCGCCTGGGCGCGGCCCCGGTCGTCCAGCGATACGCCAGGCGTCCAGCCGGTCAGCACCCCGCCTGTTGTCGCGGTCAGGCCATGCCGCACGAGAAGAACCAAGGTCACCCCCCGACAATAAGGGGTACCCGCCCGGGTCAGCGCCCGGCTGGTACGGCTGGCGTCCCTGATGGCGGCCGGCGGCGCCGGGATCAGGCTCCGATCGCGTGAACTCCGCCGTCGACGTGCACGATCTCGCCGGTGGTGGCGGGGAACCAGTCCGACAGCAGCGCCACGCAGGCGCGCGCGGCCGGCTCAGGGTCGGACAGGTTCCAGCCGAGCGGGGCGCGCTCGGCCCATATCGTCTCGAACCCGTCGAAGCCAGGGATGCTCTTGGCCGCCATGGTCCGCAGCGGCCCGGCCGCCATCAGGTTCACCCGGATGCCCCGCGGGCCGAGGTCCCGGGCCAGATAGCGGGAGCAGGACTCCAGGCCGGCCTTGGCCACGCCCATCCAGTCGTAGGAAGGCCAGGCACGGCTCGCGTCGAAGTCCATCCCGACGATCGCCCCGCCGGTTCCCATCAGCGGCAGCGCCGCCATGGCCAGCGCCTTGAGCGAGTAGGTCGAGACGTGCAATGCCGCGGCCACGTCCTCCCACGGCGTCTGCAGGAAATTGCCGCCGAGCGCCGAGGCGGGCGCGTTGCCGATGCTGTGCACCACCCCGTCCAGCCCGTCCACGTGCGCCGACACGCGCTCAGCCAGGGAGCTGAGCTGGCCGGTGTCGGTGACGTCGAGTTCGAGCACCGGCGGCGGATGCGGGAGCCGCCTGGCGATCCGCTTGACCAGGCTCAGCCGCCCGAATCCGGTCAGCACCACCGTTGCGCCCTCGCGCTGGGCGATCCGCGCCACGTGGAAGGCTATCGAGGCGTCGGTCAGCACCCCCGTCACCAGGATCCGCTTTCCGTCAAGGATTCCCATCGTGCGTCCTTTCGCCGGCCAAACGCTGGCCCGCTCTCAGTGGCCCATGCCGAGGCCGCCGTCGACGGGGATGACGGCTCCGGTGATATAGGCCGCGTCGGCCGAGGCCAGGAATTCGACGGCCGCGGCGACCTCGCCGGCCGATGCGTAGCGGCCGAGCGGAATGCCGGCCAGGATGGCCTTCCTCCTGTCCTCGGGCAGCGCGGCCGTCATGTCTGTGTCCACGAAGCCAGGCGCCACGACGTTGACAGTGATGCCCCGGCTCCCCAGCTCACGGGCCAGCGACCGGGCCAGGCCGATGAGGCCTGCCTTCGATGCCGCGTAGTTCGCCTGGCCGGCCGATCCGAGCATGCCGACCACTGAGGAGATGAAGATGATCCGGCCGCGGCGCATCCTGATCATCGGCCGGGAGGCCCGCTTGGCCACCCGGTAGGCCCCGGCCAGGTTGGTGTCGATGACCTCGGCGAAATGCTCCTCGCTCATCAGCGCGAGCAGCTGGTCGCGGGTGGTGCCTGCGTTGGCCACCAGGACCTCGACCGGTCCGTGCGCGGCTTCGGCGGCAGCGAAAGCCGAGTCAACGGCCGCCGGGTCGCGCACGTCGCAGGGCGCGACCGTCAGTCCTTCGACATCGTGCCCGGAGCGTGAGGTGATGGTCACCGCATCGCCACCGGCCGCGAGCCGGCGGGCGATCGCCAGCCCGATCCCTCGGTTGCCACCGGTTACCAGGACAGATCGAGCCATGCCTGAGGACACCTCCGTAGCTGCGAGACGGCCAGTCCGATCGTGGCGAGCGTACCTGGCCAGCCCGGTGGGTGCCGGCGTGGGATAGGTTGGCCTGCCGTGGATGACAGCGCAGCCAACAGCCAGCCAGAACAGCGGTTCGACCCGGAGTTCACCGGCTACCCATTGCGGGAGCTGGCCGGCGCGGCGCTGCAGCGGGCGGCCGACCTAGGTGCCGAGCACGCGGACTTCCGTGCGGAACTCATCAGGGGGCAGCACATCGGGCTTTCCGACGCTTCGCTCGAGACCCTCATCGATTCAGCCGAGATCGGCCTGGCTGTCCGGGTCGTGGTGGACGGGACGTGGGGTTTCGCGTCCGCCGCCGAGCTGTCGATGCAGGCCGCGGTTCGCGCGGCCACCGAGGCCGTCGAGCTAGCCAGGGTTGCCGCTCCGATCAACACCGAGCCGATCGAGCTTGCCGCCGAGCCCGCCTACGGCGACGTCAGCTGGATCTCCGCCTACGAGATCGATCCGTTCAGTGTCAGCGCAGCGGAGAAGGTAGCGCTGCTGGCGGACTGGAGCTCGGGCCTGCTCGGCCAGGCCAGGATCGATCACGTCGACGCGTCCCTGCTCGCGGTCAAGGAATGCAAGTTCTACTGCGATGGCGGCACCACGGCGACACAGCAGCGGGTCAGGGTGCACCCGGCGCTCACCGCGGTGTCGCTGGAGGCAGACGGCAGGTTCGAGACGATGCGCACGGTCGGGCCGCCGGCCGGCCGCGGTTACGAGTACCTGACAGGAACCGGCTGGGACTTCCCCGCCGAGCTGGCCGAGATGCCGGAGCTGCTCGCGGCCAAGCTGGCCGCGCCCTCGGTCCGGGCGGGTCGCTACGACCTGGTGATTGACCCTTCCAACCTGTTCCTGACCATCCACGAGTCCATCGGCCATGCGACCGAGCTCGACCGGGCCCTTGGCTATGAGGCAGCCTACGCGGGCACCTCGTTCGCCACCCCGGACAAGCTGGGCAGCCTGCAATACGGCTCGCCGCTGATGCACGTCACCGGGGACCGCACCGCCGAGCACGGCCTGGCCTCGGTCGGCTATGACGATGAGGGCGTGCGGGCCCAGTCCTGGGACCTGATCTCGGGGGGCGTACTGACCGGATACCAGCTGGACCGCAGGATCGCGCAGCGGTGCGGGCTGGCCCGCTCGAACGGCTGTGCGTTCGCCGATTCGCCTGGCCATATGCCTATCCAGCGGATGGCCAACGTCTCCCTGCAGCCCGCCGCTGGCGGCCCGTCCACCGCGGAGCTGATCGCCGGCGTCGAGCAGGGCATCTACGTGGTCGGCGATAAGAGCTGGTCGATCGACATGCAGCGGTACAACTTCCAGTTCACCGGCCAGCGGTTCTTCCGCATTGCCCACGGCCGGCTGGCCGGCCAGCTGAGGGATGTCGCCTACCAGGCCACGACGACGGATTTCTGGAACTCCATGGAAGCCGTCGGCGGCCCGCAGACCTACGCGCTGTTCGGCGCGTTCAACTGCGGTAAGGGCCAGCCGGGCCAGGTCGCGCCGGTCAGTCACGGCTGTCCTGCAGTGCTGATGCGGGCCGTGCGGATACTCAACACCGCGGAAGAGGGATCGGCATGACCGGGCAGCGGGCGCAGGACGATGTCGAGCGGGCCCTGCAAGCGGCCCGCGGTAGCGACTGCATCGTGATCGCCGAGGAGACTTCGTCGGCCAATCTTCGGTGGGCCGGCAACACGCTCACCACCAACGGTGTCGAGCGGTCCCGCAGGCTGACGGTCATCGCGGTCAGCTCCGGCCAGGCCGGGCCGGCCGTCGGGGTGGTCTCGAGAGCCGGCGTCCGCGCAGACCAGATCCCCGATCTGGTGGCCGAGGCGGAGCAGACGGCAGCCGATGGGCCGCCAGCGCCGGACGCGCAGCCGCTGCTCGGCCCGGACACCCGTTCGGCTGCCGGGGCGGCGGACGCCGCTGCCAGCCCGGACGTCGGACCTGCCTGGGACGATCCGGCGAGCGGTACCGGCCCGAGCGTGTTCAGCGGGTTCGCGGGGTCGCTCGGTGATGCGTTCGCGGTGGCGGCGGCGGCCGGCCAACGGCTGTACGGGTTCGCGCAGCACTCCGTGACGTCGGAGTTCCTCGGCAGCTCCACCGGGCTGCGGCTCCGGCACGACCAGCCAGCCGGGCGAGCTGAGCTCAACGCGAAATCCGCTGATCTCACCAGGTCCGCCTGGGCTGGCGCGGCCACCAGGGACTTCACCGACATCCAGGTGGCCGGCATGCAGGCCGGCCTGGCCACCCAGCTTGACTGGGCGGCCACGCAGGTCGAGCTGCCTGCCGGGCCCTATGAGACGCTGCTCTCCCCTGGCGCCGTCGCCGACCTGCTCATCTACCTGTACTGGTCGGCCGGGGCGAAGGACGCGATGGACGGGCGGACGGTCTTCAGCAAGCCAGGCGGCGGGACCAGGGTCGGCGAACGGCTCGCCAGCCTGCCGCTGACGCTCCGCAGCGATCCCGGTGCGCCCGGCCTGCTATGCGAGCCCTTCGTGGTCGCCCGCGCCTCCAGCCGGGAGTCGTCGGTGTTCGACAATGGCCTGCCCCTGGGGCCCACCGAATGGATTTCCGGCGGCGAGCTTGCCGCGCTTACCCAGACCCGTCATTCCGCGGCGCTGTCCGCGCTACCGGTGACTCCAGCCATCGGCAACCTGATCCTGGAGGTACCTGGCCAGGCACCGTCGCTGGCGGAGATGATCAGGGGCACCAGCCGCGGGCTGCTGGTGAACTGCCTGTGGTACATCCGCGAGGTCGACCCGCAGAACTTGCTGCTCACCGGGCTGACCAGGGACGGGGTCTACCTGGTCGAGAACGGCGAGGTGACCGGCGCGGTCAACAACTTCAGGTTCAACGAGAGCCCGGTGGGGATGCTGCACCGGATCACCGAAGCGGGCGCCAGCGGGCCGGCCCTGCCGCGCGAGTGGAGTGACTACTTCACCCGGGCCGCGATGCCGCCGCTGCGCGTCGACGGCTTCAACATGTCCTCGGTCAGCCAGGCGAGCTGACCGGCACCGCTGCCGTCAGGCGTCTTCGAGCCGGAAACCCAGCTTGAGCCCTACCTGGAAATGAGCGACCTCGCCGTCCACGATCTGGCCGCGGATCTGCGTCACCTCGAACCAGTCGAGGTGCCGCAGCGTCTCGCCTGCCCGGTGCAGCGCCCCCCGGATCGCCGGCTCGATCCCATCAGGCGAGGTGCCGACAATCTCGGTGACGCGGTAGGTGCGATCCGTCATCTGACCCTCCATACTGGACACTCTTGACTCCCGACGCTGCTGATTTCCTCGTCACCATCGGCCCGCTGGCCGACCTGACCGCTGCGGAGCATGCCGACGACCTTACCTTCGCCGAAATCGGGTGGCTCAGTGAGGTCACCGGCAGGGGTTCCGAGGTGACTCCGCCACCTGGCCCGCATACCTTGGAAGGGTGAAAGCCACCCGCCGGGACCGCGCGCACCTGGTCACCGAGGCACGGCTGTCCAGGTCGGCCGACATCGCCTATCGCGAGCGCCGGTACCTGATCATGATGGGCATCCGGCTGGCGTGCTTTGTCATAGCGGTCGTGCTCTTCGTCAACGGGGCCGGGTGGCTGACCGCGATCCCGGCCGTGGGCGCGATCATCATTCCGTACTTCGCGGTGGTCTTTGCCAACGGCGGCCGCGAGCCGAACACCAGCAGGGGCTTCAAGGCTTATGAGCCCCGCCTGCCGGATCGGTTTTCGCCATCAGGGCCTGCGGGCGGCGCGCCGGCGGAACGCGGCGATACCGGCTCCGGCGAATCAGGCACTGCGGGCAACAACGGCGAGTCTGGCCAGACGAGCGGATCGGGATAGGAAAAGGGCCACCGGAAAACGGCTGATCAGCAAGGATCGGCCGGGCTCCGTGCCGAGATCCGCTTGTAGTCCGGTCTTGACGCACAAGGGGGGGGTTCGGTGTAACATGCTTACCGGTGCTCTGGTCCCCCGCCGGGGCACCGGTGCCGGCGTTCCGGGCCCCCGTCGGAGCGCCGATGAATGCGACGCCGGGTGGTTTGCCCCCGTAGCCACCCGGCGTCGCTCTATCTTTTTAACCGCCGCGTAGCGGCCAGCCGCTACGCGGCGGTACCGGAGATCACTCGGTCTTACGGAACTCGGCAATCGCCACCAGCATCATCCCGAGCCCCATGATCGCGACGATGCCGACCGAGAGCCAGATGGGAACCAGCCAGCTCCCCCAGGTGATGCCTGGCGCAAGGTGCTGCTCGAACACCGCCGGCATGCTCAGATGGCTGAATACCGCATGCCGCATCGGGCCGACGATGTAGGTGAGCGGGTCAATGCGGGTGAGCACGCTCAGCCAGACAGGCAGCCCGCTCAGCGGGTACAGCGCGCCGGACAGGAAGAATAGCGGCAGCACCAGCATCTGCGTCAGCGCCATAAACGCCTGGAACTGCTTAATCCGGGCGGCCATCATGACCCCGAAAGCGGTGAGCGTGAAGGACAGCAGCAGCAGCTCGCCGATCAGCGTGAGAATAAGCACCGGGTTATAGGGCACATCCGCATACCAGGCCAGGATCAGGAAGATAATGCCCTGGAAGGTGGCGATGGTGGCCCCGCCCAGGCACTTGCCGATCACTATGGAGGCCCTGCTGACCGGCGCTACCAGGATCTCGCGGAGGAAGCCGAACTCCCGGTCCCACACAATGGACGCAGCCGAGAAAATAGCGGTGAAAAGTACCGACATTGCCAGCACGCCAGGGTAGATGAAGGTCTTGAAGCTCACCCCGGGCGGCATGCTCCGGCCCGCGAGCGAGCCGAGGCCGGTGCCGAGCACGAAAAGGAAGAGCACCGGCTGGATCAGCGAGGTGATCGCGCGCAGCCGGTCAGTGCGGAACCTGATCAGCTCCCGCCGCCAGATGATGCTGACGGCGCGCATGTCATGGCGCAGGCCGTGCTCGGGGACGGCGACCCTGATCTCCTCGACCAGGCCCGTCGTCTCCGGTCCGGCCGCCACGCCGGTCGTCTGAGTCGCCACTGCCTACCGCCTTCCCCGGAAGCGCGCCGCCATCTGCCGCATCGCGTCGGTGCCTGAGGCCTCGGCGTCGCGGATCGTCGTGCCGGTATAGGACATGAACACGTCGTCAAGGGACGGGCGGGCAACGCTGACCGCGCGGATCGGGACCGAGAGGCCCGCGAAAAGCTGCGGCACGAATTCCTCGCCCGATGCCACCGAGAAGGTGACCGCGCCCTCATGGATGGCCGCGTCGATCCCGAACCGGTCTGCCAGCGCCGTGATAGCAGCCTGATCGTCAGCGGTATGGATCTGCACCCGGTCCTTGGCCACGCTCGCCTTGAGCGCCTCTGGCGTGTCGATCGCCACGATCTTGCCGTGGTCGATGATCGCGATCCTGTCGCAGTGCTCAGCCTCGTCCATGTAGTGCGTGGTCAGGAAGATCGTGATGTCCTCGCGCCGCTTGAGGTCGTTGATGTAGGCCCAGATCGACGACCTGGTCTGCGGGTCCAGGCCGACCGTGGGCTCGTCGAGGAAGAGCACGTGCGGCGCGTGCAGCAGCCCGCGGGCGATCTCCAGCCTGCGCTGCATGCCGCCGGAGAAGGTGCTGACCAGGCTGTCCCGCCGATCCCACAGGCCGACCATGTCCATGACCTGGCGCATCCGCGGCCCGACGGCGGCCTTCGGCACCCCGTACAGGTCCGCGTGGAAGCGCAGGTTCTGCGCGGCGGTGAGGTAGGTGTCCAGCGTGGTGTCCTGGAACACCAGGCCGATGTTGCGGCGGACCGAATCCCGGTCCGTCGCCGCATCATGGCCAGCTACCTGCGCGCTGCCCGAGGTCGCGGTCGCGAGAGTGCAGAGGATCTTGATCGTGGTGGTCTTGCCTGCGCCGTTCGGCCCGAGGAAGCCGAAGGTCTCCCCGGCCGCTACCGCGAAATCGATGCCGCGGACCGCCTCTATCTCGCCATATCTCTTGGTCAGCCCGGATACCGAGATCACCGGCTCCGGCCGCCTGCCAGCACCGGCCTGGCCGTTCCCGGCCGTGCCGCCGGCCCGCGGCCCGCCGGCCGCGGTCACGGCGCCAGTCCCGGTACCGGTCTGCGCTGTCACGGTCGCGCCCTCCCTCGCCTGACTGCTTCGAGCCTAGCCGGGCCCGCTGGCCGCCAGCGCAGCCCTGACCGGCCGCGGCTTGACCGGGCGCGGCGTGACCGGGCGCGGCTTGACCGGGCGCGGGGCCCGGCCAGCCACCCGGTCCGGCTAGCCACCCGTGCTGCCCGGCGTGTCGCCCTCGTCGGCGGCCAGCACCCGGTACAGCGACTTGCGGGCCTCCGCTAGTACCTGGCGGGCCTGATCCACCTGTGCGTCGGTACCCGCGCTGACCACCTGGAACGCGGCCATGGCCAGCTGCCCGACGAGGTTGCGCATCTCGATGGCCGCGCCGCCGACCGTGCCCGCGACGATGTCCCATGGCGCCCGCACCTCGTCAGGGTGTGCCGCCACGTACTCGCGGCCCTCGTCGGTGAGTACGTAGGCCCTCCGGCCGCCGTCCCCCGCCTCGGCCCTGATCAGGCCTTCGTCCTCAAGCTGCTGCAGGGCCGGATAGACAGAGCCAGGGCTTGGTCGCCAGACTCCATCGCTTCGCTCGCTGATCTCGCCGATGATCTGGTATCCATTCATCGGCTCCTCGGCCAGCAGCGCGAGCGCGGCGGCACGGACGTCGCCCCGCTTGGCCCGCGGGCCGCGCATCATCCTTGGCTCGCCTGGCCAGGGCCCGAACCCGGCGAAGCCAGGCTGGCCACCCTGGAATCCCGGCCGGCCGGGGAAGCCAGGCCCGCGGACGTGCCTGCGGCGCCCTCCGGCCCTGCGCTGCCAGCCCGCTTCCTCGTCGCCACGTGCCCAGATATCTTCTGAACGCATTGTTTCCTCCTGTTGTCTGCTCCGGCTGTCGTACTCCCTCTGAGACAGTCGCCGGAATATGAAGATAGCTCAACGATATATCGTTATAGTCTCGCTGGCAAGACGCCGGTCGCGGCAGGAGTAGCCGACGCCACCGCTAACGCGGCCTCGCCGGTGTCGACGGCCGTCGCTGCAAGCGGGCCATCCAGTGCTCTGGCCGAGGTAACCCGGCTCCGGGACCGCGAGGGGGCCAGCGGGCTTCAGCGGGAAAGGGCTCGGGGTGATCCCCGGCGCCCGCACGAGGTCGGTTCCCGGCCACCGCGAACTTCCCCTGACGCCGGCCGGCTAGTCAGCCCCGGACGCCGCCTTCGACTGGATGCTCGTGATCAGGTCATGCACGGGCTTGGTCCCCGCGCCGATGGCCAGGCCGGTCACAGCCAGATCGAGGACCGTGTTGACGTGACTGCTCGCGACCGACTGGAGCAGGAAGAATCCGAAACCGCCGGAGATGCCTAGCCCGCAGATGCTCGCGATGGCCCAGAAGATGATGGCCCGCTCCGTGCGCCTGGCATCGGCTACTGCCTGGTCGGCCGCAGCCTGACGGGTCCTGAGCTGAACGTCGGTCATGCTCGTCGCCGGGTCGGCGGCGGCTCGCTGCGCCTCCGACTTCGATCGGGCCGCCGTCCGCTTGGGGGAGGCGGCCGATGAGTACCTCGGCATGAGCACCTGACTCAGCGGCTCAAGCAGGCGTTCCAGGCCGGCGGTCACGACAATGAGACCGGCGAAAGGCACGTAGCTGCTCTTGATCTGGATCACGCCCGGCCTTATCCAATGGCTGTAGGCAACCCACATCAGACCGGTGGCAGCCGCGACGGTGAGCATCGACCAGATGACCACCGGCCAGCAGGCCCGCGGCTTTGCCGCCGAGGCAGACACGGGGCTGACCTGCGTGAGGCCATTGTCTCCCCGCTCAACATTCGCGACAGTAAAAGTCGTCATGGCCTTTTCGTCCGCTCTGTTCTCAATACTAGAAAACGAGAAAGCGAAACCGCACGAGAACGGAATCGTGCTCATTCAATCGCGCACGCGACAACCGTGCAGCCAAATGCCGCCGACCGGCGCCGCTTGCCTTTCAGCCGTCGTCTCGGGCCGGCCACGAGCCGGCCAGCGCGCTGAGCCGGGCGGCCGCGGTGCCCAGGTCCTGCCCCTGGCCGACCGCCACGCCCAGCAGGTACGCGGTAAGCGGCGCGGCTGGCCGCTCCACCCCGTGCGCCACGTCACGGGCCAGGTCCAGCACAGCCCTGGTGTCCGCGGTAACCGGGTCTATGCCGAGTTCGGCGCAGGCAGCCCCGGTCCAGCTATCGAGTGTCGTCATCAGCGCGCCTCCCGGGTCACGTCAGCATCGAGGGCCGCCGGGCGGTCAGCGGGCCAGTGCCGGGCCAGCCAGAGGTCGTCCGCTGTGTCGCAGTCGAACCACGGCGGTGCTTCCCCTGCGCCCAGATCGTAGCTGACCAGCACCGGATCCAGCGGGCCGAGCAGCCCGTGCAGCGACGTTCCCAGGTAGGCGGCGGCGGCGGACCGTAGCCCGGCGGCCTGCCAGCAGCTCACCAGCCATTGCGGCCGCCCGGAGCCGTCGACGAGGACCGCCCCCGCGGTCCCGGCACCCCGGCCAGCGGAACCGAGCACCAGGCGGAGCTGCCCGGCTCGAAGGAACGGCAGGTCGGCTGCCAGCAGCGCCACCATGGGCAGGCGGGTCTCGCCGAGGCCGCGGCGGACCGCTGGCACCGGGCCAGCGGCGGGCGGCTCCTCCGCCACGAAGCGGACCCCGCCGGGCGGCTGCGGGCCGCGCACCGCAAATCCCGGCCGGTCCGGGCCCACCACTATCACCTCGCGGGCGCCCGCGGCCACGGCCGTGCCGACGACCGAGCCGAGGATCGGCTCGCCCGCGACCACAAGCCCGGCCTTGTCAGCGCCGCCTAGCCGGGTAGCGCGGCCGCCGGCCAGCACGATCGCGTCGAACGCGCTGGCCGGGGATACCGCTGCCGTCACGGTCGTGCCCGTCAGCCGCCGATGGCCGACATCGGCCTGGCCGGCTGCAGGAACCCTGGATCGCTGATCCCGTGCCCGGGCAGCTTGGCCGCCACGGCCTGGCGCCAGATCGCGGCGAGTTCGGCGTCACTCGCGCCCGATCGCAGCGGTGCGCGCAGGTCGTTCTCGGTCCTTGCGAACAGGCAATTACGGACCTGCCCGTCGGCGGTGAGCCGTACCCTGTCGCAAGCCGCGCAAAACGGCCTGGTCACCGAGCCGATCACGCCGACCAGGCCGGGCCCGTCGTCGACCATGAAGGCCTCGGCGGGCGCCGATCCACGGTGCCCTGGATCCTGCGGAGTCAGCTTGAACGCAGCGGTCAGCGCGGCCAGGATCTCGTCAGCGGTCACCATGTCCGTGCGGCGCCAGCCGTGCTGGGCGTCCAGCGGCATCTGCTCGATGAACCGGAGCTGGTAGCCGCGGGACAGGCAAAACCTGAGCATCGGCACCGCCTCGCCGTCGTTGACGCCGCGCATCAGCACGGCGTTGACCTTGACCGGCGCCAGGCCGGTCGCCGCCGCTGCCGACAGGCCGGCCAGCACGTCGGCCAGCCTGTCCCGCTTGGCCAGCTGCTTGAAGACGGCCGGCCGCAGCGTGTCCAGCGAGACGTTGATCCGGTCCAGGCCGGCGGCATGCAATGGCTCGGCGAGCCGGGCCAGCCCGATCCCGTTGGTGGTCAGCGAGATCTCAGGGCGCGGCCGCAGCGCGGCCGTGGCCGCGGCAATCGCGGGCAGCCCGCGGCGCAGCAGCGGTTCTCCCCCGGTGAACCTGACCTCGGTGATCCCGAGCCGCTCGACCGCGATGGTGATCAGGCGGACCACCTCGTCGTCGGTCAGCAGCGACGGATTGGGCAGCCAGTCGAGCCCCTCAGGAGGCATGCAGTAGCTGCAGCGCAGGTTGCACCGGTCGGTCAGCGACACCCGGAGGTCAGTAGCTACCCGCCCGAACGAATCGGCAAGCACGCGTCACCTCCTGACCCAGCGGGCAGCTGCCCCGCACCTTCCCACAGCCTACGTGCGGACCAGCTGTGGCACCCGATCACGCCGCTCCATGATCAAGGCTCCCGGGCCCGATTTCGTTCCCCGGCCCCCGCGGCGGCAGCAGGTCCGGCGCCGGCGACGCACCGGATACCATCTGCTCACGCCGGCCGCCGCTGCTGGCTGACATGCGGATCGGGCAGCTGCGCGCCGTGAGCACCGCCGCCGCTACTGGAGCACTGACGGATGGGGTCTTGACCATGGCAGGCGCTATCTGGCGTGATCAGCTCACCGGCACCGAGCTCGCGACGCTCGGCCGGGGTGATGGCGACATGGCCGACCGGCGCCCGGATGTGCTGGTGGTCGGCGGCGGCATCGTCGGCGTGGCCACGGCCCTGGCCTGTCATGAGGCGGGGCTCGGCTCGGTGCTCCTGATCGATACCGGACGCCTCGGCACCGGGGCCACCGGCGGCGCCACCGGCCTGCTGATCCCGGAGCCGCATCAGTGGAGCGACCCGGAGCCGCTGGTCGATCTGGAGCGGGCCAGCCTGGAACGCTGGCGGGAACTCGAGCAGACCGTGCCTGGCGGCGTCGGGCTGGTCGAGATCGACTGGATCGGCCTGGCCCCGCACCCGGGCGGATTCGCGGCACATCAGCCGCCTGCCGTCGAGTGGCTCGCTCCCGGCCAGGTAGAGCGGCTGATTCCCGGCCTGGCCCGGCCGATGGAGGGTGCGCTGATCCGCAGCCAGGCGCGGGTCAATCCGCTGCGGGCGGTGGCGAGACTGGCGGCTGGCCTGCCCGCGGTCAGCACCGGGGTAGCCGCCACCGGGGTCACCGTCTCCGCCGGCCGGGTGCGCAGCGTCCTGACGTCAGCAGGCGATATCCACCCCGGCGCGGTCATCTTCGCCACCGGCCAGCCGCCGGTCCTCGACGGCCTGCGGCTGAGCATCCCGTCCGACCGCGTCAAAGGCCACCTGCTGGTCACCGGACCATCCCCGGTCGCCTTCCCGGGCATAGTCGCGCCGATCGCCACCCAGATCGAGGACGGCCGGCTGCTGGCCGGCGGTACCTTCGACGTCGGCGACGAGAGCCCTGCCGTCCGGCCCGATGTCATCGAGTCGATCATGGATGGCCTGGCTGCCGCCCTGCCGGCGCTGGCCTGCCTGCCCATCGCCTACCAGTGGTGCTGCTTCCGGCCCCGGCATCCGGACCGGCGGCCGGTCATCGACCAGGTTCCCGGGCTGGAGAATGCCTGGCTCACCTCGGGCCACTTCCGCACCGGCATTCTCAACGCCCCAGCCACGGCGGCTGTGCTCGCGCGGTGGATCTCCGCCGGCCAGCCGCCGCCCGAGCCAGCGACCTGGTCGGCGACCAGGTTCAGCCGCTGAGTGCGCGGGTCGGTGCTGCCTGGTTTGCCTGCCCGCGCGGGCGGATGGTCCGGCGGTCGTCGGGCAGCCGCTCGGTGTAGCCAGTCCTGTCGAGGTGCTCAAGCAGCGGGATAACGACCCGCCGGGTGGTGCCCAGCGCCTGCCTGGCCGCCGCGGCGGTGAACGGCTGCGGCAGCGAGGCGAGGATGTCAGCCGCTGCCGCATCCGCGCCTGGCGCGAGGACGATCTGATCGCTGATCCGCAGCAGCATCCCGGCTCGCTGCGCCGCCGCTATCGCCCGGACATCGAGCCCGAGCCTGCGCAGCCTTTCGGCATCGGGCGCGGCGAACGGCCCGGCGGCAAGCTCAGCCCGGATGACCCGCACTGCCGACGCGACCGCTGCGGGCAGCGCGGGAGCCCCGGGCAGGCCCGCGGGAACCGCGACGCTGACAATGCCGTCACGGACCGTGAGCGGCGGCCTGACCAGCGCCTCGACCAGGCGGCGATCGGGAAGGCGGAGGGCCGCCCTGGCTGCCTCCAGCGTCAGCCCGGGCGCGAGCGGCGCCCGCGCAGCGTATGCGGTCACCGCTTCGGCCAGGCAGTGCTCCAGCTCAGCCCAGCGTGCCGGATCGGCCAGCCACTCGCCGCTCACCGGCGCCGGATGCTCAGTGACCCCCATGGCCAGCAGCGCGCTGCCGCGAAGCAGGCCATGCCGGCCGAGCAGGTCCGCCGCCGCGGGCTGATCAGGCCAGGAGGCAAGCTGCCTGGCCGCTGCCGCCGCGGCGCCGCGGCGGGCCAGCGGCGGGGGCGCGACGTCAAGCACGACGGCGCCGATCGCGGTCGGCTCGTCCTGCGCCGCGGCCCCAGCGTCCGGCGCTGGCCGCCGTCCGGCCCGGCGCGCCGCACCCGGGTCGCGCAGCAGCACGCGGTCGCCCACGTGCAACGGCAGCGGTTCGGTCAGGGCGAGCCTGGCGATCCCGCCATCCCCCAGCGGCCGTACCCTGGCCACCGTGCGGGCGGAGCCTGCGTGCAGCGTCAGGACCCGCGGCGCGCTCGCCGGTCCTGGCGCCGAGCCGGGGCCTGTTTCCGCATCCTGGCCTGCGCCAGCGTGGAGCCGGACGTCGATGAGATCGGTGAGCGTCCAGCGGCCCGCCTGGACCAGTGCCATCCCCCTGTCGACGGAATCCTGGCTGGCGCCGCGGAGGTTGAGCGCGGCCCTGGCCACCCCCGTCACCGACGCGACCGGCTCGCCGAGCGACTGGATCGCGCGGACCCGTACCGGCCGCATCGACGGCGTCAGGACAAGCTCATCACCGGCACGCACGGTGCCGGCCGGGAGTGTTCCTGTCACCACGGTCCCGCTGCCCGTGATGCTGAAGACGCGGTCCGTCCACAGGCGCACCGGTGCGCCAGGGTCTGCGGCCGGCAGGCCCGCGGCCAGCCGGTCAAGGGCCGCGATGAGCTCGGGCAGGCCCGCTCCGGTCACGGCGCTCACCGCAACGCACTCCACCTCCCGGAGGCTGGTCGCCGCCAGCTGCCTGGCCGCCTCGGCCGCGGCCGGAGCTGGATCGGCCAGGTCGGCACGGGTCACGGCGAGCAGCCCGTGACGCACGCCTAGGGCATCGAGAGCCGCCAGGTGCTCGGCTGACTGCGGCATCCAGCCCGCGTCGGCCGCCACGACGAAGAGCACGGCGGGTACCGGGCCGATGCCGGCCAGCATGTTCGGCACGAACCGCTCGTGGCCGGGCACGTCGACGAAGGCCAGCCGCTCGCCTGAGGGCAGCGCCATCCAGGCGAAGCCAAGATCGATGGACAGGCCGCGGCGCCGTTCTTCCTCGAGGCGGTCTGGGTCGGTGCCGGTGAGCGCGCGCACCAGCGCCGACTTACCGTGGTCCACGTGCCCGGCGGTGGCGATGACGTGCATGGCCGCCGCTATCTCGCCGCGGCGATGACCGCCGCCGCGAGCTGCTCGTCGTCGGCTGGCGGCACGGCGCTCAGGTCCAGCAGTAGCCTGCCGTTCTCGATCCGGCCGATCACCGCCGGCAGCCCGTCATGCCGGACCGCCTCGCCCGCCCGCAGCCGTGCTGCGAGCTCCGCGGGCAGGCTCACCGCGGCGCTGGGGAGATCGACACCCGGAGCCCCGCCGCCGCCCACGGCCGCGATGCTCGGCGCCGGGCGCGAGTCGATCCCTGCGGCGGCAAGGACGCCCGACAGCCGTTCAGCACGATCCGCGAGCAAGCCAGCCGGGGCCGTCAGTGCTTGCACCACCGGTACCTGCGGGCCGGCGAGCGTCGCCTCCAGGGCAGCGAAGGTCAGCTTGTCCACCCGCAGCGCCCGGGCCAGCGGATGCCTGGCGAGCCGGGTCACCACGGTGGCGCTGCCGAGCAGCAGGCCCGCCTGCGGGCCGCCGAGCAGCTTGTCGCCGCTCGCGGTGACCAGCGCCGCGCCGGCCCGCAGCCAGGAGCCGGCGTCGGGCTCTTCGGGGAGCATCGGATGCGGCGCCAGCAGGCCCGACCCGATGTCACCGATGACGGGGACGCGCAGGGCGGCCAGATCGGCGATGCTGGCGCTGGCGGTGAAGCCCTCGATCCGGTAGTTGGACGGGTGCACCTTCAGGACGAAAGCGGTCTCAGGGCCGACGGCATCCGCGTAATCGGCAGCGGTCGTCCGGTTGGTGGTGCCGACCTCGCGGATCCGGGCGCCCGTCGACTCAAGGAGGTCAGGGAGGCGGAAACTGTCGCCGATCTCGATCAGCTCGCCCCGGCTGACGATGATCTCGCGGCCTGCGGCTAGCGCCGTGGCCGCGAGGACCAGGGCGGCCGCGTTGTTGTTTACCACGTGCACGGCTTCCGCGGCGGGCACCGCGCGGGCCAGTGCGGCGAGCGCGCCGGCCCCCCGCCTGCCGCGCGCGCCGGCCACGAGGTCAAACTCCAGGTCGGTGCAGCCCGCTGCCACCTGGATGGCCTCGACGGCTGCCGCCGACAGCGGCGCCCGGCCGAGATTGGTGTGCAGCAGCACCCCGGTCGCGTTGATCACGGGGGTCAGCGTGGCGGCCGCCCGCGGCAGCGCCGCCACCGCGGCATCGGACACTTCGGCGGCGCTGATGGCGCCGGACCGGGCCGCCTGCAGTGCCTGCCTGACCGCGCCGATCACCAGCTCACGGCCGAGGCGCTGCTCCGCGGCGGCGAGGCGCGGATCGGCGAGCACCGCGTCGGTGCGCGGCACGAGCCTGCGGACGTCCACGATCGCGACCATACTGCACCTTGAATGCGAGGCTGCTCGTATGTCATCCCCATCTATGCCCGTTTACCAGCACTTTGCATAACGGGCAGTCCAGCGGGTACCCGACTTGTGCAAGTCTTAATGCTCCTATTACGTGGGGAGTGAGGACTATGGCTGCTACGCCAGGTATCCCGCGGACGCGTGGCGGGCTGTGCGGCCTGCTGCTGATCCTGCTCGGCGCATGGGGCGCGCTCGTTCCGTTTGTCGGCCCTTATTTCCACTACGCCTACACACCGGACCGGACCTGGGCGTACACCTCGGGCAGGCTCTGGCTCGACATCGTGCCCGGGGCGGCCGCCGTGGTCGGCGGGTTCATCGTTCTTGGCACCAGGAGCCGGGTGGCGGGCGGGCTTGGCGCGTTCCTTGCCGCGCTTGGCGGCGCGTGGCTCGTCACCGGCGCCGCGGTGACCGCGCGGCTGGTTAAGAGCGCCTCCATCAGTCCGGGGCTTCCGGTCGGTACCACCGGCGGGCCGGCCGCCGCCAGCATGCGGCAGTTCCTTGAGGGCCTCGGGTTCTTCACCGGCACCGGGGTGCTGATCGTGTTCTTCGCCGCAGTCGCGCTCGGCAGGTTCAGCGTGCCAGGTGCCCTGGCCGACGAGCAGGAGCCGTGGGCCGCGCATCAGGTGCCGCCGGATGAGGCGCAGTACCGGGAGGGGGGGCCGGCCGCATCGCAAGCGCAGTTCCCGACGACGACCAGCCAGCATCCGCCAGCGGGCAGCCAGTATCCGCCAGCGGGCAGCCACTCCCCCGCTGGCCAGGCGCCGCCCCGGCAGAACGTGTTCGGCGAGCACCAGGAACAGGACACGACGGCGGCAGGCCAGTTCCCTTCGTCATCGCCGGCGACCGAGCAATTCCCCTCGTCGTCTTCGCCGACCGAGCAGTTCCCCTCCTCATCGTCAGCGGCCGGCCAGGTCCCGTCATCCGCGCCGCCTGACTGAGGCAAGATCCGGTTCTAGCCCGACCCCCCCGACACAACTGCGTTGCCTCCGCAGAACAGGCGGATATCGCACGCCCGCCTCCAGTCCCGCCCCGTCCGCCCCGGGGGTGCCGCGCGGCTGTGCACCTATCGGGCGGCTGTGCACCTATTGGGAGGGCCGTCGCCCGCATTGTCGATGCCCCGACTCGGTAGGACCTGAGAAGATCGCCTCATGGAAGAACGGTGGATCGACCCCGAGGCGCCCTGGTGGGCCAAGCTTCGCCGGGCTCGGGTCCATATAACCGAGGTGCGGGAGCGCGTAGATGTACTCCAGGCAGCAGGAGCGTGGTCGATTCTGCGTGAGCCGGCTGACCACGACGATGCCTGGGCGTACCGGTTCAGACTGCACCGGGCCATCCCGGCCGACCTGTCCACGGTGGTGGCAGACGCAGTAGGCAACATGCGGTCGGCACTCGACTACGTCGCGTATGAGCTGGCACGCCACCACGCGGGCAAGCTGACCGACAAGGAGGAGATCGCCGCTGAGTTCCCGATCTGCCTGGACGAGGCGGCATTCGTCCAGTTCTTCGGGGATCGCAAGAAGGGCGGTCTCCGGAGCGGGCTGTATGGCGATGTGGAGCGCGAGGCGCTTCAGTGTGTCCAGCCATTCGCGCTGACGGATGAGGCTCGCGCGCTCGGCATTGAGCGGTCCACGACGCCCCAGGACGACCTGCTGACGGACCATGCCCAGGCGCTGACCGTGCTGTGGAACATTGAGAAGCACCGGCGGCTTCCGGAGCTTGCCTGGGCTCTTGGCCCGGTGTGGTGGTCACTGGACGTTGCGAGCCCTGGCTACCGGTGGGTTTGGCATGTCAAGGAACTCGCTCCGCTTCGTGACGACGCCGTGCTCGGTGCACTGCTCGGTCCCCCAGGGTCCGGGCGACCACAGGTGGACCCGCCCTTTGAGATGCACCTCGTGCTGACCGATGATCCGTCCCCGTACGCGTCCCCGCTCGTGGCACGCCTCGAACGCCTTCACCAATCGCTCGCCAGATGGGTTGTACCGAGGATGTTCATCGTGGCCGGTGGCGACCCTCCGCCCATCATGATCTCCTTCTCCGAGCCAACCTAGACCTTGAACGTGACAGGGTAAGCGGCTCCTGGGCCCGATGGCACGCTACTGATCTGCGACGCCACGGGATCCGGCCAGGGCCGGTATGCGGGCCGCCTCCGGCGGCAGCGGCCGCGGCAGCAACCCCGCCCGCAGCGCAGGTATCTGACGCGACGCCGCGTGCTCTGAGTCAGTAGGACCACCGCAGGACGAAAGGAATCCGCAGATGACCAGCGACCCATCCGCAAACGCCAAGTCCGGCCGGCGACCCGCTCGCTGGTACCAGCTGAGCAGACGAGCGAAGCTGGCATTAGCCGGGGCCGTGGCAGTCATGATCGGCGGGCCGCTCACCGCGGGAGTCGCGTGGGCGTCGATTCCGGCCCCCAACGGGGTTATCCATGGCTGCTACCGGACCAAGACCGGGGCCCTGTCGGTCATTAACAGCGCCAAAGTGGCTGGCTGCCCGACGGGCAGCAAGAGCCTTAACTGGAATCAGAAAGGCCCCCGGGGCGCGACGGGGCCCGGCGGCACCGCACGTGATGCCGGCGCCGTGGTCTCTGTTGCCCAGGGAGGGCCAGCCTTCTACGCAGAGGGCCTGACGGGATGGAGGTCAGTGACCAGCCTCTCGCCCGGCGCGTACTGCCTCGTCCCGGACGCCAGCTCTACGCAAGCCAACACCTCCCTGCTGCTGTCCCCGGGCTCCCCGGGCTCGGGCGGGCCCAGCTTCGTAGTTTGGGGCGGCTACTGCGGCACGGGGGGCAAGCTTGCGCTGACTGTCTGGACGTACAACTCCAGCGGCAGCCTCGCCAGCGACATTCCCTTTGAAGCCGTGATCCCGTGAGCCAGCTCTGCGGCGGCGGCACCTGCGCGCGGGAGGCAGGGAGCCGTAGCGGCAATCGCTGGCAGCGGTCTCCCGCCCGGTATTGCATGCCGGGCACGTTCGCGGCGACCAGGCAGCCGGCACCACCTGGGTGTCCCCGATCCCCGGACGGCCCGGTGACCGGCTCGCGGTGATCCAGCTCGGCAGAGCGTCCTGCACCCGGGAGTATCTTTCACCCGCAGCCTCCGATCGCACCGTCAGCCGGCCAGTTCGGCATGGCCGATCTGCTCGTTGCGGCCGGGGTCGTAACTACCCGTAACGAAGGGAACCACCCTGTGCACAGATTCAGGATCGCGGCGGCCATCACGGCCGCCGCAGCCGCCGCGCTGATCCCCGCGATATCAGCCGGGGCATCAGTGTCAGCGGTGACGGCGCGGCCTGCGGGCCCGCCTCCGGCAGGCCAGACCGTCACGTTCGGCAGCGCCCGCGCGATGCCCAGCGTGCACCTGCCGCCGACCCACCTGCCGCACCCCATGCTGCTGCGGGATGGCTCGTACACCTCGGACAACTGGGCGGGATACGTGATCACTTCCCGTGGCGGGCATATCCTCCCGCAGGTCAATGACACGTTCATCGTGCCCGACGTGAACTGCGCGGACAGCCCCATCGGGTCTTCCGGTTTCGCCGATAGCTCCTACTGGGCCGGGTTTGACGGGTTCGCCGACGCCACGGTCGAGCAGGAAGGCGTGGACGCCTACTGCACGTCATCCACTGGCCCGGCCACCTATTACACCTGGTACGAGATGTACCCGCTGGACCCGGTGGTCGAAGGCACGGTCAGCCCGGGAGACGCGGTCAGTGTCGAGTCGTCGCGCAGCGGCGCCAACTATGTGCTGTCGCTGGATGACAGGACCGACGCCTCGGGGTTCACCACCACGCAAGCCTGCCCGTCCGGCTCGGTGTGCGACGACACCCAGGCCGAAGTGATCACCGAGGACCCCGGCGGGGCAGTACCAGCCGGAATCGACCTGCCTGACTTCGCGCTCGACCAGCAGACTGCGATCAGCGCTAAAGACTACCTAGGCGCGACAGGCACATTCGCTAACAACGACGGCGGGAAGATCTGGCTCAGCCAGACCATCCGCATGGTCGATCCATCAGACCTGATCATGGCGGCTCCGGGTCCGCTGTACGGCGGCCAGGCGTTCTATGTCACCTGGTTCCGGGGATCGTGAGACACTGCCCTGTGGATACCTGATGCCCGCTACCAGCCCGAGGTCCAGGGTCCTGCCCTGGTGCGCGGCCCTTCCATGAAAGACCCTCGAAGACGATCTGCCAGGCCGCGCTGCCCGAAGAGCTGGAGCGGCGGAAGACCCGCGACAAGATCGACGCCGGGGGCTTCTAGCGCATCGAGGCTTACGACGCCGGCAAGGGGCGGGATGTCGCGTTCCAGGGGCGCAGGATCGCGCGCGACTATGACGCCGAACTGAACGCATACCTGACCGCCAGGGGAGCGATCGTGGTCCTGGACGCCGATAACGAGATGACGATCTTCGACGACTTCGCCGGGCTGACCGACGACGGCCCGGGAGCGAGAGCCGGGGGCCCGCAGACCGAGGCGCTGATCATCGAGATCGCCGACGCGCTGCGGCGAGAAGTACACCGAGGAGCTGGACATCTGATGGCCACCACCAGCGAGACGATCTACACGCACACCTCCGACCTGTGCGGACAGGTCCGGGACGAGGAGGATCTCCGGAAACTGTGCACCAAGCCGCAGCCGAGGGGTGGTTCCGGTTTCCTCGCGCCGGTCTACAAGACGATCGACATCTGTCCCGGGTGCGAGTCCCGGCCGGTGTCCGAGGTGCTCGCGTTCCTCGGCTCGTCGGCAAGCAGAGCAGTGAAGGTATAACCCGGCCGGTACCCGATGGTGGCGCGCCCCGCTGGCTACGGCTGGCGGGGCGCTCGCTCGTGCCGGGGGATGACGTATGCGCCCTTGCCGGTGCTGTACCGCACGAAGCCCGCGTCGACCAGGATCTTCACCGCGCGCCCGGCGGTGCCCCCGGCTCACCCCGTACTCCTGGACTAGGGACGGCTCGGAGGGCACCCGGCCGGTCAGCTCGCCCCTCGATCTGCCCGCGCAGCACCGCGGCCAGCTGCTCATACAGCGGCATCTGCGTGGGCACATCAGGGCGGCGGCGCTTCGGAGGCACGCGCCATTGGCCGGCGCGGCTGGCTGACATTGCTGCCGACGATCACGAACACGCTCTCGCGTTGATCAAAGGTGCTCAGTGACGACGCAACCGAGGCGCTCCAAGTATCCGGCGCCGCACCGGAGCACGTCGCTATCATAACGTCACTGATTCGGAACGGAGAGTAATCTATAAGTTCTCAGATCCCGGGCATCACCGGCCCCTCGGTCGCGCGGGCCAATCGAGGCGCACCAAGGCCATATCGCCGCCTGCTAAACGTCGCCTGCGGCGCGTCGGCTGCATGCCTGGTCACCAGCTGCGGCGGACACGTTCTCCATCTGCGGCGGGTCGTTCATGGACGTCGTGCCGGTCGGCCAGTAACCAGGAAGGAACAGTTCATGAGCATTGTCGTCGGATATGACTGCACGGGCGAGAACGTCAGGTACCTCCCGGCGGGGGCGCAGGCCGCCGGGTATTCCACCGGCTCGGGCGGGGTGCCCTGGACCACTCAGCAGTTCGCCGACCGGCCCGGCACGCTGCGGATCTGCCAGAACGCCGGGGCCACCGACCGCACCGCCGACTACCTGGACGTCGAGACTGACGCCGCGACCGTGGCTGACTGCCCCGGGTGGCTGGAAGAGGCGAACGCGAACTGGGACGCGGCGGCGCGGCCCGGCCAGCGCAAGCCCGCGATCTACGTCAACGGCTCCAACATCACGGCGGTGGCCAACATCCTGACCGCGGCGGATCTGTCCTGCGGGCTCATCGTCGCGAACTGGAACCTCGACCAGGCGCAGGCGATAGCCGCGGTATCCGCGGCGTCCGGCCCGTTCCCAGTCCACGGCCTGCAGTACGCCGACCCCGGGCCCTACGACATCGACGTCTGGTCGGCGGCCTGGCTGAACGAGGTCTCCGGCCCGCACAAGCCACCGCCGCCGTCGCTGGCCTGGCCGACAGTGGCCATAGGAGCCACCGGAGCCAGGGTGATGACCATCCAGCACCTGCTGTCGTTCCATGGGTTCGTGCTGACGGCTGACGGTATCTACGGGCCCGCCACCAAGGCATGCGTGGCGGGGTTCCAAGCTGGTGAGTCCCTGGCCGATGACGGCATCGTCGGTCCGCTGACCTGGGCCAGCCTGGTCGTCACCGTGCAGTCTGGCAATACCGGCGTCGTGGTCATCGCGGTGCAGGCCGCGCTGAACGCAGCGGACGATGCGGGCCTTCCCACTGATGGCATCTTCGGAGTCCAGACGCTGGCGGCCGTCCGGGGATTCCAGGCAATCAAGAAGCTCACCGTCGACG
This sequence comes from Streptosporangiaceae bacterium, assembly GCA_050011895.1. Taxonomy (GTDB): domain Bacteria; phylum Actinomycetota; class Actinomycetes; order Streptosporangiales; family Streptosporangiaceae; genus DATBGO01. The sequence continues at coordinate 140,960 of JBEKIF010000002.1, read as the reverse complement.
GCGTTGTCGGGCCGGACACCTGGGCCGCGCTTTCGAAGGCGGAGTGAGGCGCACCCGGCCGAAGCGCCGGATCGCCGCATCCAGGTCGCGGTAATCCTCGCGGGGGCGCCGCATCGGGTCCGCATGTATTCCGGCCCGCAGCGGGAAACGCGGATCCAGGCCGACGATGGCCGCGGCTTCCGCCGCGCCGGCGGTGATGCCATCCAGCTCGTCCACGACATCGCCGAGCGACGCCAGGCGTGAGTGGATGACCGCCGCTGCGCTGGTCTCGGAGAAAGACAGGCGCATCGGCTCTGAACTTGCGGCTCCCAGGATCACGAGCAGGCCGAGGGCGGCTAGGAATCCCAGGGGGCTGCGCCCGTCGAGAGCCGGGATCTCGACCGCGTGGGTCATAGTGATTCCTCCGAGCGTGATCCTGCCGGCAGACCCGCTGACCTGCGTTTGTGCACGTCAGCGGAGGCGGACGGGAATCGAACCCGCCGACGACGCAGCGCGCCGTCCACCGGTTTTGAAGACCGGGGGGGCCACCAGGCACCCGGACGCCTCCGCGGCCGACCCTACCGGGGTATGCCCGGCCAGGCTGCGCTCACGCCCATGCCGCCGGGCGTCAGCTCTCGTATAGCGAATCGATGATGTCGGCGTACTTGGCGTGGACTACCCGTCGCTTGAGCTTCAAGGTCGGTGTCAACTCCCCGCTCTCGGCCGTCCACTCCACCGGCAGCAGCCGCCAGCGCTTGACCTGCTGCACGCGGGCCAGCCGGGAGTTGGCCGCTGCGACGGCGTCCTCGACGGCGGCCAGCACGGTGGGGTCCTCAGCTAGCTCGGCCAGCGATGCCTCGATTCCGCGGGCCCTGGCCCACGCGGGGGCGACTTCGCCGTCCAGAGTCAGCAGCGCGACCACGTAGCGCCTGTGGTCACCGTAGGCCAGCGCCTGGCCGATCAGCGATTCCGCCACCAGGAGATTCTCGATCCCCGCCGGGGAGATGTTCTCGCCGCCCGAAGTGATGATCAGTTCCTTCTTCCGGTCCACGACGGACAGGAAACCGTCGCCGTCAAGCGACCCGACATCGCCGGTGTGCAGCCAGCCGTCAGCGTCGATGATGTCGGCGGTCCGCTCGGGCAGGTTCAGGTACCCGGGCATGTTCAGCGGCCCGCGAGTGAGAATCTCCCCGTCGCTGGCGATCCTGATTTCCGTGCCGGCCACCGCCCGGCCGACCGTGCCCAGCTTGAACGCCGCCGTGGTGTTCGATGTGAAGGCACCGGTGGTCTCGGTCATCCCGTAGACATCGAGGATCTTCATGCCAAGGCCGGCGAAGAACGCGGCAACGTCGACCGGCAGCGGCGCGGCAGCGCTCACGAAAATCTCGGCGTCGCCGAGGCCGAGGAGCGAGCGGATCGGGCGGAGGGTCTGCTCGTCGGCGGCGCGAAACTCAGCCGCGAGTTCCGCTGGCGTCGACTGGCCGAACTGGCAGCTCTCGGTGTAGCGCCGGCCTGTTCCCATGGCGGCCTCGATGGCCGCGCGCTTGGCTGGATCCGTCTCCATGGCGAGCACCGCCTGGATTCCGGCCTGAATCTTCTCCCACACTCTCGGCACCCCGAAGAACGACGTCGGCCTGACGGCACCGACGGTGCGCACCAGCTCGGTGCTGGCCAGGTGGCAGAAATGCACGTGACCGCCGGTGTGGATGGCCAGGTAGATGGTGAACATCCGCTCCGCGATGTGGGCCAGCGGCAGGTAGGACACCCAGCGGACATGCGGCACCAGGGTGCCGGAGACGGTGGCTGTCATCAGCTCGTAGAGCACGCTGTGGTGGGTGATGACGACGCCCTTGGGATTCCCCGTGGTTCCCGAGGTGTACAGCAGGGTCACGGGCTGCTCGGGCGCGAGGCCGCGGATCAGGAGATCAATAGCGGCTGGCGACGCCGCGTACCGTGCGCGGCCGAGCTCGGTGAAATCATGCCAGCTGACGAAGAGATCACCGGGCGGGCAGGCGGCCGGATCCCTGACGATGATCTTCTTAAGGCCGGGCAGCCCGGCCAGTGCAGGCTGCCAGCGCTGCAGCTCGTCCGCGCCATCGAGGACCGCGATCCTGGCGTCGCAGTCGCCGGCCATATAGGCGATCTGGTCGGTGGCGAGGGTCGCGTAGAAGGTGACAGGGACGCCCCCGGCGTGCACTGCCGCCAGGTCGGCGAGCACGTGCTCGACGCGGTTCGGCAGCATGAGCGCCACCCGCTCGCCCGGCTGCAGGCCCAGGGCGGCCAAGCCCGCCGCCAGCTCGAGCACCTGCTGCCTGGCCTGCGCCCAGCTGATGGTCTGCCAGGGCCCGTCGCCGTCACGGTCGGAAAACGCGGGCAGGTCACCCCACTTCCGCACCGTCTCCATGAGGTGATCACAGATCGTCTTCCCGTTGATGGCATCCTCGAGCTCTGCCCGCTGCTGCAGCACCTCGCTCGTCACCGCGTACCTCCGCCCGCCCGGATCTCCAGCCTTCGGTGGCATGCAACCATGCCGTCCGCGCTAGCCGCAACGCAAGCCCCGGAAACACGCCGCGGCGGACAGTGCTGAGCCGGCCGCCCGCGTGGCAGGAAGCCACCGTGAGCGGACCAGCCAGGACGGACGGCCTGCGTCGGCACCCGGCACCCCGGATCGCTACATTTCAGGGATGACGACCGTCAGGTTGACCCAGTATGCCCGCGGCGGCGGCTGCGCCTGCAAGATCCCTCCCGGCGAGCTTGAAGAAGCCGTGGCCCGGCTCATCCCGGACAGTCCGGCTGCGGACCTGATCATCGGCGTTGAGGACGGCGACGACGCGGCAGTGGTCCGGATCGGCCCGGACCGCGCCATCGTCGCGACCGCCGATTTCTTCACGCCGGTCGTCGACGATGCCTATACGTTCGGGCGCATTGCCGCAGCCAACGCGCTGTCCGACGTCTACGCAGTGGGCGGCGAGCCGCTCATCGCGCTGAACCTGCTCGGCTGGCCGCGTGACAAGCTGCCCATTGAGCTGGCCGTGGAGGTACTGCGCGGCGGCCTCGACGTGGCCCGCAGCGCGGGCTGCCACGTGGCCGGCGGGCACAGCATCGATGACCCTGAGCCGAAGTACGGGATGGCCGTGACCGGCCTCGCCGATCCGGCCGCGCTGCTGCGCATCGACGCAGGCACCGCCGGCCTCCCGCTGAGCCTGACCAAGCCAATAGGCATCGGCGTCCTGAACGCGCGGCACAAGGCCACCGGCGAGGTCAGCCAGGAGGCGGTCGACGTGATGACGGCGCTCAACGCGGCGGCCAGCCGGGCCGCGCTGGCGGCCGGCCTCCGGTGCGCCACCGACGTGACCGGCTTCGGGCTGCTAGGCCATCTGTTCAAGCTGGCCAGGGCGAGCGGCGTGGCGGCCATCATCGACCACGCGGCGGTGCCGGTGCTGCCGGAGGCCAGGTCCGCACTGCGGGCCGGGTACATTCCCGGCGGAAGCTGGCGGAACCTGGACTGGGTCCGCCCCCATGCCGACTTCGGCAACCTGGACGAGGAAGAACTGCTGTTGCTTGCTGACGCGCAGACCTCTGGGGGGCTGTTGGTGGCCGGCGAGCTGCCTGGTGCGCCGGTGATCGGAAAGCTCGTGCCTGCGGGCGGCGCCGTACTCACGGTCAGGTAGCCGGAGGGAGCTATCCCGGTCAGCCGGCCTAGCCAGGCGGCGCGCCCATATCCTGTCCGGTAGCCGCACCGTGCCCGGGCGCGCTGGCCGACAATATGCCCGCCGACGGTCGATACCTCATATCCTGTGTGCCGTTGCGGTGCCGTCGCGGTGCCGTGCGGAGCGCTCAGGGATCGCGGCACATCGATGGCCGGGAAGGACGCCGATGCTACATGCAGAGCCTGGTCTGGCCGGACCAGCCAGCGCCCACCCAGCGAGCCAGCGGCGCAGCCGCCGGGCCCTCGCGCTCGCCGGGGCGGCCTTCAGTATCGCGCTTGCCGCGTATGTGGCCGATATCGCGACTCATCCGCTCCATCTGACCTTGACCTGGTTTGACCTCAACATCTACAACAACGCCGGCCTTATCACCCGGCATGCTCCCGAGACGTTGTACACCTGGCAATTCCTGCCCGGCGTGAAGTATCTCTATACGCCATTCGCCGCGCTCGGCTTCGCCGCCGGCTCGCTGCTGCCCTGGGCCGTCCTGAAGTGGCTGATGCTGGTCGTCAGCCTCGCGGCGATGACGGTGACCGTCTGGCTGACGTTCGGCCAGCTCGGCTGGCGCGGCAGGGACCGATCGGTCGCGGTCCTCGCCGTCTCGGCCGCGGCACTATGGACCGAGCCGGTGCTGCGCTCGGTGCAGGTGGGGCAGATCGAGCTGGTGCTGATGGCGCTGATCGCGTGGGACCTCTGCCAGCCCGACGACCGGCGGTGGAAAGGCGCGGGCATCGGCCTGGCCGCCGGCATCAAGCTGGTTCCGCTGATCTTCATCCCGTACCTGATCCTGGCGGGGAAGCTCCGCCAGGCGGCGGTCGCCACGGCCGCCTTCGCAGTCACCGTGGTGATCGGCTTTGTCACGCTGCCGCACGACTCCGTCAAATGGTGGCTGACCGGCTATTTCCTGCATGCGGGCGATTTCTCGAACGTGGGCCTGGGCTCCCTGCTGAACCAGTCGCTGCTCGCGCTCATCACCAGGACGCCGGCCGGCGCGGGCAGCGTCACGGCCCTGTGGATCGTCCTGGCGGCCATCGTCGCGGTCCTCGGCCTGATCGCCGCCGCGCTGCTGGCCCGGGCCGGGCGGCCCACCGCGGGCTGGGTGACCTGCGGCCTGACGGGAGTGCTCATCTCGCCGATCAGCTGGGACAACCACTGGGTCTGGATCGTGCCGGTGCTGGCCATCCTGGTCGACGCCGCAGTGCGGGCCCGGCGCGCCAGGCGGTGGGCATACTGGGGCCTGGCCGGGGCCATGATGGCGCTGTTCTTCGACTGGCCGGGCCACTGGACGGGGAATCTGGCCCTGCTGCCGCATGGGCTGGTCGGTTTCTTCACCGGCCGGCATCCGAAGAGCGAGATCTTCCACCTACGCGGGTTCCAGCTGATCAGCTGGAACCTGTTCGTGCTGGCCGGCCTGGTGATGTTCGTGGCCGCGCTGATCGCGGCGGCGAGCGCGTGGCGGGCCGGCCGCACTGCGGGCGGCCCGGAAGCCGCGGGCCGGCCTGCTTCATGACCGGAAGGCGGCGATGACCGGCAGGACAGCCAGGCGGCGGGTACTGCGGATATCGCTGCCCGATCGGGTATCGCCGCGAGCTGACCTGCTCGCCGCCGAGGAGCCGCTGGGAATCAGGGTCAACGGCGAGGCGCTGACCCTGACCATGCGCACTCCGGGCGACGACCTCGATCTGGCCGCGGGCTTCCTGGTCGGTGAGGGTGTCGTCCGGGCCGCGCCGGACATCGCTTCGATCAAGGTCTGTAGCGCAGACGGCTGCGGCCATTCCGATCATGACGGCGCGGGCAATGTGGCGGACGTGACGCTGCGACCGGGCATCACGGTGGCACCCGCGGTGCGCCGTAATTTCCTTACCACGAGTGCGTGCGGCGTCTGCGGCAAAGCGAGTATCCAAGAACTATCCGTTTTGCCGGGTTTTGACCTTTCCGCGGACCACGTGCGCGTCCGGCCAGCCGTCCTGGCCGCGATGCCGGACCTGCTGCGCGGCGCGCAGCGCGTCTTCACCGCCACCGGGGGGCTGCACGCGGCCGGGCTGTTCGGCGCCGGCGGCGAGCTGCTCGTCCTGCGGGAGGACGTGGGCAGGCACAACGCCGTCGACAAGGTGGTCGGCTGGGCGCTGCGCGCGGGGCGGCTGCCGCTGGCCGGATGCGTTCTGCTGGTCAGCGGGCGGGCGTCGTTCGAGCTGGTGCAGAAGGCCGTAACCGCGGGCATCCCGGTTCTCGCGGCGGTGTCCGCGCCCTCGTCGCTGGCCGCTGACCTTGCCGAGCAGGCCGGGCTTACCCTGGTCGGGTTCCTGCGCGGCAGCTCGATGAACGTCTACACCGGGGCGCAGCGGATCGACAGCGGACCGCCGGAGACCGGACACGCGGACCGCTGAGCCCGCGGCTGAGGTGCCGCGAGCCCGGATGCGGCCGGGCTAGCCCGGTGCGGCCAGCGAGCCCGGTGCGGCCGGCTACCCGGATAGCGCCGGGTCGAGCAGGCCCCGGCGCCGCCGGACCGCGAGGTCGAGCTTGGTGAACAGCATGTCGACCAGGATCCCGATCACCAGGATCACGATGATGATCGAGGTCGCGGCGGCGAAGTCAAAGGTGTCCTGGTCCTGGCTGAGCAGCTGGCCGATCGAGGACTGGCCGAAGATGAGCACCAGCAGCTCGCCGGCCATCAGGCTCCGCCAGGCGAATGCCCAGCCCTGCTTGAGCCCGGCCACATAAGCAGGCAATGACGCGGGCAGGATGAGGAACCGGTAGAGCGAGAAACCGCGCAGCCCGATGGTCTTGCCGGCCCGCAGCAGCAGCGGCGGCGTGTAGTCCACTCCGGTGATGAGCCCGTTGGCGATTGACGGAGCCGCTCCGAGGATCATGACGAACAGGATCGCCAGAGTCGTCTCGCCGAACAGGATGATCGCGAACGGGAACCAGGCGATCGACGGCATGGTCTGCAGGCCGGTGATGATCGACCCGACCGCGGCGCGCAGCGGCGGGATCCGCGCGACGAGCACGCCGATAATCGAGCCGATGACCAGCGCGAGGGAATACCCGATCACCGCGCGGCGCAGCGTGGTGCCGATGGCCCGCCACAACAGCGCGTGATGCAGCTGCTGCCACAGGTCGGCGAAGACCGTCGTCGGGCCCTTCAGGACGTACGACTTCCAGCCGGTCAGGTGGATGAGCTCCCAGATGATCAGGACCAGGGCGATCGCGAGCAGCTTGGGCCACACCGACGCCCACGCGACCCTGGCAATCCGGCCCGGCCCGCGGTCGGCCTGCGCCGCGTGCAGTTCCAGGCTGTCCAGCCCGGTGATCGCCGACCGCTGCAGGTCAGTCGCCATGACGGCTCATTTCCTCCCGCAGCCGGTCGGTGATCCGGCCCGCCAGCTCGGCGACCTCGACCGAGTCGATCCGGCGCGGCCCTTCCCTGGGCACCTGGTATTCCTCGATGACCCGGCCGGGCCGGCTGCTCAGCACGATCACGCGATCGCCGAGGCGCGCGGCCTCCCGGACGTTGTGGGTCACGAACAGGACGGTCAGCGTCCGTTCCGCGCAGATCCGTTCCAGCTCGTCATGGAGCAGGTCCCTGGTCATGGCGTCGAGCGCGCCGAACGGCTCGTCCATCAGCAGCACGTCGGCATCCTGGGCGAGGGCCCGCGCCATCGCCACCCGCTGCCGCATGCCACCGGACAGCTCATGGGGCCGCTTACCGCCGAACCCGTCCAGGCTGACGGTCTGCAGCAGCTCGGCGGTCCGCTGGCGCCGCTCGGCCTTCGGCATGCCGCGGGCGCGTAGCGCGAGTTCCACGTTGCGAGCCGCGGTCAGCCAAGGGAACAGCGCGGGCTCCTGGAACATCAGGCCCACGCGCTGGCCGGCGGTGGAGACCTCGCCGCTGCTCGCCGTGTCCAGTCCGGCGACCAACGACAGCAGCGTGCTCTTGCCGCAGCCGGACGCGCCGATCAGGCAGACGAATTCACCGGACGCGACGGTGAGCGACACCTTGTCGAGCGCCAGCAGGGCCGCGCGCCCGCTGCCGTAGACCTTGGAGACCCGGGCGAGGCTTATCGCGGCCGGAGGCTGACCGGCCGTGCGCGTCGCTGACCGCCCGGGTCCGGGAAACGCTCGCGCCCCCGGACCGCGGTCCGGGGGCCCGCCGCGCCGGTCGGTCAGGCTCACGAGCTGACCTGCGGCTCACCCGCTGCCTGGAGCAGTTTATTGAGCGGGGTGAGATCGTAGAGGCTGGTCAGGTTGCTGACCGGCTTGAGAAGGCCGACCGAGACGGCATGCTGCGCGTCAGTGGCCAGCGACGAAGCGATCGGGTCGTCGGTGAAGGCGATCTGCGCGAAGGCCGCGGAAATGACGCTCGGCTTCAGGTTCTTGCCCGAGTTCACGGCGGCCAGCTCGGTGTTGGCCGCCTGCTCGGCGGCCGCCTTGTCGTTGTTGATGAAATCATTGGCCTGGATCTGGCCCTTGAGCAGCCCGTTGACCACACTCGGGTGCGCCGCGAGGAACGACTGGGTCACGACGAGGTTCGTGGTGACGAACTGGCCATGCGGCCAGAGGCTGGCCTCATTGACGAGCACGTGCCCGCCGGCCTGCACCATCTCGGTGTCGTAGGGAGCCGGTTCCCAGCCGCCCGCTATCTGCTTGGAGCTGAAGGCAAGGACAGCCGCCGAGTTGGGCGCGATGGGCTTGATGGCGAGGTCCCCGCCGCCGGCCGGCGTGGTGTTCAGGCCGTGCTGCTTCAGCCAGTAGCGCAGCGCCACGTCCTGGGTGTTGCCGAGCGAGGGCGTGGCCAGGGACTGCCCCTTGAGCTGCGCGGCGCTCGTGATGCCGGACTTGACGACCAGCTCAGCGCCGCCGGATGCGGCCCCGGAGATGATCTTGATGAGCTTCCCGCCGGAGGTCTGCCAGGCCTTGATCGCCGGGTTGGGACCGACGTACGCGGCGTCCAGCTGGCCGGCTAGCAGCGCGGTGCCTTCCTGGGTGCCGCTGCTGAACGGCGTCAGCTTGAGCGTGACGCCGCTGCCGAGGTCCTTCTTGAAGAAGCCTTTCTCGATACCGACCAGGGCTGACGCATGCGTGATATTGGCGAGGAACCCCAGCCGCAGAGTGGCTTGTCCGGCCGAGTCAGCCGTGGCTCCAGAGGATCCGGAGGACCCTGAGGAACCACAGCCGGCGGCCAGCAGGGTGGCGGCAGTTACTCCTGCCGCAAGCAGCATTCGTCGCATGAGGTGCCTTTTCCGATGGAGTTAGTAGGGTTATTCTCGGCTACTTTACCTCATGACTTGGTAGACAACCAGGAATGGCCGTCGCCCGGGCCCCGGTGCCTGGCCTAGCGCCCAGCTCAGCCCGCGTCGCCCGAGTCCTCGAAGTCGATTCCTGCGACCGAGGGGAACCGCTGCAGGCATAGCTGGAGTTCGGCCAGGTCGGCATCGGTGGCCTGATCCGTGCGGTAGGTCAGGGCGTAGATCATATTGGCCGTGCTGCGCACCTTCGGAAGCGCCTCAGGGCGCGCGTTGGGCACATGCGAGCAGGCGGCCCGCACCTTGAGCAACGTGGCCGCCGAGGTATTCGGCTTGAAATTCACGGTGGCCCACTGCTGGCCCAGGGCGGCATCGAACTTGGCGCAGCCTGCCGTCCCCGCCACCAGCAGGACCGCGGCCGCCAGCCAGCGCCAGGCGGGCCTGATCGGGGCGGTCGGCGCGGCCGGCTCACGGCCGTCGGCGTACTCGCGTGCTGGCACGCCAGTTAGCTTACGTGCGCCGCGGCCCGCGCCCGCGCCAGGACCTCGTACGAGACCGCGTACGAGACCGCGCGCCTGCTGTCGCGCAGCGGCCCCGATCCGCGCCGCCGCCACCTAAGCTGGCGAAACGCGCCAGAATGGCTGATCAGCCAAGGCGGCCCTGGCCGGAGGAAAGGCAGGCCCGTTACCTAGCCGGGCCATCGCGACCAGGAGGGCATCATGGCCGGACGCATCGAGGACTACGCCATCGTGAGCGGATTGCGCTCGGCAACGCTGATCAGCCGGGATGGCTCGGCCGACTGGTTGTGCGCGCCGCGGTTTGACTCCCCGGCCTGTTTCGCCGCGTTGCTCGGGGATGAGCGGCATGGCCACTGGCTGATCGCGCCGACCGCCTCGCGGGTTCCTGGTGCGCAGGCTGGCGAGGTGACCAGGCGCTATCAGGGCGACACCCTGGTCCTGGAAACCGAATGGCGCACCCTGGGCGGCGCCGTCCGGGTAATCGACTTCATGCCGCTGCGGTACGGTGACGGGCCGGTTCTCGTCCGCATCGTGGAGGGCGTGACCGGCGCGGTGGAGATGGAGTGCGTGCTGCGGTTGCGATTCGGCTACGGCCAGGTGGTGCCCTGGGTACGAAAGATCGATGGCGCCGTCGTCGGGGTGGCCGGCCCCGACTCGGTCTGGCTGCGGACGCCGATCAAGCTCACCGGACGGGAGCTGGCCCACCGCGCGAGCTTCGTGGTCAGGGCAGGCGAGCGGGTGCCGTTCGCGCTGAGCTGGGTGCCATCGCATCTCGGCGCACCGCCCGTGGTCGACGTCGAGGCGGCGCTGGCGCACACCCTGGCGTTCTGGACCGACTGGGCAAGCCGCTGTACCTACTCCGGACGCTACCGCGAGGCTGTCATCCGCTCCCTGATCACCCTCAAGGCCCTCACCTATGAGCCGACGGGCGGCATCGTGGCGGCGGCCACCACCTCGCTGCCCGAGGACATCGGCGGCGTTCGGAACTGGGACTACCGCTACTGCTGGCTCCGCGATGCGACGATCACGCTGGAGGCCCTGCTGCGGACCGGCTACCTGGATGAGGCCGCCGCCTGGCGGGAGTGGCTCGGGCGCGCCGTCGCGGGCGATCCGCGTGACGTGCAGATCATGTACGGCGTCGCGGGCGAGCGCAGGCTGGCTGAATGGGAGGCTGACTGGCTGCCCGGATACGAGGGCTCGGCTCCGGTGCGGATCGGCAACGCAGCGGTCAACCAGCGGCAACTCGACGTGTACGGCGAGGTGATCGACACGATCACGCTGGGCAGGCAGGCAGGCCTGAGCTTTGACCGGCACACCTGGGCGCTGGTTCGTGCCCTGCTTGGTTTCCTTGAGAAGAACTGGGTCGAGCTAGATGACGGCATCTGGGAGGTGCGCGGACCCGGGCGGCCTTTTGTGCACTCCAAAGTGATGGCGTGGGTGGCCTTCGACCGCGCGATCCGGATGGCCGAACTCGGCCTGCCCGGCCAGACGCGGCAGTGGCGGGAGGCCCGCGACCGCATTCACGCCGAGGTATGCGAGAAGGGATACGACGCGGGCCGGGGCACCTTCACGCAGTACTACGGGAGCTCCGAGCTTGACGCGGCGGTGCTGCTGATTCCCGAGGTGGGGTTCCTGCCCCCGGACGATCCGAGAGTTGTCTCGACGGTCGAGACGATCCAGCGCGAGCTGGTCCGCGATGGCCTGGTGCTCAGGTACACCCAGCCGGCGCTCGCGGCCGGCCAGGCGAATGTCGACGGCCTGCCCGGCGGTGAGGGCGCCTTTCTTGCCTGTAGTTTCTGGCTGGCCAACGCGCTGCAGATGATCGGCAGGCCGGCCGAGGCGGAAGCGCTCTTCGACCGCCTGCTGGCGCTGCGTAATGATCTCGGCCTGCTGAGCGAGGAATGGGACCCGAGGTACGGCAGACAGGTCGGAAATGTGCCGCAGGCATTCAGCCATGTGCCGCTGATCCAGACCGCGCTGAACCTCGACCCGCACCATGCTTATTGCAGTCGCAGGCATCCCGGGAAGCGAAAGGACACCGGCCAGGCGCCGGCACCGGGCGCCTGACGCCGGCCAGGCCGCCCGGGCCCGGGCCGGCACGCTGTCAGGTAATGCCACACTTGGGGCTAGTCATGACAGCCCGCCCGCACATCCTGGTCGTTAACGGCCGCAAGGTCCGTCAGCCGGTCTTCATCATCGGCGCCCCGCATTCGGGAGCGGATCTGCTGGCACGTGCCCTGAAACGGTCGGCAGGATTCCACCTCACGATGGGCCAGGGCAGCGTGCTGAGCGTGGTCTACGCATTCGCGCGGAGCCCATCGATCCAGCGGGGCCGCCGTGAAGCAGCGGCCACCGTGCTCCGTGATGCGTTCGCGCAGGCCTGGCAGGTGACCCCGCACGCCTGCCTGACCTGCTCCGCGGCCTGCCGCGAGGCGGGCGGGGTGAACGGGGCAGGCAGCTGCATGGCCGACCGTGACATCGTCAGGTACGGGGACGCCAGCCCCGATCTGATGTACTGCGCCGATGCGCTCGTGGATGCGTTCGCCGACGCCCGCCTGATCCAGATCGTGCGCGATGGCCGGGACGTGGTCACCGCCATGCTCTCCGACACCGAGGCGATGGCCTGGTTCAAGCCCGGCGTGGCCAACGTGGCAGGCGAGTTCCCCAATCCGTTCTTCGGCATCGAGACGGAAGCGGACCTGGCCGGGTGGCCGGGCCTCTCGCTGGCAGCCAAATGCGCCCTGCGCTGGCGCGGGTCGGTGCGGATGATGGCCAGGCTGCGCAGCAGGCTGGCCGCCGAGCAGCTCACCACCCTCCGCTACGAACAGGTGATCCGGCAGCCCGACGCCACAGCCGCTGCCATCTCCGAGTTCGCCGGGGCCGATGTCATGCCGGTGACGGTCCGCGACCGCGGGCGACGGATGGCCGGCCAGCCGTCGACGCCAGGCGGCTGGCGGCGGGTGCTCACCGCTCAGCAGCTGGCCGATGTCGAGCAGGTGGCGGGCACCGACCTGCGCCGGGTGGGTTACGGTGCCTGATCAGGCGCGGGCAGGCTCCTGGCGGGCGAACTGCGTGCGGTAAAGCTCGGCGTAAAGCCCGCCCGAGGCCAGCAGCTCGTCGTGGGCACCGCGCTCGCGGACCTGCCCGGCGTCAATGACCAGGATCTGGTCGGCCTCCCGGATCGTCGACAGCCGGTGCGCGATCACCAGCGAGGTCCGGCCGGCGAGCGCCCGCTTCAGCGCGCGCTGCACGGCGGCCTCAGACTCGGAGTCCAGATGCGCGGTCGCCTCGTCAAGCACCACCACAGATGGCGCCTTCAGCAGCAGCCTGGCCAGCGCTATCCGCTGCTTCTCCCCGCCGGACAGCCGGTAGCCGCGATCGCCGACCACCGTGTCGAGGCCGTCGGGCAGCACTGCGATCAGGTTCCAGATCTGCGCCGCCTCGCAAGCCCGGACCAGGTCCTGCTCGGACGCGCCGGGCCGGGCGTAGGCCAGGTTGGCCCGGATCGTGTCGTGGAACATATGCGCGTCCTGGGTGACGACGCCCACCGCGTCGTGCAGGGACTCCTGGGTGACGTCCCTGATGTCGACGCCGCCGATGCGCACCGTGCCGGTGCCCGGGTCATACAGCCTCGAGACCAGCGCCGTGATGGTCGTCTTGCCCGCGCCGGACGGCCCGACCAGCGCGGTGAGCTTGCCGCCGGGCGCGTGGAAGCTCACCCCTGCCAGCACGTCCTGGCCAGCGTCACTACGCTCAGGGGCGGGCAGCGCGATCGACTCAAGCGAGGCGAGCGAGACCTCGGAAGCCAGCGGGTAGCGGAACGTCACGTCGTCGAAGTCGATGTCGGGCGCCGCGCCGGCCGGCGGGCCCACCGCGCTGTCCAGCGCGGGCAGCCGGAGCGGCACGGCACCCGGCTTGTCCTCGATGAGCGGCTTGAGGTCGAGCACCTCGAACACCCGGTCGAAGCTGACCAGCGCGGTCATCACGTCGACCTGGACGTTGGACAGCGCGGTGATCGGCCCGTACATGCGGCTCAGCAGGCTGGCCAGCGCCACCAGCGTGCCCAGCTGGAACGCGCCGCTGATCACCAGGCTGCCGCCGAGCCCGTAGACGAGCGCCGTCGCCATCGAAGCCAGCAGGGTCAGCGCGATGAAGAAGACCCGCCCGTACATCGCGATGACCACGCCGATGTCGCGGACCCGGGCGGCCCGGCCGGAGAAGACGTCCGCCTCCTCCTGCGGGCGGCCGAACAGCTTCACCAGCATCGCGCCCGCCACGTTGAAGCGCTCGGTCATCGTCGAGCCCATCTGGGCATCCAGCTGCATCGACTCCCTGGTCAGGCGCTGCATCCGGCGGCCGAGCAGCCGGGCCGGGATGATGAAGACCGGCAGCAGCACCAGGGCGAACAGGGTGACCACGAAGGACAGGTAGAACATCGCGGCGAGGACAAGGACCAGCGAAAGGAAGTTCGAGACCACGCCCGACAGGGTCGAGGTCAGTGCCTGCTGCGCGCCAATGACGTCGCTATTCAGCCTGCTGACCAGGGATCCCGTCTGTGCCCTGGTGAAAAACGCGATCGGCTGGCGCTGCACGTGCCTGAACACCTCAGTGCGCAGGTCATAGATCAGGCCCTCGCCGATCCGGGCCGAGAACCAGCGCTGGGCGATGGACAGGATGGCGTCGAACAGCGCGATCCCGGCCACCGCCGCGGCGATCGCCAGCACGACCTCGGTGTCGCGAGGCTCGATCCCGTCGTCGATCAGCGCCCGTAGCAGCAACGGAACGGCGACAATGAGCACCGCGTCGATGGACGTGGCGATCATGAACAGGATGAGGTCCGCGCGGTACGGCCTCGCGTAGCCGGCGATCCTGCGGACCGTGCCCGGCTTCAGCCGCTGGCGGGTCACCGAGCTGTCCCGCGAGAACGAGCGCATCGTGTGCCAGGCAGCCGGATTCATGACGGGACCAACCGTCCGGTGCCCGGCTGGCTTCCGCTGTCAGCTGACGGCGAAACCAACCTGCTACGGCGCGAGCCGCGCGCGCAGCAGCGCCGCCTGAGCGTGCCGCTCGGCGGCCGCCTGCTGCTCGAGCGTGTGGCCGGCCGCCTGGAGCAGCAGCCCCTTGGTCGCGCGCGATGCCGCCGGGTCGGTCGCCAGCAGCGCGGCCACCAGGTCGGCGACGGCCCGGTCAAGCTCGGCGGCGGGCACCACGAGCTCGGCCAGGCGCAGTTCGCTGGCCTCGGCCGCGGAGATGGTCCGCGCGGTCAGGCACAGCTCGATCGCGCGCGGCAAGCCAACAATGTCGACAAGTGGCTTTGTCCCCGTTAGATCAGGCACCAGCCCGAGGGCAGGCTCTTTCATGCAGAGCTTCGCATCGTCGGCCAGGATCCGGAGATCGCAGGCGAGCGCAAGCTGGAAGCCTGCGCCGATGGCGTGCCCCTGTACCGCGGCTACCGAGACGATGCCCGGATTTCGCAGCCAGGTGAACCCCTCCTGCCAGGCTGCCACCTGGTCCTCGAAACCGGGGTCGGCCGCGCTCGGCGGCGCGTCCTCACCGGGTATTCCGTCGGGGGTAAACAGGCGCAGGTCGATCCCGGCGCAGAAGGACCGCCCGGCGCCGCGGACCACGACCACCCGGACGGCAGGCGGCAGCTGCTGCCCGATCGCCGCGAGCCCGCACCACAGCGCCGGGGTCATGGCGTTGCGGCGCTGCGGCCTGCTGAGCGTCACCGTTGCGACCGCATCGCCGACGTCAACGGCCAGCCCGCTGGCCGCAAGCTCAGCGGCGCTCAACGTCACGTCTCCTCCTACCGTTGCCAGCCAGCCCGCGCGCCTGGTCGGGCCGGGCCAGCTGGCGCGCGCCCCGGCGTCCGCGGCTAAGCTTTGCCCTTGCCGCGGGTGGCACCGCCGCGGCCACGCAGCGATACTCCGGTCTCGGTCAGGATCCGGTGGATGAAGCCATACGACCTGCCGGTCGAAGCGGCGAGCGAGCGGATGCTCTCCCCGGCGTTGTATCTCTTCTTCAGATCCGACGCCAGCTTAGTGCGGTCGGCACCGGTCACTCGGGTGCCTTTCTTGAGGGTTTCGGCCACGCGTACCTCCTGGTGAGCTGAAGTGACCGCTGCGTTACTGTTCTCCGCCATGATCACGCATCAGATCGTGATCGGCTACCCACACGACCGTAAAAGATCTCTTCTTTTTGCCGCACAGCCGGGCCGTCAGGCGAGCGCGACGAGATCGCCGAGGTCATCGCTCCATGCGTCCTCGACGCCGTCCGGGAGCAGCACGACACGCTCGGGCTGCAGTGCGTCAACGGCGCCCTCGTCGTGCGTGACGAGAACGATGGCGCCCTGGAACCGCCGGAGAGCGGACAAGATCTCGGCCCTGCTGCCCGGATCCAGGTTGTTGGTGGGCTCATCGAGCAGCAGCACGTTGGCCCCCGAGACCACCAGCAGCGCGAGCGCGAGCCTGGTCTTCTCGCCGCCCGACAGGACGGCGGTCGGCTTGGCCACGTCATCGCCGGAGAAGAGGAACGAGCCGAGGATGCGGCGCTGCTCCGACTCGCTGAGCTCGGGAGCGGCCGAGCGCATGTTCGCCAGCACCGTCCGTCCCACGTCGAGGGTCTCGTGCTCCTGCGCGTAATAGCCGATCCGCAGGCCGTGGCCGGGCAGCACCTCTCCGGTGTCCGGCTCCTCAAGCCCGGACAATAGCCGGAGCAGGGTCGTCTTCCCGGCGCCATTCAGCCCGAGTACCACCACCCGGGTGCCCCGGTCGACCGCCACATCGACGTCGGTGAACACCTCGAGCGACCCGTACGACTTGCTCAGGCCGGTGGCGGTGAGCGGGGTCCGGCCGCAATGCGCAGGCTCGGGGAAGCGCAGCCTGGCCACCCGGTCCGGTGCGCGGTCGGCGGTCACCCCCGCCAGCAGGCGCTCGGCGCGCCGTTCCATGCCCTGCGCCGCCTTTGCCTTGGTCGCCTTGGCGCGCATCTTGTCCGCCTGCGAATGCAGCGCAGCGGCCTGGCGCTCCGCGTTCACCCGTTCCCGCCTGCGCCGTCGTGCATCAGTCTCGCGCTGGTCCAGGTAGGCCTTCCAGCCAAGGTGGTAGATGTCCAGCTCGGCGCGGTCAGCGTCGAGGTGGAACACCTTGTTGACCACGGACTCCAGCAGTGCCGTGTCGTGGCTGATCACCACGAGCCCGCCACGGAACGTCCGCAGGTGATCGCGCAGCCAGGAAACCGAGTCCGCGTCGAGGTGGTTGGTCGGCTCGTCAAGCAGCAGCGTCTCAGATCCGCCGAACAGGATCCTGGCCAGCTCCACCCGCCGGCGCTGCCCGCCGGACAGCGTGTGCAGCGGCTGCCTGAGGGCCTGCTGCGGCAGGCCAAGGCTGGCCGCGAGCGAGGCGGCCTCGGCCTCGGCAGCGTATCCGCCGAGTACGGTCAGCCGCTCCTCGAGATGGCCGTACCTGCGGACGGCGGCGTCCCGCCTGGCGGGATTGGCGTCGGCCATCTGGATCTCGGCCTCCCGCAGGCCTGCCATCAGCGCGTCAAGGCCGCGCGCCGACAGCACCCGGTCCATGGCCAGCGCGTCCAGGTCGCCGACCCTGGTGTCCTGCGGCAGGTAGCCGACAGATCCGTTGCTCCGGACGGTCCCGGCGGCCGGCGTGCCCTCAGCGGCGAGCACCCGTGCCAGGGTGGTCTTGCCAGCGCCGTTCCGGCCCACCAGCCCGATCTTGTCGCCCGCCGCGACCTGGAAGGCCGTGGCGTCAAGCAGCAGCCGCGCGCCCGCACGCAGCTCAAGGTTGTTCACAGAGATCACGAGAAAACCGCTCCATAACGGGACAAAAAGGGTATCCGATCGGTCAGGCCAGCCCGGTTCCCGGGGTTTCCCGTCACGACAGGAGCGGTTGCATGCCGCCAAGTTTACCCGAGCGCCCCGCCGCGCCGCGAACGATATCCGGGCCCCGCCGAGCGGCGGGTCCGCATGATTCGTGACGAGTTCTCGGTCCCGCGATAGCTATGGAAAAAGCGTCACGATCACCGGCGCACCCGGCCCGGGCCGGACGGCCCGGGCCGGTCAGCCGGACGGCCCGGTCAGCCGGACGGCCCGGTCAGCCGGACGGCCCGGTCAGCCGGACGGCCCGGTCAGCCGGACGCGCACCGCGCGAAAGAGCCGCGGCGTGCCGCGCAGCACGACGAGCCTCGGGTCCGGCACGGTGAGGAACCGGTCGACAGCCAGATCGAGGTATGGCCGAAGCCGGGAGTCGTCGCGGACCCCCCCGATCGCGCGCCGGTCACCGCCGAGCACGACCGCGTCGAGCTTGCCCGCATAGGGCGCGAACACCGCCGCCGCCGTGTCCGCTGCCGCGCCCAGCGCCTCGTTCGCCTGCTTCTCCCTGCGCCGCGCGAAGCGCTGTTGCGATGTCCCGCCTGCCGCGCTGCGGCCGTGCACCAGCCGTGCGCCGACCTTGGACGCGACCAGCCTGGGGGGCTCGCCGGCGAAAACCCCGGCCGCGTAGCCGCCCAGCCGCACCAGCAGGACGCCGACGGTGCGGTCGGCACTAGCGTGGGCGGCGATCTCCGCCGCGCTAGGACCCGCTCCGCCAGCCTGAAGCGGCGGAAACGGCACGTGGCACTCAGCCACCGCCCCGTCGGCGGCGCGGAACACGACAACGGACGCCCCGGCGCCGGACGGCGACCGGCCGGCCGCCTGCTCGTCGCGGCCGGCTGCCGGTGATCCGGGCGCAGCGTTGGCCGGCCCGATTTCCGCAACAGCTTCGCCGTGCCGCTTGCCGAACGATTCCAGCCAGCCGGCTAGGCGTTCCGGGGCAACATCGAGCCAGCGGGCGCCGTCACCTGTGCTGTTTGCCACTACGTACCGCCTCTGATCGTTTACTATCCGTCACGTGAATTCAGGGTTCGTGCCAGCGCCGCGACAGCCGCCAATGAGCCACCGTGTCGTCCCCGCCGTGCGCGGCCGGGACGGCCAGGACACCCGCACGGCGATCGTCATCGACGACAAGACTGTCACGCCGGGGCATGAACTCGGCGCCGATGCGGCGGTCGAGCGCGCCTTCGCGGCGGCCACCAAGGAGGCTGGCCGGATCGGCGATCTCCTTGAGGCGCTGAGCCACGGCAGGCTCTGGCTGCCGCTCGCCGACGATGGCCGTCCGGTGACCGACGGTTCTGCCGTCAACCTGCCGACCGTCATCTACCTGGGCAGCGAGTTCGTGCCCGCCTATACGTCGGCCGACCGGCTGCTCCGGTCCGCCCGGCCCGCCGGGGAACAGCCGCCTCCGGTACTGCCGCATGTCGTCGTGCCTGCCGCCGCGCTGGCCAGGCTGCTGCCGCCGGCCTTAGGCATCGCCCTCAACCCGGGCGGCGAGGAGAGCGTGCCTGTCTACCCGGCAGGCGTGGCCTACCTCGCTGCCGCTCGCGCCGTAGACGCCGCCGAAGGGATCAGCGTCGGGCCGCCGCCCGCCGAGCCCGAGGAACTGCTCGCGGCGCTTCGCTTCGGGCTTGGCCAGGTACGTGCCGCCAGGCAGGCGGCCACCGCCTGGCTATCGGTCCGGTTCGGCGGCGCGGGCCTGGTCATCTCGGTCGCGCTGGATGACCCCGCCGACCCGGCCGCCCAGCGCGCCGTCCTCGACGTGGTCGAGCGCGCCGCGTCGGCGGCGCCGGGCCAGCCGGTCCCGATCGACGTGACGTTCCCCGGCGAAGGCGAGCCCGACACCGTCGACCAGTGGGTGGCGGCGAGCGCCGTCCCGTTCTATTCGCGGGCCTGATCGGGCCCGGTAGCCTCCGCTCTTATGCAGCGCCGGGTAAGCGGCGGGTCCGGCGAGTGCTGTCCGTAGCTGATCTGCTACCGAAGGAGCATTGAGATAGCACTGCGTAGCTAGCGGACGCAAAGACGCACTTGATTAAGCTCTGCGGCGGCCAGGGCCGGTCAGGACGGGCGCGGGCGCCGTCAACGATCATCTATGCTGTTATTAAGAGTCAGCCACCGCCTATTGCGCCAGGCTTATGAGTTCTTGCCGTCGGAGCCACCCATCGTGACGCTCAACCAGCTTCGGACCTTCCTCGCCGTAGCCGAGACCGGATCGGTCCGCGCCGCGGCGGAAGAACTCGTGGTAACACAGGCGGCCGTCTCGGCGTCGCTCGGTGCCCTGCAGAAGTCGCTCGCGCTGCAGCTGCTGCGCCCGGATGGCCGCGGCCTGCGCCTGACCAAGGCAGGCGAGGAATACGCGCGGTACATCCGCAGGGGCCTCGGCCTGCTGGACGAGGCGCACCGGGCGGCCGCCAGCGCGGCCGATCCCGAGCGGGGCGACCTGCGCATCGCCGCGGTGACGACGGCGGCGGAGCAGATAGTCCCCGGGCTGCTCAGCGGCTTCCGGCGGCTGTATCCGAATATCGGCGTGCTGCTCGAGGCGGGCAACAGGGAACGGGTCGGCGCGCTGCTGGATCATCATCAGGTGGACCTGGTGCTCGGCGGGCGCCCGGAGCCAGGCTGGGACGTGCAGGTGCATGCGGTACGCGCGCACCAGCTCGTGGTGGTCGCCTCGCCCGAGCTGGCCGCCGGGGCCGCCGCGGACCTGCTGCCGTGGCTGTCGCGCCAGACCTGGCTGCTGCGGGAAGAGGGCTCAGGAACGCGAACAACTACCGAAGCGCTGCTGGCCGACCTCGGCCTGGCGCCGCTGACGCTGACCGTCGGCTCCAACGGCGCGATCCGCGAATCGGCTAGCGTCGGCCTCGGCGTCACCCTGGTGTCGCGCGACGCGGCCGCCGCCGAACTCGCCGCCGGGCGGCTCGCGGAACTCGAAGTCCCCGGCACGCCGCTGCACCGTGACTGGTATCTGGTGGCCCACCCGGGCGAGCTGCCCGCCACCGCTGCCAAGCTGGTAGCCCACATGCTCCGGGACGGCGGCTTCCACCGGCCGGAACTCGGCTGAGCCGCGATTCGTCTCTTAAGCCTGGGCTTGAGGATATTTGCGAAACTCTCAATAGACAGGCGATGGCCGGGCTGGCATCGTGGTATGCAGGGCAACTATACGGAGGAGCTATGGCGGAAGGGCAGGGGCGCTGGAATGCCGGCGTCATCCCGTACGCGGAGATGGGCTACTACGAGCCCGACTACGTGCCGAAAGATACCGATGTGCTGGCGGCCTTCCGGATCTCGCCGCAGCCTGGCGTGCCGCCCGAGGAGGCCGGCGCCGCGGTAGCCGGCGAGTCCTCCACGGCGACCTGGACGGTGGTCTGGACCGACCGCCTGACTGCCTACGAGCACTACCAGGCCAAGTGCTACCGGGTGGATCCGGTCCCCGGCCGCGAGGGCGAGTACATCGCCTACATCGCCTATGACATCGACTTGTTCGAGGAAGGCTCGATCCCGAACCTGACCTCGTCCATCATCGGCAACGTGTTCGGATTCAAAGCCTTGCGCGCGCTGCGCCTCGAGGACATGCGGATCCCGCTGACCTACGTGAAGACGTTCCAGGGGCCGCCGCACGGCATCGTCATGGAGCGCGAGTACCTGAACAAGTACGGCAGGCCGCTGCTGGGTGCTACCACCAAGCCCAAGCTCGGCCTGTCCGCGCGTAACTACGGGCGCGTCGTCTACGAGGCGCTGCGCGGCGGGCTCGACTTCACCAAGGACGATGAGAACATCAACTCCCAGCCGTTCATGCGCTGGCGTGACCGCTTCCTGTTCGCGATGGAGGCAGTCAACCGGGCGCAGGAGCGGACCGGCGAGATCAAGGGGCACTACCTCAACGTCACCGCCGCGACCATGGAGGACATGTACGAGCGGGCCGACTTCGCCAAGGAGCTCGGCAGCATCATCGTCATGATCGACCTGACCATCGGCTACACCGCCATGCACTCGATGGCGCGGTGGGCCAGGGCCAACGGCGTCATCCTGCACCTGCACCGGGCCGGTCACGGCACCTACACGCGGCAGAAGACCCATGGCGTGAGCTTCCGGGTGATCTCGAAGTGGTGCCGTCTGATCGGGGTCGACCACATTCACGCCGGGACTGTGGTCGGCAAGCTGGAAGGCGACCCGTCCATGGTGCGCGGCTACTACGACACGCTGCGTGAGTCGCACATCCCGGCCAACCTCGGCCAGGGCATCTACTTCGACCAGGACTGGGGATCCATGCCGGGGACCATGCCGGTCGCATCGGGCGGCATCCACGCCGGCCAGATGCACCAGCTGCTCGGTTACCTGGGCGAGGACGTGATCCTGCAGTTCGGCGGCGGGACGATCGGCCACCCGCTGGGCATCTCGGCCGGTGCCACCGCGAACCGGGTAGCCACCGAGGCCATGATCAAGGCCCGCAACGAGGGCCGCGACTTCGTCCGCGAAGGCGACCAGATCCTGGTCGAGGCGGCCAAGCACTGCCAGCCGTTGCAGGTGGCCCTGGACACCTGGGGCGACATCACCTTCAACTACGAGTCCACGGATACGCCGGATGTCGTCGTCACGCCGACCAGCTGACGAGGCCGCCCGCCGCGAGCCTTCCCGCCGCCCGCTTAACCACCAGGAGCAGTCATGCGGATAACCCAGGGCACGTTCTCCTACCTGCCCGACTTCACCGACGACGAGATCGCGGCGCAGATCCAGTACGCGGTGGACCAGGGCTGGGCAGTGGCGGTCGAGTTCACCGACGACCCGCATCCGCGCAACGTCATCTGGGAGATGTGGGGCCTGCCGATGTTCGAGATCGCGGACGCGTCCGCTGGCATGCATGAGGTCACGGCGTGCCGGGCCGCCTACCCGCAGCACTACATCAAGGTGGTGGCTTACGACGCGACGCTGGGCAGGCAGACGACCGCGCTGAGCTTTATCGTCAACCGGCCGAGCAGCGAGCCGGGGTTCCGGCTGGACCGGCAGGAGGGCGCGGACCGGCGGATCCGTTACTCGCTGCATTCCTACGCGACCGAGCGGCCCGCAGGTGAGCGCTACGCCGGCAACGGATCCGGCGGGGCGCGCGACGGAGGATGACCACCCCAGCCGAGCCAGCCCCGCGCGGCTTCGCGATGCCCGCACCGGGCAGCGCGAAGGCCGGGCCATCCGGTGCCGACCGTCCCGACGGCACTGGCGGGCCGGACGCGGCTGGCGGCGGGCCAGGCCCGGCTGACGGGCCCGGCGCCACCGGCCGACCGGGCTCCGCTGACGAGCAGGCGGCTCAGCCAGACGGCCTGGAACCCCTGGCCCCCGGCGCCCGCGTCGAGCTAGCCGCCGAGCAGCAGGCGCGGCGGATCACCCAGATGCTCGACGAGTTCGACAGCGAGTTCATCGGCCTTGCCCCGGTCAAGGACCGGGTCAGGGAGATCGCCGCGCTGCTGCTCATCGACAGGCTCCGGCAGCGGTACGGGCTTACCTCGTCGCGGCCCAGCTTGCACATGTGCTTCACCGGCAGCCCGGGCACCGGCAAGACCACCGTTGCCATGCACATGGGCAAACTGCTGCGCGAACTTGGCTACCTGCGCAAGGGGCAGCTGGTCAGCGTGACCCGCGACGACCTGGTCGGCCAGTACGTCGGCCACACCGCGCCCAAGACCAAGGAAGTGCTCAAGCGGGCGATGGGCGGCGTGCTCCTCATCGACGAGGCCTACTACCTGTACCGGCCGGAGAACGAGCGCGACTACGGCCAGGAGGCGATCGAGATCCTGCTCCAGTTCATGGAGGCGAACCGGGAGGACCTGGTGGTGATCCTGGCCGGCTACGCCGACCGGATGGAGGTGTTCTTCAGGTCCAACCCGGGCATGGCGTCGCGGATCGCCCACAACATCGATTTCCCCGACTTCTCGCTGGACGAGCTGGTCCAGATCGCCGACCTCATGCTGGAGCGCGAGCAGTACCGGCTCTCCCCCGACGCGCAGGTCGCGTTCCGTGAGTACGTCGCGCTGCGGATGCGGCAGCCGCGGTTCTCCAACGCCAGGAGCATCAGGAACGCCATCGACCGGATGCGGCTGCGCCAGGCCAGGCGGCTGGTCACGGCGGGCGGCTTCATTGCCAGGGACGACCTGATGGAGATCAGCGCCGCGGACGTGCGCGCCAGCCGGGTATTCGCCGACAACGGGCCGGGAGCAGCCGGCCCGCCACCGGCGACGGCTGACCAGGCGCCCGGCGTCCGCTGACCAGGCGCCAGGCGTCCGCTGAGCAGGCGCCGGCTGATCAGGCAACAGGTCACACCTGATCACGGGCCGGGCAAGGGCAGCGATCGCCGCTGCGTCGCGGAATCGGCGACACCCAGGCGATGCAGGTCATGAGCGTCGGTCCGCCACGAGTCATAGCTACGGACGAAATAGCCGAGATTGTCGTGATCACGGACGACGTACCACTGCGTGTAGTCGCCGGACGCTGCCACCTGCCGGGGCACGTGCACCAGGTCGAGGGCGTGAAAGGCCTGATTCACCGCGGCGCGCGGGTCAATCGCGGCGGTGCTGACGGCAGCCAGCATGGTCGCCCGGACATAGCGAGTCGGCGGCGTCACATCACCGGGCAGGCCAAGCAGGCCTGTCCCGTTGCCGGTCGGATCGACCTCGAGGCCCATCAGGTTGACCGGCTTGGCCTCGCCGCTGGTCAGGTTGATGAAATTGCGCAGATTGGTGGTATGCCAGTCGAAGGTGGGCGAATTCGTGAGGACGCCGACCGGGTTGTCGTGACAGACCGGCAGGCCGCCCAGGAACTCCACGACCAGGTCTCCGCCGAGGGCGTCATGCACCGCCAGATGCAGCGGCAGCGAATACTCCGCAAGCCGCGCCACCGCGTCCGGCCGGGGCCGGTCACTGGTCCAGAGCCTGCCGATCGGCGCGTTCCAGATCTGCACCGTCGCGAACGCATCGCGTACCTCCTGGACCGTCGCGCAGGTGCCCAGAATCCACGACCCGAAATGGATGAGATCGATCGCTGGCTTGACGCCGGCCGCCGGCGGCACCTGCGGCAGCTCGGTCTCAGGCAGCCACAAGGTGCCGATCGACAGTCCCGCATCGTTCAGGCCGTCGCAGGCGACCCGGTCGAAGCCGAATGCGTCCATCGCGACGTAGCCATGAGCGTTCGTCCAGCGCAGCGGCTCAGCCTCGGTAACTGTCTCGGTCGCCGACCAGTCAAGGCCCGCGGGGACCACCTGGACCGTTGACTCCAGCTCGTCGGCGAAATCCATGGTCCGGCCGGACACGTGCAGGTCGTTGAGGCGGACCAGGCGCAGGTCAGTGCACATGCGCTGGTCATACCCCGTAACGATGACCTTGGCTCACGCCGCGGCCGGCCGGACGGGTATGACCAGGCGTACGGTGGTCCCGCGGCCCGGGGCGCTGACCAGTTCCAGCGCGCCGCAGGATCTCAGCTGTCAGACGTTGAAGCCGAGCGCGCGCAGTTGCTCGCGGCCGTCTTCGGTGATCTTGTCGGGCCCCCACGGCGGCAGCCATACCCAGTTGATGCGGAAGTCGTTGACCAGTCCCTCGAGCGCATCGCGGGTCTGGTCCTCGATCACGTCCGTGAGCGGGCATGCCGCGCTGGTCAGCGTCATGTCGATGGTCGCGATCCGGTCCTGGCCCACCGTCACGCCATAGACCAGCCCGAGGTCAACCACGTTGATGCCGAGTTCCGGGTCGACGACGTCCCTGAGCGCCTCCAGCAGGTCCTCAGTCTCCGGGCTCAGGGGTCCATCCGGCGCGCCGGGCACGGTGCCCTCCGGGCCCGGGCCGCCCGGCCCGGCAGGCACGGTCTCCGGGCTCAGCTGCCCGGCGGTTTCGGTCGCGTTCTCAGTCATGTTGGCTCCCTGCCGCGTCCGAGGTTGTCCCGGCGCCTGATTCGTGATCGGGTCCAGCCAGTGCCCGGGCGGTTGCGTCCTTCCAGGCCATCCAGCCCAGCAGCGCGCACTTAATCCGCGCCGGGAATTTGGCGACGCCCGCGAATGCGACCGCGTCGCCGAGCACGTCCTCGTCTCCGGCCGCGTCGGCGCTGGATTTCATCAGCTCGAGAAACGCCCCGCTGGCGCCCATCGCCTCGGCCACGGTCTTCCCGATGATCGCATCGGCCATCATCGACACGCTGGCCTGGCTGATGGAGCAGCCAAGCGCGTCATAGGAGACATCCGCCACGACTGGCTCGGAGCCGGCGTCCTTGAGCGTCACCCGGAGCGTCACCTCGTCGCCACACAGCGGGTTCACGTGGTGCACCTCGGCGTCGTAGGGCTCCCGCAGGCCCTTGTGGTGCGGGTGCCTGTAGTGGTCCAGGATGATCTCCTGGTACAACGACTCGAGTTCCATCACAGTGCTTCCATTCAGGTGGCCCGGAAGAACCGCTGCGCGTGCCTGATCCCTTCGGCCAGGGCAGTCACCTCCGCGGGAGAGTTATACAAGTAGAACGAAGCCCGGGTGCTGGCCTGGATGCCATACCTGCGGTGCAGCGGCCAGGCGCAGTGGTGCCCGGCCCGCACCGCGATGCCGAGCTCGTCGAGCACCTGGCTGACGTCGTGCGGGTGCACGCCGTCAACCGTAAAGGAGATCGCGGCCCCGCGGTCCACCGGCTGGGCCGGCCCGAGGATGCTGACTCCGTCGATCGCCGCAAGCGCGCCCAGCGCCTGGCCAACCAGTTCCTGCTCGTGCGCATGGATCGCGTCGAAGCCCACCTCGCCGAGATACCCGATGGCGGCGCCCAGGCCCACCGCCTGGGCGATCGGCATGGTGCCCGCCTCGAACTTGTGCGGCGGGGGGGCGAAGGTCGACCGGTCCATCCAGACGCTCTCGATCATCTCGCCGCCGCCGAGGAAGGGCGGCATCGCATCGAGCAGCTCGCGGCGCGCCCAGAGCACGCCGATCCCGGTGGGGCCACAGAGCTTGTGCCCGGTGAAGCCGAGGAAATCGGCGCCGAGTTCCGCCACGTTCACCCGCATCTGCGGAACCGACTGGGCGGCGTCGACAAGTACCAGGGCGCCGACCGCATGCGCCCGGTCGGCGATCATGCGCACCGGGTTGATGGTGCCAAGCACGTTGGACTGGTGGATCACGGAGACCAGCTTGGTGCGCTCGTTAATAAGCTCGCTGAGGTTCGAGGTGTCCAGCCTGCCCTCGTCGGTAACGCCGAGCCAGCGCAGTGTCGCGCCGGTGCGCTGGCAGAGCAGCTGCCAGGGGACGATGTTCGAGTGATGCTCCATCTCGGTGATCAGGATCTCGTCGCCCGGGCCCAGCCTGAAGCGCTCCGCCCCTGGCGTGGTCGCCGCGTTGCCCATCGAGTAGGCGACGAGGTTGATCGCCTCGGAGATGTTCTTGGTGAACACGATCTCGGTCTCGTCACTGGCGCCGATAAACTGGGCGACCTTGATCCGCGCGCCCTCGTAGGCCGCCGTCGCCTCCTCGCCCAGCTGATGGCTGGCCCGGTGGATGTTGGCGTTGTGCCGCTCGTAGAACTCCGTCAGCGTGTCGATGACCTGGCGCGGTTTCTGCGAGGTGTTGGCGCTGTCCAGATAGATCAGCGGCTGCCCGCCGCGGACCTGCCGCTCCAGGATCGGGAAGTCCTTGCGGATCCGCGCGACATCCAGTGTCATGCCAGCGCCTCCGCGGTAACGAACTTCTCGTAGCCGTTCGCCTCCAGCTCGTCGGCCAGCTCAGGGCCGCCCTGCGCGACGATCCGGCCGCCGACGAACACGTGCACGAAGTCCGGCTGCACGTACCGCAGGATCCGGGTGTAGTGGGTGATCAGCAGCATGCCGTGGCCCGGTTCCTCGCGGAACGCGTTGATCCCCTCGGACACCACCTTCAGCGCGTCGATATCCAGCCCGGAGTCGGTCTCGTCCAGGATCGCGATCTTCGGGCTGAGCAGCTGCAGCTGGAGGATCTCGTGCCGCTTCTTCTCGCCGCCGGAGAAACCCTCGTTCAGGTTCCGCTCGGCGAAGGCCGGGTCGATCGCGAGCTTGTCCATGGCCGTGCGCAGGTCCTTGATGAAGGTCCGCAGCTTGGGCGCCTCGCCGCGGACCGCGGTCATCGCGGTGCGCAGGAAGTTGGACACCGAGACGCCTGGCACCTCGACCGGATACTGCATGGCCAGGAACAGGCCGGCCCTGGCTCGCGCATCCACGCTCATGGCCAGGACGTCCTCGCCGTCCAGGGTGACCGTCCCGCTCGTCACCTGGTACTTCGGATGCCCGGCGATCGCGTAGGCGAGCGTCGACTTGCCGGACCCGTTCGGCCCCATGATGGCGTGCGTCTGGCCCGCCGACACGGTCAGGTCGACGCCGCGCAGGATCTCCCTGCTGGCCCCGGACGCCTCGGTCACGCTGACGTGCAGGTCACGAATATCGAGGGTGGACATCATCTCTCCTGGTCTGGCTGCGGCGTACCGGACATACCGACATAGACGTCAGCGCCGTCGATCTTCACGGGATAGGTGGCGACTGGCCTGGTCGCCGGGGGTCCGGTGGGCTTGCCGGTACGCAGGTCGAAGCAGGATCCGTGCAGCCAGCACTCCACCGTGTGGTCGTAGATGTCGCCTTCGGACAGCGGGACCTCCTCGTGCGAGCACACATCGTGCAGCGCGAAGACTTCACCGCCGGTCCTGACCAGCGCGACGGGGACGCCGCCGAGCTGCACGCCAACCGCGCCCTCGTCAGGAAGGTCCGCTACCGCGCAGGCCCGCACGTAGCTAGGTGCCTGTGTCATGCCCGTGACCTCGCCAGCTCGGCATCGATCGACCGGGTGATCCGGTCCCGCAGCTCGGCCACCTCGAGCTGGGCGATCAGCTCGCCGAAGAACCCGCGGATCACCAGCTGCCTGGCCTCGTCGACCGGGATCCCGCGGGCCATCAGGTAGAACAGGTGAATGTCCTCGAGCCGGCCGCTCGCGCTCGCGTGCCCCGCGCCGACGACCTCACCGGTGAGGATCTCCAGGTTCGGCACCGAGTCGACCCTGGTCCCGTCGGTCAGCACCAGGTTCCTGTTGTACTCGTAGGTGTCGGTGCCGGTCGCCTCCGGGCGGATGATCACATCCCCGATCCACACCGCGTGCGCGTCCTCGCCCTGCAGCGCGCCCTTGTAACTGACCCGGCTCCGGCAATTGCGCTCGGCATGGTCCACGAACAGCCGGTGCTCCAGGTGCTGGCCCGCATCGGCGAAGTAGAGCCCGCGCAGCTCAGCGTCGCCGCCGGGCCCGCCATAGCGCACCGAAGGCGCCAACCGCACCACGCTGCCCCCCAGCGTGACCGCGGTGTGCGTCAGCCTGGCATCCCGCCCCAGCCGCATGTGGTGGTGCGACAGGTGCACGGTGTCCGCCGCCCAGTCCTGCACCGACACCACCGCGAGCGACGCTCCGTCTCCGACAACCAGCTCGACGTTGTCCGCATACGTCGCGCTGCCCTGATGATCAAGCACCACAACGGCCCGCGCGTTCGGCTTCACGTCCACCAGCGTGTGCCCGAACGCCGCCCCTTCCGCGATCTCCCCCCGCACCGACACCACCGTGGGCTCCGTGCTCTCAATCCCAGCCGGCACGGTGATGATGGTCGCTGCATCGAACGATGCCAGCGCCCGAGCACTAACCCGATCCGAGGGCACAAAGGAGGTGCCGACCCGGGTGTCACCGCGTTGCGCAAGCTCTGCGGTGACGCCCGGGGCGGCACCGACTGTCACTGCGACTTTGCCTGGGGCCAGATCGTCTGCTCCGTGCAGCCCGCGAAGCCGACGCAGCGGCGTGAACCGCCACTCCTCCTCGCGCCCGCTAGGAACCGCAAAGTCCGCGAGATCATAGGACTGCCGCTCGTGCAACCTGGAAACGGGGGCGGCGGACTGCGCCGCCCCCTGCAGCACCGACATCAGCCGACGGCTCCTTCCATCTGCAGCTCGATCAGCCGGTTCAGCTCGAGGGCGTACTCCATCGGCAGCTCGCGCGCGATCGGCTCGACGAAGCCGCGGACAATGGTGGCCATCGCCTCGTCCTCGGTCATGCCCCGGCTCATCAGGTAGAAGAGCTGGTCTTCGGAGATTTTCGAGACGGTCGCCTCGTGGCCCATCTCGACGTCGTCCTCGCGGACATCCACGTACGGATAGGTGTCCGAGCGACTGATGGTGTCCACGAGCAGGGCGTCGCACTTAACGGTGGACTTCGAGTGCGCCGCGCCCTCCTGGACCTGCACCAGGCCGCGGTAGGACGTCCGGCCGCCCGCCCTGGCCACCGACTTGGAGATGATCTGGGATGAGGTGTTCGGCGCGCAGTGCACCATCTTGGCGCCGGCGTCCTGGTGCTGGCCGGTCCCGGCGAACGCGACCGACAGCGTCTCGCCCCTGGCGTGCTCGCCCATCAGGTAGACCGCCGGGTACTTCATCGTCACCTTGGAGCCGATGTTCCCGTCGACCCACTCCATGCTCGCGCCTGCCTGCGCCACAGCCCGCTTCGTGACCAGGTTGTAGACGTTGTTCGACCAGTTCTGGATGGTCGTGTACCGGCAGTGCGCGTCCTTCTTGACGATGATCTCGACCACCGCGGAGTGCAGCGAGTCCGACGAGTAGATCGGCGCGGTGCAGCCCTCGACGTAATGGACGCTGGCGCCCTCGTCGACGATGATCAGGGTCCGCTCGAACTGGCCCATGTTCTCGGTGTTGATCCGGAAGTAGGCCTGCAGCGGGATGTCCACGTGCACGCCCTTCGGCACGTAGATGAACGACCCGCCGGACCAGACCGCCGTGTTCAGCGCGGCGAACTTGTTGTCGCCGACCGGGATCACGGTGGCGAAGTACTCACCGAACAACTCCGGGTGGTTCCGCAGCGCGGTGTCGGTGTCCTCGAAGATGACGCCCTTCTCCTCGAGGTCCTCGCGGATCTTGTGGTAGACGACCTCGGACTCGTACTGGGCGGCCACGCCGGCGATCAGGCGCTGCTTCTCCGCTTCGGGGATGCCGAGCCTGTCGTAGGTGCTCTTGATGTCGGCTGGCAGGTCGTCCCAGCTGGCGGCCATCTTCTCGGTCGAGCGCACGAAGTACTTGATGTGCTCGAAGTCAATGCCGGACAGGTCGGAGCCCCAGGTCGGCATGGGCTTGCGCCGGAACAGCTTCAGCCCCTTCAGCCGCAGGTCGAGCATCCACTCCGGCTCGTTCTTCTTGGCCGAGATGTCGCGGACGACCTCCTCGGACAGGCCGCGGCGCGCGTCCGCGCCCGCCGCGTCAGAGTCGGACCAGCCGAACTTGTAACGCTCCAGCCCCTCAAGCTCGGGGTGCGCGATTGTCGTCATGCGGAGATTCCTCCGGACTGGGTTGAGTTGATGCGTGGATGCACTAGAGACGGCGCCGTGACATGCGTGGTGCAGATCCCGTCACCGTGGGAAATCGTCGCGAGCCGCTGCACGGGGGTGCCGAGCAGCCGCCCGAATGCCTCGGTCTCCGCCTCACAGAGCTGCGGGAACTCCGCGGCCACGTGCGCAACCGGGCAATGATGCTGGCAGAGCTGCTCGCCGCCGGCGGCGGCTGGCGCGCCGCCTGCGGACGCCGCATAGCCATCCGCTGACAGCGCATCGGCCAGCGCCTTCACCCGCTGCGCCGGAGGTGCGGCCTGTACCGCCGGGCGGTACCGCTCCTCTAGCTCCGCGATCTGCGTGCGGGCGAACTCGGCGACGGCTGCGGGCCCGGCCCGCTCGGCCAGGAACCGCAGCGCGCTGGTGGCCAGATCGTCATAGGCATGCTCGAAGGCGCTCCGGCCCGCATCGGTGATGGCGAACAGCCTGGCCGGGCGGCCGCGGCTGCGGTTACCGTACGACCTGGCGATCCGTGTTTCGATCATGCCTTCGGCCTGCAGGTTGTCCAGGTGACGCCGGACCGCGGCGGAGGTCAGGCCAAGTCGCGCGGACAAGCCTGCCGCGGTGACTGGGCCGTTCTCCAGGATCAGCCGGGCGATCCTGGCTCTGGTGCCCCGTTCGGAGCCCGGCAGCGCTGGCGTAATCTGGGCTGGCGCAGCACCCTGCGCGCCCGCGGTGCCGGGGGCGTGCGAAAGCGCATCTGACTGGCCCATGTATTTCACAACATCATTGTGCCGTAAATACTTCCGCCCGCGCAATCGGCCCCCCGGTCTGCGTCAGGCCGGCCCGAACATCGGAGGACGGCTGGTGCCAGGCCACGAGCCGGCGGCTAACGAACTTGATACTCGCGAACTCGCTGCTCTGCATGGAGCAGGCGACCCTGCAGCCACGCCCGGCGAGACCCAGGCCGCGCACTCCGAGACCCCGGCGCCCGGCGGATCCCCGGCCGCGCCCGGCGGCCCGGCCACCGTGACCGGAGGTCCGGCGGCCCGGCTGCTGGCCATTGCCGGCCTCTGGGTGTCGGTCTTCGCGGTGTCGCTTGGCCTGTTCACGCTCCGCTTCCTCGTTCCCGTGCCGGTCGGCATGGCCGACAACCACGATGGCCCGCGGCTGATGTGCGGGCTCGGCGTGGGACCGGTCACCGGCGGCCACCCGAGGTACTTCAGCTACGCCTACTTCATGTTTCACAGTGATCCGGCCTGTTCCGGCGTTCACGTCTACCCGTCCTCGCAGCACCTGCTGCTGGACGCCGCCAGGTGGCTGACCCCCGTCCTCGGCCTGCCCGGCGCCGTCAACCTGATCGCGCTGGGCCTGCTCACCTGCGCCATCGCCGCGTTCGGCATCGCCAGCCTGACAACCGGCCTGCGGCTGCCGCTCTGGGCGCGGCTGCTGGTAGCCGCCGCCGTGTGGCTGATCATGGCGGACGCCGCGTTCTTCCCCACCTTCGCCAGCCCGTTCAGCGAGGGAGCCACGCTGTCCGGCCTGCTGCTGGTCGCCGCCGGCGTGGTGTACCTGGGGCGGGGCTGGCGTGGCACCGCGTTCGGCTTGCTGCTGGCCGGGACCGGTGCCATCCTCGCCATCCCGTCCAAAGAGCAGTACGTGACCCTGGTCGTGCCGATCTGCCTCACTGTCGTGCTGGCCAGCGCGGTGCGAGGAGGCCGGCGCGGGCTACGCAGGTTCCTGACCAGGCAAGCCGGCGCGGCGGCGCTGGTCGCCGCGGCCCTCGTCGTCATGACCGCTGTATACGTGCACTGGGACGGCGAAAGCCGGTACGCCACAACGCTCCACAGAGAGCAGGCGGTGGACGTGATCTTCAAGGACATCGTCAACGGGCACGACAACGCCCGAGCCGATCTGCATGCCCTCGGACTGCCTGCCAGCTGGTCCAAATATGCAGGTACCGACGCCTTCACCAAGATCAGCGTCCGCCGCGACCCGCTCTATGCCCGGTACGCGGGACGGCTGACCGAAAGCACAATCGCGGGTTTCCTGCTGACCCATCCGGGCCGGATCCTCGGCATCGGGCAGCTGGCGGCGACCTTCGCGCTGGATTTCCGGGTGACTTACCTGGGCAACTACGCGCCTGGCGCTGGTCACCCGCCGGGCGCCCTTGAGCACCGGGTCGAGGTAGTCAGCTGGCTGGTGCAGCGCATCCCCGCGGGTTCCGGGCTGTGGTGGCTTATTCCGCTGTGGGCTGCGATGGCGGCGATCGCGATCGGCGCGCTGCGGACGGAGCGCAGATCAGCGCGCCGGGGGGCGCTGATCTGCGCTCCCTGGCGCAGGGACGGGGCGGTGCTCGTGCTGTGCATGACGGGCTGCGCCATCGCCGCGTTCATCCCGGCCGCCTACTTCGACGGCATCTCAACGACGCGGCACATGATCGGCATGAACCTGTCCACGGCGCTCGCGGTCCCGGTCAGCGTCGCGCTGGCCGTCTCGATGCTCAGCCGGGCCGTGACCCGCTCCCGCTGCCTGTAGCGGTGGATAAGTTGCGTGGCCTCAGCCGAGGAAGCCCCGCAGCAGCGACGTGGTGCCGGCCAGGTGCTCGGCGACCGCCGCCCTGGCTTGCTGCGCGTCGCCGGCCAGGATCGCGGTCACGATCGCCGAATGCTGACTGGCCGTGTGGTCGATGTTGCGCTGCAGCACCGGGATGGCGTTGAGCAGGTCGTTCAACCGCATCCGGGCATCGGTGCAGGCGGCCAGCAGCAGGCCGGAGCCGGTCAGCTCGGCGATGGACAAGTGGAACAGCGTGTCCAGGCGGCGGTAGTCCCGCGGGCACGCGGCGTTCACCTCGGCCAGCCGGGCCAGCAGCACCGCACGCGGGCCCTCCCCCGCCTTTGCGGCCAGCACCTCGGCCGCGCCGGCCTCCACGGCCAGCCGGAAGGTGAGCGCGTCGGTGAGCTTGCCGCCGTCCTGCATCGCCATCCGGCGCAGTTTGCCCGCGTCCGGGGCAGGCGGGGTGTAGGTGACGAAGGTGCCGCCGAAGCGGCCCCGCCTGGATTCTACGTAACCGGCTTGCCGTAGCTCGCGGATTGCCTCGCGCAAGGTGAGCCGGCTGATGCCGAGCTGCGCGGCCAGGTCGCGCTCGGCAGGAAACCGCTCACCGGGCCCGACGACCCCGAGCTTGACCACTGTGAGCAGCCGTTCGACGGTCTCCTCCAAGGCGTTTCCGGTCCGCACCGGCCGCAGCACGCCAGTCAGGTCCAGTCCGGCACTCACTACGATCGCGCTCCCGGGGACGGAGCTGGCTCCCGGCGGAGGGCCTGGCGCTGTGTTGGGGGCAGAGCTTAGGTCCGCGAACGGAGTCGCTGGCTCGGCTTTCCGACGCAGGCACCCGGCTGGCGATGCAGGCGCCCCGGTACGCGGGTCCCCCCCTGACCCGCGTACCGGCGGCCCGGGGCGCCCCCGACGAATCTGGGCCCAGGTCTTGAACATCTCAGCCGATCCGCCCATCATTGGCCTGATATTAGACCATTAGGACCGGTCGGCTGGCTAGCGTTTCTGCACCGTAATCGTCTCGAACCGCGACCCGAGGAGCAGCAGTGTCGGTCAACGAGCAAGCGGCCCACGCGCCGCTCAGCAGTGACGAGGAGACCCTGCACCAGCTCGGCTATGCCCAGGAACTGCGCAGGCGGATGTCGGGGTTCTCTAACTTCGCCGTGTCGTTCACGATCATCTCGATCCTGTCCGGCTGCCTGACGCTCTACAGCTTCGGCATGCTCACCGGCGGGCCTGTCCTGATCACCTGGGGCTGGCCGATTGTCGGCGTCATGACGCTTTTCGTCGGCCTGGCCATGGCCGAGGTCTGCTCCAGCTTCCCGACCGCGGGCGGCTTGTACTACTGGTCAGCCAAACTGGCCAGGAAAAACGGGCCTGCATGGTCCTGGTTCACCGGCTGGTTCAACTTCCTCGGCCAGGTCGCGGTGACCGCGGGCATTGACTTCGGCGCGGCCCTCTTCATCAACGCGTTCCTCAACCTGGTGTTCGGCACCCCTACCTACCACTGGGTGACGATCCTGATCTTCGCCGCCGTCCTGCTGGTGCACGGCATGCTGAACCAGTTCGGCATCCGGCTGGTGGCCCTGCTGAACGACGTCAGCGTCTGGTGGCACATCATCGGCGTGCTGATCATCGTCGGGACGCTGACGTTCGGTCTTCAGCACGGCGCGCACCACCAATCGGCCAGCTTCGTATTCGGGCACTTCAACAACGGCACCGGCCTGAACGTCGGCGCCTGGTACATCGTGCTGATCGGCCTGCTGATGGCGCAGTACACCTTTACCGGTTATGACGCGTCCGCGCACATGACCGAGGAAACGCATTCCGCCGCCCGCAGCGGCCCGCGCGGCATCGTGATGTCGATCATCGTGTCGCTGTTCGCGGGGTGGCTCCTGCTGATCGGGGTCACGTTCGCGATCCAGAACTACGCGACCGAGTCTGCCGCCTACGTGGCGCCGGCCCAGATCTTCGTCGATGCGGTCGGGAATGTCGGCGGCGAGCTGCTGCTACTGGTGGCGATCGGCGCGCAGCTGTTCTGCGGCATGTCCTCGGTAACCGCGAACTCCCGGATGATCTACGCGTTCTCGCGGGACGGGGCGCTGCCCGGCTCCGCGTTCTGGCACCGGGTGAATAAGCGGACCAGGACGCCGACCAACGCGATCTGGCTGGCGGCCGCCGGCGCGCTGATCCTCGGGCTGCCCTATCTGTGGAACAGCGCGGCGTACTTCGCGGTCACCTCGATCGCCACGATCGGCCTGTACATCGCCTATGTCACGCCGACGTTCCTGCGGCTGCGGCAGGGCGCGAGCTTCCAGCGCGGTCCCTGGCACCTGGGCCGGTGGAGCTATGTGGTCGGCGTCATCGCCGTGGTCTGGGTGGTGTTCATCACGATCCTGTTCATGCTGCCGCTGGCCGGCCCGATCGGCTGGAAGACCTTCAACTACGCGGTCGTGGCGGTGGGCGTCGTGGTCGGCTTCGCAGGTATCTACTGGCTGGTCTCGGCGCGGAAGTGGTTCACCGGCCCGCGGGTGCAGGGCAGCCCCGAGGAACTCGCTGCGATCGAGCGGGAGCTGGCCACCTGAGGCCGGCTCGCGCCGCGCGCCTGGTCCGCCTAACGTGTAGCTAGATCACCGATAGGAGGCTCATGCCCGGATTCCGGGGCCACGGCCCCTACACCCAGCAGCGCGGCATGCTGACGCTGGAACGGCTCCGCGTGGAGGTGAGCGAGCGCCAGATCGATACGATCATCCTCGCGTTCACCGACATGCAGGGCCGCCTGCAAGGCAAGCGGCTGTCGGCCGAGTTCTTCCTCGACGTGGTGGCCGAGCACCACGCGGAAGGCTGCAACTACCTGCTGGCGGTGGACATCGAGATGAACACCGTGGACGGGTATGCGATGTCGTCCTGGGACAGCGGCTACGGCGATTTCGTGCTGGTGCCCGACATGGGCACCCTGCGTGAGGTGCCATGGCACGCGGGCACGGCGCTGGTGCTGGCCGACCTCAGCTGGCTGGACGGGGCCCCGGTGGTGGCCTCGCCGCGCCAGATACTCAAGGCGCAGGCGGACCGGCTCGCGGCGCGGAACTGGCGGGCGATGACCGGCACCGAGCTCGAGTTCGTGGTGTACCGGGACTCCTACGAGGAGGCGCGGGGCAAGTCCTACCGTGGCCTTGTCCCCGCCAACCAGTACAACGTCGACTACTCAATCCTCGGCACCTCCAGGATCGAGCCGCTGCTGCGCACCGTCCGCAATGCGATGACCGGAGCAGGCATGTACGTCGAGTCGGCGAAGGGCGAGTGCAATCTCGGCCAGCACGAGATCGCCTTCCGCTACGCCGACGCGGTGACCACCTGCGACAACCATTCGATCTATAAGACCGGCGCCAAGGAGATCGCGGCCCAGCAGGGCATGAGCATCACGTTCATGGCCAAGCCCAACCCCCGCGAGGGCAACTCCTGCCACATTCACCTGTCCCTGCGCGCCGAGGACGGCACGCCGGTGCTGGCCGGCGACGGCCAGCACGGCCTGTCCAGGCTCGGCGAGCAGTTCCTGGCTGGCCAGCTGGCCGCCATGCGCGAACTCACGCTCTGTTACGCGCCGAACATCAATTCCTATAAACGATACGTACCAGGTAGCTTTGCGCCCACCTCGGTGCGCTGGGGGCCGGACAACAGGACCTGCGCGCTGCGGCTCGTCGGGCACGGCGCATCGCTGCGGGTGGAGAACCGGACGCCGGGCGGGGACGTCAACCCTTACCTGGCGGTGGCCGCGATGATCGCGGCCGGCCTGGACGGCATCGACCGTGAGCTGGAACTCGAGCCGGCCTTCGAGGGGAACGCCTACGCCGACACCACCGCGAGGGTGCCGCAGAACCTGCGCGACGCGCTGGAGCTCTGGCAGACGAGCGAGCTGGCCAGCAAGTCGTTCGGCCCGGACGTGGTCGAGCACTACGCCAACTACGCCCGCGTCGAGCTGGCCGCCTATGACGCCGCCGTCACGGACTGGGAGCTGCAGCGCTGCTTCGAGCGCCTGTAGGCCACTACCAGCCAGCCAGCCAGCCAGCCGACGCGACTTCAGGGAAGCAGCCGCATGTCTGAGTTCACCGTCATCAATCCCGCCACCGAGGAGGCCGTCACCACGGTGGCGCTCACCTCCGCGGAGCAGACCGACGCCGCCATCGAGCGGGCCGCCGCGGCCCAGCCCGGCTGGCGCGCGGTCGCCCCGGGCCAGCGCGCCGCCCTGCTGCGCGCATTCGCCGGTGCCGTTGACGCGCACACGGACGAGCTGGCCAGGCTCGAGATCGCCGGCTCCGGTCACCCGCTGGGCCAGGCCCGCTGGGAGGCTGAGCACGTCCGCGACGTGCTGCATTACTACGCGGCGACGCCCGAGCGGCTGTGCGGCAGGCAGATCCCGGTGGCGGGGGGGCTGAACGTCACCTTCCACGAGCCGGTGGGCGTGGTCGGCCTGATAGTGCCGTGGAACTTCCCGATGCCGATCCTCGCCTGGGGGATGGCTCCCGCCCTCGCGGCGGGCAACACGGTGGTCGCCAAGCCGGCCGAGATGACCCCGCTGACCGCGATCAGGATCGGCGAGCTCGCCGCGGCGGCGGGCATTCCCGACGGCGTGTTCCAGGTGCTGCCGGGCAAGGGCAGCGTCGTGGGGCGGCGCCTGGTCGACCACCCGGCGGTCAGGAAGATCGTGTTCACCGGATCCACCGAGGTCGGCCGCGAGGTGATGGCGGGCTGCGCGCGGCAGGTCAAGCGGCTCACCCTCGAACTCGGCGGCAAGAGCGCCAACATCGTGTTCGCCGATTCCGATCTCGAGCAGGCCGCCGCGACCGCGCCCTACGCCGTGTTCGACAACGCCGGGCAGGATTGCTGCGCCAGGTCCAGGATCCTGGTCCAGCGCTCGGTCTTCGATCGCTTCATGGAACTGCTCGAGCCAGCGGTGGCCGGGGTAAAGGTCGGGGATCCCGCCTCGGCAGGCACCGAGATGGGCCCGCTGATCTCGGCCGCGCACCGGGCGCACGTCGCGTCGTACGTACCGGACGGCGCGCCGGTAGCCCTCCGGGGCAGCGCGCCTGACGGGGCGGGCTTCTGGTTCCCGCCGACGGTACTCGCGCCGGTAGCCGCCGACGACCCCGCCTACACCGAGGAGGTGTTCGGCCCGGTCGTCACCGTGACCCCGTTCGAGGACGAGGCCGATGCGGTCAGGATCGCCAACGACACACCGTACGGGCTGTCCGGATCGATCTGGACCGCAGCCGTCGGCCGGGCGATCCGGGTGGCCAGGGCGGTGGAGGCCGGCAACCTCTCGGTGAACTCGCACTCCTCGGTGCGCTACTGGACCCCGTTCGGCGGGTTCAAGCAGTCCGGCCTCGGCCGCGAGCTGGGGCCCGATGCGCCAGATTCCTTTACCGAGGTGAAAAACGTCTTCATCGCCGCACCTGAGTAACAGCGGTGCTCAACAGAAGCAGGGCGGGAGCCACACCATGCAGCGTCTGCAGGACCGCGTCGCCGTCGTCACCGGCGCCGGCAGCGGCATCGGCCTGGCCAGCGCGCGGCGGTTCGCCGCAGAGGGCGCCCAGGTGGTGGCGGTCGATGTCGACGAGGCGGCGGGGAAGACCGCGGCGGCGGCGGCCGGGGGGCTGTTCATCGCCGCCGATGTCGCCAGCGCGGATGACGTCCGGCAGATGTACGCGGCCGTGGCCGAGCGGTACGGGCGCATCGATGTCGCGTTCCACAATGCGGGCATCTCGCCGCCGGAGGACGA
Source organism: Streptosporangiaceae bacterium (assembly GCA_050011895.1). Classification (GTDB taxonomy): domain Bacteria; phylum Actinomycetota; class Actinomycetes; order Streptosporangiales; family Streptosporangiaceae; genus DATBGO01. The sequence goes on along the minus strand of JBEKIF010000002.1, from coordinate 101,961 downwards.
CTCGATCCTGTCGACGGGCCTGGACGCCTGGCGGCACGTGCAGGAAGTCAACCTGACGTCGGTCTATCTTGGCTGCAAGTACGTGATCCCTTACATGCAACGGCAGGGCAAGGGATCGATCATCAACACGGCCTCGTTCGTCGCGGTGCTCGGCTCGGCCACCTCGCAGATCTCTTACACCGCGGCCAAGGGCGGCGTTCTGGCCATGAGCCGGGAGCTCGGCGTCCAGTTCGCGCGCGAGGGCATCAGGGTGAACGCGCTGTGCCCTGGCCCGGTGAACACGCCGCTGCTGCGCGAGCTGTTCGCCAAGGACCCGGAGCGGGCGGCCAGGCGGCTGGTACACATTCCGGTCGGCCGGTTCGCCGAGCCTGAGGAGATCGCTGCCGCCGTGGCGTTCCTGGCCAGCGACGACTCCTCGTTCATCACCGCGTCGTCCTTCCTGGTGGATGGCGGCATCGCGGGCGCGTATGTGACACCCTTGTGACGCGCCGGGCACCCGGGCGCATTGACGGCAGCCGCGGCAGGCAGGAAGGGCTGGGGTTCAGGTGACCGAGGCAGGCGCCCGGGACGAGCGCTCAGGCGCTCCCCTGGTCGGCATCAGCGCCTACTGCGAGCAGGCGCGCTGGGGAGTCTGGGACATGGAGGCGATGCTGCTGCCGCGGCGTTACCCGGACCGGGTCGCGCAGGCCGGCGGGATCCCGGTGCTGCTGCCGCCGGCCTCAGGCATCGAGGACGCGCTGTCCAGGATGGACTGCCTGGTGCTGTCGGGGGGCGGCGACATCGATCCGGCCCGCTACGGGGCGCAGCGCAGGCCGGAGACCGCAGCGGTGCGCGAGGACCGGGACGCCGCCGAGCTGGCGCTGTTCGAGACCGCGCTGGCGGCGGGGATGCCGATACTCGGAATCTGCCGCGGCATGCAGCTGATCAACGTCGCGCTGGGCGGCAGCCTGCATCAGCACCTACCGGACGTGGTCGGCCATGACGAGCATGCGCCAAAGCCGGGGACATTCGGCTCACACGAGGTCGCGGTGGCGCCAGGCAGCCGTCTCGCCGAGATCCTCGGCCACACCGACCTGAAGGTCCAGGAGGCTGCCGACGTGCCGACCCACCATCACCAGGGAATCAACCGGCTCGGTTCCGGGCTGACCGCGACCGCGTGGGCGGCGGACGGCACGGTCGAGGCCTTCGAGCTCGACCAGCCCGAGTGCCCGTTCGGGGTAGCCGTCCAGTGGCATCCCGAGGCCGGGGACGACCTGCGGCTGTTCACCGCACTCGTGCACTCCGCCCGGACGGTCAGGACCCCAGGCGGCTGAGCACCACGCGGCTACCGCGCCTAGACTCGCCAGCGTGTGCACTGCCCCGGCCGCGCTGGAGATCGACAGGCTGTTCAAGAGCTACGGCGCCACAGCCGCGCTGACCGGCCTGTCACTGCGCGCCGGGCGCGCCCAGGTGACTGCCATCCTCGGGCCCAACGGAGCGGGCAAGACCACGACGGTGGAGATCTGCGAGGGATACCGGCGGCCCGACGCGGGCACGGTCCGGGTGCTCGGCCTCGATCCGATCCGGGACGCCCGTGCGCTGCGGCCGAAGATCGGCGTGATGCTGCAGGCCGGCGGCGTCCCGACGGGGGCCAGGGCCGGTGAGTACCTGCACGTGCTGGCCAGCTTCTATGCCCATCCGATCGATCCAGCGCTGCTGCTCGACCGGCTCGGGCTGGCCGGCTGCGCACGGACCGCGTTCAAGCGGCTGTCGGGCGGCCAGCAGCAGCGGCTGTCGCTCGCCGCCGCCGTCATCGGCCGGCCCGAGCTCGTGTTCCTTGACGAGCCCACCGCCGGGCTTGACCCCCAGGCCAGGCACGCCACCTGGGATCTGATCGCCGGGCTGCGGGCCGCTGGCGCCGGGGTGATCCTCACCACGCATCACATGGACGAGGCGGAACGGCTGGCTGACCATGTCGTCATCGTGGACCACGGGACGCAGGTCGCGGCGGGCACGCCCGCCGAGCTCACTGGAACCGCCGGGCAGCTCAGGTTCCGCGCCGAGCCCGGCCTGGACACCAACGACCTGCTGGCCGCCCTCCCGCCGGGAAGCATGGTGAAAGAGTCGCCAGCCGGGCACTACGTCGTCGAGGTTACCGATCACGTGGACCCCCAGCTGGTCGCGGCCGTCACGGCCTGGTGCGCGGAGCGGGGCGCGGTGCCGCAGAGCCTCCGGATCGAGAGCAGGACACTGGAAGATGTCTTCCTCGAGCTGACCGGGCGGGAGCTGCGCTCGTGACCGAGACCAGCCTCGACTGGCCGCCGCCCGCCCCCGGCGCGGCACCGCTGCCCGCGATGATCGCGGCCCAGGCCGGCCTGGAGCTGAGGACGCTGGTGCGCAACGGGGAGCAGCTGCTGCTGACCCTCATCATCCCGGTGCTGCTGCTCGCGGCGTTCAGCGCCGAACCGCTGGTCAGCTTCGGCCCGGGCCGCCGGATCGATTTCCTCGCGCCCGGCATCCTGGCGCTGGCCGTGATGTCGACGGCGTTTACCAGCCAGGCGATCGCGACCGGCTTCGAGCGCAGGTACGGCGTGCTGAAGCGGCTCGGCGCCACACCGCTGTCGCGGCGCGGGCTGATCGCCGCCAAGACGGTCACGGTCGCGGTGGTAGAGCTTGGCCAGGCGGTGGTGATCGTGGCGGTCGGCCTCGCCCTCGGCTGGCGGCCGCACGTCGGTGGCGCGGCACTCCCCTGGACGGTGCTGCTCATCCTGGCGGGCACGGCCGCCTTCAGCGGGCTGGCCCTGCTGATGGCGGGCACGCTGCGGGCGGAGGCGACACTGGCCGGAGCCAACCTCGTCTACCTGGTGATGCTCGGGATCGGCGGGATGGTCTTCCCGCTGACGAAGTTCCCTGCCGCCGCGCAGCCTGCGCTGCGGCTGCTGCCTCCCGGCGCGCTGTCGGACGGGCTGCGCTCGGTGCTGCAGCACGGCACCGGGCTGCCGCTGGCTGACCTGGCCACCCTGGCCGTCTGGGCCGCGGCGGGGATCACCCTGGCGATGCGCACCTTCCGTTGGGAGTAGTGCCGTTACCGCGCCGCCGCGGCGCCGGCTTGCGGTGCCGCTGCACGCGGTGCCGCCATCGGCCCTCGTCCTGACCGGGATCATCTCCGTTCAGCTGGGCGCCGGCCTGGCCACCAGGCTCTTCAGCCAGGCCGCCCCGGCGGCGGTCACCGGGCTGCGACTGTGGTCGGCGGCCGCGCTGCTCGCGGTCTTCGGGGCCAGCGGGCTGGCCGGCGCGCTGCGGGCGATGGCGCGCGAGCGGGCCTGGCGGGATGCGGCAGTGGTCGTCGCCTTCGGCGTAACGCTCGGCATCATGAACTACTCGATCTACCAGTCGTTCGCCCGGATCCCGCTCGGGATCGCGGTCACCATCGAGTTCCTCGGCCCGCTGGCAGTAGCCGTCGCCGCCTCCAGGCGCCCGGTCGACCTGCTCTGGGTGGCCCTGGCCGGGGCCGGCGTCGCGCTGCTGTCGCAGGGCGGCACCAGCCAGGCAGCCGGCCAAGGCGGCCCGCACAGCGGAACCCGGCTGGCCATCTCCGGCATCGTCTTCGCGCTGGTGGCGGCGGTCGCCTGGGCCGGCTACATCCTGCTGAGCGCCGCCACCGGCCGCCGGTTCAGCGGATCCTCAGGCCTGGTGATCGCCATGGGCGTGGCCGCGCTGGCGGTGACGCCTACCGCGCTGAGCGCGGCTCACGGTGCGCTGTCCCGGCCCGGGGTCCTGGCCACCGGAGCGGCGATCGGGCTGCTGTCATCGGTGATCCCGTATCGGTTCGAGCTCGAGGCGCTGCGGCGCATCCCCGCTGGCGTATTCGGCATCTGGATGAGCCTGGAACCTGCGGTCGCCGCGCTGGTCGGGCTGATCCTGCTCGGCCAGGCGCTCCGGGCCGGCGAGTGGGCCGCGGTGGGCTGCGTCATGGTCGCCTGCGCTGGCGCCGCACGGGGCTCCGCGGCGCGAGCAGCCGCGAAAGCGGAATCCGCGGCATCCGAACCCGCCCGGCAGCCCGCCGGGCCTGATGTCATCCCGCCCCCGCCGGCCAGCTAGCGGGCTGGCCTGACCGGCCGCCCGGCGTGCCATCCGGAGCGGTCCGCTCCTACGATGGGTGCGTGCCCGCCCACCTAGCCGCGAATGACGCCGCTGCGGCCCACCGCCCGGCCAGCCGCAGCCTGGCTCGCCGGTACGCCGGCGTACTGCTCGCGCCGTCGGAGATCGCGATGCGCCGGATCGCGCTGGCCGGCACGGCGGCGGCAGTCGGGATCATGCTGACCGGTGCCGGGGTACGCCTCAGCCAGTCCGGCCTGGGCTGCCCGGACTGGCCGAGATGCACGGCGACCGGGTTCGTGGCCGGCGGGACCACCGGCGACCCGCTGATTCACCGCTGGATCGAGTTCAGCAACCGGCTGGTCGGCGTCGCGGTCTTCGCGGTCGCCGTGCTGGTCTGGGTGGCGGCCTGGCGATACCGGCCTGGCGGCGGCCGCCGCAGGCGCGATCTGGTCTGGCTGGCGTCGGCGCAGCCTGCCGGGATCGTTGCCCAGGCAGCTATCGGCGGCGTCGTGGTGCTGACCAAGCTGAACCCGGTCTGGGTCTCGGTGCACTTCCTGCTCTCGATCGCGGTGGTCGCGGCTGCTGTCGCCTTGCAGGTGCGCTGCACCGAATCCACCGCGCCCGCCACGTCGCTGGTGCGGCCGGAGCTGCGGCTGTTCGCGTTCGGCGTGCTGGGCGTCGTGGCGGTCATGCTCGCGGCAGGCACGGTGGTCACCGGCACCGGCCCGCTGGCCGGAGCCGCCTCGGTGGCCAGGTACCACTTGAAGTTGTCCGCCGTGACCCAGCTGCACGCCGACATCGGCTGGCTGCTCGGCGGGCTCGCGATCGCGCTAGTGCTGGCCCTGCGGCTGACCGCCGCGCCCGCCCGGGCGGTCCGGCTCGGCTGGCTGTTTGTGGTGCTGCTCGGCGTGCAGGGCAGCATCGGCTACGGCCAGTACTTCAGCGGACTGCCGGCCGGGCTGGTCTGGGTGCACGTCGCCGGCGCTACGGCGATCTGGGTCACCGCACTCTGGCTGATCTTCGCGCTCCGCGACCGCGGCTCCGCGCTCGAGCAACTCGATCTGCTGCCTGACCCCGTCCGGCCCGCGGTCGCCGATTAGGACCGGCGCTCCGGGATAGGGTCAATTTCGGGTGCCGCGACGAGCGAGCCGATGAGCTCAGCCGCAGGCAACTGACCTCAACGAAGGAGATGTCATGACCACCAGGCCCGACGACACTCTGGGACAGCTGTCCGCCGCAGGCGTGGCGGTATGGCTCGACGACATCAGCAGGGAGCGGCTGTCCACCGGGAGTCTCGCGACCCTGATCAGGGACTTCCACGTGGTCGGCGTTACCTCCAATCCGACCATCTTCGCGACCGCCGTCGCCAAGGGCGAGGCCTACGACGGTCAGCTGACCGACCTGGCGGTGCGCGGCGTCGACCTCGGGGAAGCGGTCCGGGCCATCACCACGTACGACATCCGCTGGGCCTGTGATGTCCTGCGCAAGGCCTACGACGCCAGCGGCGGCCTCGACGGCCGGGTTTCGATCGAGGTCGACCCGCGGATCGCTGGTGACACCGGCAAGACCATCGCCGAGGCACGGGCCCTGTGGTGGCAGGTGGACCGGCCGAACCTGTTTATCAAGATCCCGGCTACGCTCGCCGGGCTGCCGGCGATCACGCAGGCCCTGTCCGAGGGAATCAGCGTCAACGTGACGCTGATCTTCTCGCTGGAGCGGTACGGCCAGGTGATCGACGCCCACCTGGCCGGCCTGGAGCAGGCGGCCGCGGCCGGGCACGACCTGGCCGGCATCGCCTCGGTAGCGTCCTTCTTTGTCAGCCGGGTAGACACCGAGGTCGACCGCAGGCTGGACAAGCTAGGTAGCGAGCAGGCGCGCGAGCTGCGCGGCAAGGCGGCGATTGCCAACGCGCGGCTGGCCTACGAGCTGTTCGAGGAGAGGTTCCACGAGAGCTCGCCCCGGTGGTCGGCGCTGCACAAGGCGGGGGCCAGGGTGCAGCGCCCGCTGTGGGCATCCACCAGCACCAAGGATCCCGCGTTCCCTGACACCATGTACGTCACCGAGCTTGTCGCCCCGCACACCGTGAACACGATGCCCGAGGCGACCATCCACGCCACCGCTGACCACGCCGAGCTGCGCGGCAACACGATCGCGGGCACCTATGAGCAGTCCCGCCAGGTATTCGAGGACCTGGAGCGGCTCGGCATCGGCTACGACGATGTCGTCGAGGTACTTGAGCGCGAGGGCGTCGAGAAATTCGCCGCCTCCTGGGAAGAGCTGCTGGGCACCATCAACAATGAGCTGACCCGGCAGGCAGCAGATGAGTCCTGACCTGCCGCCTAATCCGCTCCGCGACCCGCGCGACCGCAGGATCCCGCGGGTCGCGGGCCCGTGCGTGCTCGTCCTGTTCGGCGTCACCGGGGACCTGGCCAGCAAGAAACTGCTGCCGGCCATTTATGACCTGGCCAACAGGGGCCTGCTGCCGCCCGGATTCTCGCTGGTCGGATTCGCCAGGCGGGACTGGGCGGACGATGATTTCGCCCAGCTGACCTATAACGCGGTCAAGGCGCACGCGCGCACGCCGTTCCGGGATGCGGTCTGGCAGCAGGTCAGCGAGGGCGTCAGGTTCGTGCCCGGCGAGTTCGACGATGACGCCGCGTTCGACCTGCTCGCCCAGACCGTGGCGGATCTCGACGCCGAGCGCGGCACGGGCGGCAACTATGCGTTCTACCTCTCCATCCCGCCGAAGGCGTTCCCCGTCGTCGTCCAGCAGCTGAAGCGGTCCGGCCTGTCCCGGGCCCCGGCGCCGGCCAGGCCTGACCAGCCGCAGTCCTGGCGCCGGGTGGTGATCGAGAAGCCGTTCGGCCACGACCTGGCCAGCGCCCGCGAGCTCAACTCGATGCTGGATGCGGTGTTCCCCGCGCACGCGGTCTTCCGCATCGACCACTACCTGGGCAAGGAAACCGTCCAGAACCTCCTGGCGCTGCGCTTTGCCAACACGATGTGGGAGCCGATCTGGAACCGCGGCTACGTGGACCACGTGCAGATATCGATGGCCGAAGACATCGGCATCGGCGGCCGGGCGGGCTATTACGACGGGATCGGCGCGGCCAGGGACGTCATCCAGAACCACCTGCTGCAGCTGCTCGCGCTGACCGCGATGGAGGAGCCGCTCAACTTCGACGCGGACTCGCTCCGGGCCGAGAAGGAGAAGGCGCTGTCGGCGGTCAGGATCCCCGGCGATCTCGGGACCGGTACGGCCCGCGGCCAGTATGCGGCGGGCTGGCAGGGCGGCGTCGAGGTCCGCGGCTTCCTTGAGGAGGACGGCATCCCGCCGGACTCGATCACCGAGACGTACGCGGCGGTGCGGCTGACCGTCGACACCAGGCGGTGGGCCGGGGTGCCGTTCTACCTGCGTACCGGCAAGCGGCTGCCGAGCCGGATGACCGAGATAGCGGTGATCTTCCAGCGGGCGCCGCACCTGCCGTTCGCCGCCACCGATACCGAGGAACTCGGCCAGAACGCGCTGGTGATCCGGATCCAGCCGGACGAGGGCATCACCGTGCGGTTCGGCTCGAAGGTGCCCGGCTCGGCCATGGAGGTCAGGGACGTGAACATGGACTTCGCCTACGGCGAGTCGTTCACCGAGTCGAGTCCTGAGGCATACGAGCGGCTGCTGCTCGACGTGCTGGTCGGCGACCCGCCGCTGTTCCCGCGGCAGCAGGAGGTGGAGCTCTCCTGGCGGATCCTGGACCCGATCGAGGAGTTCTGGGCCAGCCACCTGAAGCCAGACCAGTATGCGGCCGGCACCCAGGGCCCGGCTAGCGCTGACGAGCTGCTCGCCCGCGACGGCCGGGTCTGGCGCCGGCTCTAGCCCGACCGCGCAGCGCGACCGTGCCGCCCGCGCCCGGCGCCGACATGGAGGGACCGCCATGCTGATCGACATCACCGACACCACGACCCGCGCCATCGAGGAGGCGCTGACCCGGGCGAGGGATCAGCTGGGCGGCCCGACCACCGGCGTCGTGCTGAACCTGATCATCATGACCGACGAAGCAGGCCAGCACGATGCGATCCGCGCCGCTAACCAGGCGGGCCGCGAGCATCCGTGCCGGGTGCTCGGCGTGATCGCCAGGAATCCCGCCGCCGCCTCGCGGCTCGATGCCGAGATCAGGACTGGTGAAGGCGCACCTGGCCAGACGGTGCTGCTGCGCCTGTACGGGCCGATGGGCGCGCACGCCGATTCCGTGGTCGTGCCGCTGCTCGTTCCCGACACCCCGGTAGTCACCTGGTGGCCGACGGCCGCTCCGGTGGTGCCGGCCAGCGATCCGCTCGGCGTGCTCGCGCAGCGCAGGGTCACCGACGCCGCGACGGCGGCCGCGCCCGCAGCGGCGCTGGCCACCCTCGCTGCCGGTTACCGGCCCGGCGACACCGACCTGAGCTGGACCCGGGCGACGACGTGGCGGTCGCTGCTGGCCGCGACACTGGACCAGCCACACGGCGAGATCACCGGCGGGGATGTATCCGCGGAGTCCGGCAACCCGACCGCTGACCTGCTAGCGGCGTGGCTGTCGGACCGGCTCGGGCCCGACTTCGAGCGGGATGTCTCCGGTGGCCCGGGCATCACCGAGGTGAAGTTCCTGGTGACTGACGGAGACATCACCATCTCCAGGCCGGACGGGCGGACCGCCACGCTCAGCCGCCCGGGACAGCCAGAGCGGCGGGTTGCCCTGCACCGCAGGGAGATCGCCGAACTGCTGGCCGAGGAACTGCGCAGGCTGGATCCGGATGAGATCTACGGAGAGGCGCTGGCCCGGTTCGCGGCGCGCACGGCGGCCGGATCACCAGCGCCGCGCCGCGCCGCACGACGCGCCCTGACACCGCGCCGGGGCGCGGCAGAACGCTGAAACTGGGTCTCCCGAAAGAGCGGCGACAGAGTTACGCGCAGGGAAGATCTTCCGCCTGGTGCTGGTGTGCCAGTTGTGAAGATAAGGGAAGGTCCGCTTATGGCCTCTCTGTACTATTTGCCGATCCGGCGCCGCTGGGGCTGGCAGCATTCGCCCTCACCACCGTCCTGCTCTCGGTGACCAACGCCGGATTGATGAAGAATGCCAGCGGCCTTGCCTTCCGCGGTTACGCCTTTGCCTACGGCGGCCTCGTTCAGCTCCTCGCGGGGATGTGGGAGTTCCGCAACGGGAACGTATTCGGGGCCACCGCGTTCGGCAGCTACGGCGGGTTCTGGATCGGGATTCTCACCGAGATCGTCTTGTTCATCGGCGGCTTCGACGGGAACGCCAATATCAGCAAGGTGGGCGGCTATATCGGCATCCTGACCGCCGTGGTGGCCTGGTATGCCTCGGCTGGCCTGCTGGCCTGCTGGCCGCCGGCCTGACGGGCCGCCAGGTGCTGCCGCTCGGCAAGCCATTCGGCAGGTTCGGAGGCTCGGCTATGTGAGGCTCGGCTGTGCGGGGCTCAGCTTTGTGAGGCTCAGCCGTGCGGGGCTCAGCTCTGTGAGGCTCAGCCCGGAGCGGCCCGAGGTCGTTCCGGCGTGATCCCGGGGGCTCGGCGAGCCCCCGGGATCACGCGTTCCAGGCATCGTATGCCCTGGTCGTGCTCGGCAGCTTGCTGATTGCCGTGATCGGAAGGGCAGCGGCGTGGCTGCCCGGTCAAGGCCCGTCGCCCGCCGCAGCTACCGGCTGCGGCCCCGGAACTCCTGCGGCGCGCCACTCTGCATCGCCGTCCGCCAGACGCTCTTCAACCGCGCACCCTATCGGTGGCTGGCATCGTACTTCTCGATGACCTGCGCCGGAATCCGGCCGCGATCGCTTACCTCGATCCCGCTGCGCTTAGCCCACGCGCGAATGTCGGCGCTCCGCTGGCGATGCGCCGCCGTTCTGCGTTTCGGCCGCGGCATGCGGTTGCTCACCTTGCGAGCCTTGTCCGCAAACCGCTTCACAGCCTCGTCGAACTTCTGGCTGTGCTTCTCGCATAGGTCGATCTCATAGTCCCGGCCGTCGAGGCTGAACGCACGTGTCATGTGCTCGCCGTCCGGAATCTCTTTCTCGTCGTAGTCACATGCGAATGTGACAGAGACTTTCTGGGCCACTTGTGGTCCCCCTTCCCCCGAGGCAAATATATCCCCACGCATCAGGAACCTCTAACGGCACCCTGGCAACGTTCCTGAGGAAGTGTTTGAGCGTCCATCCGGCGACCAGGCCATCCGAAGGGCCGGCCTAACGGCGAATCAGCCTTCGCGCGCGCTGCGCCGTTACCGCTCAGGCACGTCAGGCGGCCCGTACGGGAAGGATTCCGGAGGCCCGCCAGGACGGCCGGGGCCGGGAACGGTTTCGCCGTTATCCGCCCAGGAAACAGCGGCTGTTCCGGAGGATTCAGGCTCGTAGCCGGACCCGGCGGCCGGAGCGGGCAGGTAATGCGCCTGAGTGCGCGCCCCGGCGTAATCGCTGCGGTAGTCAGATTCAGCCTCGTAGCCGGGCCCGGGCGCGGCGGGCAGGTAATGCGCCTGGGTGCGCTGGCCGGTGTAATCGCGTCGGTAGTCGTCGCGGTAGCCGAGGGGGCCTGCGCTGGCCGGGTACCCGCCGGAGTCCTCGCCACTCGCGCAGCCGGGCGGTGCGGCATCCTGGCCGTCCCACCCGTACCCGGGCTCCGGGCCGTACCCGGGCTCCGGGCCGTACCCGGGCTCCGTGGCGGGCTGGCCGGGCGCCCGGCGGCCGCCAGGTCCCTGGCGAAGCGTCTCGATCATCCTTTGCAGGTCAGCCATGGGCAGCCGGAAGGTGCCCGTGCAGGTACCCGCCTGCCAGATGCTGAACACCGCGACGCCGGTGTCCGCATACCAGCTCAGCCTCAGGCTCCTGGCGCTCCCCCTGACATCGAAGAAAACCTCGCCCAGCCGGGGCAGCGGTGCCGCGTCCGATGCCGACATGCTGCCCATGGTGACCCTGAACGATCTGATTTGTCTAGTTGGTCACTAGCCGGCCTCATCCAGGTACTGTGACAGCGAGCCAGTTTGCCGATCCAGCCTCGCGGTCGCAGGGGCGGATGGCATGATAAGCGTCGGCTCGCTGACCTAGCCGGCTCTATGGCTGTCGCTTCACACTCCGCGATGACCCGTGCCGCGGGAACACCACGATGGGGTAACGCGTTGCATATGCGACGGAGTGAATGCCACGTCACGCGAGGATTCAGCGTCTAGCGAGCCAGACGCTCCGCTAGGCGGAGAAGTTTACGGTCAGTCGGGTTGAGGAGAGCTAAGGATGTCTGAGGTACGCCGCCAGGCCGTTGTGATGCAGCGGCCGAACTGGGGCTGGCAAGATGACGCTGCCTGCCGCGGCCGGGACGTCGTGCTGTTTTTCGGCCCAGACGGCGAGCGCCAGCCTGAACGTGATATCCGCGAGCGCAAGGCGAAGGCCGTCTGCGCCGCATGCCCGGTACGCGCCGAATGTCTAGGTTATGCCGTAGGCCGCCCGGAGAAGTACGGCACCTGGGGCGGCCTGAACGAGGATGAGCGCTCGGCTGAGCGGCGCCGCAGGATGCGCCGGGCGAACGCGGCCTGACCTGCCCGGCCTGGCCTGCCCGGCCTGAGCTGCCCGGCCTTCCCGGCGCCAGCACCACCGGCCTGCGGTCCTGAAGCCGGGCAGCTGCATGCCCTGGTTCCATGCCCGAAGTCTATGTACAGCCTGAGCCGGGTAACCCCGACCCGGACAGCGCCGCTGCTGCGCCGCACGGGACAATGAGAGACGTGGTCTGCAAACCTTGCCGGGATCAGCGGCATGCCGACTGCCCTGGGCGCAACTGGTGTGATTGCCAGCATCAGGCGCGTACTCCGCCCGCGGAGCCCGTTGTCGGCTGGATCCGCCAGGGGTAAGCGGTGCCAGCGCGGAATAGGCGGCCGCCATCGCGGGTTGCGCACGGCGGAGGCACTGAGCCCACGGCGGAGGCACCGAGCCCACCGCGGAGGCACCGAGCCCACCGCGGGAGGCACCGTGGCGGAGTCGGAGTTGGGAGGACGTAGGTGACTGTTGCGGCTTGCGCGACAGACGGCAAAGTCCCGTTCGCCCGCTCTCGTCCGGCGGCGGATATGATACGCCGGGCCAGCAGTCGGGCGGCTGTCCGCGCTTGCGGCCCGCGCCATCGGCAGCATGGCTACGCTGTCCCTGGTCAGGGCGGATGAGGTGACGCCCGCCGACGCCGGACCCGGACGGCCCGCGATCCCCAGCCGCAAGGAGGCAGTCATCGAGACGGAGCGGCTTGCCGCCAGGGCAGCCGATGAGCTCGCTGGCGCGCCCGCGGACGACGTGATCAGATGGGCCGCCGACACGTTCGGCGGCCGCCTGTGCCTCACGTCCTCCATGACGGATGCCGTGATCATCGACCTCGCCTCGCGGGTCAAGCCGGGGATCGACGTCCTCTTCCTCGACACCGGCTACCACTTTCCTGAGACCATCGGGACCAGGGACGCCGTCTCGTCCGTCTACCCGGTCAACGTGATCAACGTGACGCCCACCAGGAGCGTCGCCGAGCAGGATGCGGAACTCGGCGCGCGACTGTATGGCCGCAACCCCGATCTCTGCTGCTACCTGCGCAAGGTCGTCCCGCTTGAGCAGGCCCTCGGGCCGTACGACGCCTGGATCACCGGTGTCCGCCGCGAGGAGACGCACGCGCGCTCCGACACCAGTGTCGTGCAGTGGGATGCGCGCCGGGAGATGGTCAAGGTCAACCCGATCGTGGACTGGACGCAGGATCAGGTGGACGCGTATATCGCCGAGCATGGCGTGCTCGTCAACCCGCTCGTCTACGACGGGTACCCATCCGTCGGCTGCCGGACCTGCACGGTGCGGGTCGAGGCAGGCGCGGATCCGCGAAGCGGGCGCTGGGCAGGCACCGCCAAGACCGAGTGCGGCATCCACGGCTGACGCGGTCCGGCTGACCGGAGGGAGCAGCACATGACGACCCCTGCCGGGCAGGCAACTCACGAGGTGTTCAACCAGGTCCCGCCGTTGACCGGCCACGACGTGGCCAGTGACCCGGCGCTCCTTGAGGCCGTCTCGCGGGAGGGCGCCGCCTGGGCTGCCGAAGAGCTGCATGAGCTCGGCAGCCTGGCCGGGGCGGCCACCACCAGGGACCAGGCCCGCCTGGCGAACGAGCACCCGCCGGTGCTGCGCAGCCATGACAGGTACGGGAACCGGATTGACGAAGTCGAATTCCACCCTGCCTGGCATGAGCTGATGACAGTCGCGGTCAGCCACGGCCTGCACGCCGCGCCATGGGCGGACGCCGCCCCTGGCGCGCATGTGGCCCGGGCGGCCGGGTTCTACGTATGGACGCAAGCAGAGGCCGGACACGGCTGCCCGATCTCGATGACCTATGCTGCCGTCCCTGCCCTGCGCCGCGAGCCGGCCCTGGCCGCGCGCTTCGAGCCGCTGCTTGCCGCCACGGTCTACGACCCCGGCCTGAGCGTCCCGGCCGGAAAGGCGGGCCTGCTGGCCGGCATGGCCATGACAGAGAAGCAGGGCGGGTCCGACGTCCGGGCCGGCACCACCCGCGCGGTGCCCACGGCGGCCGGCGAGTACCTGCTGACCGGCCACAAATGGTTCTGCTCGGCGCCCATGTCTGACCTGTTCCTTGTCCTCGCCCAGGCCCCGGAAGGCCTCACCTGCTTCCTGCTTCCCCGGGTGCTGGCGGATGGGAGCCGCAACGCCATGCGCATCCAGCGGCTCAAGGACAAGCTCGGCAACAGGTCGAATGCCTCGGCCGAGGTGGAGTACGCGGGCGCGTTCGCCTGGCGGGTGGGCGAGCCCGGCCGCGGCGTGCCGACCATCATCGAGATGGTCAGCGCCACCCGGCTGGACTGCGTGCTCGGCAGCGCCGCCGCGATCCGCCAGGCGTGCGTCGCGGCGGTTCATCACGCGGTCTTCCGCCAGTCATTCGGCCGCGCCCTTGTCTGCCACCCGCTGATGACCGGCGTGCTGGCGGACCTGGCACTGGAGGCCGAGGCTGCCACCTCGCTGGCCATCCGGCTGGCCGGTGCCGCCGATCGTGCCGCCCGCGGCGATGCGGCTGAGGCTGCGCTGCTGCGGGTCGCGCTGCCTGCGGCCAAGTTCTGGGTGTGCAAGCGGACGCCGGTGGTGACCGGCGAGGCGCTGGAGTGCCTGGGCGGCAACGGCTATGTCGAGGAGTCCGGCCTGCCGCGACTGTACCGGGACGCGCCGCTCAACTCGGTCTGGGAGGGATCAGGCAACGTCACCGCCCTCGACGTGCTCCGCGCGCTGTCCAGGTCGGGTGACTGCACCGACGCGCTGCTCGCCGAGGCTGACCAGGCCGGCGGCGGGGACTGGCGGCTTGATCAGGCCATCGGCGCGCTCCGGCAGCTACTCAAGGACACCGGCGCCGGCTCAGGCCCGGCGGCAGGCGCCACGGCCGACGCCGCCGCGGAGCTGGGGGCCAGGCGGCTGGCTGGCGCGATCGCGGTCGTGCTGTCCGCGGCGCTGCTGGTCCGGTATGCGCCTGCGGCCGTGGCCGATGCCTTCTGCGCCTCCAGGCTCGGCCCTGGTGCCGCAGGCGGTCCTGGAACCCCGTTCGGCATGCTGCCGGACGGGCTTGACCTGGCGCCGGTACTCGGCCGCGCCAGGATTGCCATTCCCGGGTAAGGTCGGCGAATGCGCGTCTGGCCAGGAAATGCTTACCCCCTCGGTGCGACCTGGGATGGGTCGGGGACCAATTTCGCGCTGTTCTCTGAAATCGCTGAGCAGGTCGAGCTGTGCCTGTTCGGCTCCGCCCGGGGCCGCGCGGAGCCAGAGACACGCATCCCGCTCAGCGAGGTGGACGGCTTCGTCTGGCACTGCTACCTGCCTGATGTGGGCCCAGGCCAGCGCTACGCGTACCGGGTCCACGGCCCGTACGAGCCCGGCCGCGGCCATCGCTGCAACCCGGCCAAGCTGCTGCTCGATCCCTACGGCAAGGCGGTCGCCGGGCAGGTCCGCTGGCACGAATCGCTGTACTCCTACCCCCCGGGCGACTGGACGGGCCTCAACTCAGACGACAGCGCTTCCTACATGCCGAGGAACCTGGTCATCAGCCCGTACTTCGACTGGGCCGAGGACCGGCCGCCGCGAACGGCCTACCACGAGACGCTGATCTACGAGGCCCATGTGCGCGGCCTGACCCTGCGCCATCCTGAGGTGCCGCCTGAGCAGCGCGGTACCTATGCGGGCCTGGCTCATCCCGCTGTGCTCGAGCACCTGACGCAGCTGGGCGTGACGGCTATCGAGCTGATGCCCGTGCACCAGTTCGTGTCTGAGCCCGGGCTTGCCGAGCGCGGGCTGACCAATTACTGGGGGTACAACACGATCGCCTTCCTCGCTCCGCACAACGCCTATGCCTCGGCCGCCGACACCGACGGGCAGGTGGCCGAGTTCAAGGCTATGGTCAGGGCCTTGCACCAGGCGGGCATCGAGGTGATCCTCGATGTCGTCTACAACCACACTGCGGAGTCCGGCGCGCTCGGCCCGACGTTGTCGTTCCGCGGCATCGACAACGCCGCCTACTACCAGCTCGCCGACGAGGACCCTGCGGTCTACCTCGACTACACCGGCTGCGGCAACAGCCTCAACGTCAGGCACCCGCACGCGCTGCAGCTCATCATGGATTCGCTGCGATACTGGATCCTTGACATGCACGTGGACGGGTTTCGCTTCGATCTGGCCTCAGCGCTCGCCCGCGAGCTGCATCACGTAGACCGGCTAGCCACCTTCTTCGACCTGGTCCAGCAGGACCCGGTCGTCTCCCAGGTGAAGCTGATCGCCGAGCCATGGGACGTCGGCGAGGGCGGCTATCAGGTCGGCAATTTCCCGCCGCTATGGACCGAGTGGAACGGCAAGTACCGCGACACCGTACGCGACCTGTGGCGCGGAGAGCCCGCCACGCTGCCGGAGTTCGCCTACCGGCTGACCGGCTCCAGCGATCTCTACGAGACGAGCGCGCGGCGCCCCGTCGCGTCGGTGAACTTCGTGACCTGCCACGATGGGTTCACGCTTCACGACCTGGTCAGCTACAACCGGAAGCACAACGAGGTCAACGGCGAGGACGGCCGCGACGGCACCGACGACAACCGCGCCTGGAACTGCGGCGCTGAGGGCCCGACGGAGGATCCTGCGGTCAATGAGCTCAGGGCCCGCCAGGTCAGGAACTTCCTGGTCACGCTCTTTTGTTCACAAGGCGTGCCGATGCTGGCGGCTGGTGATGAGATGGGCCGCAGCCAGCAGGGCAACAACAATGCCTACTGCCAGGACAACGAGCTGTCCTGGGTGGACTGGGAGAGCGCTGACAAGCAGCAGGATCTGCTTGATTTCACCCGCGCGCTGTCGGAACTGCGGCGGCGGCACCCGGTGTTCAGGCGGCGCAGGTTTTTCAGCGGCCTGCCGACCGCCATTCCCTCGGGAGATGTCGACCTGCAGGACATCATCTGGCTCGCCCCGGCCGGGCATGAGATGACAGACAATGACTGGAATTCTGGTTATGCGCGGTCGCTGGCTGTGTTCCTGAACGGTAACGCGATCACCGAGCCCGCGCTCCATGGCGAGAAAGTACGCGATAACGACTTCCTGCTGCTATTCAACGCGCACAGCGAGCCGGTCAGGTTCACCTTGCCTGGCGGCCGGTTCGGTGACGAATGGGAGATAGCAATCGATACCGCCGCGACGCCGCGGGCACCAGGGCCGCGCAGCCGGCCAGCACCGGCCGGCCGGCAACGGCGCGTCGGCTCCCGGCGTGTCGGGCGCAGAATCGAAGTGACCGGCCGGTCCATCATTGTGATGCGCGGAGTGGGCATTTCCGCTGCATCCGGCCAGCGGCCGGGCGCCGCGGAGCCGCTGCCGGGAGGGCGGCCGCCCGCGGTAACGCGGCCGCGGCCGCGGCCGCCCGGAGCGGCGCGCTAGCGCTGCCCCCAGCGGCGCGCTAGCGCTGCCTCGCCTGGGTGGCGGCCATCAGCACGAGAGTGAAGGTGGTCAGGCCGACGGCGCCGTGCATCGCGACGACCTTGGCGGGAAAGTGCTGCTCGGCTCCCCGCGCGTGCCTGCCGCCGCGGCCGACCAGCCATCTGGTCAGCATCACGAAGCCGAGCATCGCTGACGCGCTCAGGACGCCGAAGCCGGACCACGCGTACACCAGCCGGCCGCAGAGTACGTAGGCGATCCATAACGACAGGCCGGTGGTGGCCAGCACCGGGTGGGCGAAAATCAGCGCGGCCGGGAAGACGGTGATCCTGGTCGCCTGCTGTCGCAGGCCGCCACGGGAAAGCCAGACCCCGAGCAGGTAGAGGCCGAGGCAAGCGGTACCACACCAGATGACAAGGGCAACGATCTTCACCGCGCTCCTTTCCGCCAGGGCCGCCGCTCAGCTCACGCCTCGCCATCTTGCGCCAACTGGCGACGTGCCGGGCAATACTCGGATTCAGTGATGGACCGCTGGCTGAATATCTGGTAATGCGCCATTAACGCGGCGTACCGCCGTTCTCTTTTCTGATCGCCCGACACTTTCGTGCCGGCCTGCAACCGCGTCCGCCGGTCTGGTTGACTGCTCCCCGTGCGGCAGATATATCCAGCGGCAGCCGACCCGCGAGAGATCGGCGAGCCAGTGCAGGGGCCGGCCGGGCGGGCGGACCCCGACGCCATCGCCGGGCTCTACCCTTACCCGGCAGCCGGGCCCGGTGCCAGCAGGCCGTGGGTTCGCGCGAACATGGTCACAAGCGCCGACGGCGCCGCATCGCTGGACGGGCGATCGGGCGGCCTGTCCGGCAGCGCGGATCGCTTGGTCTTCAGCGTGCTCCGCAGCCTGGCCGACGTAATCCTGGTGGGTGCCGGGACCGCGCGGATCGAGCACTACCAGGCGGTGCGGCCGGACGAGACCTGGCCGGCGCTCCGGGCCGGCCGGCCGCCGACGCCGCCGATCGCCGTGCTATCCAGCCGGATGGCCGGCCTGGAGCCTGATGGCCCGCTGCTCGCCACCGGACCCGGGCAGGCGCGGACGATCGTGCTGACTACCGAGGCCGCGCCGGCCGGACTGCGGTCCGCCGCGGCCAGGAACGCCGATGTGATCGTGGCGGGCCCCGACCCGGTCAGGCCGGAGGCAATCATCGGCGCGCTGGCCGAGCGCGGGTACCAGCGGGTGCTCGCCGAAGGCGGCCCGCGGCTCCTCGAGCAGATCGTCGCGGCCGGCCTGCTCGACGAGTTGTGCCTGACGGTAAGCCCCGTGCTGGCGGGCGGTCGGGCACCCCGGATCGTCACGGTGCCGCCCGCCGGCGGCACCCGGGCGGATAACTCCGGGCTGCCAGGGCAGCCGGGAGCTACCGGCCTGCGGCTGGCCCACGTCCTGGAGGACAGCGGCTACCTGCTCTGCAGGTACCTGCGGACCGGAGCGACTAACGCGGGAGCGATCGTGCCGTCCCGCCCGGCTAGCGAATCGGAGCGATGAATGCCACTGCACCGCAAGGTCGACGAGTCCGCCGCAGAGTCGGCCGATCTCGACATCAACCCGATCTACGTGCGCGAGGCGGGTCACCAGGTGCCGCGCTACCGGATGCCGCGCCGCGGAATGCTGCCCGACACCGCCTTGCAGGTGGTCCGCGACGAGCTGATCCTGGACGGTAACGCGCGCCTGAACCTGGCCACCTTCGTGACGACCTGGATGGAGCCGCAGGCTCAGCAGCTGATGGCCGAGTGCTTCGACAAGAACATGATCGACAAGGACGAGTACCCGCAGACCGCCGAGCTTGAGCGGCGCTGCGTGAACATCCTCGCCCACTTGTGGCACGCGCCCGAGGCCGGCGGCGGGCGCCAGGGCATCGTCGCACCGGGCTGCTCCACCACCGGGTCGAGCGAGGCGTGCATGCTCGGCGGGATGGCCCTGCTGTGGCGCTGGCGGGCCCGCAGGACCGTCGCAGGCGCCGCCACCTCAGCGCCGAACCTGGTCATGGGCGCCAACGTGCAGGTCTGCTGGGAGAAGTTCTGCAGGTACTGGCAGGTGGAGCCCAGAATGGTGCCGATGGCGCCCGGCAGGCTGCACCTGACCGGCCCGGAGGCGGCGGCCAGATGCGACGAGAACACCATCGGCGTGGTCGCGATCATGGGATCCACCATGGACGGCAGCTACGAGCCGGTGCTGCAGATCAATACCGAGCTTGACCGGCTGCAGGCTACCGCGGGCCACGATGTCCCGATCCACGTCGACGGCGCCTCTGGCGGCTTCGTCGCGCCGTTCCTGCACCAGGACCTCGAATGGGACTTCCGGGTGCCGAGGGTCGCCTCGATCAACGCATCAGGGCATAAGTACGGGCTCGTCTACCCGGGCGTGGGCTGGGTGCTGTGGCGGGATGCGGCCGCGCTGCCCGAGAACCTTATCTTCCGGGTCAACTATCTCGGTGGTGACATGCCGACGTTCGCGCTGAACTTCTCCAGGCCGGGCAGTCAGGTCGCGGCCCAGTACTACAACTTCCTGCGGCTCGGCTTCGATGGCTACCGCACCGTGCAGCAGGAATGCCAGGACGTCGCGCTGTACCTGTCCGGCGCCATCGCCAGGATCGGCCCGTTCGAGCTGCTCACCGACGGCAGCGACCTGCCGGTGTTCGCGTTCAAGCTCAGCGATCCGGCCGGCTCCGGGTACTCAGTGTTCGACTTGGCGGAGCGGCTGCGGATGCGCGGCTGGCTGGTCCCCGCCTACACGTTCCCCGAGAACATGCAGGACACCGCCGTGCTGCGGATCGTGGTCCGCAACGGGTTCAGCATGGACCTGGCCAGCCTTTTTCTTGACGACCTCAGGACGCAGGTGAAGGCGCTGGCCTCGCACCCGCACCGGCACGCGCCACTCATCCCGGAGCACGGCAGGCGGCACGGCGGCTTCGCGCACTGACCAGGCCCCGGGCGGGCGGCGGCGGGTGCCCTGGACGGCCGACGGCCGGACGGTCAGACGGCCGGCGGTCAGGGTCAGGCGCCCTTGCGGAGCCTGTCGAGTGCCTCGGCCAGGATGGCCGCGCCGTCGGTGTCGTTGCGGCGCTCCTTCACGTACGCCAGGTGGGTCTTGTACGGCTCAGCGTGCGGCGGCGCTGGCGGGTTTGCCTCATCCTGCCCGGCGGGGAACCCGCAGCGCGGGCAGTCCCAGGTCTCCGGGACCGCGGCATCGCTCGCAAAGCTCGGCTCGGTCTCGTGCCTATTGCAGCACCAGAACGAGACCCGCACCCGCGGCGCGGCCTCGCCGCGCTCTGCCTCGCCCATCGGACCAGCCCCGACGCGGCTGCCGCGGATAGCGTTGCCACTGCTCACTGCTCACCTCTTGCGTAGCTAAATGGTTGGTGCTGCCCGTGGGGGCGCATGGACTGACGGTCAGTGGTTCAGCAGCAGGTTGAGACCGATGATGCAGAGGAACCAGAGGATGCCGGTGAAGATCGTGATCCGGTCCAGGTTCCGCTCGACCACCGACGATGAGCCCAGCGTCGACGTGACGCCGCCGCCGAACAAGTCAGAGAGACCGCCGCCCTTGCCCTTGTGCAGCAGCACGAGCAGGATCATGAGCAGGCTCGTGATAATCAGGACGATCGAGATGGCGATAGTCACTGCTGCTCCTCGTCCCTCCGCGCCCTACGCGCCGGTGCCTGCGCTCCCGGTTCCTGTGCTCCCGGTTTCTGTGATCACTTCACGATACCGGCAGATCCCGACGAAATCGCCGACATCAAGGCTGGCGCCGCCCACCAGCGCGCCGTCGATGTCCGGCTGCGCCATGATCGCGCCCATGTTGTCGGGCTTCACTGAGCCCCCATACAGGATACGCATACCAGCGGCCACTGCGCCGGTGTGACCGGCGGAAATCCGGCTCCGGATCGCGCCGCACATCTCCTGGGCGTCCTCCGGGGTGGCGACCTCGCCGGTGCCGATCGCCCAGACCGGCTCATAGGCCACCGCCAGGCTGCCGACCTGGCCGGCGGCAAGGCCGGCCAGGGCTCCATCCAGCTGCGCGAGCGTGTGGCTGACGTGACCGCCCGCCTGCCGCACGTCCAGTGTCTCGCCGACGCACAGCACCGGCATGATGGCGTTGCGCAGCGCGGCCTGCACTTTGGCGCCGACCATGGCGTCGTCTTCGCCATGGTACTGCCGCCGTTCGGAGTGCCCGGCCAGCACATACGTACAGCCCAGCTTGGCGAGCATCCGGCCGGATACCTCGCCGGTGTAGGCGCCATCGTCGCGCGAGGAGATGTCCTGGGCGCCATAGCCCAGCTGCAGCTTGTCCCCTTCGATCAGGGTCTGCACGCTGCGAAGCGAGGTGAACGGCGGCAGCACGGCCACGTCGGCGGCGTCGAAATCGCTGCCGGTGAGCGTGAAGGCGAGCTTCTGCACCAGGGCGAGCGCCTCGAAATGGGTGTAGTGCATCTTCCAGTTGCCGAGGATCAGCGGCTTACGGCCAGTCTCGCTGCGGCTCACTTGTCCTCCTGCAGTGCGGCCAGGCCAGGCAGCGGCCTGCCCTCGAGGTATTCGAGACTGGCCCCGCCACCAGTAGAGATGTGCGAGAACGCGGTGTCGTGAAAACCGAGAAGCCGAACGGCTGCCGCGGAGTCGCCGCCGCCGACCACCGTCAGTCCCGCTACCCGGCTGATTGCCTCGGCAACAGCCCGGGTGCCCGCCGCGAAGGCGGGGAACTCGAACACCCCCACCGGCCCGTTCCAGAAGACCGTCTTCGCGTCGGCGAGCTTGGCGGCGAACAGCGCTCGGGTAGCCGGGCCCATGTCAAGGCTTTCCCGGTCCGCGGGGAAGTCGGCCACGGCCACCACCTCATGCTCGGCGTCGGGCGCGTAGCCGGTGGCGGCGACCAGGTCGACAGGGAGGACCACCTCCACGCCGCGCCGCTCTGCCTCCGCCAGCAGGTCGGAGACCTGCGGGATCTGATCGGCCTCCAGCAGCGAGTGACCGACCTCGTAGCCGCGGGCGGCCAGGAACGTATAGGACATGCCGCCGCCGATCAGCAGCCGGTCGGCGCTGTCCAGCAGGTTGCTGATCACGGCCAGCTTGTCGGACGGCTTGGCGCCGCCCAGGACCACCACGTACGGCCTGGCCGGGTCGGTGGTGAGCTGGTGCAGCACCGCCACCTCGGCCAGCACCAGGTCACCTGCCGCATGCGGCAGCAGCAGCGCCGCGTCGTAGACGCTGGCGTGCTTGCGGTGCAGCGCGCCGAAGCCGTCGCCGACGTACAGCTGCGCCATCCCGGCGAGCCTGCGGGCCAGCTCGCCCCGCTGCGCATCGTCCTTGGTCGTCTCCGCGGGTTCGAACCTGATGTTCTCCAGCAGGCCGACCTGGCCGTCCTGCAGTCCAGTGGCGACCGCGGCGGCGGCGGGGCCGGTTACGTCATCGGCCAGCGCGACCTGCGCCCCGAGCAGCTCTCCCAGGCGGGTGGCCACCGGGCGGAGCGACGGCCCGCCTGCGGCGCGCTCGTCGTAGCTAGCGCCCTTGGGGCGGCCGAGATGCGCGCAGGCCAGCACGCGCGCCCCCCGGCCGGCCAGTTTGGTGATGGTCGGCAGGCTGGCCCTGATTCGGCCGTCGTCGGTGATCCGGTCACCGTCCAGGGGCACGTTCAGGTCGACCCTGAGCAGCACCGTCTGGCCGCCGACATCGAGGTCGTCGATTCCCCTCATGAACTCGGGGCCAGGCCGGCACCGACCAGCGCGGTCACGTCGGCCAGCCGGTTGGAGTAACCCCACTCGTTGTCGTACCAGCCGATCACCTTGACCTGATCGCCGTGCGCCATGGTGAGCAGCGAGTCAAAGGTGCAGGAGTACGGGGTGCCGACAATGTCGGAAGAGACGATCGGCTCGTCGGTGTAGCGCAGGAAGCCCTTCAGCGGCCCGTCGGCAGCAGCCCGGTAGGCGGCGTTGACCTCCTCGGCGGTCACTTCCCGGTCGAGCTGCACCACCAGGTCGGTGACGGAGCCGTCCATGACGGGAACGCGCATGGCGATCCCGTCCAGCTTGCCCGCGAGCGCGGGCAGCACCAGGGAGGTCGCCTTCGCGGCACCGGTGGTGGTCGGGATGATGTTCTGCGCGGCGGCCCTGGCCCTGCGCAGGTCCTTGTGCGGGAAGTCCAGGATCACCTGGTCGTTGGTGTAGGCGTGGACCGTGGTCATCAGCCCCTTGACGATGCCGAAGCTGTCCAGCAGCACCTTGGCGAGCGGCGCCACGCAGTTAGTGGTGCACGAGGCGTTGGAGACGATATCGTGCGTGGCCGCATCGTAGGAGTCGTCGTTGACGCCCATCACGATCGTGATGTCCTCGCCCTTGGCGGGGGCCGAGATGATGACCTTCTTCGCGCCGGCCTCGATGTGCTTGCGCGCATCCTGCGCCCCGGTGAACCGCCCGGTAGCCTCGATCACCACGTCCACACCGAGGTCGCGCCACGGCAGCGCGGCCGGGTCCCGCAGCGCGAGCACCCTGATCCGGCTGTCCCCGGCAATGATCACGTCGTGGTCTGCTGTCACGTCCAAGTCCAGCGTGCCGAGCACGGTATCGTACTTCAGCAGGTGCGCAAGAGTCTTGGCGTCGGTCAGGTCATTGGCCGCGACGATCTCGATGTCCGCCGAGGCGGCTGCCCCGGCGCTGACGGCCCGCCAGAAGTTACGGCCAATCCGCCCAAATCCATTGATACCTACCCGCACAGTCACTGCAGCGCTCCTTATCCTGTTGCTCGATTCAGCGGCCGCGCCGCCGCTCGGGCCCGACCGAACATTACACCGGCCGCGGGCCGACCGATCGGCGGCGCCGCTGCCGCGGCGGCGCCCGGCGCCACCAGCTAAGCCTAGCCGGGAAGGAAAGGCGGCCGGGCTAGCCGGGGTTAGCCGGCGACAAACCCGGCGGGCGGGAGCGCCTTCAGGGGACGAGAACGCCTTCAGGGCACGAGCATGTCGGCGGTCAGGTGCGCCTCGGTGCCCGGCACTCCGGTATCGGACGCGCGCTTATCGGCGAGCGCGAGCAGCCGCCGGATCCGGCCCGCGATCGCGTCTTTCGTCAGCGGCGGATCGGCCAGCTGGCCGAGTTCCTCCAGGCTTGCCTGGCGGTGCTTGATCCGCAACTCGCCCGCCACGATCAGGTGCTCAGGCGCGTCGGCGCCCAGGATCTCCAGGGCCCGCTCCACCCGTGCGCCGGCCGCGACCGCGGCCCTGGCGCTGCGGCGCAGGTTGGCGTCGTCAAAGTTGGCCAGCCTGTTGGCGGTCGCCCGTACCTCGCGGCGCATCCGCCGCTCCTCCCACGCGAGCACGCTGTCGTGCGCGCCCAGCCTGGTCAGCAGCGCGCTGATCGCGTCACCGTCCTTGACGACCACCCGGTCCACGCCGCGGATCTCGCGGGCCCTGGCATGAATCTTCAGCCGCCGCGCAGCGCCGACCATGGCCAGGGCGGCCTCCGGTCCGGGGCAGGTGACCTCGAGCGACATCGACCGGCCCGGCTCGGTCAGGCTGCCATGAGCCAGGAAAGCGCCGCGCCATGCGGATTCGCAGTCGCAGGTTGTACCCGACACCACCTGCTTAGGCAGCCCGCGCACCGGCCTGCCGTTGCTGTCGACCAGCCCGGTCTGCCTGGCCAGGCTCGCGCCGTCCTTGTGCACCCGTACCACGTACCTGTTGCCCTTGCGCAGCCCGCTCGGCGCCAGCACGATCAGCTCCGAGGTGTGGCCGAACACCTCAGCCACATCCTTGCGGAGCCTGCGAGCCGCCGCCCCGGTGTCAAGCTCAGCCTCGACCACGATGCGACCCGCCGCCAGGTGCAGGCCGCCCGCGAACCGCAGCAGCGTGGACACCTCGGCCTTCCGGCAGCACGGCTTGAGAATGGTGACGCGGCTGAGTTCATCTTTGACCAGCCCGGTCATCGCCATCGCTTACTCCCCCTCGAAGATCTGCGCGAACGCGCCCGCCAGCCGCCGCGGATCGTGGCGGGGCGTCCCGTCCCCCACCGCCAGGTCCGCCAGCACCAGCCTGCCACCAAGCAGGCCGGCGGCCTTCTCTAGCTCCGGTGCCGCTGCGCTGACCGCGCCGCGATCGGCGAGCACGACATCGACCGTCAGCCCCGGAGCGTGGTCCGCGAGCACCTCCAGGTGCGTCTGCGGGGAGAACCCCTCGGTCTCCCCTGGCTGCGGCGCCAGGTTCAGCGCCACCAGCCGACGTGCCCGGGTGGTGACCAGCGCCTCCGCTAGCTGCGGCACCAGCAGGTGCGGAAGCACGCTGGTGAACCACGAGCCGGGCCCGAGCACCACCCAGTCCGCCGCCCCGACCGCCGCCACGGCCTCGGGACATGCGGGCGGGTCTGCGGGAATCAATGAAACCGACCGTACCCGTCCTGGCGTCGTCGCGCAGGCGACCTGGCCCCTAACCATGGTCATGTCATCGGGCCTGGCCGCATCAGCCCCCTCGACCTCGGCCACCAGGTCCAGCGGTACCGACGCCATCGGCAGCACCCGGCCGTGCGCGCCGAGCAAGCGGCCCACCCAGTCAAGGCCCTGCACGGTATCGCCGAGCAGCTCCCAGAGCGCGACGATGAGCAGGTTGCCCACGGCGTGGCCGCCGAGTTCCTCCTCGCCGGTGAACCTGTGCTGCACGACCTGGCTCCAGGTGGTGCCCCACGCATCGTCCCCGCACAGCGCCGCGAGCGCCATCCGCAGGTCGCCGGGGGGGAGCACGCCGAATTGGCGGCGCAGGCTGCCGCTCGAGCCGCCGTCGTCGGCGACGGTGACCACAGCGGTGAGGTGGCGGGTCACCCTGCGCAGCGCGGAGAGCGAGGCGAACAGCCCGTGACCGCCGCCGAGCGCGACCACGTTGCGGCTGAGCGGCCGGCCGGCCGGGGCCATCGCCGCCGGCCGCGGCGCACCGCCGGCCGAGTCGGGCGGTGGCGTCATCACTCGCGCCCGAGGTCTCGGTGCGTGACCTGGATACCCGGCCACGATCCGGCGAGCCTGGCCGTGATCTCCTCTGCCATCACCACACTGCGATGCTTCCCGCCGGTGCAGCCCACCGCGAGCACGACGAAGTGCTTTCCCGCGTTCTGGTATCCGCTCAGGGTCAGCCGCACGGCCTCGACGTAGGCGCTGAGGAACTCGGCTGCGCCTGGCTGGCCAAGGACATACGCGCGGACTTCGCTGTCCTGGCCGGTCAGCGGCGCGAGTTCGGGCACCCAGTGCGGGTTCGGCAGGAACCTGCAGTCCGCTACCAGGTCAGCATCGACGGGCAGGCCGTACTTGAAGCCGAAGGAGATGACGTTCACCCGCAGGGACTGGTCAGAATCGCTGCCGAAGGCATCGCGCATCCTGGCCCGCAGCTCATGCACGTTGAGGTCGGAACTGTCGAGGATCAGGTCAGCCTGGCCGCGGACTGGCCGCAGCAACTCCCGTTCCGCGGCGATGCCGTCGACCACCCGGCCCGCATCCTGCAGCGGATGCGGGCGCCGGACACTATCGAACCTGCGGACCAGGGTGTCGTCGCTCGCCTCGAGGAACACGACATACGGCCGGACACCGCGCGCCTCAAGACCGTGGATGACCGACTTCAGGTCGGTGGAGAATGCACGGCTGCGCACGTCGACGACGGCGGCGAGCCTCGGGACCGCGCCCTGAGCACGGTTGGCCAGGTCCACCATGGTCGGCAGCAGGTCAGGCGGCAGGTTGTCGGCGACAAACCAGTCCAGGTCTTCCAGCGACTTCGCCGCGGTGCTGCGGCCCGCACCCGACATCCCCGTGATGATGACGATCTCCGGTCCGGTCTTGTCCGGCGTCATGGCGCGTGTCCCCCTGTGGTCTGTCCGGCCCGCTCTCCCCCGGCCTGCCGGCCAGTGCGGCCGGCGCCGTCCTGGCCATCCTGGGCAGGCCGGAGCGCGTCAAGGACCGCCTTGGCGATCCTCGGGCCTATCCCCGGAAGCGCGGCGATCTCAGCAACCGTAGCCCCGCTGATCCTGCGGACCGAGCCGAAATGCCTTAGCAGAGTAGCCCGGCGCGCCGGGCCAAGCCCGGGGATCGTGTCGAGTTCGCTGGTTGTCAGCGCCGCGGATCGCTTCTTTCGGTGATATGTGATCGCGAACCGGTGCGCCTCATCCCTGACCCGCTGCAGCAGATATAGGCCCTCGCTGGTCCGGGGCATGATCACCGGGCTGTCCTCGCCGGGCAGCCAGACCTCTTCAAGCCGCTTGGCCAGGCCGCACACGGCCACGTCGTCAATGCCGAGCTCATCCAGGGCCCGAACCGCGGCGGCGACCTGGGCGGGGCCGCCGTCGATGACGGCCAGGTTCGGCGGATAGGCGAACTTGCGCCGCCGCGCCGGATCTGGCGGCTGATCCTCGCCAGCAGACGCGCCGCCGAGCGCATCCAGTTCGCCGGTCGCCTGGATCTCCTCCAGGTAGCGGCGGAACCTGCGGGAGATGACCTCGCGGACCGCGGCCACGTCATCGGTGCCGTCCAGGCCGTTGATGCTGAACCTGCGGTATTCGGACTTGCGCGGCAGCCCGTCCTCAAAGACGATCATGGATGCGACGACATGCGTGCCTTGCAGGTTCGATACGTCATAGCACTCGATCCGCAGCGGCGCATCGTCGAGTCCGAGCGCTTCCTGGATCTCATGCATCGCCAGGCTCCGGGTCGTGAGGTCGCTGGCCCGCCTGGTCTTGTGCTGCACCAATGACTCGGCTGCGTTCCTCGCCACGGTCTCGAGCAGCGCCTTCTTGTCGCCGCGCTGCGGAACCCGGAGGCTGACCCGGCCACCGCGCCTGGCCGCCAGCCACTCCTCGACGACCGCCGCGTCCGGCGGCTGCATCGGTACCAGCACCTCACGCGGGACGGCGCCGGGGCCGGCCTGGCTGCCGCTCCCGGCCGGGGCCTGGTCGGCGCCGGCCGGCTCGCCCGCCACCCGGTCGTCACCGTAGACCTGACCGAGGAATTGCTCGACGAGTTCCCCGGTGGTGATGTCCTCGACCTTGTCGACGACCCAGCCGCGCTGCCCGCGGACCCGCCCGCCGCGTACGTAGAAGACCTGGACTGCCGCTTCCAGCTGATCTTCGGCCAGCGCGACGACATCGCAGTCGGTGCCATCGCCCAGCACGACCGCCTGCTTCTCGAGCGCCCGGTGCAGCGCCTGGATGTCGTCGCGGAGCCTGGCGGCCCGCTCGTACTCCTCCGCCGCCGCCGCGCGGCGCATTTCCGCTTCGAGCCGCCTGGTGAACTTTCCCGTCTGGCCGGCCATGAAGTCGCAGAACTCCTCCGCCAGGCGGCGGTGCTCGGCAGCGTCGACCCGGCCCACGCACGGAGCCGAGCACTTGCCGATGTAGCCGAGCAGGCATGGGCGCCCGATCTGCCCGGCACGTTTGAATACGCCCGCCGAGCAGGTCCGGACCGGGAAAACCCGGAGCAGCGTGTCGACCGTGTCCCTGATCGCCCAGGCGTGCGAGTACGGCCCGAAGTAGCGGACGCCGCGCCGCTTGGCCCCCCGCATGACCATGACGCGCGGGTACTCCTCATCCATCGTCACGGCCAGGTAGGGGTAGCTCTTGTCGTCCCGGTATCGCACGTTGAAGCGGGGATCGAACTCCTTGATCCAGGAGTACTCCAGCTGGAGGGCCTCGACCTCGGTCGCGACCACGGTCCAGTCCACTCCGGCCGCCGCGCGCAACATCGACTGCGTACGCGGGTGCAGCCCGGCGAAATCGGCGAAGTAGGAGTTGAGCCTGGACCGCAGGCTCTTGGCCTTCCCGACGTAAATCACCCGGCGGCGCTCATCACGGAACCTGTATACGCCCGGCGACTCGGGAATCGAGCCCGGGGCTGGCCGGTAGCTCGCCGGATCTGCCATTCTGCAACTCTATTCAGACTCCGCATGCGGCGCGTGCCGCGAAGAGCCAATGGCCCGATCGCGGCGGTATGCCAGGCTAGCCCCGTGCCCTATGCCGTTGCCGCCTGCGTGCTCACCGGGCTCGCCGCGCTCGCCTGGCTCTACCTGCTGGCCGCGCGCGGCGGATACTGGCGAACTGACCAGCGGCTGCCGGCCCGGACAGCGGATCCGGGGTGCTGGCCCAGCGTGACGGCGGTCATCCCGGCCAGGGACGAGGCCGCCATGCTGCCGGCGACGCTGCCGACGCTGCTGCACCAGGACTACGCCGGTTCGCTGCGCGTCGTGCTCGTCGATGACGACAGCGCCGACGGTACGGCCCGGGTCGCTGCCGCCCTGGGCGTGGGCCACGGGGCGCTGCAGGTCGTCACCGGCTCCGCCACCCCGGGCGGCTGGGCGGGCAAGGTATGGGCGATGGCCCAGGGGCTGCGGGCCGCTGGTGACGCCGACTACATCCTGTTCACCGACGCCGACATCGCCTACCAGCCGGGAACGGTCGCGGCCCTGGTGCGCGCCGCCGAGGGAGATGACCGGGTGCTGGTCTCCCAGATGGCGCTGCTGCGGGCCGACACCGGCTGGGAGCGGCTCCTGGTCCCCGCCTTCGTCTACTTCTTCGCGATGCTCTACCCGTTCCGCCTGGTCAACCGGCCGGGTACCCGCGTCGCCGCGGCCGCGGGCGGCTGCATGCTGGTCCGCCAGCGTGCGCTGCAGGCGGTCGGCGGACTTGACCCGATCCGCGGCGCCCGGATCGACGACGTCGCGCTCGGCCGGCTGCTCAAGGGCAGGGCCGCTGGCCGCTGCTGGCTCGGCCTCACCACGGACGTCAGGAGCCGCAGGCCGTACCCGGAGCTTTCCGGGCTGTGGGACATGGTGGCCAGGAGCGCCTACACGCAGCTGCGTTACTCCACCGCCGCGCTCGCCGTGACGATCACCGGGCTGGCCTGGCTCTACGTCCTGCCGCCTGCCGCCGCACTCGGCGGGCTGACCGGGCTGGCCGCGGGCGGCGGCCAGCCGGCCGGCTGGCTCGCGGCGGCGGGCGCCGCCGGCTGGGCGATCATGGCCGCGACCTACCTGCCCATGCTGCGGCTGTACGGCCTGTCGCCGCTGCGGGCCGCGTCCCTGCCGGTCATCGCCGTCCTCTACGCGGCGATGACCGCAGACTCCGCGCGGCGGCACCATCGTGGCCGCGGCGGGGAGTGGAAAGGACGCATCATCGCGCCGGGCCGGGCCGGCCCGCCGCAGGCCGGCGCCTCGGATGGCACCTGCGGCCGCTAGCCGTCGCGGCCGGCGCGGGACTCCTCGGCGGGCGCGAACAGGACGAGCGCCGCGAAGTCCTCGGTGATCTCAGTGAACCTGTGCACTTCGGCGGCGGGCAGGTAGATGACCGATCCCGGACCGACATCGGCACTGTCGCCGCCCGCCTCGAGCCGGGCCCGGCCCGCGGTGATCACGTAGATCTCGTCCTCGGTGTGCGGGACTTGTCCATCGGTGCCGCCGCGCGCGATGGAGTAGGTGCCCACGGATAGGTCGGGCACCCGCAACTGTTCGGCCCAGTGCGTGGTCGCACCGCCGGCCGGCTGGGTGAACTGTCCTGCGCCGCTGATAACCCGCATCGTTGCCTCCCGGCCTGCAGTTCCGCGCGCCATCCGGATGAGCTTCGAGCCCGTCAACGTGACCTTAGACCGCAGGTCGGCCATCCGGATATGCCATGCTAGGCACGGGTCGGGAGGGCTGCCTGCGCGGCCGGGATATGACCGCAGTGGCGGCCACGTGAGCTGATAGGAGCGCCGCG
Source organism: Streptosporangiaceae bacterium (assembly GCA_050011895.1). Taxonomy (GTDB): domain Bacteria; phylum Actinomycetota; class Actinomycetes; order Streptosporangiales; family Streptosporangiaceae; genus DATBGO01. The sequence continues at coordinate 71,189 of JBEKIF010000002.1, read as the reverse complement.
TAATGGCATCGCCGGAGCGCCCCGCCGTCGACCCGCCGGACTCCCTCGCGATCGACGTACGCGGCCTCACCAAGGCGTACGGCCACGTGCGCGCGGTGCAGGGCGTTGACCTACAGGTACGAGCAGGCGAGATCTTCGCGCTGCTCGGGCCGAACGGGGCGGGGAAGACCACCACCGTCGAGATCCTGGAGGGATACCGGCCCCGCGACGGCGGCACGGCCAAGGTGCTCGGTTACGATCCCGGCCGGCAGCGGCAGCGGCTGAAGAGCCGGATCGGGATTGTCCTGCAATCGTCCGGGGTGGACCGCTACCTGACGGTGGCCGAGACGATAGCGATGTACTCGAGCTATTACCCCAACCCGCAGCCGGTCGATGAGGTCATCGGCCTGGTCGGCCTGGGCGAGAAGCGCGACGCGCGCGTGATCAAGCTCTCCGGCGGCCAGCAGCGCCGCCTCGACGTGGCGATTGCCCTGGCCGGCAACCCTGACCTGCTGTTCCTTGACGAGCCAACGACGGGCTTCGACCCCTCTGCCCGTCACGAGGCCTGGGAGGTGGTCAAGAACCTCGCGGCGCTTGGCAAGACCGTGCTGCTCACCACGCACTACATGGAGGAGGCCCAGTACCTGGCGGACCGGGTCGCGGTGATGGCCGCTGGCCGTATCGTCGCCGAAGGACCGCCGGCCACCATCGGCGACCGGGAGCGGGCCAGGGCACGCGTCAGGTACCGGCTGCCCGCCGGGACCTCGCCGCCGACCGGCCTGGGCGGCCCGCCCGGGGCGGACGGTCTGACGGAGTTCGTTCCCGATGACCTCACCCAGGCGCTCAGCCGCCTCACCGGCTGGGCCATCGAGCAGGGCATCAGTCTCGACGGGCTGGATATCATCCGGCCGTCGCTTGAAGACGTCTACCTCGCGCTGACCAGCCCGCAGGCGGCGCAGGGAGCGCAGCCGGCGCAGGGAGCGCGGCCAGCGCAGGGAGCCCAGGTCCGGCCGGCCGGGACCCGGGACGAGGAGCATCCGGGATGAACGCGACGGCGCTGACCCTCTCGCAGGTCCGGTACGTGAACAAGGCGTTCTGGCGTAATCCGGCGTCGGCTTTCTTCACCTTCGCGTTCCCGCTCATGTTCCTGGTCATCTTCACCGCGCTGCTCGGTCACTACACCGTCAATATCGGCACCAGGCAAGTGAACTCCGCCACCTACTACGTGGCCGCGATGGCGTCTTTCGGGGTGATTTCCGCTTGCTATACGAACATCGCGATCACCGTTTCGTTCCAGCGCGATACCGGAGTCCTGAAGCGGACCAACGGCACCCCGCTGCCGGGCGCCGTGTTCCTCACCGCGCGGATGCTGCACGCGCTGCTGATGGGGATCCTGCTGGTCGTGATCACGACGGCGTTCGGCCGGCTGGCCTACAGCGCGGCCGTCCCGGCGGGCGTGACGCTGCTGCGGTTCGCGGTGATGCTGATCGTCGGCGCTGCGGCGTTCTGCGCGCTCGGCATGGCGGTGACGACCATCATTCCCAATGGCGACGCGGCACCAGCGATCGTGAACGCGTCCATTCTTCCGCTGCTTTTCCTTTCCGGCATCTTCATCCCGCTCGGCAGCAACGCCCCCGCCTGGATCCTGTGGATCGCCAAGATCTTCCCGGTCTGGCACTTCGCCCGCGGGATGCAGGCCGGCTTCCTCGGCACCGCATTCCACTGGAGCGATGCCCTCATCGTGGCCGTCTGGGGCCTCGGCGGCCTGCTCGTCGCGGCGCGCTTCTTCAGCTGGGAGCCCCGCACCGGCTGACCGCCCGACATCGCCGTCGCGGTGCCCTGCTGCGGGCACGCCGGCGTCTGTGCGCCCTGGAACCGGGCTATCTGCCCTCCGCGATGACCCCGATGCCGTCGGTGTTGTCCGTGCGGAGGTGCCTGATGGCCTGGTATTCCGGCGCCTTGTACCAGGCCTCGGCCGCAGCCTTGGTGGCAAACCTCAGCACGATGGTGACCTGCCCGGCTGATCCTTCAAGCAGCTCGGAGTCGCGGTCAACGACGATGAATTCGGCGCCGTGGGCCTCCAGGGTAGGTCCGACCGCCGCAAGGTACTCCTTGTACCCTGCCTGGTTCGTGATCGTGTAGTTCGCAACGAAGTACCCAGCCATGACGCCTCCGGTCCGGCCAGTCGCGGGTGAGCCAATGCCACAGAGCTGGCGGGCAACTCACGCTACTGCGGTATGCGCGAGAGCAGACACGCGGGACGCCCGCGGCCATCTGCCGGCTTCGGTGGCAGCGACGGCCGGCCCGGCTGCCTAGCATCGCGCAGCCCCGGGCGGCCGGGTAGCCGTCACCTCCTCTTTGTATGCCCGTCGGTGCGTCGCCGCCTGGGTTTGATAGCCAGGAAAAACAGACGCGCGGCGACCGACCGTGCGCTTGGAGGAGGGCTCATGCGGATCGGGCATTTAAGAGCAGTTGCTGCCGCAGCGGGAGTCGCGGTAACACTGGGCGGTACCGCGCTGGCCTCAGCGTCCGCGGCGGCCGTCCGTAGCGGCGACGTGGTGAGGTCATGGCCGCAGCGCAGCCAGATCAGGCACGTGCTGCTACTGTCCGTCGACGGGCTGCATCAGCAGGATCTTTCGTGGTACGTGCAGAACTACCCTGAGTCGACGCTGGCGGCCCTCGTCGGTCAGGGCATCGATTACAGCGACGCCCTGACGCCGATCCCCTCGGATTCCTTTCCGGGAATGATCGCTCAGGTGACGGGCGGTGACCCGGGTGTGACGGGAATCTACTACGACGACACCTATAACCACGATGTGTTCCCTGCGGGAACGACGACATGCGTCGGACCTGCGCCCGGTGCCGAGACGGCCTATACCGAGGCGGACGACATCAACCAGAACTCGCTGGACGCCGGGCAGGGACTGAGCGGCCTGCCGGGCAGCATCCTGCAGATGACCTCCAATCCGCGGGACGTGATCAATCCGGCGAACCTGCCGGTCAGCGCGGCGACCTGCAAGCCGATCTACCCCAACCAGTACCTCAAAGTGAACACGATCTTCAATGTCGCGCGGCAGGCTGGCCTGCGGACTGCCTGGTCCGACAAGCACCCGGCGTACCTGGCGCTTTCCGGGCCATCGGGGAACGGCGTGCAGGACTACTTCACCCCTGAGATCAACAGCCAGGCTATCGGCTATCCGGCAGGGGAGGACTGGACCAGTGACAATGCCGCGACGATGCAGTACGACAGCTACAAGGTGCAGGCCATCCTGAACGAGATCGACGGCTACAACCATAGCCGGACGAGTCACGTCGGCGTGCCGGGCATCTTCGGCATGAATTTCCAGGCGGTCTCCACGGCCCAGAAGCTGCCGACCTCCGACGGTCTGACCGGCGGTTACCTGCCCGGCGGAAAGGTCCCTGGGCCGCTGCTGGTACGGGCGCTTAACTACATCAACACCGAGGTTGGCGCGATGGTCGCCGAGATCAGGGCGCAGGGCCTGGCGAGCAGCACGGCGATCATCATCTCGGCCAAGCACGGGCAATCCCCGACGGATCCCAGCGACCTGGCACGAGTTCCGGACGCGCCGATCATTGCTGCGGTCAACGCGGCCTGGACCGCGGCGCATCCGGGTGCCGGTGCCCTGGTGGTCTTCTCCACCGACGACGACGGCATGCTCTGGTGGCTGAGCAACCGCTCGCAAGCCGCCGCGGACTTCGTGAAGAACTACCTCCTGACCCACTCCGCTACCGGCAACACCATCAACGGCAGCCCCGTGACGGTTTCGGCCTCGGGGCTGACCAAGGTCTACGCGGGCGCCGAATCGGCTGCGTACTTCGGTGTACCGAACAGTGACCCAAGGCACCCCGACATCTTCGGCATCGTTCAGCATGGCGTGGTCTATACGGGCGGCAAGAGCAAGATCGCTGAACACGGCGGCGCCGGCTTCCAGGATCGCAACGTGCCGATCCTGGTGGTCGTTCCCGGTCTGCGGCACGGCGAGGCGATCGGCGCGCAAGTCGAGACCACCCAGATTGCCCCAACGATCCTGAAGCTGCTCGGCCTGAACCCGCAAGCGTTGCAGGCTGTGCAGATCGAGCACACAAGAATCCTGCCGGGGCTGTAGGGCGGCTGGATCCGCCAAGGAGACGCGGGAGGCTTGTCTAAGTGAGAGGCCCGGGCAGCAGTCCCGGGCCTCTCACGGCACGTCGAGGTCTGGGGCGGTCCTAGCGGTCCGCGAGGTCAGCTACCGCAAACGCCTGGCGCACCGGCGCGGGCCCGCGCATCCCCGGCCCGCTTTGGCCCCGCGCCGCCAGAGCACCAGACTGCGGCCCGGAGCCTCACAGCAGGCAGGGTTGGGCATCCGTTCACCTGTCTGTTTCCCAGCGGCCGACGCCACGCTACCCAATCGGCGTATGACTGATCCGGTCGGTAGTTCTCCGCAATCCAGGAAATTCCCGCAATCCAGGAAATTCCCGCAATCCAGGAAAGGGGCCCGATGCCCACCATCTCCGGGCGCGCCGCGAAGATCATTGCGGCGACGGCAGCCATCCCGGCGAGCTTGCTCTTCGCCGGCGCGACAGCCGCCGTCGCATCGCCTGCCAGGACCAGCGCTAGGGCGAGTTCCCACGCGCTCCGGCAGCCGCCAGCTCAGCGATACCGGGTGCGGCAGATCCTGAACGGCATGAAGCTGCGACATAGGTTCATCCCGGTCGGCTCCGCTAAGCCCCGCTCCGAGCCGCTGGCGGACCCCGATGACATCACGGTTCTCGGCAGGCACCTCTACACCGCTTTCCAGAACGGGGTCGGCCCGCAGGGACAGGCCAGCACCGACGGGAACACCGACAGCACGGTCGTAGAGTTCACGGCCGCCGGCCAGGTCATCCGGCAGTGGAACATCAAGGGCAAATGCGATGGCCTGACCGCGGACACCGGCCGGCACCTGCTCATCGCCACCGTGAACGAGGACGCCAGCTCCAGCGTCTACACCATCACCCCCGGCGCCCCGGCCGGCGCCCAGATCCAGCACTACGGGTACGACAAGCCGCTTCCGCACAAGGGCGGCACCGACGCTATCTCGATCTACCACGGCCGGGTGCTGATCAGCGCCTCTGCGCCAGGCACCACCGGCAAGGCCGCCCCCCAGCCGGCCTATCCGGCCGTGTACTCGGTGACCTTCCACCGGGCCACGCGCGTTGCCGCAGTCTCTGCGCTGTTCTACGACGAGGCCCGGGCCGCCGTCGCCAACCTAGGTGCCGATCACGGCAAGCTGGTACGGCTGGCACTGACCGACCCCGACTCCAACGAGATAGTGCCGCACTCGGGCCCGCGGTTCGCAGGTGACTTCATGCTGACCAGCCAGGGCGACAAGGAGCAGATCTTCGTCGGCCCCGGGCTCGCGTTCGCGCCCCGGCTGTCCGTGCTGCGCCTGTCACAGTCGGTTGATGACACCGCCTGGGCGCGGAGCCCGTTCGGGCGCCTGTACGGCGCGGACACCAGCGGAGACACGGTCGACGTGGTTACCGGCCGGTTCCCGGCTCACTCCATCTTCGTGGCGGTCACGCCCTGCGATGCCAACAACGCGCCCGCCACCTGCCCGGCGCCTGGCTTCCCGCCAAATTACCTGGGATCGCTGAACCCGTGGACCGGCCACATCACTCGCGTACCGGTTCGCGGCCCCGCGTTCGAGCCGCAGGGCATGGTGTTCATCAGCCCTGGCTGGGCCGTGACCCCTGGCTGATCTGAGGTAAGCGATGGCCGCGGGCTCACCGTATCGGTGGGCCCGCACCCACTTCCCGACCTAGCCGAGCTAGGCCCCTCGGGTTCCAGGCTAAGATGCCCGGCTGGATGATCACGCGGGTCATATCCGGTCAGGTCTCGAACGCTTCCGGCGGCGGGCAGGCGCAGACCAGGTGCCTGTCACCGTGGGCCGCGTCGATCCTGCGCACCGGCGGCCAGTACTTGGCCCGGCGGTCGACCGGCACCGGGTAGGCGGCCATCTCCCGCTCATAGCCGTGCTTCCACTCGCCGGAGATCAGCATCGAGGCCGTGTGCGGCGCGTTCTTCAGCGGGTTGTCGTGGCTGTCGAACTCGCCGGAGGCCACCTTGCCGATCTCGCCCGAGATCGAGATCATCGCGTCGCAGAACCTGTCCAGCTCGGTCAGGTCCTCGCTCTCGGTCGGCTCGACCATCAGCGTCCCGGCGACCGGGAACGACATGGTCGGCGCGTGGAAGCCGTAATCGATCAGCCGCTTGGCCACATCCTCGGCGGTGATCCCGGTCTGGCTCGTGATCGGCCTCAGGTCCAGGATGCACTCGTGCGCCACCAGGCCGCCGCGGCCGGTGTAGAGCACCGGGAAATGCGGGTCGAGGCGCTTGGCCACGTAGTTGGCGGCCAGGATCGCCGCCTGGGTGGCCTGGCGCAGCCCTTCGGGGCCCATCATCGCGAGATAGGCCCAGGAGATCGGCAGGATCCCGGCGGACCCGTACGGCGCGGCCGCCACCGGCCCGCCGTGACCGGCGCCACTCGCGGCGCCGGTGCCCGCCACGCCGGCGAGACCCGCCAGCCGGGCGTCATTGCTGACGATCGCCGGGCCGTCGAGCACCGGATGGCCGGGCAGGAACGGGATCAGGTGCGCGCGGACACCGACCGGGCCGACGCCCGGGCCGCCGCCGCCGTGCGGGATGCAGAAGGTCTTGTGCAGGTTCAGGTGCGACACGTCAGCGCCGAACCAGCCCGGCCTGGCCAGCCCGACGAGAGCGTTCAGGTTGGCACCGTCCACGTACACCTGGCCGCCCGCGGCATGGACGGTGTCGCAGACGTCGGCGACGGTTTCCTCGAACACCCCGTTGGTGGACGGGTAAGTGATCATGATCGCCGCGATCGCCCCGGCGTGCGCCTCCAGCTTCGCATGCAGGTCGCCCAGGTCAATGGCACCGTCCGAGCCGCACTTCACCACGATCACCCGCAGCCCGGCCAGCACCGCGCTCGCCGCGTTGGTGCCGTGCGCTGACTCAGGGATCAGGCAGACGTCCCGGTCCGGCTCGCCCTGGGCCAGGTGGTAACCGCGGATGGCCAGCAGGCCGGCTAGCTCGCCCTGGGAGCCAGCGTTGGGCTGCACCGTCACCGCGTCATAGCCGGTGATCTCGGCCAGCGCCCGCTCCAGGCCGGCGATCAGCTCCAGGTAGCCCTGCGCCTGGCCGGCCGGGGCGAACGGGTGCAGGCTGGCGAACTCCGGCCAGGTGATGGGTTCCATCTCGGCCGCTGCGTTCAGCTTCATGGTGCACGAGCCCAGCGGGATCATCGATCTGTCGAGGGCGAGGTCACGGTCCGCGAGCCGCCTCAGGTACCGCAGCATCGCGGTCTCGTTGCGGTAGGAGCGGAACGCCGGGTGGGTCAGGAACTGGCTGGTACGGGCCAGGCCGGCCGGCAGCGCGTCCGGAGCGTCACCGGCCAGCTCAGCCGGGCGGCCTGCTAGCGCGCTGGCCACCGCCAGCAGCTGCTCGTCAGTCGTCGTCTCGTCGCAGGCGACCTGCAGCACGTCGTCCCCGGCCTGGTACAGGTTGTAACCGGCCGTGCGGGCCCGCTCGGCGGCCGCCGCGGCGCCGCCCGGGATGATCACCCTGACGGTGTCGAAAAACTCCGTGACATCCGTTTCAAAGCCGTGTTCGCGCAGGGTCGCGGCGAGCACGGCGGCCTTACGGTGCACCCGCAGGGCGATGGCCGTCAGGCCATCCGGGCCGTGGTAGGACGCGTACATCGCGGCTATCACCGCCAGGAGCACCTGCGCCGTACAGATGTTGCTGGTCGCTTTCTCCCTGCGGATGTGCTGCTCACGGGCCTGCAGCGCGAGCCGGTAGGCGGGCTGGCCGTCGGCGTCCACCGATACGCCGACCAGCCGCCCTGGCAGCTGCCGCTTGAGCGCGTCCCGCACGCAGATATATCCGGCGTGCGGGCCGCCGAAGCCCATCGGCACCCCGAACCGCTGCGTGGTGCCGATCGCGACGTCCGCACCGAGCTCGCCTGGCGGGGTGAGCAGGGTGAGCGCGAGCAGGTCGGCGGCGACCGTAACCAGCGCGCCGCTGGCGTGCGCGGCCTCGATGGCGGGCCGCAGGTCGCGGATGGCCCCGCTGGCCGCCGGGTAGGGCAGCAGCACGCCGAACAGCTCACCGGCCGGCTGGGCGGCGATGATCTCGGGGCTGACCGGTGCGGTAACGAGCTCGATGCCGAGCGGCGCCGTCCTGGTGGCGAGGACCGCCAGGGTCTGCGGCAGGCAGTCGGCGTCGGCCAGGAAGATCCGCCCCTTGCCCAGCGCCCGCCTGCTGAGGGTCATCGCCTCGGCCGCGGCGATGGCCTCGTCCAGCATCGACGCCCCGGCCACCGGCAGCGCGGTCAGATCCTCGACCATGGTCTGGAAGTTCAGCAGCGCCTCGAGCCGGCCTTGCGAGATCTCCGGCTGATACGGCGTGTACGCCGTGTACCACGCGGGGCTCTCGAGGATGTTCCTGCGGATCACGGCGGGCGTCTCGGTGCCGTAATAGCCCAGGCCGATCATCGAGGTGACGGGATGGTTCATGGCGGCCAGGCGGCGCAGCTCGGCGAGCGCGTCCGCCTCGGTCAGCGGCCCCGGCAGGGTCAGGTCGCGGTGCGCCGCGAGTCCGGGGGGAAGCGCCGCGGCGGCGAGCGCGTCGAGCGAAGCGTGGCCGATCGCGGCGAGCATCCGCTCCTGCTCAGCCTTGGACGGGCCGATGTGCCGTTGCGCGAAGTTCATGGGAGCCTCCCGGCGGACCGTCATCGGGCCGCTAGCGCGGTGTGCGGACTCCCCCTCTGTCATCACGCCGCGCGGACTCCAGAGATGCCTAAGCCGCCCGGTCCCTGATGCCTGAGAGGTTCCGGGGAGGTTGCCCCTTCGGCGCCCCGCGCTGGCCGCGCGAGGTCTCTCCCGGACGGTTTCGCCAGCGTTCCCGAGCCTACCCGAGCATGACTGCGCGGGACTCGGCTTGGGCCAAGCGGCGCGGCGGATCTCCGGCATGCACCGCAGTTCCGCGCCCGCTGCGGACATGGCAGTGGTCCCGCATCGGGACGGGGCCTACGTGCCGCGAGTCATAACACGATATAACGCAATACCCGGCTGAGGCCTGGTGCCCTGAACTCGACCGCGCGCTCAGCTGATCCTTCGGGCCCGGCGCCTGGCTAGCTCGTCCGCGCTGCTGCCGGTCTCGGCGAGCGGGTCAGCGGGTTCGTCGGTCGCGGCCCGCTCGGCGGGCAGCTCGGCGAGGCTGCCCTCGACCTCCTGCCAGACCCGGCCAAGCGCGATGCCGAACACGCCCTGACCGCCCTGCAGCAGGTCGACCACCTCATCGGCGGAGGTGCATTCGTAGACGCTCACGCCGTCGCTCATCAGGGTGACCTGCGCGAGATCACCGGCACCGTGCTGGCGCAGGTGCGTCAGCACGGTCCTGATCTGCTGCAGCGAGATTCCGGTATCCAGCAGCCGCTTCACTATCTTGAGCACGAGAATGTCGCGGAAACCGTAGAGCCGCTGCGACCCGGAGCCGGTGGCGGCCCGCACGCTGGGCTCCACCAGGCCCGTCCTGGCCCAGTAGTCGAGCTGCCGGTAGGTGATCCCGGCCGCGGTACATGCCGTCGGGCCTCGATAGCCGATGTCTTCGGGCCGCTCGGCGATCTCCTCGCCGAACAGCAGCCCCTGCTCGCCGGCGTGCCGGGCAGCGGCGCCACGTGCGCCAGGCGCCTGTCCGTCACCCTTGGTTACCGCCACGCCCACCTCCGGCCCGGGAGCGATGTCCCTGGGTACTCGTCTCGAACCGTAGGCCGCTGGTAGCGAACCGTCAACGATCTGCGGCGGCGCGTCGCAGTCTGAGTACTGAGTCATGACAAAGCATCATCCCCGCCGCCGCGCCGCGCGGGCCGTTCAGGTGGATCGCCCGAAGTCCTCCGGCGTGATCGTGTCGAGGAACTCGCGGAACTTCTCCACCTCGTCTTCGTCTTCCTGCTCGCCGGGGATCGCGATGCCGGCCTCGTCGAGGATCTCGTCGCTGGCGAAGATGGTCGCGCCGGTCCGCAGGGCAAGGGCGATCGAGTCCGACGGCCGGGCGCTCACCTCCTTGCCGTTGGAGAAGATCAGGTCGGCGAAGAAGATCCCCTCCCTGAGCTCGGTGATGTTGACCGTTTTCAGCTGCACGTCCAGAGCCTGGAGCACGTCACGCAGCAGGTCGTGGGTCAGCGGCCTGGCGGGCACCAGCCCTTGCTGAGCGTAGGCGATGGCGGTCGCCTCCATCGGGCCGATCCAGATCGGCAAGTACCTCTCCCCCTGCGTCTCCTTGAGCAGGACGATGGGCTGGTTCGTGGGCATCTCGACGCGGACGCCAACGACCTCCATCTGCCTCACGGCGGCTCCGTCCCTCAAAGCGCCTGGTGCGCTGCCTGTACTCTGGACCCTGCTTAAAGGCATTCCCTTTGTCAACGTACACCCGCTATCTGGGCGCATCGGCCCGCACCCTGGCGGCACCTGCCGGTGGCGGGCTGCCGGGCCTGACACGGCGCGCGGCGCGGGCACCGCTGGGTCCTGCTTTAGGCGCTCGCACCTCCGATTTCCCGGTCATCGCGCCGCGCGCTGCCGTGCCGGTCCGCAGCGAACCCGGACCCGGAGGCCCCGAATCCGGGCCGGTCTGCGCTTATCCCCTGCCCGGTCCCCGGCCCGCTGGTCCCCTGCCTGCCGGTCCCCAGCCCGCCGGTCCCCAGCCCGCCGGTCCCCTGGGCACCGGCGCCTGACAGCGCATCGGGCAGGCCGTCACCGGCAAATCCGGCCTCGGCGAGGGCGGCCTCCAGCAGCGCCCGGTGCAGCCGCAGCGACAGCGCCGCGATCTCGCGCGCGGTCTGGCCCGCCTGCTGCCTGGCGGCTGGCTGACGCTGCCGCAGCGTGGGCGCCACCACCTGCTCGATCAGCGAAGTCTCGCGCTCGGCCGCGGCCCGGACCGCACGCAGGTGGCGCGCCTGCACGCCGTAGCCTGCCAGCGCGGCTACCGTCCTGGCGATCTGCAGCGCATCCTGGCCGTACTGCCTGCCGACCCGCCGGATAAGGCCGAAGGCTTCAAGGTCGGACAGCTGGCCGTCATCGATGCCTGCCGCCTCCGCAAGCTCCCGCCGGCTCAGCATGGCCGGTTCGGTATCCGCCTGCTCCGGCCCGCGCGCGGCGGCCAGGGACGGTGGCTGCCCGCCGCTGCCGGGAAGCCTCTCTTTGATAACACGGAGCGGGAGGTACTGATCACGCTGGGCAGTCAGGATGTAGCGGAGCCGCTCGACATCCGCGGGGCCGAACCTTCGGTAACCCGACGGTGACCGCGCAGGCTCGATCAGCCCCTCTGACTCAAGGAAGCGGATCTTGGACACGCTAATGTCAGGGAACTCAGCGCGGAGCTGGGCGAGCACCTCGCCGATTCCGAGGTACGACCGGGCAGGCTGGCCGTTCATCCCCAGACCTGCGCGCCCCCGCCTTGCTCCGCTGCAGAGCGCGGGCCCAGGAGGAACACCAGGCGGAACTTGCCCACCTGTACCTCATCGCCGCTGCTGAGTTCCGTCTCCTCGATCCGCTCGCGGTTCACGTAGGTGCCGTTCAGGCTGCCCACGTCACGGACGGTGAACCCGCCGCCCTGCCGGTAGAATTCAGCGTGCCGCCGCGAGACGGTCACGTCATCGAGGAAGATGTCGCTATCGGGATGCCGCCCGACGAGCGTCAGATCGCTGTCCAGCAGGAACCTGCTGCCCGCATTGGGCCCGCGCCTGACCACGAGCAGGGCCGTGCCCGCTGGCAGGGCGTCCAAAGTCGCGGCATCAGCGAGCGACTCGTCACCGAACTCGCCATCCGCGGGCTCGCCCCCGCCCAGCGAGATGGTCGACGTCGTCTCGGCGCCGTGCTCGCCCGAGCCGTACGTAAGCGGCGTGCCGCACTGCGAGCAGAAGCGGGCGCCGTCCGGATTTTCCTGACCGCATCGGGTGCAGTAGACGCTGGGCATATCCCTGCCGAGCCTTCCCTCCGTTGGCGATGCGATCTGCGCGGTGCCTACGCCAGCCCGCGCGGCGGGCGGCGCGGTTCCAGACGGTGGGCTCCAAGCTACCCGCGGCGCCGCGCTCCGGTCCATGCGCCACACCCGCCGCCCGCTAGCGGACATTCGGCCGCCTGCCGCGCTCAATGAGCCGGAGCCCGGTGTGGCGCGGACGGCGACGTCAGTCCGCACGGAACCAACCGGCGCACTCCGCCGACGCCTCCGCCACATCTGGCCGCACCTCCGAGCACCCCGCCCATCAACAATGACGGCGATTCTCTCACGCCCGGGGCCATCCGCGCCGGCACTCAGCAGCTCAGGCCGCAGCAGCCAGGAAATGATCCGGCCCGGACCGGCCCGGCCGCACCCGATAAGCCGCGCGGCTGGACAAAGCGCATAGCTGGCCGCTCACCCGCCGGCCTGCTCGACCACGGCTGCCCACTTGTCGAGCAGCGCCTGCACGGCGTCGCCGTCGCAGGCCTCTGCCCACAGGTGCGTCACCGCGTCGGAAGGGTCGGGCAGCACCAGGATCCAGCCGCCGTCGGGTTCCACGACGCGGACCCCATCGGTCGTGTCGATGGTCCGGTCCCCGGCGGCCTCGACCACGATCCGCATAACGCTGCCCTTCGCCGCCCACGGCGTGGGCATGGACCGTCTCAGCAGGTGGGCAGCCGGGATCCGGGCGTCGATCTGGCTCAGCTCCAGGCGGGTGCGGGCGACCAGGCCAATCAGCCGGGCGAAGGCCGCGATCCCGTCAATGGACCGGGAGAACTCGGGAACCACGAAACCGCCGCGGCCGTCAGCGGCGAAGATGACGTCCTCGGCCGCGGTGGCCTCGTAGAGACCGTGCAGCGAGGTTGGCGTCCAGTCGACCTCGACGTCGTGGAACCGGGAGACCCGCTCGGCCACCCTGGTGGTGGTTACCGGCAGCGCCACCCGGCCGGTCCTGCGCTCGGCCGCGATCAGGTCGAGCACCACGAGCAGCGCCCGCTCGTCGCTGACCATGGCGCCCTTGTCGTCGACCAGGGTGATCCGCTCACCGACCGGATCGAACCGGACGCCGAAGGCGGCCCGCGATGAGGACACCAGCTCGGCAAGCCGGTGCATCCCGGCCCGGACCTGCGCCAGCGACTGCGTGGGCGATGTCTCGTCGAGGCGGTTGTTGACGGTGAGCACATCCACGCCGATCCGCCCGAGCAGCGCGGGGAGCACCAGCGAGGCCGTCCCCCCGGCACAGTCGACCACCACCTTCAGGCCCGCGCCCCGCACGCCGTTCATGTCGACGCAGCGCAGCAGCTCCTGGGTGTACGCCTCGACCACCCGCGGCGGGTAGGTCAGCTCGGCGATCTCGCCAGGAAAGGCCCGCCGGTACTCCTGCCTGGAGAAGACCCGCTCCAGCTTGCGCTGCGCGGCTTGCGACAGGTCGGCACCGCGGTCATCGAGGAAGATGATGTCGATGGACTGCTGATCGCCAGGGGTGGTCCGCAGCGCGATACCGCCGCTGCACTCCCCGCGCGCGGTCTCGAACCTGGCCACCGGAAGCGGCTGGGCCTCCAGGTCGAGCACATTGATCGCGCTGGCGTTGAGCGCGCCGTGCACCGCCCGCTTCAGCGCCCGCGCCGCCCGCGACACGTCGCGGGAGGTCGTCACCACGGCGCCCTTCCTCAGGGTGGTGGCGTAGGCGCTGGCCAGCCGGACGCAGAGTTCGGGGGTGATCTCCACGTTGATCAGGCCTGATACCCCGCGCGGGCCGAACAGGGTGCGCTGGCCGCGTGATTCCCAGATGACGCTGGTGTTGACCACGGCGCCGGCCTCGATGGTCTTGAACGGGTAGACCTTGACGCCTGCCGACAGGTAGGCCTCGGGCTCGATGACGCATTCGTCCCCGACGACCGCGCCCTCCTCGATCCTGGCCAAGGCCATCACGTCGGTATTCTTGCCGATCACGCAGCCGCGCAGGGTTGCGCCCGGTCCGACGTAGACGTTGTTGTGCACGACGGCACGGTGCAGGAACGCGCCTTCCTTGACGACCACGTTGCTGCCGACCACGGTGAACTCGCGTAGCTGCGCGCCCGCCTCGATCTTGGCGTAGTCGCCGACGCACAGCGGGCCGGTCAGTACCGCCTCGGGGTCGACCTCGGCACCGCCGGCGACCCAGACGCCCGGCGACATCTCGAAGCCGTCGATGTCTGCCTGGACCCGGCCGCACAGCACGTCGGCCTGGGCCTTCAGGTAGCTCTCCAGGGTGCCGACGTCTTCCCAGTAACCGTCGGCGATCCAGCCGAAAAGCGGCGCGCCCCGGTCGAGCAACTGCGGGAAGATGTCGCCCGACCAGTCGGCCGACTCGCCCGCAGGAAACTCCGACAGCACCTCGGGCTCCATGACATAGATGCCGGTGTTGACGGTGTCCGAGAACACCTGCCCCCAGGTCGGCTTCTCCAGGAAGCGCTGGATCCGGCCGTCGTCGTCCACGATGATGATGCCGAATTCCAGCGGATCGGGGACCCTGGTCAGCGCGACCGTGACCAGGGCGCCGTTGTCCTTGTGGAACCTGACCAGCTCGGTCAGGTCGATATCGGTGAGCGCGTCACCCGAGATCACCAGGAACGGCTCGTCCCGCAGTGCCTCCTGCGCGTTCTTCACGCTGCCCGCGGTACCGAGGGGCGTCTCCTCCGTCGCGTACTGCAGGCTCATGTCGAAGTCCTCGCCGTCGCCGAAGTAGTTGCGCACCATGGAGGCGAGGAACTGTACGGTGACGACGGTCTCGTCGAAGCCGTGCCGCCGCAGCAGCCGCAGCACGTGCTCCATGATCGGCTTGTTGGCCACCGGGAGCAGCGGCTTCGGCTGATTGGCGGTCATCGGGCGCAATCTGGTGCCCTCTCCGCCTGCCATCACGACAGCCTTCACCGCTGGAAGCCCTCCTTGTTTCCCCTGATCAGGCTGCGCGCCTGAGTTATGTACAGCAGAGCGGCGCACCAGTAAAGTGCAGTTCCCCAGATCGCCATCGCCCAACCGGTGATCCGGGTGACGTCACCGACAGTGCCCTGATGGGCGCCGAGAAACAACAGCGGGAACGCGTAGAGCAAGCACGCCGTCGCGGCCTTGCCGACGAAGCTCACCTGCAGCGGTTCCCAGCCCTTGGCCCGCAGCACCGCCAGTACGACGGCCAGCAGCAGCTCGCGCACGGCCAGCAGCGCCACCAGCCACCACCCGATGATCGCGCGGATGGCGAGCGAGACAATCGTGGCCACGATGTACAGCCGGTCGGCGGCCGGGTCGAGCGCCTGGCCAAGGCGGCTGGTCTGGCCGAGTGCGCGCGCTAGCTTGCCGTCCAGCCAGTCCGACGCCCCGGCGACGATCAGCAGGGCGACCGCCCACGCGTCGGCTGCCTGGGTGCGCACGCCGAGCACCAGCCACAGGAAGACCGGGACGCCGGCCAGGCGGGCCAGGCTGATGGCGTTCGGGATCGTCACGATCCGGGCCTGCGGATCACCGCGCACCTCGCCGGTCACGGCCCCGGTGGGCCTGCCTTGCTGCACGGTCACGGCCCCCTTAGTCGCGGGTGCACCCGCCGCCGACCCTACTCCCAGGTCGCGGAGGTGCGCCCGGCCGGCGGCTGCCCTGGCGCGCGCCCCTTTCCGGCCGGAAAAACCCAGTGAATTCAGGGGATTCTACTGACGGGGTGCCGGCCGCGCCGCCCTCGCGTTCTCGGTACCCGCCCGAACCGGGGCGGGCTCCGCATAACAGACGCGAGGGTACCTGATGCTCAACCGCCGCAGGGCCTGGCCCGGGCGATCCCCGGGCCAGGCCCGTCCGCAGGGGGTAGCAGGCGAGGCGGACGGCATCCTCCTGATCAGGGCAGCCCGCGCCGGGGGGCGCGGAACGCAGCCGCGGGCAGCTCCTGGCTAGCCACCCCAGCCGCGCGCGATGACTACGCCGCCTGCCAGAGGGTCGCGATTCCCTGGCCGACGCCGATGCACATCGTGGCGGCCGCCTTCGTCGCACCACGGCGCCGGAACTCATGCAGCAGCGTCGTGGTGATCCGCGCGCCGCTACAGCCGAGCGGATGCCCGATCGCGATCGCGCCGCCGTTCACGTTGACCAGGTCCTGGTCGAGCTTCAGCTCATCGATGACGGCCACCGCCTGCGCCGCGAACGCCTCGTTGACCTCGACCAGTTCCAGATCGCCTGTCTGCCAGCCCGCCCGCGCAAGCACCTTGGCCATCGCGGGGACCGGGCCGATGCCCATGTAGTCGGGATGCACACCGGCCGCCGCGGTCCCGCAGTACCTGGCCATCGGGGGCGCGCCTGCCGCGCTCACGGCCCGCTCGGACATCAGCAGCAGGCCGGCGGCGCCATCGTTGAGCGGCGATGAATTGGCTCCCGTCACGGTGCCGTCGGCACGGAACGCGGGCGGCCGGGCGGCCAGGTCAGCCAAGGTCAGCCCAGGCCGGATCCCCTCGTCCTCCCGGACCTCGCCGTGCGCCGTAGCGACCGGGATGATCTCCTCAGCGAGCCGGCCCGCGTCCCGCGCTCGCGCGGCCCGCTGATGGCTGCGCAGCGCGAACTGGTCCTGCCGGTCGCGGCCTACGCCGTAACGGTCAGCCACGTTCTCGGCCGTCTCGCCCAGGCTGACCGGCGGGTAAAGCTCACGCATCAGGGGACTCACCAGCCGCCAGCCGATCCGGGTATCGGCCAGCCCCGCGTCCCGGGGAAAGGGCTCGGCCGCGCGCGGCAGCACGAAAGGTGCCCGCGTCATCGACTCGGTCCCGCCGGCCAGGCAGATGTCAGCGTCCCCGGCGGCGATCGCCCTGGCCGCCGAGGCTATCGCCTCCATCCCGGACCCGCACAGCCGGTTCACTGTCGCACCGGGGACCTGCACGGGCAGGCCGGCCAGGAGCACGCCCATCCGCGCGACGTTCCTGTTGTCCTCGCCCGCCTGATTGGCCGCGCCCCAGTAGACGTCGTCGACCGATGCGGGATCGAGCCACGAACTTCGCGCCAGTAGCGCCCTGATGACCTCGGCGGTCAGATGATCAGGCCGGACGCCTGCTAGCGCCCCCTTGATCTTCCCGACCGGCGTCCTGCATGCATCCACGACGAAAACGGCACTCATTATGACCTCCAGCCACCTGCCATGAGCCTACCCCCGGGTCGGCCAGGCGCCCCGGGCCTGCGCGTCCGCGCGGGATCAGGGGCCACCCGGCGGGATCAGGGGCCACCCGGCGGGATCAGGGGCCACCCGGCGGGATCAGGGGCCACCCGGCGGGATCAGGGGCCACCCAGCGGGATCAGGGGCCCGCCCCGCCGGTACCCGGCGCCCGGTCAGGGCCGTCAGGCTCAGCCTCGCCGGTCCGCTCCTCGATGAACGCGGTGAGCGTGGCCACGGTCGCCAGGGCGTCAAGGTTGAGGTCCTCGGCCGCTACGTCGACCCCGAACCGGTCCCGCACCTGGCGCAGCAGCAGCGTTCCGGCTAGCGAGTCGAGCCCTACCCCGGGACCGAAAAGCGGCGTCTGCGACGGGATGGCGGCCAGTTCCGCCCGGCCGGTCACCTCGGCAAGGATCTGGCGAACCTGGTCGATGACGAGCCGGCCAGCGCGGCTGCTCACGACGGATCCGGGGTGCTCACCCAGGCGGGCAGCGCCGGAGGCGGTCCGGACAGCTGCTTGCTGAACAGCTGCGTGCTGAACAGCGCGGAGGGCACGCCGACGGCGGCGACCTGCCTGGTCCGGAACCCGGCCCCGGCCAGAGCAAGGCGGAGCGGGACATTGCGATCGCTGATCAGGCAGCCGACAGTCAGCGTGGCCGCGCCGTCCCGAGCGGCCGCGCCCGCCAGCCAGGCCAGCAGCACGTCGATGACCCCGCGGCCGATCGCCCGGCACGACATCATCAGCAGCGTCACCGTCCACGCCCCGCCGCCGACGTCGATGACGCAGCCGCCGACCATGCCGTCATCGCCGAACCGGTCAGCGAGCCGCACCGTGATCACCCGCTGGCCTGCCGAGCCGATCAGCGCGCTCAGCGACGCCTCGCTGACCTGCTCGCCGGTGGAATTGAACTGATGGGTGCGGGCCGAGAGCTCATGCAGCCGCGCCACGTCCTGAGGCCGGGCCGCAGCGATGACGATGGCCGTCGCGCAGGACCGCAGGAACTCCTCCCTCGATCCGCTGAATGCCCTGGCCTCCGCCTGCCGGCGCCGCCGCTGCGCGTACATGGTGCCGCGACGGCGCGCCTCCGGCGTGACCACGGCGGGCCCGAACGCTGGCCATCCGACCGCGTCCGCCATGTCCTCAGGTGACAGCACCAGCAGGTCAGGCAGCGCGAAGGAGACCTCGGCACGTTCATGCGCTTCGTCGTCCACGAAGGCGACGGCATCGCTGGCCAGGCCGAGCTCCCCGAGGATGCTCCCGATGGCGTCCGACTTGCGGCCCCAGCCGCACTCGGCGGCCGCGAACTCGTGACCGGTCACCGCAGCCGCATAGCTGGCTGCCTCGGGCGGGTTCCTGCTGGCGATGGCGTGGATGATGCCGCGGGCGCTCAGCGCCGCCAGCACGCTGACCATGTCTGGGTCGGCGGGCGGCGGCTGGTCGGGCGACTCAAGGAAGACACCGGACAGCAGCGTGTTGTCGATGTCCCAGATGACGCATTTGATCATCGGCCTGCATCCTGCCCCGCGGGCGCCCGCCGCTCCATCGTCAGGTGCGCCGCCTCGAAGCCGAACTTACGGTAGAGCGCCCGCATGCCGAGGTTGGCGGCATGGACCTTGCCGGTCAGCTGGCGCAGGCCCGCGTCGTCCGCTGCCGCCACCACCGCCGCCAGCAGGAGCTCGCCGATCAGGCTGCGGTCGGGGACGTCAGCGGCCGCCAGCGACCTGAAGTTACCGTAGCGGTCACCGGTCAGCGAGTTGGTCCGGGCGGACAGCCAGGCCCAGCCGACCGCGGTGCCGGGTTCCGCCGCTGCGACCGCGACCAGGGTGATCTCGCCAGGCTTACCGAGGGCACCCGATACCCGCTTGCGGTGCAGCCCGGGGTCCGTGATGGCCGCGTCGCCGAAGGAGACGAGCGCGATGGCGATCTCGAACCCGACGATGGCACCGAGATCGGGTTCGGCTGCCGGGCGGATCAGGTAGCCGGCTCCGGCGCGCTCGCTAGCCGGCTGGTTCACCGGCTCGCTCGACGGCTGGTTCACCGGCTCAATCACCGGCTCGCTTACCGGCTCGCTTACCGGCTCGCTTACCGGCTGGTTCACCGGCTGGTTCATCGGCTCGCTCATCGGCCCTGCAGCGCCATCGGCCGGAATATCGTGCTGCCGCAATCCGGGCAGCCGGCCACCTGCAGGCTGGCGATCCGCGGCCACTGGCTGCCCGGGCCAACCTCCTGGACGGCCCGGCAGCCCGCGCAGCGGTACGGTCGCAGGGTGGCCGCCCGCAGGTCCGCGGTGTACAGCGGCCCCCGGTAGGCACCGTCGAGCACCGGCCGCGACGCGGCGGTGCTGCGCAGGTGATAGAGGTGGCTGGTACCGGCCAGGATCCCGGCGCCCAGGTAGGTATTGAACCCCGGCGACAGCGACCGGATCGCCAGGCCCATCGTCGTCATCAGGCTCTGGGTGCGAACGGTCTCATCCGGTCTGCGCGCCCCGAACGAGAAGAAGACGTGCTGGCCGGGCTCCGGCACCAGGGCGGCGACCGCCCGGGACAGGAAGAGCTCGGCGCCTGCCACGGTGTATGGCGGGTCGGTGCACGCTACCTGGAACCCGCCGGCCAGGCCGGGCGGCAACGGCTCGCGCAGGTCATGCTCGATGAACTCGGCCGGAACGCCGGTACCCGAGACCTGCTCGGCCGCCCAGCTGAGCACGTCCCGATCGGTGTCCACAACAGCGAGCCGCCTGATCCCAGCTGCGGCGCCCGCCAGCGCCGCGAATCTCGCGATCGCGACAGATCCGAGATCGTCGTCACCGAGGAGGATGATCCGCTGCCCGAACAGCGCCCCGGCCTGATGCATCCGCAGCACTCGGTGGATCTTCGTGGCCACGGTGCAGTGCGTCTGGTCAAGCTCCGGCCTGGCGGCCGGGGCGCCGGCCGCCGCGGCGGTCAGCTCGTCCTGCAGGCCGGCCAGCGCGGCCGGGAGGGCGGCCCCGCTGCCGCCGCATAGCTCGCATTTCCCGGTCAGCCCGGGATGTACCGGAGCGAGCTGCTCCCGGCTCGACGGGCTGAGCCGGACGGGACGGCCAGGATCGAGGGCACCGCGCTTGCGCAGCTCGTTGCAGACGGCCGCGACGATGGGCACCGGGAGCTCTGCCGCCCTGCTCACCTCGCGCACGGCGACCGGTTCGCGGCCGGCCACCGCGCGCAGCACGTCCCTGACCCCGGACTCGCCCTCAGCCAGGCCCACTGCTGCCGCGACGTCGGCAATGACTGCGTCAAGATTCATCAATGGCGTCTCTGGTCGCGCCGGGGCGCCGGCTTCGCGCCGCGGTGCGGCTCCGCGGCGGCAGCTGCGGCTGACAAATCCGGCTGATCAGCGGCTGTACGGTATCCTCCCTCATCATGCCTGGCATCCAAGCGGCCAGCGGGCCGGAGAGCCTGCGGGAGCAGCCGGCCCCAGGGCCGAAGGTACTTTACGCGGTCGACGCTCGTCTCACCCCGTCCTCGCCAGTGACCGACGTACCGAGACTAGCCTCGCTCGCGACGGCGGCCGTGCACGCGGCCTCCGGCCACGTGCTGGAGACCAGCCATGTGACGTTTCCCAATGGCGCGGTCACGCTGGTACTCATTCTCGCCGAGTCGCATCTGAGCATTCACACCTGGCCGGAGGAGGATCTCATCGCCATCGACCTCTTCAGCTGCGGTGCGATCGACGGTGCCGCAGTGGTCGCCGAGCTAGGCAGGTCACTGCGGCTCGATGGCGTCCGGGCCAGGCGGATGGATCGCGGGCTGGCCGCCGGGCCCGCCGCTGCCTGCCGCGGCCAGTTCAGCTAGCCGGGTCAGCAGGGCACCGAGAGCGAAAGGCCGAACCGCCCGCCTTCATCGGTCCACCATGACCGCATCCTGAAACCGGCCGCGGCCAGCTCCCGCGCTACGCCGCTGCGGCGGAACTTGGCCGATACCTCGGTGCGCATCTCCTCACCTGCATCGAAGGTGATCTCCATGCCGATCCTGGCCAGCCGCACCCGCTGCCGGAACGCGGAGCGCAGCCGCATTTCAATCCACTCGGCCACCGGGTCCCAGACCGCTACATGCTCGAACGCATCCGGATCGAAGTCGGCCCCGAGGCTGGCGTTGAGCACCGACAGGATGTTCTTGTTGAACGCGGCGGTCACCCCTGCGGTGTCGTCGTAGGCAGCCACCAGCACGGCCGGGTCCTTGACCAGGTCGGTGCCGAGCAGCAGGGCATCGCCGTCATGCATCCGGGCGCGCAGCGCGGCGAGGAAGGCCGCTCGCTCGGCCGGCACCAGGTTGCCGATAGTGCTGCCGAGAAACGCCACCAGGCGCCTGCCCGCGCCGTCCGGCAGGCCGAGGTGCTCCTCGAAGTCGGAGACGACCGCTCGGACGGCCACGCCAGGGTAGGCGGCCAGGATCCGGCGGGCGCAGCCAGCCAGGGCGGCTTCGCTGACGTCGACCGGCACGTAACTGCGCAGCGTGCCGCCGTCCCGGAGCGCGTCGAGCAGCAGCCGGGTCTTGTCGGCCGATCCCGAGCCGAGCTCGACCAGCGTATCTGCGCCGCTGGTCGCCGCGATCTCCGGCGCCATGGCGCGCAGGATCGAGCGCTCGGCTGTGGTCGGGTAGTACTCGTCAAGCCGGGTGATCTTCTCGAACAGCTCGCTGCCGCGCTCGTCGTAGAACCACTTCGGCGGCAGGAACTTCGGCGAAGCGGCCAGGCCCGCTCGCGCGTCCTGCTCGAGCGAGGCGGCCAGGAAGCCGTCGGGCAGGCGCCGCTGCAGGACGATCCCGCCATCTTGCATCCCGCCCGGGCCGCGGACGGCGGGCCCGGCAGCCGTACCCGGGCCGGCGCCGATGGGGCGCACCAGGACGGACCCCGCGGTCGCCTCGACCACGCTGCCGTCGGGCACCTCGGTCCAGCCGGGCTCATCATCGCCCGGCTCGGAGGCGACCACGACGCCCGAAGCCCTCGCCAGGTAGCAGAGCGAGTCCCCGGCGGCGGTCGCGGCGATTGTCTCGCCGTCGGTCAGCAGCAGGTTGAACCGGCCTGGCACATCCGCCGCGGCCAGCGAGGCCACGGTGGCCGCCAGCGCCGCGGCCGGGCCGGCTCCGGCCCGCAGCCTGTGCAGCACCAGCGCCCAGATGACGGCCGAATCGCAGCGGGCCGCCAGCCCGAGCAGGTCGGCTGCGGGCAACTCGGCGGCGAGCCCGGCCAGGGCGCCAGGCCAGCCAGGTACTGCCCCGTTATGGCTGAACAGCCAGCGGCCCTCGGCGTACGGCGCCGCTGCCGCCTCGCCAGGCTCGGTCCCCTCGGTCGCCGACCGGACAGCGGCCAGCACTGCCCGGCTCATGGTGACCCTGGCCACGTCGGCGAAGGAGGAATCGGACCAGATGGGCGCCGCCCTGCGGTACCTCGCGGGTGCCGGGTCGCCGTCGGCGTACCAGCCGACCCCGAACCCGTCGGCGTTGACGGTGCCGTGCCGCTGCCGCCGCGGCGCCCAGGCCTGGACCCGCAGCCCGTGCGGCGGATCGATGATCAGCGACCGCAGGCTCACCGGCTCGCCGACGTAGGCCAGGTGCCTGCACATCAGGCCAGCCCCCCGTCGCGAGCGGTGCGCAGGCCAGCGAAGATCTGCCTGCGCACCGGGTAGTCCCAGTTCCTGAAGGTGCCCCGGCAGGCAACTGGGTCGGCCGAGAACGCGCCGCCCCGGAGCACCTTGTAGTCGCTGCCGAAGAAGACCTCGGAGTACTCCCGGTAGGGCCACGCCGAGAAACCCGGATACGGCCGGAAATCGCTGGCCGTCCACTCCCACACGTCACCGATCAGCTGCCGTGCCCCGCAGGGCGCTGCGCCGTCGGGGTACGAGCCGGCCGGAGCGGGCTGCAGGTGCCGCTGGCCGAGGTTGGCGAGCGACGGGGACGGGTCGCCGTCGCCCCACGGATAGCGCATCGACCGGCCGGCGGCCGGGTCGAACCTGGCGGCCTTCTCCCACTCGGCTTCGGTCGGCAGCCGGCGGCCCGCCCACCGGGCGAACGCATCCGCCTCATACCAGCAGACGTGCAGCACAGGCTCGGCCGGCGGGACCGGCTCGGTGATCCCGAACCGCCGCCGCAGCCACTGGTCCCGGTCGCGCCGCCAGAACGCAGGCGCGCTGAGGCCGGCCCGCTGCCGGTGCTCCCAGCCCGCCGCGGTCCACCAGCGCCGCTGGTCGTAGCCGCCGTCGGCGATGAACTCGGCGTACCGGGCGTTGGTCACCGGCGTCGTGTCGATCCAGAATGAGCTGACGTCGGCCAGGTGCGCGGGACGCTCATTGTCCAGCGCCCAGGCTTCGGTCGAGGTGCCCATCATGAACGGCCCGCCGGGCACCTCTACCTCGGCGGGCAGCGACATCGCATCGGCCGGCGGCGGCCCGGGCGGCGGTGCGGACAGCACCGGTGTGCCGCGCCTGAGCTGGTGGGTGGCCAGCATGGTCTCGTCGTGCTGCTGCTCGTGCTGCGCGATCATGCCGAACACGAACCCCTCAGCAAGCAACGGCTTCGGGGTGAAGGTGGTGCGCTCGATGAGGTCCAGGACCCTGCCTCGCACCTCGCGGGCGTAAGCGCGCGCCTCCGCGGGTGCCAGCAGCGGCAACGACGGGCGTTCCGCCCGCGGATGCTCGAACGCGTCGTAGAGCGGGTCGATCTCCGGGCGCATCGGATCCCGGCCGCCGACACCGCGCAACAGCCAGAGTTCCTCCTGGTTGGCGACGTGCGCGAGGTCCCAGACCAGCGGCGACATGAGCGGCGAGTGCTGCCGGATCAGGTCGCTGTCGGGCACGCATTCGGTCAGGCTGCTGGTGCGGTCCCTGGCCTGCGCGAGCAGGCCGGCGATCCGGTCCCGCAGGTCCTCCGCTTGCGCTGTCATCTGGCTGCCTCCAGCAGGTCGTCGGCGGGGCAGCGGCCCCGCGATGCGTACGTGTCGGCAAACCCGGCGACCGCATCCCGCACCGCGCGCGGGGTCTGCGACCGGCCCAGGGCCGCGTCAGCCGCCTCGAAGCAAGCCCGTCCCGCCCGGGCGAGCACGGGATCAGCGGGGCCCAGCCGGGCCGCGTCCAGCCACGGGCCCATGCCGTCGCCAGCGGGGCCGGCCCGCCCCGCGGCCTGCCAGTCCGGTACCCGGCCGTGCCAGACCGGTTCCGCAGCCGCCATCGCCAGGTCCGCGGCGACCGGATCATCCAGCAAGGCGGCGACAAGCCCGGCGGGCACGATCCAGCCGTCAGCGGGCTGCGCGTCGATCATCCGGACTTCCAGATGGCCCCGCGGCCGGACCGGCGGAAACAGCGTGGACAGGTGGTAAGCCAGGTCATCCGTGGTCGGCCAGCGCTCGCCGGCACCGCGCAGCCAGTCGCGGAAGGTAAGCCCGACCGGCGCGGTCCAGTGCCGCGAGCCGCCCCTGCGCACGCACATAACCTCCGCATCGAGCGCATAGCTGGCCCATTCGGCCCGCGGATCGAGAGCATCGGGATCGCTGCCTGGCGCCTGAAGTCCAGGTTCAGCCCCGGCCGGCGCCAGGGTCCTGCTCGGGTCCAGCCGGGCCCACACGGCCTGCCTGGTGCTCTTCCAGCCGGTCGGACGGCCGGCCCGCAGCGGCGAGTTCGCGAAGACCGCGACAAGTACCGGGCCGAGGGCGTGCAGCAGCCGCCAGCGGAACCGGAAACCGCTCGTACCGGTACATTCGCGGCCTGCGTCGACGCAGACCTGTACCGATGCGGTACTGCCCATCATGAGCCGGCCCCACGGCCCGCCGCGGTCGAAGAACTCCTCCATGGCCGC
This sequence comes from Streptosporangiaceae bacterium, assembly GCA_050011895.1. Lineage (GTDB taxonomy): Bacteria > Actinomycetota > Actinomycetes > Streptosporangiales > Streptosporangiaceae > DATBGO01. The sequence goes on along the minus strand of JBEKIF010000002.1, from coordinate 46,176 downwards.
GTAGCGCGGCAGATCGAGGACGCGGCAGGGCGGCCGACAAGGATCGAAGCCACGCCCGACCAGGGTCAGCCCGGCCGGGCGGAGGGCCAGGCGCACCGCCGCCAGATCACGGCACGCCGCGGTTATGCAATCGCCAAGAGATGCTGCCGGTGCGGAGCTGAGCTCGACTTGCCCGCCGGGTTCGAAGGTCAGCCGGCCGTTCCCCGGCAGGCCGCCTGGCGTATCCAGGCCTGCGAGGCAGCGGGCCACCTTCTCGTGCGGGACCGGCAGCGCCGGGTCAATCCCGTCGCACACCAGCCACTCGAGCTCGACTCCGAGCGTGCCGGGCGGGCCGGTCTTGAAGCAGATGCCGTGCAGGCGGCGTTCGGCCTCGCGCTCCGATAGCGGCGGGGCAGCGTGATCTTCAGTGCGGCGCAGATGCATCATTGGATTCTCCGTAAGGTCCTGCAATACCGGGCACAAACCTGCCAACGAGCTCGCGGGCACAGACATTTCCACGGTGCCATACCCGCATGCACGGATCAGACGCCGGGAGGTTCAGCGTGGCCCAGCATGAGGTCGACGTGATCGTCATCGGGATGGGACCAGGCGGCGAGAACGCGGCCGGGCGGCTCGCCGAGGCCGGCCTCGAGGTGGCCGCCGTGGAGGAGCGGCTGGTCGGCGGCGAATGCCCGTACTGGGGCTGCGTGCCGTCCAAGATGATGATCCGCGCGGCCGACCTGCTCGCCGAGGGCCGCCGGATTCCCGGCATGTCCGGGGATTCCGCGCTCGCGCCCGACTGGGCCCCGGTGGCCGGCCGGATCAGATCGGAGGCGACCGACGACTGGGATGACACGGTGGCCGCCGACCGGTTCACCGGCAAGGGCGGCAGGCTATTCCGCGGCCACGGCCAGATCACCGCGCCCGGCGAGGTCACCGTGAGCGGTGACGTACTGAAGGCACGCCGCGGGATCATCATCGCGACCGGGACGGCGCCGTTCATTCCGCCCATTCCGGGCCTGGCCGGCACGCCCTACTGGACCAACCGCGAGGCCATCGAGGCGGAGCGGGTGCCCGAGTCCCTGGTCGTGCTCGGCGGCGGCGCGATCGGCGCCGAGCTCGCCCAGGTCTTCGCCCGCTTCGGCGCGCAGGTCTCCGTGGTCGAGGCGGCCGGCCGGCTGCTGCCGCTGGAGGAACCGGAGTCCGGGGAGCTGATCGGGAAGGTGTTCGGCCGGGAAGGCATCGGCGTGCACACCCGCATCACGGCGGCGTCGGTGGTTCACGACGGCGCGGAGTTCACGGTGACGCTCGCCGGCGGCACCAAGCTGACCGCGACCGCGCTGCTCGTCGCCACCGGCCGCCGGGCCGGCCTCGCCGAGGTGGGCGTCGGCGCCATCGGGCTCGACGAGAAGGCCCCTGCCATCCAGGCTGACGCGCACCTGCGCGTCACCGACGGCGTCTGGGCGCTTGGCGACGTGATCGGCAAGGGCGCCTTTACGCACATGTCGATGTACCACTCGGGCATCGTCGTGGCCGACATCCTCGGCCGGCAGCAGCGCGGCGCCGAGTACCACGCCGTGCCGCGGGTCACCTTCACCGATCCGGAGGTCGGAGCGGTGGGGCTGACCGAGGCGGAGGCCACGGAGCAGCAGCTGGCCGTGCGGACCGGCATGGCGCAGGTCCCGGCGTCCACCAGGGGCTGGATCCACAAGGCAGGCAACGACGGCTTCATCAAGCTGGTCGAGGACGCCGGGCGCGGGGTCCTGGTCGGCGCCACCTCGGCCGGGCCGTGGGGCGGCGAAGTGCTCAGCCTGCTGGCCCTCGCCGTGCACGCGGAAGTGCCGACCACGCGGTTGCGCGAGATGATCTACGCTTACCCGACCTTCCATCGCGGGATCGAGGACGCCCTGCGCGACCTGGGCTGATCGTCAGCGGCCGGCCACGGCGCCGGGCCCGGCGGCTGTCCGGCGGGCGTTGTAGGCAACGAAGCCGGGCAGCGCCAGGCAGACCACGCCCACGGCGCCGACGCAGGCCACCCCGCCGGACCAGAGTGAGAACCTGGTGGTCGTGATGGCCGCGACCGCGCCGGCCCTGATCTGCCCTGCCGATGGCCCGATGCTGTAGCTGAGCAGTTCCACCCCGGCCAGCCGACCGCGCAGCTGATCAGGGATCGTCTGGTTCCACAGGGTGTCGCGGAAGATTCCGCTCAGCATGTCGGCGGCTCCGGCCGCCAGCAGGCATGCCAGCGCGACAACGATGTCAGGGGCCAGGCCGAAGGCCGTGATGGCGAGCCCCCAGGAGAGCGCCGACAAGGCTATCGCGCGGCCCTGCCGTTGCACCCGGCCCGTCCATCCGCTCGCCAGGGAGGCGGCGAGCGCCCCGGCCGGAGGAGCGGCGAACATCAGGCCGACCGCCCAGGTTGCGTGCAGCTCGGCGGCCAGGAAAGGGAACAGCACATTGGGATAAGCGAACCCATCGCCGCGAGATCGGCCAGGTAGGAGCCGAGCAGTTCCGGCCTGCCGCGGGCGTACCGCAGCCCGGCCAGCACGCTGCGCAGGCCGGGCGCAGCCGGGTGCTCCCCGGTGGCAGCCGCCGGCAGCGGCCGGAGCAGGCACAGGAAGCCAAGCGACACCGCGAAGCTGACCGTGTCAAACCCGTACACCAGCCCGGGCCCGTAGCCCGCCGCCAGCGCGCCGCCGAAGGCGGACCCGGCGATGAAGCTCGCATTCGACGACATCGCCATCAGCGCCGCCGCCGCCGTGAGCTGATGGCGAGCGACGATACGCGGGACCGACGCATCGAGAGATGGCCGTTGCAATGCGGCTAGGGCCGAGGCGGCAGCGGCAATCAGGTACAGCGGCCAGACGGCGGGCCGCGGCTGCAGAGCATTGATCACCAGCAGCCCGGCGCAACAGCCGAGTCCGGCCTCGCACAGGCGCGGCAGGCGGCTGCGGTCGAGCCGGTCTGCCAGCACGCCGCCGTACAGGCCGAACACCACGACCGGCACCAGCTCCGCGGCCCCGAGCAGCCCCACATCGAAAGTCGATCCGGTGAGCTGCCTCGCCTGTACGAGCAGGGCCACGTCGGCTGCGAGCGTCCCGAACAGCGTGACGGTCCGGCTGACATACAGGAGCCGGAAATCCCTTGAGGCCCGTAGCGGTGCCAGGTCGGCCCGGAGCAAGCTCACAGCGGCCGGCCGACTGGCTTCCCCGGCACCGGCACGCGGTCAAGCTACCAGCGGGCAGGCGAGCGCCCGAAACGGTTTTCGGCCGCGGCTAGCCGCGCGCCGGGTGAGCGTCAGCCCCAGACGTCCCGCGCGACATCGACGATGAGACGGAGCTTGGCGACCTCATCGTCATAGCTCAGCACGTTGCCCTCCACGGTGGAGGAGAACCCGCATTGCGGCGACAGGCAGAGCTGGTCGAGCGGCACGAACTTGGCCGCCTCGTCGATCCGCCGCTTGAGCGTATCGGGGTCCTCAAGGGCGCCGCGCTTGGTGGTGACCAGCCCGAGGACCACCATCTTCCCCGCCGGGACAAACCGGAGCGGCTCGAACCCGCCCGAGCGCTCGTCGTCATATTCGAGGAAGAAGCCGTCCACGGCCAGCTCGCTGAAGAGCGCCTCCGCGACGAAGTCATAGCCGCCCTCGGCGGCCCACGACGAGCGGAAGTTGCCGCGGCACATGTGCGTGGTCACGGCCAGCTCCGCGGGGCGGCCGGCAATCGCGTCGTTGACCTGACGGATGTAGCGCAGATGCAGGTGCTCGGCGTCCTCGCCCCGCTCGGCGATCTCCGCCCGCTGCGCGGGGTCGTTCAGGTAGGCCAGGCTGGTGTCGTCGAGCTGCAGGTAACGGCAGCCCAGCCCGGCCAGCCGCCGGACCTCGTCGGCGTAGGCGGCGGACAGGTCGCTCCAGAACTCGTCGATGTCGGGGTAGACCGCCGGATCGATGGCCGCCGGGCCGCCGCGGTAGTGGACCATGTTCGGCGACGGGATGGTGAGCTTGGGCACCGTGGTACTGACCACCGACTGCAGGTAGCGGAAATCGTCGCCGAAGATCGTCTGGTTTATCCGCATCTTGCCGCTGACCTGCAGCGCGGCAGGCGTGAATTCGATCTCGCCAGTCGGGTTGCGGAACTTCACCGCCAGGTTGCCCGGGGCCTTGCTGATCCCGCCCAGCTGGTAGATGAAGTCCATATGCCAGGAAGCCCGGCGGAACTCGCCGTCGGTTGCCGACTGCAGTCCGACGTCCTCCTGCATCGCGACAACGGCAGCGATCGCATCATCCTCGACCGCCCGCAGCTGCGCTGCGTCGATGCGCCCGGACACAAGATCGTCGCGCGCGGCGAGCAGCCGCCGCGGGCGGAGCAGGCTGCCGACATGGTCGGCGCGGAAGGGCGGGCTACTTCGCATAGCCGACATGGTGGCCTTGGTCCCCCGCCCTGGTCAACCAGCCGGTCCGCCGGCGGTGACGACCGCCCCGAGCCGCCCGGGGTAGGTTTGGCGACGTCGGGATCGCGAGGGGAGACAGATGAGCGGCGGTATCGGGCACCTCGTGCTGTCTGGTCCCCTCATCCTGGCCGTGCCGGTCGCCGCAGCGGCAGGTGCCGTTACCTTTCTGTCGCCATGCTGCCTGCCGCTGGTCCCCGGCTACCTGTCCTATGTGACCGGCATGTCCGGTGCGGGTGCCGTTGCCCAGGGCGCCGGCACCGGCTCGCTGACGGAAGCTCCGGCCGCGCCGCCCCGCAGCAGGGTTCTCGCTGGCACGGCGTTGTTCGTGCTCGGATTCGCCGCGCTCTTCGCGACCGAAGGCGTGGCGTTCGGTGGTCTGGGCGCCGCGCTGCAGGACCACCGCCAGGGGCTGACGCAGGTTCTCGGCTGCCTGGTTATCCTGCTCGGCCTGCTGTTCGCCGGGCTCTTCGACCGGTTCGCCTTCGCGGGCCGGATAATGCGCCCGTCGGTCCGCCCGCGGGCAGGCCTGGCCAGCGCTCCGCTGATCGGGGTGCTCTTCGGGCTGAGCTGGACACCGTGCGTCGGCCCGACGCTGGCCGCGGTGCTGAGCCTGGGAATGGTCACAGGTACCGCGGCCAGGGCAGCCACGCTCGCCTTCGTCTATGCTCTTGGCCTGGGCATCCCGTTCCTTATCGTCGCGCTGGCCGTCCAGCGGGGCATGAGCGTATTCGGGTTCGCCAGGCGCCACGCCCGCGGGGTCGCGCGGGTCGGCGGCCTGATGCTGGTTATCGTCGGGGTCCTCGAGGTGACCGGCGCCTGGACGGCCGCGCTGCTATGGCTGCAGATCCATTGGTTCAACGGCTATAACGCGCCCATCTGAACCGGGACCTGGCCGGCCCGCGCGGGCCGTTTCGATGGCGGTCTGGCAGTAGCGGCTAGCGCTGGGTCCTGGAGGGCGGCACCGCAGGTCGGCAGCTACCGGCGGGCGGACTGCGCCACAGCCGCGGCGGCGGCTGCGCTGGCGCGCTGCGGACTGGCATCAGCGGCGGCCCGGAGCTCAGCGAAGATTCGCATGTCGGTGGTGTCCTCGGGGTGCCACTGCACCCCGATGCCGAATCGATGCCCGGGGACTTCCACTGCTGCGGCGACGTGCCCTGCTGCCCACCCGGTCGCGACGACGCCGCTGCCCAGTTCCGCAACGGCGTGGTGCGGGCACGCGGGCACCGTGACGCTGGCACCCAGAATCTGGCTGAGCCTGCTGTCCGCGATGATCTGGACCTCGCGGGCAGGCAGCCCCAGTCCGCCCGGCACAGCCCGGCCAGGTCCGGCGGCATCCGGCTGGGGCTGGATCAGGGTTCCGCCGCAGGCGACGTTCAGTACCTGCAGCCCGCGGCAGATCGCCAGGAAGGGGGTCCCCGTCTCGATGGCCGCGCGCATGAGCGTCAGCTCGCAGACATCCCTGGCCTGATCGGGCCAGCTGGCCTCATCGCCGGGAGCCGCGCCATAGCAGCGCACGTCCACGTCGGCGCCACCGGAGAACAACAGACCGTCCAGCCAGGTAGCCAGCCGGCCCGCGGCGCCCGGCAGCAGCACCGGCGGCAAGAGCACGGGCACCGCCCCGGCCCGTTCGATCGCCCTGGCGTAGACAGCCGGTGACACCGCGGCCTCCCGGACACGATCATGCCAGGCCGCAGCCCCCATGTCGGTGGTGATCCCGATCAGCGGCCGAGTCATGCGTGTCCCTCCTGCGGCAGTCCCGCGGCACCCGGCCGACAGCCAGCGGGCCGGGCGGGCATCCCAGCACGCCGCGTCGCCGACGGCCCATGCCAAGGCAGCCGAACATCGCAACATCTGGTTACGGACCGTGACGACACTCCGGGCTAATGGCTAATGCGGTCGCGCCGACCTTACCAGTCGGCAAAGGCTAGATCGGCGCACCCGTCGATAAGATACCTGAAGTCTCCGGCGTGATCGCAGCGCGACCCTAACGGCATTCCAGTTACTCTCCGTACTCCCCATACGGCCTTGCCTCAAATGGGTTGTATGCATCATGTCAGGATGCGAGACTCGTGATGTGGCCATAGCGCTGGACTGCGCCTTCCCCGAGGACGATCCTTCGGGCAGTTCCGCAGGTCAGCATCGCATTGCGCTCTTCGAGCGGCTGCTGGACGCCCGTTCCGGACGGTCGATTTCGCCCGCCAGGCCCGTTATCGAATCGCATTCGGAATTCCCGGGCAACCAGGCTGGGCGACCGCCCGCATTGCCGGACAAGCCCCCCGGCAGCGACGAAGAATTATCGGCGGGCTGCGCCGGCAGGTTCTATTTCGACGCCGTGCTCGTTAAAGAAGCATTTGCTCATCTTGAGGCACATGCGCAAAACGCCATGGAATATTTCTACGCTCACCTTTTCGTACAGCATCCCGAAATGCGGACAATGTTCCCGCTTACGATGAGTGAGCACCGCGAGCGGGTCTTTGCCGCCCTGGCCCGGCTTGTCTGGAGCATGGACGCCCCGGCGGCCGTGAGCGCCTACCTCGGCCAGCTAGGCGTGGAGCACCGTAAGTTCGGGGTCAAAGCGAAGCACTACACGGCGTTCTTTGATGCCCTGCTGGCCACCGTGCAGCATTTCAGCGGCCCGGCCTGGACGGAGCGCACCCGGCAGGCCGTCACGATGGCTGCCGAGCACACGGCGGCGGCCATGCTGCGGGCGGCTGACCTCGACGCGCAGCGCCAGCCTGCGTGGTGGGTGGGCGAGATAGTCCGGCACGAACTGCGCAGCGCCAATCTGGCCGTGCTGCGGATCCGGCCTGACCAGCCGCTGCGCTACCGCGCCGGACAGTACCTGTCCGTCCAGGTGGCGCGGTGGCCCCGGGTCTGGCGGAACTACTCCATCGCCAACGCCCCCCGTCCAGATGGCCTCCTCGACCTGCACGTGCGCGCGGTAACCGGCGGCATGGTGAGCAAGGCGCTCGTGCAGCATTGCCAGCCAGGCGACACCGTGCTGCTCGGGCCGGCCCGCGGGGACATGACGGCGCCGGCTGACCAGGAGCGCGACCTCGTGTGCATCGCCGGGGGGACCGGCCTCGCGCCGGTTAAGGCGATCATCGAGGAAGTGATCGCGGCGGCCGGCGGTCCGGGCAGGCGCCCAGGCATCTGCCTGTTCGTCGGCGCGCAGCACGCCGGCGAGCTATACGACATGCCGGCGCTGCGGGCCATGGAGTCGGACTATCCGCCGCTGACGGTGGTCCCGGTCGTCTCAGCCGACCCAGGTTTCGCCGGCGTCCGGGGGATGCTGCCCGCGGTAGTCCGGCAGCGGGCCAGCTGCGCCGGCCGGGAGATCTACGTGTGCGGCCCTGACGCGATGGTACGGGAGACGAAACGATTGCTTGCGCGCCGGAGCGCGGCACGGTCTATTCACCACGACCCGCCCGCTGCGGTGGCCGATGGGCTGCTCAGGTACCCGCAGCGGGAGGCGTAGTCATCGGGCAGGTATCAACGCGGCGCATACCTATCCGATAGGTATCCTGCCGGTTAATGCTGGCTATATTCCTGCCGCGGCTGGTTCTGATCAGCTGAAAGCCGCCGATGGCCGCGATTACGATCCGCGATAGCCCAGCTAACATCGGGGACGACAATCAGCCGGCCGCCGCGCCCGGAAGGCGGCGCTGGCCGGCCAACCGAAGGAGGGGTCGCGATGGCCCACGTGCGCGGCTCGCCGTTCGGGCGCGGCGCAGGCCCCGGCCAGGATGGCCCGCGGGCGGCGCGGGACTCGGCCGGGCAGGTCAACGGGACACTCGCCCTGGTCAACAGCGGCCTCTTCGCCGACGCGTCCAACTTCGAGCTGAGATTTGTGGAGAGCTACGACCGGATCGCGACCATCGTCGGCGCGCTCCGCACCCTCGGCCTGAAGGTGGTCCTGACCAGCGGCTCGTTCGACATCATCCACGAGGGCCACTCGATGTATCTGGAAGCCGCCAGGCGGTTCGGCGACTTCCTCATCGTGGGCCTGGACAGTGACGACAAGATAAGGGACCGCAAGGGGCCCCACCGGCCTGCCGTGCCCGAGCTTGAACGGCTCCGGATGGTGACCCACCAGCGCGGTGTGGGCCTGGTGACGCTCAAGCACCTGTATCACCCACGGTGGAACCTGATCGAGGTCGTCCGCCCTGACGTCCTGGTGGCCACGGCCGACACCTACGACGCCGGCCAGATCGCCGAGCTGCAGGCGCGGTACTGCGGCCGGGTTGAGGTCCTGGAACGGATGGCCATGGTGAGTACCTCGGCCCGGCTGCGCAGGATCCAGCTTGGCCTTGAAGAGCCCACCGAGGCCGGCCAGCCCACCGAGCCCCCGGACCGCTCTTGAAGCAGGTACTGCTGTATCTGCCGGTTATCCACGCCGGCTATGAGCAATTCCTGCAGCGGCACTCGGACTCCGCCGACGTCATGCTGCTCGGCGCCGGCTTCCGGGAACGGTTTCCCAGCCTGGCGAAGGACATCAGGGCGCTGGCGCCCGCGCGCGCGGCGGACTACCTGCGGGTCACCGTGCGCGGGCCTCGTGTCACTGTGGTCGAGCCTGCCGGCCTGCAGGCCGCCATCAGCTGCGACGTCCTGGTCATGCCCGACGAGCAGGTGATGCGCGACCTGACGGCGGACTACCGGCTGGACAGCGGTCGCACCGTCGTCTTCGACCGGACCTTCCTGCGCTGGGACCGGAACTGGAGCACGGCTGAGCAGCCGGTCCGGCCGGACAGCCAGATCGCGGCCGACGAGCTCTCCCGCACGCTGCTCGGGCTGGCCGATGAAGTATCCGGCCGCAGCTCGGACTGGTGGCGCCAGGTGGGCGCGGTGGCGGTTCGCGACGGCACGGTCCTGTGCGAGGCGTGGAACCGTCATCACCCCACCGAGTACTCCCCGTATCTTGACGGGGACCCGCGAGACGCGTTCGAGCGCGGGGTGCGGGCCGATCTTTCCACCGCGATCCATGCCGAGGCAGCAGTGGTCGCGCAGGCCGCGCGGCACGGCATCAGCCTGGCCGGAGCCGACTTGTACGTGAGCACCTTCCCGTGCCCGGCGTGCGCCCGGCTGATCGCTGAGGCCGGATTCCGGCGGTGCCTCTTCGCGAGGCGGTACTCAGTGCTCGACGGTGAGCGGGTGCTCAGGTCCGCCGGCGTCGAGCTGATCTGGGTCGACGCTAGTGGCCCGCCCGCGGGTCCGGCCGGGAGCTGAACCTCATCCGGACTACCGCGGCGTTATCCGGGTCCGTGTCACCCACCAGCACGTGGGCGTGCACATGGCGGATGGTCGCGCCGGTGAACCGGCAGTCCCCGTTCCTGACCCCCAGGCCGTAGTAGCCGAGGCCGTAGCGATCGCGCACCGACGCCAGCGCCGTCCAGAAGTCCCGCCGGCTGACCTCGTCCAGGTCAAGCAAGTCAGCCACATGCTGGCGCGGCACGAGCAGCAGATGCAAGACCGTGCCGGGGTAGGGGAACTCGTTCGGCGTGACGGTCCAGTACCTGGTCTGGAGGACGACCTGCTGGCCGGCCTGACTGGCCAGGCCATCCGGGCAGAACAGGCATACGCCGCTGGCCTCCAGCCGACGCATTTCCGCGAGCTGCTCCGCCGTACGGTAGTTCTCGAGGCAGTAATAGCTCACTGCGCGGCCCGCTGGTAGTCGAGGAACGAGTAGGCCAGCCCCGATCCTGAATCGGTGTCGTCCTGCCTGCCGCGCAGCTCAAAACCGGCCAGCCAGCCCGCGGGCATGGACCGGTCGCCCTGGATGTCCTGACAGATCCGGGTCAGGTAGATCCTTTCGATCGCGGGCAGCGCCTGCCGGAAGACCGAGGCGCCGCCGATCACGAAGAACTCCCGGTCCCCTGCGGCCGTCCCGAGCTGCGCGGCGGCCGCCAGTGCCTCGTCCATCGATGTCTCGAACCTGACCTGGCCGCGGCCGGGATCGCGCGGCGTGCCCGAAACCACGACCGACGTGCGGCCGGTGAGCGGATGGCCCAGCCTGGCCAGGATCGACTCATGCGTGGACCGCCCCATGACCACGACGGCACCGCTGGTCAGGGACTTGAACCTGCGCAGATCCCCCGGCAGGTACCAGGGCAGCGCACCGTCGGCGCCGATGACGTCGTTGGCGGCGGCCGCGACAACGGCGGAGATGATCACGGGGCCACCGGGATGGCCGGAATGGCCGGGTGCGGCTCGTAGTCGCTGAGCTCGAAGTGCTCGGCGCGGAAGTCGTGGATGTCGGTCACCTGTCGCCCCGCCTCGGTCAGGCCGACCGTCGGCAGCCTGCGGGAGTCCCTGTCCAGCATGGTCCGGGCCGCCTCGACCTGGTCTTCGTAAATGTGCGCGTCGGAGATGGTGTGGTAGTAGGCGGCCGCGCTGATCCCGGTGAGCTGCTCCAGCATCAGCAGCAGCGCCGCGTACTGCACCATGTTGGCGGGCACGCCCACCGGCACGTCCCCGGACCGCTGGAACATGTGCAGGTGCAGCCCGTCGCCGATGACCCGGACATGGACCCAGCCATGGCAGGGCGCGATGGTCGTGCGCGGCGTCTTGCCGCGCCCGCGCACCTGGTACTGCGGTATCCACGGCGAGATGAAGTGCGTCCGGTCGCCGGGAAGTTCGCTGATCTGCTCGACCAGGTGCTTGAACTGATCAAAGCTGCCGCCATCAGCGGTGGGGAACCGTTCGAAAGCGCCGCCGTAGGACCCGGGGCCAAGGCTGCCCGCCGGCAGGCCGCGCGAGGCGGTTTTCTCCGGGGTGGCCCACTGGCCCCACCAGTCACAGCCGAACTCGGCAAGCTCGCCGAGGGTAGTCGCGCCGTTGATGAATGCGCAGAGCTCACCGATCGGCTTGCGCCAGAACGACTTGATGCTGCGCTCGGTGATGACCGGAAACCCGTTGCCCAGGTCGAAGCGCATGACCTGCTGCATCAGGGTAATCGCCCGCGGCCCCTGGCGGGTCGGTACCCAGGCACCGTCAGCGAGGATACGCCCGAGCAGCTGCCGGTACTGGCAGTCGGGCTCGCGCTGCTGGAACGGACGGTAACGCACACTGCACCCTACCGGCGCGGCGATCCGCGCGTCCCGTGGCCAAGCCGTACCGCCGTGCCCTACTATCCTGCCGCATGGCGTCCGCGCTTTCGCAGCTCACGCACACATCACGTAGGGGGATATAGCAATGCATCGCATGCGCACACTAGCCGCTGGCTTAGCGGTCGCGGTAAGCCTGGGTGCCGGGGCCATGGCGCTTGCGCCAATGGCGCTCGCCTCGGCGGCCAGGCCCGCTGGCACCGGGTCGTTCCTTACCTGGCGCGCCGCCCAGCGCGCGGCCGGCTTCGGGCTGAACGCGCCGATCCGCACCTACGGCCTGCGGCGGAACGGCCCGATTAGCGTGGACCGCTGCCAGGTCACCGGCCGGCTATCCAAGCGTGACGTGTTCGCTAGCTATGGCTCGTTCCTTGGCCGCGAGCTCAGCATCGCGCAGAACAACTCTGGCGGGCCATGCGGGAACTTCGGCGCAGCAAGGAGGCTGGGCACCGTCCGGGTCATGGGGCAGCGCGCGACGCTGTATGGCGTCTGCGGCAGGCACCTCGGGCCGCCCTGCAGCTCGCGCAGGATCACCTTGTACCTGACCTGGACTAAGCGCGGCACGTACTACGAAGCGTCATCGCACAACGAGCGGCGAGCCACGATCGTGGGTTTCGCCAACAGCCTGCGCCCCGTATAGCCAGGGCCCGGCTCAGGTAGCCGGCGCGGTCCCGGCCGGGACCGCGCCGGCCGCCCGGGCCCGGCACAGCCGCAGCACATTCGCGATGATCAGGTGGCCGGCGCCGCCCGCCGCGGTCAGTATCGACTCCGGGTGGAACTGCACGCCCCAGCGCCCGGCCGCCGCGTCCTCGATCGCCATGACCGCGCCGTCCGGGGTCACGGCGGTCACCTGCAGGCCGCCCTTCACCTGGCCGGGCACCGCATAGAGCGAGTGGTACCTGCCCGCTGCGAACTCGGCAGGCAGGCCGGCCAGCAGCTCGCCGCCGAGCACCCGGACCAGGCCCGTCTTACCGTGCACCGGCTCGCCGAGCAGGGCCAGCTCACCGCCGGCGTGCTCGACCATCGCCTGCAGGCCCAGGCACACCCCGAACGTGCTGATCCCCCGGGCATCGAGTTCGCTGAGCAGCCGGTCGCAGCTGAAGTCCGACGGGCGCCCCGGCCCCGGCGACAGCACGACCAGATCGGGCGCTTCGGTGTCCAGGACGGCGCCGCCGAATCCGGCCCGCAGCGTGGTCACTGCCGCGCCCTGCTCACGGAAATACCCGCCCAGGGTGTGCACGAACGAGTCCTGATGGTCGACCAGCAGGACGCGCAGCCCGGTGCCAGGCAGGGCGGCCGGCCCGGAGGCGGCGGGGCCAGCAGGCGATGGCCGTTCGGCCGTGGTCTTCCCCTGGTCCGGCGCCGCATCGGACTCCGGCTCCGCGAGCGTCTCCAGCAGGGCGCGGGCCTTGATCTGTGTCTCGCGTTCCTCGGCCGCCGGGTCGGAGTCGAACAGCAGGGTGGCGCCGGTCCGCACCGCGGCGATGCCATCCCTGATGTGGGCGGTGCGCAGGGTAAGGCCGGTGTTCATGCCCCCGTCGACGCCGATCATCCCGACCGCGCCGCCGTACCAGCGCCGCGGGGCGTCCTCGTGCTCCTCGATGAACTGCATCGCCCAGGTCTTGGGCGCGCCGGTGACCGTAACGGCCCACATGTGGGTGAGGAACGCGTCCAGCGCGTCGAAGCCGGGCCGCAGCCGCCCTTCGACGTGGTCCACGGTGTGGATGACCCGGCTGTAGATCTCGATCTGCCGCCTGCCGATCACCTTGACGCTGCCCGGCTCACAGATCCGCGATTTGTCGTTGCGGTCCACGTCGGTGCACATGGTCAGCTCCGATTCCTCCTTCGCCGAGCCGATCAGGGCGGCGATGTTGGCCGCGTCCTCCAGCGGGCCGTCACCCCGCGGGACCGTTCCCGCGATCGGGCACGTCTCGACCCGGTCGCCGGTCACCCGCACGTACATCTCCGGCGACGCGCCGACCAGGTACTCCCCGTCGCCGAGGTTAAGGAAGAACTCATACGGTGCCGGGTTGCGCTGCCGCAGCCGCTCGTAGAACGCGGCAGGTGAGCCGCAGCTGCCGTAGAACTCATGGCTCGGAACTACCTCGAACAGGTCGCCGCACGCGAACCGCTGCCTGGCCTCCTCGACCACCCTGGCGTACGCACCGGGTTCCGGCGCGGCAGGCAGGCCCGCGGCATCGCCCGCCGCCCGGGCCATCGCCCCCGCTCCCCCGGTGCCTGCCGTCCGGCGGGGCAGCCCGCGGGTCGAGCGGCCGTCGGTTTCGAAGTCGTAGCGGTACCTGATCGCGGTCTCCCGCTTGCGGTCCAGTACGTAGAGCTCGTCGGGGAGATGCAGGACCAGGTCACGCTGGCTGGCCGGGCGCCGGTGACGCTGGCGCACCGGCTCGAACTGGAAGGCCAGGTCGTAGCCGAACGCGCCGTACAGCCCGAGGTGGGAATCCGGGCCAGCGATCGCGGCCAGGATCTCGCGCAGCGCGGAGAACACGGTAGGGCGGCGGCTGCGTTCTTCCTCGGTGAAGGTACCGGCCGGCTCCGGGATCACGACGATGACGCTTCCCGCGCTCGCTGCGGTGCTCGCGGACCCGGCCGCGGGCCCGGGCGCGGGCCCGGCGTCAGGACGGCCGGCCGCCGCGGCGGTGCCCGCAGCCTTGTGCAATGCCGCCCCGATCACCGGCAGCAGCACCAGGCCGCGCTCGTTCAGGGCCTGCGCGGCGATCCGGCGGCCGTGCGCGACGATCTCGATGCACGGGTCGACGTATCCGAATTGCCAGCGGCTGTACCGGCCCGGGTACTCCATCCCCGAGCTGAGCACGCCACCGCGGCGCGAGTCGACCTGCCGGGTGAGCCAGGCCAGCTCCGCCGGGTCGAACGGCGTGGCGCTGCGGCTCACCCGGACGCCCGCCGGGGTCACGAAGCCGGAGTCGTGGCTAGCTGTCGGGTCCATTCCGGCCCCTCACGTCGATCGGGCCCGGCGCCGCGGCGGACACGAGAAAGGCGACCGCCGGTGGCCGGGCGGTCGCCTTCAGGATCTGCATGTGCGCACGATCAGGCACCGCCTAACGGCGGCGCCACCAGCCAGCGGCTCGGTTCGCGTGCATGCGGGCGAGCCTAGCGGGCCCTGGCCAACCGCGCCAGCCGGTCATGCGGAACTCGCGCACGGCCGCGTCAGACAGCACCAGCCGCCGCATGCCCGGCCGGCTAGTCGCTGGTGCTGGCCGGGCTGACGGGCGCGACCGCGCGGTGCGGCGCGATGGCAAGATCGTCGGGCCGGTGCTCAGGTGACGGCTTGCCGACGATCCGGTAGACCTCGTCGCCGTCGACGGTCTCCTTCTCCAGCAGCAGGTCAACCAGGTGCCCGAGTTCGGTCCGGTGCGCGCGGAGCACCCCGATGGCCGTCTCCTCCGCCTCCCGCAGCAGCCTTGCCACCTCGCTGTCGATGATGGCCTGGGTGGACTCGGCGAACGGCCTGCTGGACAGCCCCTGACCGCCGCCGCCGAGGAACACCGAGCCGCCCTCGGGATACCCGACCGGGCCGAGCGCCGGCGACAGGCCGAACTCGCGCACCATCTTGGTGGCCAGCTCGGTGGCGCTGGCCAGGTCGTTGCCGGCGCCGGTGGAACCGTGCCCGAGCTCGACGAGCTCGGCGGCCCGGCCGCCGAGCCGCACCGCCAGCGACTCGGTCAGGTAGTCCTCGCCATATAGGTGCCGCTCGACGAGCGGAAGCTGCTCGGTGACCCCGAGCGTCTGGCCGGCCGGCAAGATGGTGACCTTCGCGACCGGGTCGGCGTGCTCGGACAGCGCAGCGACCAGCGCGTGGCCGGCCTCGTGGATCGCGACCGCGTGCTTCTCCTCCGGCAGCAGGACGTTGGAGCCCTCCCTCCGGCCGAGCAGGATACGGTCCCTGGCGACCGCGAAGTCGGCGCCGGTCAGCACATCGCGGTTGTCGCGGACCGCGTTGATGGCCGCCTCGTTAGCCAGGTTGGCCAGGTCAGCGCCCGAGAACCCGGGCGTGCCTCGGGCCACCACGTTGAGGTCGACATCGGGCGCCAGCCGCTTGCCCCGGCAGTGCACAATCAGGATGGCCGCCCGCTCGGAGAGAGTCGGCAGCGGGATGATCACCTGCCGGTCGAACCGGCCCGGCCGCAGCAGCGCCGGATCGAGGACCTCAGGCCGGTTGGTGGCGGCCAGCACCACGATCCCCTGGGCCATGTCGAAGCCGTCCATCTCGGCCAGCAGCTGGTTCAGCGTCTGCTCCCGCTCGTCATTGGCGACCACCGCGCCCGAGCCGGCCCGGCGCTGGCCGATGGCGTCCACCTCGTCGACGAAAATGATCGCCGGAGAGCGCTTGCGGGCCTCGCTGAACAGGTCACGGACCCGGGCGGCGCCGACGCCGACGAACATCTCGACGAAGCTGGAGCCGGTCACCGAGAAGAACGGCACCGACGCCTCGCCTGCCACGGCCCGGGCCAGCAGCGTCTTGCCGGTGCCCGGCGGCCCGACCATGAGGACGCCGCGCGGCGCCATCGCGCCCGCCCGCTGATACCGTCCCGGGCTCCGCAGGAAGTCCACCACCTCGGCGATCTCCGCCTTGGCGCCCTCGTAACCGGCGACGTCGCTGAACTTGGTGTCGGGCCGCTCCGCGTCGAAGACCTTCGCCCTTGACCGCCCGGCGCCGAATACTCCCTGTAGCTGGCCTGCCCCGCCGCCGGCCCGGGACAGCCGGCGGAACAGGTAGAAGCCCACTATCAAGGGAGACAGCAGGATCAGGAACCACAGCAGTTCGCTGCCAAGCGAGGGGCTGGAGGTCACCGCCTTGATGGACACGCCCTTGCTGGCCAGCTGCGAGGTCAGCTGCGTCGATGGTGGGCCGGGAATCACCGTGGTGTAGGCGCTGCCGTCGCTAAGGGTCCCGCTGGCCGCGGTGTTCGGGGTGCTGGCCTGGAACGTGACGTCTTTCACCTTGTGGCTGGTCACGTCCGCGATGAACTGCGAATAGCTGAGATTGACCTGCGGGGAGGTGATACCGGGAAGGTACAGGTAGAGGAGCAGCACCGCGCAGATCGCGAGCGGCCATAGCCAGTGCCGCCAGGCGGGCGGCGGCGGCGGGGCCGTCGGTACTGGCTTATCGCCAGGCGGCGGCGGATTGGGCTGCTTGCTCATGGATTATCCTTTTCACCGCGGCTCGCTGTAATCGCGGTCTCAAACCTCGCCGGGGTAAAGGCCCGCCGGGCCGATCCTGTTCCCCTATTCCGCCAGGCTAGCCTGCGCGGGCAGCCAGCCTGTAGTCCGGCAGGCTGTAGCCAGGAGCCCAGCTGCCCGATGGGGCGGGGTAGGACGCAAGCGCTGACCTAGCGGACATCCAGGCCGGTGACAGCGCGGCCGACGATCATCCGCTGGATCTCGGACGTGCCCTCGAAGATCGTGAAGATCTTCGCGTCCCGGTGCCAGCGCTCCACCGGGTAATCGCGGGTGTAACCGTTGCCGCCCAGGATCTGGATCGCCTGCTCGGTCACCCGGACCGCGGTCTCCCCCGCGACGAGCTTCGACATCGAGCCCTCGGCGCGGGTGAACGGCAGTCCCTTCCTGGCCATCCAGGCGGCCCGCCAGGTCAGCAGCCGGGCCGCGTCGACGGCCGCGTGCATGTCAGCGAGCATGAACGCGATCGCCTGGTTCTGCCCGATCGGGCGGCCGAACTGGATCCGCTGCCCGGCGTAGCCGGCGGCGAACTCGGCCGCGGCCCTGGCTACTCCCACCGCCATGGCCGCGACGGTCGGCCTTGATGCCTCGAACGTCTTCATCGCCGCGTGCTCGCCGCTGCTGCCGCCCTCGGCGATCCTGGCCAGGCGCTCGTCAAGCCGGTCCTTGCCGCCGACCAGGCAGCGGCCAGGCACCCGCACCTGATCGAGCACCACTTCGGCGGTGTGCGAGGCCCGGACCCCGTGCTTGCGGAACTTCTGGCCCTGCGACAGGCCGCGGGTCGCTGGCGGCACGATGAAGCTGGCCTGCCCGCGGCTGCCGAGGGCGGGATCGACCGAGGCCACCACCACGTGCACGTTTGCGATGCCGCCGTTGGTCACCCAGGTCTTGGTCCCGGTCAGCACCCACTCGTCGGTGGCCTGCTCGTACACCGCCCTGGTGCGGATCGCCCCGACGTCGCTGCCAGCGTCGGGCTCGGATGAGCAGAATGCGCCCAGCTTGACGTCGCCCGGGCCGCCGTAGATCTGCGGCACCCATTCGGCGACCTGCTCGCTGGTGCCGTGGCCCGCCACCGCGATCGCGGCAAGCCCGCTGCCGACCAGCGAGAGCCCGATCCCGGCGTCACCCCAGAACAGTTCCTCGAAGGCGACGACCGTGCCAAGGCCGCTCGGCTCCCACCACTGCTGGGCGAAGAAGTCCAGTGAGTACAAGCCGATCTTGGCTGCCTCGTCCAGGATGGGCCACGGGGTTTCCTCGCGCTCGTCCCACTGCGCCCCGGCCGGCCTGATCACGTTCTCGGCGAACTCGTGCACCCAGTCACGCATCTCCCGGACGTCCGCGGTCAGGTCCAGGCTGAAGCCGCCGTCAGCGTCGCCGCTCATGCTCCTCCTCACGGCCCGGCGCGGCGGCCTGCGCCACCAGCCGCGGGGGCGCCACCCGCTGACAGGCCGCGCCCGATATCGGCCTAATCTCTACTAGCATGGACTACAGCGGCTACGATCGCCTCCTCTGCACCCGCCATCCCGACGGCGTCCTGCTGATCACCATGAACAGGCCCGAGGTGTACAACGCCGCCGACGAGGCGATGCACAGCCAGCTGGCCAGGATCTGGACCGACATCTCGCGGGACGAGCAGACCAGAGCCGTCGTGATCACCGGCGCGGGCAAGGCGTTCTCAGCCGGCGGCGACCTGGCCATGGTGGCCCGGCAGGTCGGCGATTACCAGCGGGTGACGAGCATGCTCGGCGAGATGAGCGACCTGGTCTATAACCTGATCAACTGCGAGAAGCCTGTCGTATCGGCGATCAACGGGGTGGCGGTCGGAGCCGGCCTGGTGGTGGCGCTGCTTGCGGACATCAGCGTGTGCGCCGAGGATGCGCGCCTCGGCGACGGGCATGTCAGGCTCGGCGTCGCGGCCGGCGACCATGCGGCGATCATCTGGCCGGTGCTGTGCGGCATGGCCAAGGCCCGCTACTACCTGATGACCGGCGAGATGGTCACCGGCCAGGAGGCGGAGCGCATCGGGCTGGTCAGCAAGTCGCTGCCGCGCGGGGAAGTGCTGGACGAGGCGATGCGCATCGCGAGCGTCCTGGCAACCGGATCGCAGCTCGCGATCAGGTGGACCAAGAAGGCGCTCAACAGCTGGCTCAGGACAGCCGGGCCGGCCTTCGACGCCTCCGCCGCCTACGA
Organism: Streptosporangiaceae bacterium; assembly: GCA_050011895.1. Lineage (GTDB taxonomy): Bacteria > Actinomycetota > Actinomycetes > Streptosporangiales > Streptosporangiaceae > DATBGO01. Next base: position 27,241 of record JBEKIF010000002.1, on the reverse strand, counting down.
GATGCTGACGTTCATGGGCGACGACGTGCGCGAGGGCTACGCCGCGCTCAGGGAAAAGCGGCCGCCGAGCTTCCCGTCAGCCGCCAGCCCGCCCGGCTAGCCGCTGCTGCTCGCGCCGTCCCCGGCTACTCCTGCTCGTGCCGGTCGAGGAAGGCGAAAACCTCCGCCTCGTCCACCCCGGGGAAGCTCCCGGTGGGCAATGTCGCGGACAGGATGTGCGAATGAGCGCGCGCCGACGGCCAGGCCATCCCGTCCCACCGGGCGGCCAGGCCAGCGGGCGGCCGCTGGCAGCAGTCCCCGTCCGGGCATGCCGAGGTCGCCCGCAGCACCGTCTCCCGGCCGCGGAACCATCGTGAGTCCTCGTACGGCACGCCGAGCGTGATCGCCGACCCGCGCTCCCGGCCCGGATCGACGAAGGCGACGCACCAGTAGGTCCCCGATGGCGTATCGGAGTACTGATAGTGCGGGCTATACCGGTCACTGGCCTGGAAAACCTGCCGCCCAGACCACTCGCGGCACATCCGCTGCCCCTCGATCGCGCCGGCCGCGTCGGCGGGGAACACCACGCCATCGTTCTCGTAAGCCTTGTAGATGGTGCCGCCTTCGTCGTTCTTGACGAAATGGCATGGCAGCCCGAGATGGTGGGTGGCCAGGTTGGTGAACCGGTGCGCCGCCATCTCATACGACACCGAGAAGACGTCCCGCAGGTCCTCAACGGACAGGTCCCGCGCCGTCATCGCCTCCTGCAGGAAGGCCGTCGCTGGTCGCTCAGGTACCAGGACGGCGGCCGCGAAGTAGTTGGCCTCCACCCGCTGGCGCAGGAACTCGGCGAAGTCGGCAGGCGCGGAATGCCCGAGCACGAAATGACCGAGGGTCTGGAGCAGGATGGTCCGCGGCGTGTGCATGCCCATGGATTCCTGCTTCAGGTAGATCCGCCGGTTTCGCAGGTCGGTCACCGACCGCGCGGACCTGGGAAGATCACGAGCATATTTAACGGAGAAACCGTGCTGACTCACTACCGAGAGCAGCATCCCCTGGGACAGGGCCCCGCCGGTGTACCCGGCATTCGTCACTGCCGCCGTGGCGGCCTGCTCGATCTTCGCGAAATAGTTGCCTCGGTCCCGCATCATCGCCCGCAGGTCCGCGTTGGCCGCCCTGGCCTCCTCTGGCGTCGCCGTTGGCTTGGCCCGCTGTTTGCGCAGCTCGGTATAGAGAGCGACCACGTGCTCGATGACGTCGTTCGGCACCCTGGCGCCCACTCGCAGCTGCGGCAGGCCAAGGTTGCGGTAGACCGGGTCGCGCTGTGCCTCCGCCAGGGCGATCTCCAGCTGTGCGCGCCGACTGGGCGGCTGCCGCCTCAGCAGCTCGTCGGTGGACACAGCCAGTGCGCTCGCGAGCGACTCGATCAACGAGAGCTTCGGCTCCCGGCGCCCGTTTTCGATCAGCGAAAGCACCGAGGGCGCGCGGCCTACCTCCGCACCGAGCTCGGCCAGGGTCATCCCCCTGGCACGCCGTACGTGCCGGAGGCGCTGCCCGAATAGACAGAGGTCCAGGCCGATGGTTTCAGCCAAGGATGATGAATTTTGATCAGTGAATACTGGCACATGTTTATTCTAGACGAAGATACAGAATTTTTCAGGACGTTGGTCCCTGGTGCTAGCCCGTTTGCCTACCGCAAACTGGATGTAACGACCCGGGAGGTTTCCAGTGAACGAGCGCCGTGAGGCCGCATCGACCAGTCAGCCCTCAGCCGCCGCAGGGGCCAATGGCCATCACAAGGCCAGCAGGTTTGACGAGCTGGCAGCGGAACTGCAGCGGCAATGGGCCAGCGATCCCCGCTGGGCAGGCGTCGAGCGGACGTACTCGGCAGCCGATGTGGTGCAGCTCCGGGGCTCGGTCCAGGAGGAGAACACGCTCGCGCGGATCGGCTCCGAGCGGCTATGGTCCATGCTGCACGAGGATGGCTACGTCAATACGCTGGGCGCCCTGACGGGCAACCAGGCGGTGCAGCAGGTCAAGGCCGGCCTGCGGGCCATCTACCTGTCCGGCTGGCAGGTGGCCGCCGATGCCAACCTGGCCGGCCAGACCTACCCTGACCAGAGCCTCTACCCGGCCAACTCGGTGCCCCAGGTGGTGCGGCGGATTAACAACGCCCTGCTGCGCGCGGACCAGATTGCCTGGTCCGAGTCGGCGAGCAAGGCGGGCGCGGAGCACCCCCACTGGCTGGCGCCGATTGTGGCCGATGCCGAGGCGGGATTTGGCGGCGTGCTCAACGCGTTCGAGCTGATGAAGGCCATGATCGCGGCGGGCGCTTCAGGCGTGCACTGGGAGGACCAGCTCGCGTCCGAGAAGAAGTGCGGCCACCTCGGCGGGAAGGTGCTCATTCCTACTGGCCAGCACATCAGGACCCTGAACGCGGCCCGGCTGGCTGCCGACGTCTGCGGCGTGCCCTCACTGATCGTGGCCCGTACCGACGCCCAGGCAGCGACCTTGATTACCAGTGATGTCGACGAGCGGGACCGGCGCTTCGTGACCGGCGAGCGGACCGGGGAGGGCTTCTACCGGGTCCACAACGGCATCGAGGCCTGCATCGCGCGAGGCCTGGCCTACGCGCCGCACTCGGACCTGCTGTGGATGGAGACGTCCAAGCCGGACCTGGAGGTGGCACGGGAGTTCGCCGAGGCGATCAGGGACGTCTACCCGGACCAGATGCTCGCTTACAACTGCTCGCCGTCCTTCAACTGGCGCGCCCACCTCGACGAGGGGACCATCGAGAAGTTCCAGCGCGAGCTGGGCGAGATGGGGTACAAGTTCCAGTTCATCACGCTCGCCGGGTTCCACGCGCTCAACCACTCGATGTTCGAGCTGGCCCGCGGATACGCGGCCGAGGGCATGCCGGCCTACGTCCGGCTGCAGGACGCCGAGTTCGCATCCGAGGCCGACGGCTACACCGCCACCAGGCATCAGCGCGAAGCCGGCACCGGCTACTTCGACCTGGTCACCTCGGCGATCAGTCCGGATTCCTCGACTACGGCGCTGGCGGGCTCCACCGAGAGCGAGCAGTTCATCCCGGCCCACTGAGTTGCCAAACGAGCGGTTCGTCCCGGCCTGCTGAGAGTTGTCAGGGGCAGGCAGCTAAGCCGGGACCAGCTCGCTGACGAGCGCGCCAGCGCAGACGCTGACCATGGTGTCGAGGCTGGTGCGCTCAGTCAGCTTGCCCGGCCGGTCCAGGCCGCGTCCGGGCAAGCACGAAGCCGAGCGCCTGGCATGCCGCTGTAACGGCGTTACAGCCGAGGGTGCGGCAGGCCCCCGGTTGCGTTAACTGGGCGACAGCGCCCGCCTGACAGGGGTTCGCAGCAGCGTGTTAAGCGGCTCGAGCACGGAGTATGTCCAGTACGCGTCGCGCTCGATCAGGCGGAATTTCGCCCCCCGGGCGCCGCCGGGAAACCGGTAACCGGCCGGCCGGTAGGTCAGGAAGTCCGCGTGCATCATCGCGAAGAAGCGGTGCCGCAGGCGGCGCGGTACCAGGCCATCGGCGCCTACCGGCCCGATCCCCCGGCCTCCCTTGCCCAGGATCGTCGTGTAGTGAAAGATAGCCCGCCCGAACAGCGCCGCCACCACCGGGCCCGTGATCATCGGGTCGCCGTCGGATTTGCGCTTGGCGACCAGTTCGAATACCTGACGGTAGGAGCGGAATATATCGAAATGCGCTTCGGTGGTCTGGATCATGAATGAGCCGCGGCGGTGTTGCCGGTAGCGGTAGCAGATCCGGCCCGCCGCGCCGGCCTTTACCGCGCTGATCTTCGAGGCACTGAGCAGCGCCGTGCAGGACACCGGCACGTCCTCGTGAATCCCGTCAGGGAACGGCTGCCCGAGGCCGGTCAGGAACTCGCGGCGGATGATCTTGCTCCAGACCGTCATGGCCAGGTTGATCACCGCAGGCTGCTGCGCCAGCGTGAAGCACCCGTCGGGCAGGCCGCGCAGCACGGCCCCGCCGTGGCTCGGACTGATCCTGCCGTCCGGAAAGACGTGCTCATAATCGATGAGCAGCACGTCAGGCCGCCGCTGGCGCAGGTCGATTGCGACCGCATCCAGGCTGCCGGGGACCAGCTCGTCGTCCCCGTCGACGAACCAGACATACTCCCCCAGGGCGTGCCGCAGGCCCTCGTTCCTGGCCGCGCCCGGCCCGATCCGACCCAGGTGCAGTACTCGCAGCCGCCTGTCGCGGGCGGCCCGGTCATCGAGGATCGCCGCGGAGCCGTCGGTGGAGCCGCCGTCGACAGCGATCACCTCGATATCGGCGAACTTCTGCCCCAGTACCGAATCCAGGCACTCAGCCAGGTAGTCCTGCACCTGGTAGACCGGGATGACGACACTGATCAGCGGCGAGTCTGGCACGCGGCACCGAGCCGTCAGCGCCGCGGATCTGGCTGCGCGGCGGCCCCGGGCGCTGTGGCGCGGTCATCGGGGGCGGCGGCCGGCGCAGGCGCTGACGCTGGAACCGGCCACGCCTTGCCCGCGTCGACGCGGCTCATCCGGGACGGCCACCAGTTCCACCTGCCGAGCAAGACCACAGTCGACGGCACGAGCAGCGTGCGGACAAGGAATGTGTCCATCAGGATGCCGAGCGCCAGGCCGAAGGCGATGTCGCGGAACTGGCTGCCGCCCGAGCCGCTGCCCGCAACCACCCCGAAGACGACGAACGTGCCAGCGAGCACCAGCCCGGCGGAGGTCACTGTCGTCCCGGTTACGCTCAGCGCACGCGCGACGGCCTCGCGTAGCGGAAGCCGGTGCGCCTCCTCCCTGATCCGCGTCATCACCAGGATGTTGTAGTCCTCGCCGAGAGCCAGCAGGAAAATGAACATCAGGAACGGCATGAAGAAGACAAGCCCGCCGCTGCCGCCGATCTTGATAAACAGCAGGACGGACAACCCGAGCGCCGCGAGATAGGAAAGCCCGACCGAGGCGATCAGGTACAGCGGCGCGATCAGGCTGCGCAGCACCACCGCCAGCAGCAGCCCGATCACCAGGATCGCGATCGGGATCACGTGCTTGAGGTCGCTGTTGGAGATGATGTTGATGTCATAGAGGGCGGGTGCCTGGCCGCCGACTGCCGAATCGGCCGCGCCGATCGACTTCCCTATCGCCGTGGTGGTGGCCCGCAGCGACGGCACTGCCTTCATCGCCGGGGTGCCAGCAGGGTCCCCGGCCTTCAGCCCTGTGGAGAACTGCACGGTCCTGCCGTCGGGGCTGACGTAGTTCGAGGTTGCCCGGTAGATCTGGTAGCCGGCCAGCGGCACCTTGATGCCCGGCGGCGGCGCGGCAGGCAGCGCCTTGGCCGAGCCGAGGGCGTTGTGCAGCAAGGCGTACTGCGCCGGGGTCAGGGACACGCCCGTGGGATTCAGCGGACCGGTTACCTGCGTGAAGAGCCCACTCGCCCGCATCTGGGCGGCCGCGGTCGCGAGCGGTGCCGGGTCCTGCCAGACCGGGACGTTGAACGTGAAGATCAGGCTGGTCGGATTCGCCGCCGACTGAGGGAAGTACCTGGTGAGCAGCGCCTGTCCGGCGGCCGAGTCGCTGCCCGCCGGCGGTGTGGTGTTGCCGCCGAACCCAGCGCCCGTGTAGCCGAATACGGCCAGCGCCAGCCCTCCGAACACGACGACCCCGGTCAGCAGCGTCGGCACCGGGTGCCTCACGACCCGGCCGGCTATCCTGCCCCACATCCCGGACTTGCCCGCCCCCTGGATGTTCCACGGCAGCAGCTTCGGCCGGCCGAAGATCGCGCGGAACAGCCTGCGCTTGATCGCCAGTATCGACAAGCGGATAGACAACAGGGCCGGCAGCAGAGTCAGGCCAGCGATCAGGATGACGCCGATGGCGATGGCGAACGGCACGCCGAGGTCGGAGTAGAACGGGAAGCTGGCCAGCAGCAGCGTGAGCACGGCCGCGATCACCGTCGCGGCGGAGAACGTGATCGACTCGCCGACCTTGGTCACCGCCCTGACGATCGCATCCCTGGCCTGCTGCCTGGGATGGACCAGATCGCCGAGCAGGCTGCCGCCCAGGCTCGTTGATCCTGGGTAGCTGTCGCCCTGCTGGCCATGCTCGCCGACCCGCAACTCCTCGCGAACCCGGAAGACCAGGAAGAGCCCGTAGTCGGTACCGGCACCGAGCACCAGGACGATCATCAGATACTGCGCAAGCGGAGACACCTGAAGCCCGTGCTTGGCCGCCTCGGCGACCAGCGGCCCGGCTATCAGCCCCGAGACGAAGGCCGGAGCGAGGGTAGTCAGCGCGAGCGACAGCGAGCGGAAGATCAGCACGAGCAGGACGATGATGAGCACCGCGGCATAGTCCTGCACCTTGTTGCCCGTATTGCCCGATGCCTTCTGCTGATCGACCTGCTCAGCCGTGTCGCCCGCCAGGTGCGCCTGCAGCCCCGCGGGCAGCCCGGCCTGCACGATCTTGGCTCGCAGCGCGTCAATCAGGTCGGTTAGCTGGTTCGGGTTGCCTCCCGGCTGGACCGCGAGGACGACCAGGTGCTCGGCGTGGCCGTCGGCCGATGTTCCCAGTTCGAGAACCTTGCTGACGCCGGATACCGACTTCAGCCGGCCCGGCAGCACCGCCAGCGCCGTGATGTCGGCGGGGGTCAGCGGCGCTGCGGTACGAGCCGCCACGACCGGAATCGGCAGCAGGTTGGCGGTACCGAACGGGGCAGCAAGCTGCGCCGCGTGCTCGCTCGGCGCGCTGGCGGGCAGGAATTTGGCATTGTTGTTCTGCGTGACCCCGGATAGCGCAGGTAGCTGCGTGAGCGCCGCGAACGCCGCGGCTATCCACAGCAGCACCACCAGCCACCGGAATCGCACGGCAACGCGCCCGATGGCACCAAATATCGCGTCCAGCTGCATGGCGAGACAGACTCCGTGAGGTCATAGATCGTCGTGCGCCCAGGTCCTTGCAAAGGCCAGCGTATCGGCCGCGCATTGGTCCATCGGCCAGTTCACGCCAGCCGAGCGGCTGCCGGCCAGTTCACGCCAGCCGGCCGCCGGCCAGCGGTGACGAGGCTCGCGTCCAGCTCGCCATGAAGGCCCCGGAGCACACGACCCCGACTGCGAGCCAGGGGCGCGCGGGTTGCGCCGGATCGCGTCTGGCCGCGGGCGCCGGTCAAGACTGGCCGCGGGCGCCGGTCAAGATGCGTCTGTAACCGAAGATATCTGGTGCCAGGCGACCGAAGCCAGCGGCACCTGGCGGAAGCCGTCGTCCGGGACGATTATCTTGGTTCCATGCGCCGGACCACGCCGGGGTGATTACCCTGCGGACCAGCGCCGACAATGGACAGCGGCGCCACGCCGGGCCTTGGTGTGCGCCATCCTGATGCGGGACATGCCGAGTGCGGTGCTGGCCAGGAAGGGTCGCAGCCGTCAGACTCGTGACGGGGGTGGCCCGAGTTCCGCCCCCTGCGCGGCCCGGGCAGCATAGAAGGGACGCCGATGCAGGAGCTGCGCCTCGTCGCAGTCAGCGAGGACGGGAGCTACGCCATCCTCGCGGTACCAGGGCGGGGCGGCCGTTTCTTGGTGCCTATAGACGACCGGCTGAGGACAGTTGCCCGCGGCCAGTTCTCCCGGCTCGCCCAGTACGAGATCGAAGTGGAGAATCCCTTGCGACCCAAGGAGATCCAGGACCGGATCCGCGCCGGAGAGACGGCAGATGAGATCGCAGATGTGGCGGGGATCCCGATTGAGCGGGTACGCCGCTTCGAGGGCCCGGTGCTTGCCGAACGTGAATACCGCGCCCAGGAAGCACAGCGAGCCACTGTCCGGAGCGCCGGCGACTCGGGACCAGGCCCCCGACTCGGCGAGATCGCCGGCGAGCGGCTGGCCCAGGCCGGTGCCAGCCCAGAGGACGCACGCTGGGACTCAAGGAAACGAGCAGACGGCAACTGGCAGGTGCAGCTCATGTTCACCGCTGGCGGCCGGCCGCAGCTGGCTGAGTGGATCTTCGATCCGCAGCGCAGGCATGTGACGCCAGATGATGATCAGGCCGCGAAGCTCTCCCTGGCCGAGGCAGAGCTCGCCGCGCTCAGGCTGACGCCGCGCGGGTCCGGCAGCGCGACCGTCACCCCCATCGCCCGCCGGATCGATGCGCATCACCAGGAGCCGCGTCCCGAGCAAGACCGCCAGCCGAGCCGGGCCGCCGCGCCACTGGCCGACCAGGCTACTGACGCAGCTCAGGTTGCCGTGACGGAGCATGCCACGGCCAGGCAGGACGCCACGGCCAGGCAGGACGCCACGGCCAGGCAGGACGCCACGGCCAGGCAGGACGCCACGGCCAGGCAGGACGCCACGGCCAGGCAGGACGCCACGGCCAGGCAGGATGGCCCAGACAGCCCGGCCCGCGAACGACCGGTCAAGAAGGCGGCCAGTGGCAGATCGAGGCGGGCGTCAGTCCCGTCCTGGGACGAGATCATGCTCGGCAATTCCAGGCAGCCTGACTGACCCGGCGTAGGATCTCGCACCGAGACGACTGAGTCGACGGGCAAGGGGATGAGGTTTGGGCCGGTGTGATCGCGGGGCGCGCCCGGCCGCCCACTGGACAGCCGCCCACTGGACAGCCGCCCGCCGGATTGCCGTGGTCGTTGCCCTCATGTCGCTGGTGAGTGGCTGCGCGCTGGTCGGCACCACGAAGGTACTGCAGAACACCCCACAGATGACGGTCACCAGCCCGCTCTTCAACGAGCACGTAATGCCCAGTCAGTTCACCTGCTACGGCGTCGGCGAGAGCCCGCCGGTCTTCTGGTCGGGCGCCCCCCCGGGAACCAAGTCGTTCGCGCTGGTCCTTGACGATTCCGCCACCCCAATTACCCCATACGTCTACTGGATCGTCTTCAACATCAGCCCGGGCACGGAGATCCAGCCCGGAATGATCCCGCCTGGGGCGGTTCAGGCCGAGAACAGCGCGGGGATGGCGAAGTATAAGGCGCCGTGCCCGGCAGGGCGAACCCATCAGTACCGGTTTACGGTGTACGCACTCAATGCCTCCCTGCCCCTTGGCAACGGCGCTCCGCTGAAGGCCGCCTGGATGGCCATAGCCAGTCGTGCGATTGCCCGCGGTTGGCTGACGGCAACGGCCATGCGGAAGTAGTCACCGGGCCCGGGCCAGGGTAGTCACCGGCGGAAGCCATATCATGGCCGCCATCTGGCGACACAGCCGGGTAAACTTCTCGAATCCCGTGACAAGGGTGATAGCGGTCCGCCAGAATCACTGTTCAGGCGATCAGCCTCGGAAAAATATCAGGGTGCCTGCGCTACTGGGTAAGGCCCGCGTCGATGGCCGCGTGTGTCTCGCTTGCACCGCACTGTGAGGCCATGCCGTTTTGGATGGTGCGATGACTAGGCTTGTGATTGGCTTGGCGGTAGTTGTCGTTGTTGTCCTCGTCATCGTTATTTTGGCCGCTCGGAACGTGCGCGCGGAGGATCCGGAGGACTTCGCGGACCGTTCCGGCAGCCGCAGCCAGAACGGCAGCGACCGGCGCGACTGGCGCGACGGCGACAGCACGGACCGGTCAGTCCGGCGCCCAGCTCGCGATGATCGGCCTGGCCCGGGGCAGGATGGCCCGCCCAGGCGTGCGGCCAGCAGCCGCTCCGATCGTCGTCATGACGACAAGCGCCGGGTCAGTGTGCCGGACGACCGCACGAGAGACTATCGTGAGCCGGGCTCTGGGCCGCGGCCCAGCCGCGAGTCCGGGCGCCGCTCCAATGACGGAGGCCGGGACCGGGACCATGTCCGCGAGGACCACCCCGGTGACCACGGAGCAGCAGGCCAAGGTATGCGGCCCGGCCACCACGGCGCTGGGGCCCGCGGCCACGTGGCACGCCGGGACCGGCAACGCGGCAGCGTACCGCGCGACCGCGGGACCGATCACCGCGACGACGACGCAGCTAACCGCCGCCGGACAGCGGCGCCCGCGCCCGCAGCAGCCCGCTCACGGCAAGCCCGCGGCAACCGCTCTGACGACAGCGCGGACTGGCCAAGCACCGAGTGGGACAAGCTCTCCGACGTCGACTACTGGGCGGAACTGACCTCAGGCAAGCCGCTGACCACCACCACCGCGCAGGCCGCGGCGCCTGCCCGCCATGGTCAGGGCAGCCACTACCGTGACGCGAATACTGGACCGGGTCCCGGTGCTGCGGGTCCGGCCGGTGCTGCGGGCTCGATTCCTGGCCACGGAGGTGACGCTGGCCTGCCCTCGCCGAGCCACCCGCAACTTGCCGCGGCACCCGTTCCCCACGCGGCGCCTGTTCCCCCCGCGGCGCCCGTTGCCGCCGCAGCGCCGGTGCCTTCGCCTTTGCGGCCGCTCGCAGCTGCCGGTTACGGGCCTGACGACCCCACCATCGACCAGGGAGGCGCGGCTGGACGAGTTCACCGCCGCATTCAGGGCAGCCTCGACGATGACCCACTGACCAGCCCGTCCTTCCCGCGGGTGCGCGCTGACGACAGCAGGTCATTCCGGAACAGCCGGACCGGCGGCTACCCGTCGGGCTCGCCAAGCGCGCCGACACAGCAGTTCGCCAGCTACGACAGCCTGACCGTGCAGTTCGGCGCACCAGCGGCCATCGGGGGAGAGCGAGGCAATCCGCTTTCCTACCCTGACGCTGCAGCCGCTCCGAGCGGAAACCACAGCGGTATTCGGACAGCGGGACCGGCCAGCACTGACAGCTACCCGGATGGGCCTGGCTCGCCATCCCGCCCTCGGTCGGGCGCTGTTCCAGCCGGTGGCAGCGCGCCATTGGCTGCGGGCACGGCTCCGCTGCCGTCCGGGAATCCGTACGGGAGCTACGTCGGCACCCCGCCAACCGGCGGTTTCTCGGCCCGGCCGGCTCAGGACCTGAACGCCCACCGCGGCGCCTCGTATCCGCTGGCTCAGGACCTGAACGGTTACCGCGGCGCCCCGTATCCGCCGACCAGCGACCTGGACGGCCACGTCAGCGGATGGTATCCGCAGCACGCGGGCAGCCCGCTGACCGGGGATGACGCTGAGGGAACCGTGCCCGGCCGGGTCGGCTTCGAGACTCGGGGTGGTGGCAGGCACGGTGATGGCCACTACTACCCGTCCGGCGGCTACCCGTCCGGCGGCTACCCGGCCGGCCAGGACGACCGCTATGTACAGGATGGATACGGCGGCCGGTCGGGGTACGAGCCACTTGGCCGCTAACTCGCAACTGTTACCGCGATTTGACAAGGTGCCCCTCCGCGCGCGGAGAATGTGCCGGACCTGGCAAGGCAGGTGATATGCAGGACGGCACCCGTGACCACGCACGCAGCTACCATCTGCACCGTCTGGCGACGGCGCTCGACACGCAGGGATTCCACGCAACAGTAAAGACCACCTACCCGGCGACCTTGCACGTCTTCATCCCCGGCGCATCGATGCTCGCGGAGAGCATCGATTGCACACCGGGCACCGGTCCCGATGGCCGCCTGTGCTGGTACTACCGCTGGTCGTGGGGCGAGGTGCTGCACGACGCCGAGGATCCGCCAGGCGCGGCAGCGAAGATCGCCGAGGTGCTAGCGGCCCGCTAACGGAGACCGCTCAGCCAGGACGTCGTCACGCCGCCCGGCGCACGACAACCCGGGCGGTCCGGCCCTCGCCGACAGCAGGGCAACGCCCCGGACTGGCAGGCCCGGGCTACCCGATGGTCCGGCGGCTTGCCCTGAGCACAGCCAGCGTCGCCAGCAAAGCACCGGCGAGCATGACGTACGGGACCAGATCCGACGTCGCCTGCGCGACGACCCCGCTGCCCGCAGCGGCGAAGGCCTGCCCGCCCGCCCAGGCGAGGTTGCCCAGCCCGAACGCAAGTCCCTGGTTCAGCCCAAGGCGATGCGCACCGGCGCTGAGTAGGGCAGTCGCGGGGGTGAAGAGCGTGCCGAAGGCAGGCATGCCGACGATCAGGAGAGCGACGAGCCACGGCGCGGAAGCCAGTAGCGGCGCCAGCAAGCTGACGACCACTCCCCCGGCCAGTGAGAGCCGAATGGGCAGCAAGGCACCACGGCGGTCCGAGAGCCGGCCGACAAGGGGCGAGAGCGCTGCCTCGATCGCCGCCGACGCCAGGAACGTCGCTCCGATAATCAGCGTCACCGCGCCGAGCTGGCTCAACCGCAGCGGCGCAAGTACGTCCACCACCCCGAAGGCCAGGCCGGCCAGCATTGTCAGCCACATGCCGGTACCTACCTGGCGGTCCCGAACCGCTGGCCAGGCCGCGCGCAATCCCTGCGGAACCGATCCTTGCGGAGCAGGCACGATGAAGGCCACGACCATGAGGGCGGCTCCGGCCACGGCAGCGGCACCGAAGGCCGGCCCGGTCCCGACCTGACCGGCGACCGCTCCGACCACCGGGCCGAACAGCGCCCCGCCGACCGCCGCGCCCAGCGCGGTGCCGAGCAGTTCACCGCGCCGCTGCGCCGGAGCGGCCCTGGCCAGCCAGGCCAGGCCCGCGGCCCAGGTGCATGCTCCGGCCAGGCCCTGGACGAAGCGCGCGGCATCGAGGATTCCCGCGCCAGATGCCAGGCCGAAAACGAGCGTCGACACGCTCATCAGTGCCAGCCCGAGCAACACCACCGGCCGGTCCCCCAGCCGAGCGGTCAGCAGGCCGCCAGGAAGCGCGCCGATCAGCGTGCCGAGCGGATAAGCGGCGACCAGGACTCCGGCTCCGGCCTTCGACAGCCCTGCGACCTGGGCGTAATGCGGTAGCAGCGGGGTCAGTGCGGTGAAGAACATCGTGTCGACCAGCACGAGCGCACATACGAACCCCAGCAGCCCGCGCAGCGCTGGCGTCAGTCTCGGCCCTGACCGCGTCATGCCCGCCGCATTCCGAAGCCCCGCGGCCAGCCCACCGGCCGGGCCGGTTGCGGACCGTGCCGGCGACGTTCTGGCATCCGCCCATAATCCCTGGGCTCGGGGCCAGCCACGCACGCAGGGTCCTCGTCCCGCTGTCTGGATCGCCGCTCAACGTGCGAGTCAAGATCGTCATCGCTGTCCGGCCGGCGCGGGAATAGGCCGGAGGCGGAGGTGACGCCGGCTGACAGGGACGCCAGGGCCGCCTCGCACCTCGGGGAACAAAATACGCGCTACATTTATTGTGGTTAGGCAGGAGCCAAGCTGGTGCCATAAGCACAGCTTGCAATAAGTACAGATTGCAATAAGCCGCAAATTTTGCAATACTCTTTAGCCGAAATTGTAGCGCAGGAGAGGCTAATTGTCGGACGAGGAATTGGCAATAGAGCTGGCCGCAGAGCAGGAATACGTTTCCATGCTCTATGGCCGCCTGGATAACGACCGCGAACGAGCCTCGGCACGTCTTGCCACGGTCATGCTGGAAAATGGCGGGACCCATCAGGCACGGTCCGAGCGCGAGTCGATGACTGAGATGTACTTCCGGCGGCTGGCCCAGTTCGATGCGGCCGAGAACGGCCTGTGCTTCGGCCGTCTCGACTTCGACGACGGCCAGCCGCGCTATATCGGCCGGATCGGCCTCCGGGATGCCTCCGGCGACTACGAACCGCTGCTGATGGACTGGCGTGCGCCCGCTGCGCGGCCCTTCTACCTCGCGACGGCGGCGTCCCGCGACGGGGTGCGGCGCAGGCGGCATATCAAGACCCGCAACCGGACCGTGACCGGCCTCGATGATGAGGTACTTGACCTCGACGCCGCCGATCCGCGCCAGCGTCAGGGACTCACCGGCGAGGCCGCGCTGCTCGCCGCGGTCAGCGCGAGCCGGACCGGCCGGATGAGCGACATCGTGGAGACCATCCAGGCAGAGCAAGATCAGATCATCCGGTCCGTCCTGCCTGGCGTGCTCGTTGTGCAGGGGGGTCCCGGCACCGGGAAGACAGCGGTCGCACTGCATCGCGCGGCCTTCCTGCTCTATACGCACCGGGAACAGCTAGCCAAGCGGGGCGTGCTGATCGTCGGCCCGAATCCGACCTTTATCCGGTATATCAGCGACGTGCTTCCCTCGCTTGGCGAGACCGGCGTGCTCATGTCGACGATCGCGGAGCTGTATCCGGGGATCATCGCGCGGCGGGCCGAGCAGCCTGCGGCCGCCGCGGTCAAGGGCAGGCTGACCATGGCGGGAGTTATCGCCGCCGCGGTGCGCGACCGGCAATGGGTGCCCGACCGGGCCCTGGAGATCACCGTGGACCGCGAGAGGTTGCGGCTGGACCGGCGAACCTGCGTCCGGGCCAGGGCGCGCGCACGGCAGTCCCGCAGGCCGCACAACCAGGCCAGGGCGATCTTCGTGCGGGAGATCATCGAGGCACTCGCCAGGCAGATCGAGAGCCGGATCGACGCCGTCGCGCCCGGCCAGGGCAGCGTTCTCGGTGAGGTCGACGTCGCGGCGATCCGTGGCGACCTGGGCAGGAACAGCGAGGTGCGGCGAGCCATCCGGCTGCTATGGCCGGTGCTGTCGCCGGAGCGGCTACTGGATGACCTGTTCTCCTCGCCGGCCCGCCTGGCCGCTGCTGCCAGCGAGCTTGGCGAGGCGGACCGCGCACTGCTGCACCGTGACCCGGGTCGTGGGTGGACCCCCGCTGACGTGCCGCTGCTCGACGAGGCGGCGGAACTGCTTGGCGAGGACGACCGGGCGGCGCGGGCCAAAGCCGAGATGGAGCGGCGCGGCCGCGTAGCCTACGCGCAGGGCGTTCTTGACATCATGTCCAGGGACGCCCACGATGCGGATCCCGAGCTCCTGATGGGCGTCGACATGCTGGACGCGGACGCCTTTGCCGAGCGCCATTATGCGGACCCCTACCTGACTGCGGCGCAGCGCGCGGCAGCCGACCGGACCTGGGCTTTCGGGCACGTGATCGTGGATGAGGCACAGGAGCTCTCTGAGATGGCGTGGCGGATGCTGATGCGGCGCTGCCCGGCCAAATCCATGACCCTGGTAGGCGACGTCGCACAGACCGGTGACCTCGCGGGCACGTCTTCCTGGCAGCGGGTACTCGGACCGCACCTGGCCGACAGGTGGCGGCTGGCCGAGCTGACCATCAACTACCGTGCCCCTGCCGAGGTCATGGCGGTGGCCACCGATGTCCTGGCCGGGATCGATCCGGCCCTGCGGCCGCCGCGGTCAGTACGCGAGACCGGCGTCCATCCCTGGCGCCAGCAGGTACCCGAAGCCGAGCTGGCCCGGCGCCTGGCTGAGATTGCCGGCCGCGAGGCTGCCCGGATGGACGACGGACAGCTGGCCGTGATCGTCCCGGGAACGCGCCTGTCTGAGCTGGGCGCGGCGATGACCGCGGCGGTGCCTGGCGCAACGGTCGGCGAGGATCCTGAACTCCGCAGCCCGGTGGTGGTCCTGTCCGCGGCGCAGGCCAAGGGACTGGAGTTCGACTCCGTGGTGGTCGCCGACCCTGGCCAGATCATGGCCTGCTCGCCTCGTGGGCTTAGCGATCTCTACGTCGCGCTGACCAGGGCTACTCAGCGGCTGGGCGTGGTGTACAGCGGGGAGTTGCCCGCCGTGCTCGCGGGCCTGCGGCCTGCGTCTGCGGGTCCACCTTCGCCAGTGCGGAGGCTGCGCGGGGCCGCAGGCTAGGGCGAGCTGATGGCGGCGGTCACGATCACCGCAAGCAGCAGCGCCAGCGGGACGAGCGGTGCCAGCAGCGGCGCCTCCGCGACCAGAACGCCGCTCACCGCTGCCCCGGCGACCAGCATGACCAGGAGACCAAGGCGCCGCCGCAGCGATGCCGAGGCCCTGACGGCTGCCAGGTCGCCAAGGGCCTCTGTCAGTATTCCTGTCAGGTACGTGGTGGAAAGACCTGGCACTCCCAGTGCGCGGACCGCCGCGCTCTGGATGCCCATGGCGACCGCAGCGGCGGCAACGAGCATGAGCTGTTCCGCTCCCCTTGGCAGGCCCGCCGCTGTCTCCCAGCCCACGGTCACGGCTACAAGTACGGCAGCCTCTACGACGAGCGCCACGGTCACCCGGCCCGGCCAGGCCGGTGCCGGCTCACCGGGCGGCCTGGCGAACCGGCTTGCTGCCAAGCCCCCGGTGACAAAGCCCGCCAGCGCTACTCCGGCGTGCAGGGCCAATGCCGCGTCGTGCCGACCTGCGCTAAGCCCCAGCAGGACCATGTTGGCGGTCATGACGCTGGTGAACACGCCCCCGAGGCCAAGGAAGCTGATCGCGTCAAGGGCACCCGTAGCTATCACAAGGAGCGCGACGAGATTATTGTTGCGGCGCCGTTCGGCGAATGTCACGGCCACCGGGGATCCGCGGCGCTACCGCGCCCGCATCGACGCGAAGGTCAGCGACCTGCCGGATCACCAGGCGATCTGCTGATCTCTTCGGCGAGGGGCACCGCTGTGGGCTCTACCGCGGCAGGTACTGGCTTGGGATAGACCAGCCAGTGCAGCCCGGCGGCGACGACGCCGCCGACCAGCGGCGCCACGATGAACAGCCATACCTGGCTCAGCGCAGTGCCGCCGACGATCAGCGCCGGGCCGAGGCTGCGCGCTGGGTTCACCGACGTTCCGGTGATCGTTATCCCGACCAGGTGCGCCACGGTAAGGGCCAGGCCGATCACCATGCCCGCGGTGATGGTGTTCCCGATCTTGCTGGTGACCCCGAGGATGACAAAGACGAACATCGCGGTCAGGATGACCTCCGCAAGGAAGGCGCCGCCCGCACCGATGTGAATGTCAGACGCCGCGCCCCAGCCGTCCGTCCCGAGCCCGGTCTTGGACGTGCTGTACAACGGCGAAGTGTTGAACATGCCCCATAGCACGAGCGCACCCAGGATGCCGCCAACGAACTGGGCCACCCAGTAACCGACGGCCTCGTCGAGCGGGAGGCGCCGCGCCAGCAGCGCGCCCAGGGTCACGGCCGGATTGACGTGGCAGCCCGATACCGGCCCGATAACGTAAACCAGCGCCAGCAGCACGAGCCCGAAGGTGAACGCCGTGGCCACGACGCCTGCGGCGATACTGCCGCCATCGAACTTGAACCCGAACATGAGGGTCGCCGCACCGACCCCGAAGAACACAAGCAGTGCGGTGCCCAGCATCTCTGCTGCGAACTTGCGCCACAAAGCCATTTTCCCCAGCCCTCCTGGTGTGCTTTAGGGTTTTCGTCCAATCCGGTCACCAAGCATCCCATGACGTAATTCCGCGCGGCCGCACTTACCCGCACAGGCCCAGGCTTTCATACCCATGCCGGGCCAGATGCTAAGCGTCCATGGCCCGGCGTGTCAGTAGCGGGCGCCGACGACCTGCAACCGTCTCCGCGATCTTAACGGCCTGCGGCGGTCTGTGAGCGTCTGGGGTGGTCTGCGGTGGTCTGCGCAGGTGTACGGGTCGATCACGTCCACCCGAGCGGTGCCGCCGGCACTGGTTGCGATGTCGCGCTGCCGCATGCCAGGGTCGTGAGCGATGCACAGCAGCACCTTTAAAGTGCACTTGTTACCTGGCCACCACTCCTGCTGGAGGACATGATGCCCAGCCCGCCCGACTCGACGGCAGCCAGCACCTATGGCGCGGCGGACCTGGAGCTGATCGACGCGTACTGGCGTGCGGCGAACTACCTGTCGGTCGGGCAGATCTACCTGCTGGACAACCCGCTGCTCAGGGAACCGCTGCGAGCCGAGCACGTCAAGCCGCGGCTGCTCGGGCACTGGGGGACGACGCCCGGGCTGAACCTGCTGTACGTGCACCTGAACCGGGTCATCAACGAACGCGACCTGAACGCCATTTACGTGATCGGCCCTGGTCACGGCGGACCGGGGATCGTCGCCAACGCGTACCTGGAAGGCACCTACAGCGAGGTCTACTCCTCCATCGGGCAGGATGAAGACGGTCTGCGGGCGCTGTTCCGCCAGTTCTCGTTCCCCGGTGGCATCCCAAGTCACGTCGCGCCGGAAACCCCCGGGTCCATCCACGAAGGCGGCGAACTCGGATACGCGCTCGTGCACGCCTACGGCGCGGCATTTGACAACCCGGATCTGCTGGTCATGTGCGTGGTGGGTGACGGGGAGGCGGAAACGGGGCCGCTGGCGGCCAGCTGGCATTCGAACAAGTTCCTCAACCCGGTGACTGACGGCGCGGTGCTGCCGGTGCTGCACCTTAATGGTTACAAGATTGCCAACCCGACCATCCTGGCCCGCATCCCCGACGACGAGCTCGCCGCACTGATGCGCGGCTACGGTTACCAGCCGCACTTCGTGGCCGGCGATGATCCCGCGGTGGTCCACCGGCAGCTCGCGGCCGTGCTCGACGAGGTGCTGGACGACATCGCGGCCATCCAGGAGCACGCCCGCGATGCAGCAGGCCAGCAAGCCGGCGGCACGAGCAGCGGAGCGGCCCGTCCCGCCTGGCCGATGATCGTACTGCGCACCCCGAAGGGCTGGACCGGGCCCAAGGTGGTTGACGGCGTTCAGGTCGAGGGCACCTTCCGCGCTCATCAGGTACCGCTTGCCGAAACTCGCACCAACGCCAGGCACCGCGAGCTGCTCGAGCAGTGGATGCGCAGTTACCGGCCCGAGGAGCTGTTCGACGCCGCCGGACAGCTGGTGCCGCAGCTGCAGGCACTTGCCCCGCGGGGGTCGAGGCGGATGAGCGCCAACCCGCACGCCAACGGCGGCCTGCTGCTTCGCGACCTGGCCATGCCGGACTTCCGCCGCTACGCGGTGCCGGTGGACCGCCCGGCCGTCGCGGTGAGCGAGGCCACCCGGGTACTCGGCACCTTCCTGCGCGACATCATCGCCCGCAACCCCGACAGGTTCCGCCTCATGGGCCCGGATGAGACGGCGTCCAACCGGCTGACGGCGGTCTTCGAGGAGACCAACCGCGCCTGGGAGGCGACGACGGTCCCCGGCGACGATCACCTCGCCCCGGACGGCCGGGTCATGGAAGTCCTGTCGGAGCACCTATGCCAGGGCTGGCTGGAGGGGTATCTGCTCACCGGGCGGCACGGCCTTTTCAACTGTTACGAGGCGTTTATCCACATCATTGACTCGATGTTCAACCAGCACGCCAAGTGGCTTAAGACGGCCCGGGGCATCCCATGGCGGGCGCCGATCGCCTCACTCAACTACCTGCTGTCGTCGCACGTCTGGCGCCAGGACAATAACGGCTTCTCCCACCAGGACCCGGGCTTCATCGACCACGTGATCAACAAGAAGGCCGAGATTGTCCGTGTTTACCTGCCGCCGGACACCAACACCCTGTTGTCGGTCGCCGATCACTGCTTGCGCAGCCGGGATTACGTCAATGTCGTCGTAGCCGGCAAGCAGCCGGCGCTGACCTACCTGACGATGGAGCAGGCGATCGCGCACTGCACCCGCGGACTCGGCATCTGGCCGTGGGCCAGCAATACCAACGGTGAGCCTGACGTGGTACTTGCCTGTGCCGGCGATGTTCCCACCCTGGAGACCATCGCTGCCGCGGACCTGCTCCGCACCCACCTGCCCGAGCTGAAGGTCCGGGTCATCAACGTCGTGGACATCATGCGCCTGGAGCCGGACACCGAGCACCCGCACGGGCTGCCCGACCGCGACTTCGATGCGCTGTTCACCCCGGACAAGCCGGTCATTTTCGCCTATCACGGCTATCCCTGGCTCATCCACCGGCTCACCTACCGCCGTAACAACCACCACAACCTGCACGTGCGTGGCTACAAGGAGGAAGGTACCACCACCACGCCGTTCGACATGGTCATGCTGAACGACCTGGACCGGTTCCATCTCGTCATGGACGTCATCGACCGTGTCCCGTCCCTGGGCACGCGGGCCGCGCCGCTGCGCCAGCGGATGTCCGATGCCCGCCTCGACGCCCGCGCCTACACGCGCGAGCATGGCGAGGACGACCCGGCGATCACCGGCTGGACCTGGCGCGACTAGCCTCCCCAGCCGCCGCCCGCTCGATCTTGGCCTGGCCATCGTCCGCCGGACTGCCCGCGGGCCAATGCTCATACGGTTATCCGGCCCGCTCGGGGCCACTCGCCAGCGGGCGCGGGACCTATGGCCCTCGCTCTCTCGCTACTTAGGCCGCACGGTGGACGACAAGAGGTGAATGTGCCGTGCCGCTGACCGAGCCGCCCACGACCGGGCTACCGACCGGCCTGGACGCCGAGACCCTGAAAATGACGCTGGACGCTATCCGGGAGTACGTCACCCACGCCCTGCCCCAGGAGCGCCAGCTACTGCTCGATCACGATGATGTCTGCCCGGAGGACCTGGTCCGGGCCATGTGCAGCGACGAGCTTGGCGTGCATCTGCTGTTCATCCCCGAGGAATACGGCGGGATGGGCGGCGACACCATGGACAACTACCGGATCTGCGAGCAGATGGCCCGCCTTGACCTCGGCCTTGGTACCAGCCTGTTCGCGACGTTCCTCGGCAGCGATCCGATCGCCTTCGGCGGCACCGCCGAGCAGAAGCGCGCCTGGCTCACCGAGATCGCCGAGCGCGGGCTCCTCTACGCCTACGGTGCCACCGAGCCTGAGGCAGGCAGTGACCTCGGCGCGCTGAAGACCACAGCGACGCCCGTCCTCGAAGACGGCAGGGTCACCGGGTACCGGCTGACCGGCCGCAAGCAGTGGATCAGCAACGGCGGCATCGCCGACAAGTACACCATCCTGGCCAAGGCGCCGGGCGGCCCGTCGTGGTTCGTCCTCGACCGTGGCACGGATGGCTTCACCCAGAACCGGCCCGAGGACAAGCACGGCATCCGGCTGTCCAACACCGCGGCGCTGTTCCTCGACGGCGCGGTCGTGCCCGCAGGCAACCTGGTCGGCGGCGTCGAGGGACAAGGTCTCTGGCAGGCGCAGAAGGTGTTCGGCTATACGCGCGTGACGGTCGGGGCCTTCGGCCTCGGGGCGGGCTGGTCCGCGCTCGACCGCGCCATCGAGTACTCGACCACCCGCATCCAGGCCGGGGCACCGCTGTCACAGAAGCAGGGTTACACCCATAAGCTCATCGTCCCGCACGCCGTCCTGCTGGAGGCCGCCCGCTCCTATATCGAGTACACAGCGGCGCGGATCGACTCAGGCGAGGGCACGGACGGGGCGCTCAACACCGAGGGCGCCATCGCCAAGTACCTCGCGACCGAGGCGGGCAACCTGGCGGCCGACGCGGCCATCCAGGCCCACGGCGGCTACGGGTACACCCGCGACTACCTGGTCGAGAAGATCAAGCGCGACGTCCGCATCACCACGATCTACGAAGGCACATCGGAGATCATGGAGATGACGATCGCGCGCGACCGCTGGCAGCAGCACCTGAAGTCGGCCGGCCGCTACTACCCCGCGTTCGCCGCCGGGCTTCGCGAGCTGCACGCCAGGCACGCCGAGGTCGGCGCCGGCACGGCGGCGCTCGCCGGCGATGCCCTCGCCAGCGTGCTCGAAGCCTGCCGCGCCGGCCGCCTGACCCGCAGCCAGCACGTCCTGCTGCGGCTTGGCGAGCTGATCGCCTATGCCGAGGCCGCCAGCACCTTCGCGGCACGCGCCGCGGCAGCACTCGACGGCAGCCTTCCTGAGAAGGCCGACCACCGGTTCGACGCCGCTGCACTGGCGGCGATGAGCCGGGTATTCGCCAGGGAGGCCGCGCACAAGGTGGCCCATGACGGGCTGCGCTGGGTGATCGGCGCCGGCCGGGACACCGACCTCGCCACGTTCGAAGCCGGCCTCGGCCTGGACGCCGTGCGCGCCGCTCAGGTCGGACTGCTCGCCGACATGGACAGCGTCGCGGATGCACTCTACGGGCGGCAAGCGCCGTCCACGGAACAGGATCGATCGTCATGAGCAAGAGCCAGCCAGCCCCGCGCCAGCCGCAGCCCGTCGCCGTCGTCGGCGTCGGCGCCATCATGCCGGGGGCCCCGAGCACCGCGGCTTTCTGGAGCAATATCACCGAGGGCCGGTACTCCATTGCCGATGTCCCCAAGGACCGGTGGGACCCTGATCTCTACTACGATCCGGATCCCCGTGCGCCCGACAAGACCTACTCGCGCATCGGCGGCTGGGTTCAGGAGTTTCCCTGGGATCCCATCGCCTGGCGGCTGCCGATCCCGCCGAAGGTCGGCGAGCAGATGGACGATACCCAGAAGTGGGCTGTCTCCGCGGCCCGCGCTGCGCTCATCGACGCGGGCTGGCCGGACTGGAACGTGAACCCGGAGCGGGTCGCTGTGGTGATCGGCAACGCTATTGGCGGCGAGAAGCACTACGCGACCAGTCTGCGCATCCAGCTTCCCGAGTTCACCAGGGAACTCGCCCGCTCCCCCGCCTTCGCCGAGCTGCCGGCCAGCATCCGCGAGGCGATCCTCGGCCAGACCTCGACCTCGTTCCGGGGCCTGTTCCCGGTGATAACCGAGGACACGATGCCAGGCGAGCTCGCGAACGTCCTGGCCGGCCGCATCGCCAACCTCTTCAACTTCCGCGGGCCGAGCTTCACCACGGACGCGGCCTGCGCTTCGGCGCTGGCCGCCGTCAGCGCCGCCACGCAGGGACTCATCGACGGGCAGTTCGACGCCGCGGTCACCGGCGGTATCGACCGTAACAATAACGTCGCCGCGTTCGTGAAGTTCTGCAAGATCGGAGCGCTGTCCGCGACGGGGACGCGTCCGTTCGACGCCGGCGCGGACGGTTTCGTCATGGGTGAGGGCGCCGCTTTGTTCGTCCTCAAGCGGCTCGCCGACGCCGAGCGCGACGGCGACCGGATCTACGCGGTGCTGCTTGGTATCGCGGGGTCGAGCGACGGCAAGGGCAAGGGGATAACCGCCCCGAACCCGGTCGGCCAGCGCCTGGCGGTCGAGCGGGCCTGGCGCAACGCCTGCGCGGCGCCGTCGACCGCGACGTGCATCGAAGCACATGGCACGTCGACCCGCGTCGGCGACGCGTCCGAACTGGAAAGCCTCAACGCCGTCTTCGGCGGACCCGGCGTCGCCCCGGGCAGCATCGCGCTCGGCTCGGTGAAGTCGAACATCGGCCACCTGAAGGGCGCGGCAGGCGCTGCTGGGCTGTTCAAGCTGGTCATGGCGCTGCACGACAAGGTACTGCCGCCAAGCCTGAACTTCCGCGATCCCAACCCGAACGTCGAGTGGGCCACGTCACCGTTCCGGGTCAACACCGAGCTTCGTGATTGGCCGGTGCCGCCATCGGGCGTGCGGCGGGGCGGCGTGAGCGCGTTCGGCTTCGGCGGCACCAACTTCCATGCCGTGCTCGAGGAGTATGTCCCCGGCCGGTTCGACGACCCGGAGCCACGGCTGCCTGCCGGTGCCGACGTGCAGGCGACAGCGGACGGCGGGACTCCCGCCGCCGACGTGCCGGCGACCGTGCGCCAGGGCGAGCGTGGTTCCTCGCACACCGCCGCGGAGGCAGTCACGGACGTGGCCTCCGCAACGGCCTCGGCCACGGCGGTGACCACGGTTGCCAAGGCTCCGCTGCGCGGCGCTCTCGTCGTTGGCGGCGCGACCGAGGCGGACGTGGCCGCCCAGCTTGCGCAGATACATGAGCGGGCCGCCGGCGGCCAGGCACCGCCGCCGCAGCCACCCGATCCTGCGATCGCCCGGGCCAACTTTCGCGCCGCCATCGATTTCGGCACCGCGGCCGAGCTTGCGGACAAGGCGGCCATGGCAGTAAAGGCGCTGACCAGCGGGACCGCCGAGATGCGCGCCATGTTGCGGGCCCGTGGCATCTTCTTCGGGCGCGGTTCGGCGCCCAAGATTGCCTTCCTCTATACCGGCCAGGGCTCGCAGTACGTCAATATGCTCAGCGAGCTGCGCGCGACAGAGCCGATCGTGGCGCAGACGTTCGCTGAGGCCGACCGGGTGATGACACCGTTGCTTGGCAAGCCGCTCACCGATTACATCTTCATCGACGGCGACGATGCCACCGCGGTCGCGCAACTCGAGCAGCAGTTGCTGCAAACCGAAATTACCCAGCCCGCGGTGCTGGCCGCCGACATTGCCCTCACCAGGCTGCTGGCGGCCTATGGCGTCAAGCCCGACATGGTGATGGGCCATAGCCTCGGTGAGTACGGAGCGCTCGTCGAGGCCGGTGCGCTGTCCTTCCGGGCGGCACTGGAGGCCGTCAGCGCCCGTGGCCGCGAGATGGCCCGCCTGGAGGTGGCCGACAACGGCGCGATGGCGGCCGTCATGGCCCCGATTGAGGAAATCGGGCGGGTCGTCGCTTCAATCGACGGCTACGTGGTCACCGCCAACGTGAACAGCACTCATCAGGCCGTGATCGGCGGCGCCACCGCGGCCGTCGAGCAGGCGATAGCAGCGTTCCAGGAGGCCGGGCGGACGGCCATGCGCATCCCCGTCAGCCACGCCTTCCACACCTCGATCGTGGCGCCGGCGAGCGGGCCGCTCCGCGAGACGCTGGCCAGGCTGCAGCTGCACGCGCCCACGCTGCCGATCGTGGCCAACGTCGACGGCGAGTTCTACCTGACCGAAGGCCCAGACGTGGCCGGGCGGATGCTCGACGTGCTGGGCCGCCAAGTCGCATCGCCAGTCCAGTTCGTCAAGGGCCTGCATACCTTGTACGACGCCGGTGCGCGCATGTTCGTGGAGGTCGGGCCGAAGCGGGCGCTACAGGGCTTCGCTGAGGATGTGCTCGGCTCGGCGCACGACGACGTCCTAACGCTGTCGACCAACCATCCGAAGACCGGCGACGTGCGCTCCTTCAATGCGGCCCTATGCGGCTTGTATGCGGCCGGCTTCGGCTACCCCGTCGGTACCCCGGCGCCAGCGGCAGCTGCCGCTCCAGCGCCGGGCGTCACGGAGCCGGTCGTCATAACTGGGGCCGCGCTCGGGCTGCCCGGCGTAGACCAGGTCTTCGACGACGACAACGTCTCCCGGATTCTGTCCGGCGAGCAGTTCATTGACGTGATCCCGCGCCGGATACGCCGTGCAATGGTCGACAAGCACATCACCCGGCTGGTCAAGAGCGACCACGGCGATCCGGTCTTCGACACGATCGATGGCGAGAAAGACGTCATCAAGCTGGCCGGCCGTTATAGCCCATTCGACGCGGCGGCAGAGTTCGGCATCGACCCCGACCGCGACGCCGCGCTCGACTCCTGTACGAGGCTGGCGATCGCCGCTGGTATTGAGGCGCTGCGCGACGCGGGAATCCCCCTGGTCCGCACGTATCACACCACCACCCTGGGCACCCAGCTGCCCGGACCCTGGGGCTTGCCCGACGAACTGCGAGACGACACCGGCGTCGTGTTCGCCTCGGCATTCCCCGGCTACGAGTCGTTCGCGCAGGACATCAACCGTTACCAGGAGGACCGGGCGCGCCGGACGGAACTTGCCACCCTCGAGGACCTGCGGGCCCGGATGAACCCGGCAGACCAGGCGGTCGCCGAAGTGGACCGGCGCATCGCCGGACTGCGGCACGCGGTGAAGACCCGCCCGTTCGCCTTCGACCGCCGCTCTCTTTTCCGGTGGCTCGCCATGGGGCACTCGCAGTTCGCCGAGCTGATCGGCGCCCGCGGCCCCAACACGCAGGTGAACTCCGCTTGCGCGAGCACCGGCGTCGCGGTGTCGATCGCCGAGGACTGGATCCGGGCCGGCCGCTGCCGCCGGGTGATCATCGTATCGGCGGATAACGCCACCTCGGACACGCTGCTGCCCTGGACCGGATCGGGGTTCCTCGCCAGCGGCGCGGCGGCCACCGACGATGTCGTTGAAGACGCCGCTCTGCCGTTCGATCGCCGGCGGCACGGCATGTTGCTCGGTTCGGGTGCCGCGGCCCTGGTCGTTGAGTCCGCTGCGGCGGCACGGGAGCGCGGCATCGGCCCCATCTGCGAGGTGCTCGCGGTGGTCACTGCCAATAGCGCCTTCCATGGCACGCGGCTCGACGTCCAGCACATCGGCCAGGTCATGGAGAACCTCCTCGTGCAGGCGGAGCGCCTGGGAATCGACCGCCGTGCGATCGCGGGCCAGACGGTGTTCGTTTCTCACGAGACCTACACCCCGGCCCGGGGCGGTAGCGCGTCAGCTGAGGTCAACGCGTTGCGGCGGGTCTTCGGCCCAGCCGCCGACTCGGTCGTCATCACGAATACGAAGGGCTTCACCGGTCACGCGATGGGCGCGGGCATTGAAGAGGTCGTGGCCATAAAGGCACTTGAAACGGGAATCGTCCCGCCGGTCGCCAACTTCCGCGAGATCGATCCCGAACTAGGTCGGCTGAACCTGTCCCGCGGCGGCGCATACCCCGTCAGCTACGCTCTTCGCCTCGCCGCGGGCTTCGGCTCGCAGATCG
This sequence comes from Streptosporangiaceae bacterium, assembly GCA_050011895.1. GTDB lineage: Bacteria > Actinomycetota > Actinomycetes > Streptosporangiales > Streptosporangiaceae > DATBGO01. The sequence goes on along the minus strand of JBEKIF010000002.1, from coordinate 980 downwards.
CGATGATGCTGCTGCGCTGGACCGCGCCTGCGGACGGCCTCCGCCGGGCACCCACTGACCTTGGCTTCGGCTACCGCGTCATGGACGAGCCGACATGGCGCTCGTGGCTTGAGCGAGTCAGTGGTCGTCCGGATGCCAGGCTCGAGGTTGTACAGCACTCGCTGCGGGTCACCGACGACGGCCCGGCTCAGGCGCCCTCAGCTCCTGCCGGGCCAGCGGTCATGCCCGTGCCGCGGCCCGCCGCAATGCCCGTGGCCCAGCCCGCCGTACTGCCGTCAGCACCGGTTGCGCCGTCAGCACCGGTTGCGCCGTCAGCACCGGCCGGGCCGGCAGCGGTACCAGCGCAGATGGCGCCTGCACCCGGGCCGTCCGCACTTGCCTCAGCCGATCCGGTCGCGCAGGCTGTTCTGGAGATTGTCGAAGGGCTCACCGGCTATTCCCGAGACCTGCTGGAGCCGGACCTTGACCTCGAAGCCGACCTTGGCGTCGACACGGTGAAGCAGGCCGAGGTGTTCGCCGCGGTGCGGGAGCGGTTCGCCATCCCGCGCGACGAGAACCTCAGGCTCCGCGACTTCCCCACCCTCGCCCACGTCATGAGTTTCGTCCGCGACCGGGCACCACACGCTGGGCCCCAGCCCGCCGCGTATCAGCCCGCCGTAGCGCCGCCGACGGCAGGGCCGCCAGCTACCGCAGCACAGCCCGCAGCTCTAGCGGAGCCGCCGGCCACCGCAGCACAGCCCGCCACCGCGGCACAGCCGGCCACCGCGGCACCGCCCGCCACCGCGGCACCGCCCGCCACCGCGGCACCGCCGGCTGCACCAGCGGAGCCTGCTGGCGACGCGGTCACCGGCCAGATCGTGCGGATCGTCAGCGACACGACCGGCTACCCGCCCGAACTGCTCGACCTCGACCTCGACCTCGAAGCCGACCTCGGCATCGACACCGTCAAGCAGGCCGAAGTGTTCGCCGCCGTCAGGGAG
>JBEKIF010000001.1:0-262496 GCA_050011895.1 Streptosporangiaceae bacterium | reverse complement strand
CGATCGCTTCTGGCAGCAGGCCAGGCAGTTCCAGCGCGAGGTCGAGGTATTCGAAGCGGTGACGGTGCCAGTGCTCTTGCAGTGCCTGGGGGCTGGGCAGCAGGATGTGCCGTAGCTCGGGCTGCAGCGGGCGGGCGAGCTCGGCGAGGCTGAGCTGCGGGTCGACGATCATCGCGGTCGCCTCGAGGTTGACCAGGGCGCGTGCGAGCAGCATCAGCCCGCGCGGGAAGACGATCCCGTAGTGCGCTCCCAGCGCCAGCTCATGCAGCAGGAGGCGGGCGATCGAGAAGTCAGCTGCGCGGCCCCCGAACCAATCCTCGACGGTGTCTGCGAGCGCGGCGCGAAAGCCGTCGGGATCGGCGCCGGGGAGGAGTTCTGACAGGCGCACAAGCTGGCCGCCGACGGCCTCGTAGTCGCCGTCGACGAGCGCCCAGAAGAGGACAGCCAGCCGCCGCCGCTCGCCTGGGTCAAGCCGCCCGTACATGCCGAAATCGATGAAGCCGATCCGGTCACCGGGCAGGAATAGCAGGTTGCCGGGGTGCGGGTCGGCGTGGAAGAGCCCGAACTGGAAGACCTGCCGCAGCATTGCTTCGGCGCCCGCACGCAGTCCCGCTGCGGGGTCGAGGCCAGCCCGCCGCAGGTCGGCGGCGGGCGCCGGCGGTAGTCCCTCCAGAAATTCCATCGTCAGTACCCGTGCCGAGCTGTGATCGGTGATGACGGCCGGGATCACGATCCGGTCGTCATCGGCGAACAGCTGCCGGAGCCGCTCAGTGGTCCGCGCCTCACGCCGGAAGTCGAGTTCGCGCCGCGTGTACTCGGCCAGCTCCGCCACCGCCTCGGAGGGCCGGAAGGCAACCGAGCCCGGCTGGAGCCGCTCGAAGCGGCGGGCCAGCGTGGCGAGCAGCGCAAGATCGCGCTCGACCTGCCCGGTAATCCCAGGGCGCTGCACCTTCACCGCGACGCGACGGCCATCGCTGAGCCGCGCCCGGTGTACCTGCGCGAGCGAGGCCGCGGCGAACGGCTCCCGCTCGAACTCGGCGTACAGCGCCGCGAGTGGCGCGCCGAGCTCGGCCTCAACGATGGCCGCCGCTTCCTCCGGCGCGAACGGCGCGGCGTGGGTGTGCAGGTCACGCAGCGCCTCCGCGTACTCAAGCGGAACGTAGTCCGGCCGCAGCGCGACCATCTGCCCCGCCTTGACGAAGGTCGGCCCGAGCCTCTCGAGCATCAGCCGCAGCCGATCTGGCAGCGGGAGGTCCGTCGCCAGCTGATGCGGGCACTGCCTGCCTGGCCGGAAGGCGCGGAGGAGGCGGCAGCGGGGCGAGACGCAGGCGCTCAGGCCCAGCGCCTGAACGAGCCAGCCGAAGCCGCTCGCAGACAGGATCGTAGCGATCTCCACGGCACGCGTCACCTGTGCGGTGACCGCTCGGGGCCCGCCCGCGAACGCATTCGCCGTTGTCACAACACCTCCTATGTCCAGGTCCGGGATTCCATGTTCTTCCCGGCGCCCGCCTGCCCGGTTGCCGGCATCTGCGCCGCGGTGCTCCTGCACCGGCTGTGATCAGGCATCCTCGCCGGAGCCGCCCTGCAATCCTGGCATGCCGGGTCAATGGCCCCCGCAACGCCCGCGGCCAGGGCCAGCGCCCCACTGGGCTGTGCTGCTTGGTTGCTGACGCATACCGCCCCGGTCAGCTTCGAGCCGCTGTTGGCAGGCGCTGCCGCAGGAGAAGCGGTGGTGCCGCCCGCGTGGACGCACGACCGGCCCCAATTGCGTTGACCGGGAGGCGAACGCGAGCGGTCACCAGGCAGACGGGGAGGACGCCGGGTTGCGCGGCGGAGGTCTTTCGGCCCTGGCTGAGCAGGACTTGCGACCCTGGGGGCGACCGTTGCCCTGCGCCACGTTTGCCTTGCGAGGTCAAGGTACTTGGACTGCGGAGGCGACGCCATGTACTGCAATAAGCTCACGTGGAGAATCCGGTTAACCCTGTCCGACGATCCGTGGAGCCGTGCCCGCTTTCACGAGGCCCTCGCTGGCAGGCCGGTCAGCGTCGTCCGCCTAGTACCAGGCAACGCCGATAAAGCCCAGCTCACTGAGGTGATAGTCGAGCTTGCGCAGGACGAGGGCCTGGGTGCCATGCTCGGCACACTGCACGTCATCAGCCCGCACATCTTCGTGACCCGCGCAGATTTGCTGGTCCCGCCGGCCGCAAGGCCGGAACTTCCTGTCCCGCCCTAGCCGCTGCCGGGCGGGCGTGGCGGCCGCCGGCGTCACCGTCTATGGCGAGCTGGGGGCGCCGGTCAGACCCGGCGTGGCCGGCTACGGACTCGCCCGCCGCGACCCGCCAGTACGGCGCCGCGAAGGTGAGCCGCAAGCTGATGATCTTGTTGTGAGGACAGGGAGGACATGATGCGCGCAGATATTGGCGATGAGCTGGTGATCAAGGGACATCACGTGGGTGATTCAGATCGCAAGGCCGTGATCATGGAGGTGCACGGCGCGGAGGGCGCGCCGCCGTATCGGGTCCGCTGGAGCGATGGCCACGAGAGTGTGTTCTTTCCCTCTTCCGACACGGTCGTCGAGCACCAGCGCGGCGGCAGCACTCCGGGCAGCCAGACGCCCTAGCAGGCGCTGGCGGGGCGCTTCTTCCTGTTCTCGCGGGAGGAGATACGCGAGATCTTCGGGCGAGACGGGTGCGGCTATCGTGCCGGCTCCGTCCTGCCGAACGTCGCATGCTGCGACCTGCGCACCTCTCCCGGCATCCCGGCCCGACGTTCAGCTTTGTCGCCCGCGCGGGAGGCACTCGCCGCGTTTGACCCGGAGAGCTCGCGGGACCGGTGCCCCCAGAGTGCCTGAGCCGTCCGGTTAGGGTCGGAGTTCTCGACGACATCCGTGAGCTGTGCGCGGGCGACCGGTGGTGGTCGAGCTCAGCCGGGACCCGACGACCAGCGGGCCGCCGGCCGACGATGAGGAGGGCGCATGCCGATGTTTCGGGGAGCGATTTTCGACGTCGACGGGGTTCTGGTTGACTCGCCGCACGAGGAGACGTGGCGCGAGTCGCTGCGCCAGTTGATGGAGTCGGACTGGCGTGACATCCGCGACCGCACGACATGGTCGCCGACAGCGTTCACGTCCCACGTTTACGAGGAGTACATGTCGGGCAAACCGCGCATGAGCGGCGCTCGCGCCGCGCTCGCCTACTTCCAGGTGCCCGACGCCGACAAGCGCGTTGCCGAGTACGCGCTGCGCAAGCAGGAAATGCTCGAGCGCCTCGTCGAGGCCGGTGACTTCACCTCATATCCCGACGCGCTACGTTTTGTCATCGCGGTGAAGGACGCCGGCGTGCTGATCGCGGACGCGTCGTCGTCGAAGAATGCGGCGCTTTTCCTGCGCATGATCCGGCTCGACATATTCGCGCAGGAGCAGGGGATCTCATCGCCGTCGATCCGGCCTGGCCTCTCGCTGCTGGATTACTTCGACGCCGACGTCTCGGGGCGCGATTTCGCGCACGGCAAGCCGGACCCTGAGATCTTCCTGACCGCCGCGCGCGAGCTTGGCGTCCAGCCGCGCTACGCGATGGTGCTCGAGGACGCGGCCGCCGGCGTCGAGGCTGCCAAGGCCGGCGGCATGGCCGCGATCGGGATCGCACGAGCCGACGACACAGAACTGCTTGCCGCTGCCGGCGCTGATATCGTGGTCACCTCGCTCGACGACGTCGACACCGCTGCCCTCGCCGAAGGACGGCTGGCGACGCGGAAGGCCTAGTACCGCGCCTGCCTCGCCGCTTCGGGCCGGGACGGCTCATCGGTGTACCGGAGGCTGGACTGCCTCAGCCGGGGTGCCGCTACCATCGCCGTCATGCGGGCTGAGCAGCTTACCGGCGCTGAACGATATGGCACGCTCTTCCCGCGCACCTCCATTCGTTTCGCGCGCCAGCCTTGAACCAACTCAGCGGCCGCGCCCAGGCTGGTCAGGAGAGGCAGCGGTCCGGCAGGTGCGGAATCGTGCCTGGGAGTCGGTTGCCAGGTGAAGGTCGTTCTCGGTGTTTTCGAGCTGGCTGAGCATTCCGATCACCAGGCCGCTGACCCAGCCGAGCAGGGCCACAATCTCGATCCAGAGTTCGGCGGAGTCAGGCTCCGCCTCGCCATGACCGAGGAGATGGTGCATCTCGTCGGCGAGCGCCGGGGACACTGACCGTTCGACCTCCGCGCTGACAGCATTCAGTAGCAGCCGCACGCGGGCCAGTGACTGTGGCGGCAGGGTCACCAGCCGGAGCTCGTCGGATGCCTCGGTGAGCAGGGCCAGCATGCGCAGGAGACGGTCGGGTGACTCCACCCGGTAAGCCTTGGCTCCCCGGTCGGGTCTTCCTAGCGCCACGACGACCCGGGGCGCTGGCACGTTCTCGGCCTGCCCGGCTGGCCGCTGCGCGGTGCTGACCATGTCCGATCGCCTCCTACCTCGAGATTGCCTGCTCAGCGAGCGGGCGCGTAGGGGCATTGGTCACCCGTACGAAGGCGCATGTCCATCCGGCTGGCCCGGCTTCAACGTGCGGCTTGCACGCTTGCGCCCGTGACGGAGGGTTCATTCGCGGCGGCCAGCTTGAGGAACTCTGCGGCCCGGCCGAAGGTCTCTCCGACGCTGTGGCCCGCCACGAACGCGCGTGATATCTGCGTGGCCGACTTCCCGCCCGTGGCCGTTCGCGTCGGGCAGGGCGCTGTCGGGCGGGCTGAGTAGCCATGCCAGTGCGGCGGCATTCCACGCGGCAGGGTCCAGCGGCGCGGATAGTACGTCCTGCGACCGTGCCGCGTCGGCGTGCCACAGGCCGATGCTGGCCGTCACGGCCTGCTGCGTGGTGACCGGGTACTGGGCACCGGCCACGGGGTGATGCTGGTTGTCAGGGAGGGCTCGCGCGGGCGGGGCACTGGCCTGGGCTGCGGGGCCCGATGCCAGGCCGAGAGCAGCGCGTGCCGGGCCGGGCATGCGGAGCCCGTCCGCGATCCTGGTCAGGCTGTTAATGGATGTGACCTGGTATTTCCCGTTAACGATATAGCTGACCCGGCCCTGGCTCTGGCCAAGCCATCCCGTGTCGCCGAGGGTGACCGTGAGCGCACTGGGATCTGGCGCGACGACTGCACCGAGGCGACGAAGCCGCATGCGCCATGTCGCACTGTGATGATCACTGCTGATTGTGTTCCGTGCCTGTTCCGTCAAATGGGGCGCTCGGCACGGCAACAGCCCAGGGCGGCGGATCCGGCCGGTCCGGCCGGTATCACTGCAGTTCAGGGCCATGTTGGCCGGTGATGACCAGGAGGATCGGGGCGGAACGCGCGGTGGCCCGGACCGTGCACTTTCAGCGTGACGGATGGTCTCGCGTACTGGCCTGAGCTGGGGTTTTGCTGGTGGCAGATGTTGGGTTCGAACCAACGTAGGCTTAGCCGACGGTTTTACAGGGAGTCGGCGCTGCGCGGTGTTCGTGGCCCTTGAGCTGCGGCGGCGCTGATCGACTACTGCTTGGTCAACCCAGCTGTTTCGCCGTGGTTTGCGAATGGGCATCTTCGTCCCGAAGGCAAGTCAGCATGCGATCAGGCTCCGGGACGTTGCCACTGCGTCCATGGCAGTGTGCTGATCAGGGTGGATGAAGTGGTCTGGATCGCGGGAGCGCTGCTTATCCCACATATCCGCCTCAGCACGGTTCGCTCGTCGGCTGTGTTGCACCTTCTCGCGCGGGTGTCAGTGCTCTCCGGCCAGCAGTGCGGTGAGATCGCCGACCGTGCCGAGGTGGCCGAGTTTGCCAGGGTTGATCTGGTTGTAGATGGCGGTGATACGGTCATCGCGAATTTCTAGCGAGAGCACGGCCAGGATGCCGCGGTCAGGTGAGGAGACCATGGCGCCGGGCTGGCCGTTGACGGCCATTGAATCCAGGCGGAATCCCAGGCGGCTGGCTTGCCCGGCCAGTCCCAGGATGAACCTGGCGACTTGCCCTGGCCCGCGCACCGGTTTCCGCACCGCGGGCGCCCGGCCGCCCCCGTCGCCGTAGAAGACGACATCCTCGGCGAGCACGGCTTCAAGACCAGCCAGGTCGCCGTCGCGGGCGGCGGCGAAAAACCGTCCGGCCAGCCGGTCCCGGTCAGCGGCGGACACCTGAAAGCGGATCCGGCCGTGCTGGATGTGCTGACGGGCCCGGCGGAAGACCTGGCGGCACGTGGCCTCACCTCTGCCGGTCACGGCGGCGACCTCGGAGTATTGATAGCCGAACACCTCGCGCAGCAAGAACACTGCCCGTTCCACCGGCGACAATCTCTCTAGCAGCACCAGGAACGCCACCGAGACCGTTTCGTCCATCTCGATCTGCCGCGCCGGGTTGGCTTCCTCGGATGCGACCAGGGGTTCGGGCAGCCACGCGCCGACGTACTGCTCGCGGCGGTGGCGAGCCGAGCGCAGCGCATCGATCGCCAGCCGGGTGGTGACGGTGACCGCATAGGCCTCCGGTGACCGCATGCCGTCCGGCGCGCTGGCATGCAAGCGCAGGAAGGCCTCCTGGACCACATCCTCGGCCTCGGTGACGCTGCCGAGCATCCGGTAGCCGATCGAGAACATCAGCGGCCGCAGCTCGCCGGATGCCACCCCGGAACCAGTCATGGGGCGATGCAATCACGCGCGGCTGTCACAGCCGAGACCGGTCCCTCGTCGAAGGAAGCGAGGAAGCATCCGCGGCGATCTGAGAAAGAAGGTGAGGACCATCAGCCAGCCAGACCCGGTACCCGCTCAGCTGCAGCCGTTCGTCCGGCAGCGCACGATCGTGCTGCATACCCGCAAACGTGACGGTAGCTGGGTTCCCACACCGGTCAGCATCGCCGTGCGCGCCGACCGCGCCTACATTCGCACCTATGCCAAGGCCGGCAAGAGCAAACGGCTGCGGAACTACCCCGAGGTCCGGTTCAGCCCGTCCACGTTCCGCGGCAAGAGCACCGGGCCGACGATGCATGCCCGCGCCCGACTACTCACCGGCGACGAAGCCCGCACGGCGGCGCAGCTGCTCGCCCGTAAATACCGGGTACTGCACGGTTTCATCGTTCCGCTGGCTCACCGGCTCATGCGGACCGCAACCCTGCACTACGAACTCAGCGACTTCCGTCCAGGCCCTCAATGAGCAATGCGAGATCATCACCGCGACGCGGACCTTCTGACCTTCAGATCCGCAGGACTCGGCAGGCTGTCCAGGGCCGTCTACAGATGACCGCTGCCTTGGCCGTGATTCCGTATCTGTCTCTGGTCGGTGGCTGCTGTTCATCACGTTGGCAGCAGTGCTGGCCACAGTGGCGCAGGTGGCTTTCGCGCCGTGCTTCACGGCGGCTTCTGGCGGCCCATGGCTGCATATGAGCGGCCAGTGATGTGATCATGAAAAAGCCCGGACCTGCTGGTCAGCGAGGGTTCGGGCAGTTCATGGCTGGCGCCCCCAGCAGGATTCGAACCTGCGCACACGGCTCCGGAGGACGTTGCCCCGTACGCCTTTTAGCTGGGGAAACGCATCTGGGCCTACTCGCTGGGGGGCACATAGGGGGCAGTGAGCATCTTCCCCCCGGTGCGCGTAGCTAGGCGGACAGCTTCATGATGGTCGGTGGTGGCGCGGATCGGGGGAGGTGACCTAGTTCGCATCGAGGTGCTCTGCCTCGTCCGAGCGTGAGCGAACACCGATTTTCGAACGCGATTTTCGACCACGGATTTGTCGAACGCGATCCGTTGCCGAGTTGGGCCGTACTAGATCAAGGCGGCGCCGCACGCGGCGCCGCTGGCCCGGCATCAGCGCCCCGGGGCTCAGCCTTGGGAGGCCCGCCCCGGGCGCACGCCGGGCCAGCCCACCGCAGGCACGCTGATCAAGGGTGGCTCACCCCGTCATTGGGCCAGGTACGGCAGGCGAGGCCGTCTTCCTCGGCTCCAAATTGTCCAACTCGCGGCCACCGCGTCAATGGCGACCCTGCGGGCCGTCGCACGCGATCGGCTACGCCGACCATTGACCCGGCGACCACTCCCAAGGATCCGGCGCCTATCGAGGAAGGACGGGGACGAGTGAGGATTGGCCGCACGAGCAGGCTTGATCACTTTTTGCGCCGACGAGATTTTCTTTTGCGTGGCTTCTTTGGCTTCGGGGGTTCAGGATCTTTGTGAGCAATATGTACCATCCCGTCAACATCGACCGTAGCACCATTTTTTAGGTCAAAGGCGGGTCCGCTATTGTCAACCGCAACGAAATTGCGAAGAGTTACGTGTCCACCCGAGGAATGAAAGGCTGCCCCGCCGTTACCGATCGCGCTGCAGTTGATCAAAATCGGTCCGCCAGCGGGCTGCTGCGGAGGTCGAGCACCTTCGGGGACTCGCGCAAGAAGGCCTTGCGTCGCATCAGGTAGGCGCCTTAGCGGTCCATCGCAATTGGAACAGCTTGCAGGATCATCTCGCACGGCTATGCTCCGAGCCGTGTAAAACTGGCGGCCACAGCCTGGGCAGACGTAACTGTATATCGGCACTAGCTACCTCTGGTGGAGACGAGACGAATGTATGATATTCCAAAAATTGCCTGACGTGCATCGCCGCTGACGAAGGTATCGGCATCGGAATAGACATTTCCGAAGCTTGACCCAGATGCATCTCCGGAAACAAAAGCACTTGATGGACGGAGTCGCTTTCGCACGGGAAAAGACAGGAGAGCTCCCAGCAGCAGAAGGATCCCGATGACGACCCATGCCCACGAGGGCCAAGGCCACTTACTGGCGGACCCAACCACCGGGACGACTACCGACAGCACGGCAAATACAATGCTGCCGATGTACTGTCGCACCGCCTCGCTCCCCTTTCATGTTCCAGCGATAAGGGTACCGTTACGGGCGTGTGCGACGGACCAGCTCAGCGGGAAGCGGGCAGAGCAGCAACCCGAGCAGCAACGCCACTGGACGGCCCTTGGACGCTGGCCGACGCGCCCCGCTCGGTGGGCTGCTCTCATGGACGACCCGGACGGACTTGGACCGCATCACCCACGCTGAGCCCGCCTTATAATCCGTGGGTCCGCCGGGCGGCCCTTGCCAGACGCCGTAGCCTTTGAGTCGTGGATCTTGGTCAGATCGTTCGTGACTTCGCTCTGGCGATGGAGGCCGTTGACCATCGGCGCCCGCAAGCGGCCAGCCACCGCAACGCCGCGAGGCTCTACCAACCCGGGATCGGGCCGTTCGGTGAGGATGCCGCGGTGGACATGACCGTGGCAGAGATGCAAGCAGCAAACGCGGGCATCTACGCGAGCGCGGGGAAACGACGCTACCCAGACAGCAGCCACGTCTGCGACCTTGCGCTTGGCGCAGTCCCGGACTGGGCCATCGAGGTCAAGCTCGCCCGCCTGGGGCGCGACAACGGCATCTACGAAGACGCAGCCATCAAGAAGATCCTCTCGCCGTACCCCGAAGACCGCAGTGCGGTCACCGACTGCGTCAAGCTGGCTCGAAGCGGCTTTGCCGGGAGAAGCGCAATCCTGATCTACGGGTTCGAAGACACTCATCGCCCACTCCACAGGCTGATCGAGGCGTTCGAAGCGGTCGCAGCTAAGACCGCTGTCCTCGGACCACGAGAAGAAGCCCGCCTCCGCGAGCTGGCACATCCCGTATTCGCGGCTGGAAGGGTCTACGCCTGGGAGGTTCTCGGGGCCGAGGCGTGATCGTACAGCGTACGAATGCAGCAGGCCAGCGGTTGACACCATCGGCTGACACCAACGAGCCGGGACTTTGCCGGACTCCAGCGGACTGACGAAGAGAGTCAGCCCAGGCCAGAGACTGTGCTGGACACCGTGCACGGACTTTGCAAGCAGGCGGTCACCCTGCACTCGCCCAGACGAGAGTGAGTGACCAACTGAGTGACGATCCCACCGGCCGCCCACACACGCCGCGGGACCCTGACGGACAGCACGGGCAGGTCGGCCGCAGTCCGGCGCACTTACGATCCCTCTCGAACTTGGCTTCGGGACGAAGGGGCCTCTGCTTGTAACACCCCGGAACTGGCTACCGACCGGACGCATCGATAATTCAATCTAGTCCACGGTATCATTTCGCAGTCCGCTACGGATTTTCCTAGCTAGTTGTTCAGCTTCTTGCGCGATCTCCGGTTGACGCAACCACGCTAGCACTAGCATGGAGATTAGTGCCGATTCCGAATAGCCAAGTTGTCTCGCGACTCTATTTACCCGGTATTGATGGTCTAGATCTTGGCAGGAGCTTATCGCAATCAGAATATCATCGGTGCTCGTATCTATCATTTCAGCGAGCCACCGGGATTCCTTTATTGCGCTTGTTAGCACCTCCTCTTCCGGAGACCTGTCACCAGGAAGGAACAGGACTGAGCCGCGAGAAGCATCTGACCAGTCTGCCGCCGTCTGTCGTTGATCGGCATCAAGTATGCCGAAACACATAAGTCGATTGGCGGACTGCAGAATGCGAAGACCATTCGCGACCTCCGATGCGCCCCCGACTGGGATAACTTCTACTTCGGAAGCAAGTGCAGTATCATATCGAGCAAATATTCCATTAAGCAGTTGCTGAGCCAGCTCGTCTTCTACCAGCACAAGCCCACGCAACGGAGTCTCAATACCTATACACTCACGGATCTGAAAGCGAGACGTTGGAGTGAGCACTTGTATCCCACTTCCACCTGGAATACACATGCGAATGTTGGCTAGTGGGAACCTTGAAAGTACTTCCGGAGAATGAGTCCCAATGATCACCTGAAGGTCCCGACGCAGAGCCTGATGGGCCACGTAATCAATGAACGGACGTCGACCCCGAGCCGCGAGGAATGCTTCGGGTTCATCGAGCAGCGCCAATTCCCCTTTGCTAACCTCGTGTTCAAGGAACCAGCTTACGTAGTGCACCCATAGCTCTCCCTGGCTCATTGTAGTGTTGTCAAATGTTTTCGATCCGAGTACAGCAGAGAAGAAGGGAAGATGCAGATCGTCACCAGCCCCATCGTCTATGAACGCCGACCGAACCGTGATTCGTTTATAAGAGCGACCTAGTATATTACGAACCTCATTCAGTTCCGGTCCTTCGATATGACGCTCGATCTCAGATCCTCCGCATTCCGAGCCGAAATCATAGTTATCATACATGTGACTCAGCCAGCTAAGCGCACCATATGGATCTGTGTACCATGCGGCAAATGACTCCCTTACATCTTGCTCCCAGATCTCCGCACGCCGCTCAGCTGGTTGACTCAGATCTACAGTGTGAGAAATAATTCCGGCGGGCGTCCTGAGCGAAACGTCCATGATTCCTTCAACGGTCGGAATCTGGAACACTGGACTCGATTGACCTATAAAGAATGGCGGGACATAAGACGGAGAGGTATATCCAAAGGCAGCTTCGATCATCCTCAATAGTAGGCTCTTGCCACTGCCATGCAGGCCTATGAATGCGGTTGCACGATGAAACTCTATTAACTGGGGAGCAAAAACATTAGAGTCAGCTATCCTAATGGAGTAAAGCTGGAACGAGCCCGTGCTGCTCGTAAGATGAATCCAGCGCTTTACCCGTTGATCGGTATTCAAGCTAGAGGAATTGGTCATGTATTCAGCATATTACATCAGAACTTCCGGCGCTCCCAAACGCAGTCGAGTGACTAGGCGCACCGTGTATGAGCCCTGTGGAAAGTTCCGGGCGAAGCAACGACTCCACGCTATCGCGATCGTCAATGCTTCAGGAACCTTGCTTACTCACAGAAGCGTACCGGCATCTCTCTTGCGAATGTCAGACAGTGCACGGTCTACCTGCTGTCTAACCGTCGCCTTCACCCTCACGAGATCCGCGCTGCGGTATTCTCCCATGAAAGCTCGCACTGCCCGAATCAAGGCGACGGCCCCAAAGCCGGACCCAGCCACCCCTGCTACGGAGGCCCCAATTTCTCCGACTGTGCTGAATGACGTAGCGGCAGAAAGCGCAATGGCACCAAAAGCTGCCGATGACAACTCAATTCTTCGGCGCTGCCAGAGCTTTTTGAGGATAAACATACTACTTCGCTCGGGCTTGATGCTGTCGAAGGTTCTGATAACCTGGTCCGGCTGCGCCCACATTGTTTCATCGACTGTTTGGAGAGTATCAAAGTACATCGCCACGAACGTTGGCCAGTCCGAAGATTCCTTAATGTGTCTAATGGCATTAATCAATTCAGGATCACGCGATGAAGCCAAGGTGCTGCAAGTGGGGCCAAAAAGCCGCGCAATTATCTTCCAGAAAACTTCAGAATCGTAGGGGTTTACAACTTGCCCGAACAGCAGCTTAGAGGTGGCGGGTATTATAGTTCGCTCGTCTGTATAAGTTTCATAATAGAGTGCCAAAAGTCTTCTGCGAAGTTCTTCGCTGGCTGCGAGTTCATTAAATCCATATGTGACGAGTCGTTCAATGAAAGTGTCGATTGAGACCAAGCCAGCGGTGCGTACAAATCTCTGCATGCGCTCAGCGAGTTCCCGTCCACTGCTCGTATCATTAACATTGATTCGGAAAGCACCAAGCTGCCATCCTAAAGATACTCTGTCCAGATCGGTCGCCCCTAGATCGGCATAGAGCAGATCTCGGAATTTTTTGTCACGCCAGCTTGCCGAAACGGGGCGGGAAAAAGCGGCTTCAAATCTATCGTCGAGCCACTTAGCTTCCTCGAAGAGCTGATCACCGTGGGATTCATACTGCCTAAGCTCGCGAGTTCCTTTGGAGGGCCGACGGAGCCTTTCAATTCGCCGGGCCATGTAGTCTCTGCTGTCTCCGTAGTTACCAAGTTCCAGTTGCGCAAATGGTGGCCTGAGAAGATCTCCAACCTCACTAGTAATGAGGTTGTGAGCCATGCTCGACTGCCAGATATAGGCGGGGTGAATAATGAGACTAGGAGCTAGTAGAAAGTAGCAAACCATTCTCGCATGAAGCTCTTGCGCAGAGAGGTTGCGCAGCTCCTGATAGTCATCATCGAGCTCGGCAAGAAAGATTCCTTTGCCGCTAACGTCTTGCATCGGGATATCCTGGAAGCAGTAGGGGTTTGTTAGGCGACTTTATTGGCGAGCCAATGCTGCAGCTCATGATGGTCATGAACGATTTTGACCGTGTTATCGTAAAGCCCGTTAGACGTAGGCGCTTGAGCCAGGGGTAGGGTCATAACATGTTCTTGCTTTTCGAACTGAACTAGGCTCAGATCTGGCAGCAATGTCTTTGCGGCAAGCAGGTTGATCTGACGATTATCAACGAGCGCGAGCGGGTCGAAATACTCGTACTGGCTGACAAGTCGTTCCCAGTAGCTAGTTGACGATTTTGTTGCCAGCGCTTCATTAGAAGCGAAGACAAACGATATCGAATGCAGTCCCAGTCGGTCTAGCTTAAAATCTACCACCCAGCTTGTAGCGTCAGTTACTATACCAACTTGAAGACCATACTCTTGCATCAGTCGATAGCTTTCTCGTGCGCCATCGACATAGGTTAGAAGATGTGCGGCCTGAAAATGCGCGCGCTCGCAAACCTGTTTGCCGTCCAATCCGAGGCGATCACAGTGGAATGCGTAATCGTACCAGGAAGGATGGCCTTTAGTTTGCGAGAGTTCATGTTGCCACCCACGGGTCGCTTCTTCAATGGTCAACCGGGCATTGTCCGCATAAGCAGTGATTATAAGATCGGTAACCCGGCGCTCAAACGCGACGTTATCCACTATTACGCCGTCACAGTCAAGAAGTATCGCGGGCATATCGCTCATCCGTTGTCCGTTCCTTTGCTCTGCGGGGAGCCGGATCTACGTAACTAACCGAGCAGATCATATCACCCTGTGGAGGGCAGGGGCGATTATCGGCCGGTTCGATCTACCTGGCGCGTTGGGCGAGGAATGATTGAGGTTGGACGCGAAGCACCTGCAGGATCTGGGGATCACTACGGACAGGACGCCTGGGAATCTCAACCTGGTATGTCAAGACGCAGTTGGCACGGTTGGCTGGGAGTGGCGCAGTGTGGCCGGCACCAGTCAGCTCTCATTGGCACGGCGGTCTTTTACGGCGGGGAAGAGCGAGGCATGGTGGCTGAATCGATCACATGTTCGATTCCACCGGTTTTGCAGTTGGCCCTCGTCCGCCGACGTGCGGTCGCCCGACCTGACCTGCATGGCGGACACAAGCGAATCATCGCGTACCCGCCTAGGTCAAGCTTTTAATCCGCGGCTTCGAGTCGCGCAACCCGACGGCCTGGCCGGAAGCCGTTTCATGAGCGCCCAGCGATATCCGTCCACGCTGCGGCGCCCGGTCCGACATGATCTCCAGCAGTCGATCATGCAGCCAAGAGTGCAACCTACGGACCGGACGAACACGGACAGCGAAACACCACCGCAGACCCGGCCACGTGGCCGAAGTCATGGCTGCCAGGGCGCCCCGGCCATCTTGTAAACGGCAGATCAGTGACGCGGCACTGCAGATGCCAGTTTGCGCTGTTGCTCAACGAGGTCCTGCAGCTCCTCCACCGTCAGCCATTGCGTGGTGCGATGGATCATGCGATGGCAGTTTGAGCACAGCAGCGCTAGGTCGGCCAGCCTGGTCTGTGTCTTGCCCGTTACGTGAAGCGGGATGCGATGATGGCATTCGATGTAGTCCCTGCCGTGAAACCCGTAGGCCTGGCCGAAGTCGAAGCCGCATGCCTCGCACGCGATCGGAAGACCGCGGCGTTTAGTGTCATCGAGCTTGCGGCGGCGAAGCTTCGGGTCCCGCTCGCGGCGCAGATGAGCGCGGAGTGCTACACCGCCTTCCCCTGCGGGCAGGTCGATAGGGTCTAGGTCCGGCAGGTCAGTGCTGTCCGCGGCGGCGATTGTGAGCAGCTCGCGGACTCGTTTAGCCATGGCGCGCATCCCCGCCGCCCGGAAGCGCTACGAAGAGCTGTCCGAGCGTGAACTGTGCGCCCGCGGGGTCGGCAAACTGCGCGAGCGTGGTGAGTTCGACCGGGACAACCTCGGCCATCGGGCGATGGCAGAGCACGAGCCGCTGACCGCGGCCGACCACCTCGAGATGATGGCGACCGGGGAAGTGCTCGCCAGGTACTACCGGCACCCGACGATGCTGGACCACGCTGCGAAGGCCGGGGCGACCTGGGAGCAGATAGGCGCCGCCCGCAGGAGCCGACGAGTGAAGAACTCCTTCGAGAAGCATGGGCAGCGCACATAGCTAACCCGCGTGCTGGACTTCTCCTAGCCGTCGCCGCAGCTGAAGTAGGCTTTAAAGAACTGGTGATTGACCTGGTTCCTGAAGCCCATTGGCTCGCGCTGAACGTGCCATCACCACCGCTAGCAAGCCTGCTAAGTCATTATCTCCCCGAGCTGCCAGTACGCCAGGGAGTTGCGGCCCGTCCGCCGCGAGATCTCCGTAGAGTAATACAAAAAGCGGTGGGGGCAAGGAATGAGCTGGCACATCAAGGCAAGTTCGACCGGCTAGATCTTGATCTCTATGAAGTACTCGATGTTGTCCGGTCGCTTCTGCGTCAGTTTGCGTATTATCGTGGCTTTACATGGGTCACTTCTGTATGGTAGCGGCTCCATTCCCAGCTAGTCTTCCGTCATTTCCAGCCGGAGTTCAGTCAGGGGGTCATGCTCGGAGGAGTGCCCTCCAGAGCCGTGACCGTGGCCCCGTTTGCGTGCCTCAGGTCACAGAACAACCTGTGTCGTGATCACCGCCCTAGGGGATTTGTCTGATCCCTAAACAAGAGGGAAGGCAGGGTGTTGCGACCTCGGAGATAGCGTGCGGTCGGCGCAAGTTCGGGCGCTCGCGTCACCATCGCCTTCTCGGTTCCCTTATCGAAGGCTTTTGCTCTGGTGAGGGCCACTGCATACCCTCTAATCAGCGCGGGATCAAACTCCCTGCTAATTTCACCCCGCAACCACGTTAGATCACCCGGCTGCATCCCACGGGCTAGGACATTGGCGGCCACAACCCTCAAGTAAACTGGTTGATTGCGGTCCCGGGCAAATCCCCGTACTGCGGATATCCAGTCCAGTGGCAGCGGCCCCGGATGATCGAGCGTGAGGGCAAGGACATGAACCATCATGAATGGCGAGGATATTCGTTCCTCATCATGCAAGAAATCGGTAAGGCCACGCACTACCTGCGGGCGCATGAGAAACGGACGTAGATACGTCATTGCTACCGTCGCGACGGGGGCCAGGTCTTCTAGGCGCCTCAGCAGTGGGGTCAAGAAACTAGACTCTCTCAAGAGTGTCAGACGCCATAGACTGAAACGCGCGCTTCTCACGTCTATGCGGCCATCATCATGGAGAGACTTTTTCAGAATCTGCTTAAGCTTTTTTCGTGCCTTGGGTAGCTGGTCAGCGTCCATCAAGTATTGTGCGGCATCTAGTTCAGTCTCGCCCGCCAGTTCCTCCTTGGCCTCTTTTCCATGAAGCGGAACCGTCTTAGACGAGGAGACCAGGAGTCCGCGCAGCCTACATTCGCGCTCGAATAGTCGGATTGCTGCGGTCGTCTCTCGCCTAGTCTTGGCGGCGATGTAGACGTCGTCAAGGTATCGGAAGTACTTGTATCCTGCTTCTGCCATCGCTTGATCTATGGGATGCAAGTACAGATTCCCTAGCAATCGAGAGGCATTGGGTCCCTGAGGGATTCCAATTCCTGGCACTAGCGCCCATTGTCTAAGCATGGAGCGCAGAAGGCCGATCGTTCTGCCTGGGACATTAAGGGCAACAATTTCGTTGATCAGCAGATCGTGCGAGATCGTGTCGAAATAGGCGGTTAGATCGGTCTTGACAAGCCACTCTGGTCCTGCTTCGAACTCGCGCTGCACTGCCTTCCGGAAGGCAAGCCATGCGTCAGTCCCTTTCTGACGGAAGAAGTACTTTCCTGGCTTCGTTGCCAGGCGAGCCGAGTAAACGCCCGAGTAGGTCTGCGCTTCCGCTCTTTCGGCAAAAGAGCCTACGACTGCTTGGTATGCGATCCGGTCCTCTAGGGTCAGCAGCACTGCGCTGCGGGTGAAGAACGGTGTCTTAGGTATCGGAACCTCAGTGGGAGGGCTGACCACGTTGTCGTTCAGGCGCTGGCTGACCCGGGACAGGAGGCTGTCATCTAGCGGGACATCCTGGAAGTCCAGGACATCCGGTACCCAGGTCTCACGCAGGTCCGTGCTCGTGACATGGAGAAGCGCCTTACTGACGTCGTACGAGGATGACTGCGCTGTCGTGGGCCGCCGGGTACGAACCCGAGGTGGAGATGTTGGCAACTCATCCTCTCGGACAAGCCACTGCCTGCCGCTCTTCTCGGCAGGGAGCGTCCCGTCAGCACACCAACGCCGAACCGTGGACACAGGAACCCCGTAGCGAACAGACACTTCCTCCACCGTCAGATACCTCACTCGACCTCCGCTCATGAGCGCTATCGCTCGTAAGCGTAGTGGGCAAGACTCACGTCCTCAACTCGGGCGAGCGTTCGGAATCAGCGCGGCGAGCGGAGAGGAGGCCCCCACCGGGGGCCGTCAGATTGGGTTCTGAGCGCTTGATCATGCCCGATACGTGCCCAAGTCCTTCCACGCCGCTGCGTTTGCGGCCGCAGTGCGGGCTGGTGAACAGGCGAGCCAGCGAACGATGCTCGATGCATGAACCCGCCCGTTATCGTCTGCGGCGTTGCGTGACGGTGATCGTGAAGTACCCGGTGGCTGTCCCCGAGGTATTCGTGGCCGTGATCGTGATCGGATAGCTACCGCCACTACCAGCGGCTGGCGTCCCGGCCATCACGGCGACCCCATTCCCGTTATCGGTAAACGACAGCCCGCCGGGCAGCGGCCCCGACTCGCCCAGCGCCGGAGGCGGGTATCCGGTGGCCCGGATGGTCAGGCGCAGCGCCACGCCCACCCTGGCCCTGGCGGCCCGGATCTTCCTGATGGCCGGGGCCCGGGTGACGGTCAGGGTGAAGGCCTGGGTGGCGGTCCCGGTCTTGTTCCTGGCGGTGAGGGTCAGCGGGTACACCCCGGCAGCTGCGTGATCGGGGATCCCGGAGATCGTGGCCGTGCCGTCGCGTCTATCAGCGAACCGCACGCCCGATGGCACCCGGCCGGTTCTGGTGATCTTAGGTGCCGGGTCGCCGGTCGCGGTCACCGTGAACTTGAAGGGTTGCCCGAAGGCCGCCGTGGCATCCGAGCCGCTGGTGAAGACGGGCCCTTGAGTGACGGTGGCGGGCGTGATTGCGATGGCAAAAGAGTTGATTGGGACCGGGATCGGCGGGCCGGCGGTGTTGGTGGCGGTCGTGATCGGGGTCACGGTGCCCGAGTCGATGGTTACCGTACCCGACTCGTCGTTGACGACGTAGGCGGTCTTGCCGTCTGGCGTGATCGCGATGGCAGAAGGTGAGGCTCCGACCTGGATTGGCGGGCCGGCGGCGTTGGTGGCGGTCGCGATGGGGGTCACTGCGTCCGAAGTGTTGTTGATGACGTAGGCGGTCTTGCCGTCCGGCGTGATCGCGATGTAAGTGGGGTTGAGGCCGACCGGGATCGGCAGGCCGGCGGTGTTGGTGGCGGTCGTGATCGGGGTCACCGTGTCCGAGTCGTAGCTGACGACGTAGGCGGTCTTGCCGTCCGGCATGATCGCGATGGCAAAGGGGTCCTGTCCAACTGTGATCGGCGGGCCGGCGGTGTTGGTGGCGGTCGTGATCGGGGTCACTGTGTCCGAGCCGCCGTTGGCGACGTAGGCGGTCTTGCCGTCCGGCGTGATCGCTATGGCGCTGGCGCCTCCGACCGGGATCGGCGGGCCGGCGGTGTTGGTGGCGGTGTCGATCGGGGTCACGCCCCAGCTGCCGGCGACGTAGGCGGTCTTGCCGTCCGGCGTGATCGCGATGTGAAGGGGGTCGACGCCGACCGGGATCGGCGGGCCGGCGGAGTTGGTGGCGGTCGTGATCGGGGTCACCGTGCCCGGGACGTCGTTCGCAGGCGCGTTGGTGACGTAGGCGGTCTTGCCGTCCGGCGTGATCGCGATGGCATAAGGGGAGCTTCCGACGGGGATCGGCGGGCCGGCGGTGTTGGTGGCGGTCGTGATCGGGGTCACCGTGCCCGAGCCGATGTTAGCGACGTAGGCGGTCTTGCCGTCCGGCGTGATCGCGATGGCCCAGGGCTCGCGACCCCCGGTGGCGATCGGCGGGCCGGCGGTGTTGGTGGCGGCCGCGATCGGGGTAACGGTATCCGAGTCTGTGCTGGCCACGTAGGCCGTAACGGGGTTTGCCAAGCTCGCCGAGGAAGTGGACGAGGTGGCCATCGAGGCCGCGTCTGCCGCAGCCTGCGGCGCGGGCACCGCCGAGCTCAGTCCAGCTGCAAGCACCATCAGCACAGCGGGCTTTACCAGCCGTCGCAGCACTGCCCGCCGTGCTGTCTTTGTCCCGGCTAACATCGCATACCGCCCTCTCATGGCAGTGCCAGTAACACCGGACGACGCTACTACTCTCAGTGATGTTGCGTTACGTATTGTGAGCGACCGCGGAGCCGCGCCCTGCGCTGATGGATGTCTCCGTTTGCCGACACCCTCAGCTGACACCAACGAGCTCGGCAACCGTTGCATCACGGCAGACTCCCGGAGCGACGACCCCCAGTTGGGGGACGTTCCTGCACACTCACGCTGTGTCTTCTAAGCCTTTGATATCCGCTGCGTGGACGCCGGTCCTATCGGAATTTTCGGATTAGCACCCGGTCAACCAGATCGAGCGCACCGCCGCAATAAGGGACGGCCGAACATTGATACAAGGGCGCGGCGGCCGACTCGGCGGGTACCGATCCCGCCGGAGCTGGTCGTGCTGTTGCGCGAGCACATTGACCAGTTCGGTATAGGGCGCGGCGGTCGATTGTTCCGCAGCGTGAACGGTGCCCCCGTGCAGCCGTCGACCTGGTGGCGGATCTGGAAGGCGACCCGCGCGTTGTGGCTCACTCCCGCGCAAGCGGCGACCCCGCTGCTGAGCCGCCCGTATGACCTGCGCCATTCGGGCGTGACGTGGCGTCAAGGGCGCGGAGTTGCATCTGATGCATCATTCCCCGGATTGTGTGAGGACGGTGCCGTAAGGGCTGTGGCTTTCCGTCCGGCCGCCTGATGGGGTGTGGCGCGCGCTGGACACGCGGTGGTTACGGGGTTCCCGGTCAGTGGTTGCGCTGGGTGACAGGATGTGGCGTCCGGTTCGGTTGCGGTGGGTGGCCGGTTGATGCACCTGGCGCATGCGGGGAGGGGGCCCGCTGTGGGTGCACGCCGGGGGTCGCTGGCGCTGGTCGCCGCGGATGGTGCGGCGCCGGTCTCGCCGGGGGCGGCGCTGCTGGAGGAGATGCTGGCCGGCTGGCGGCGTCAGCAGCAGGCCCGGCGGCTGAGCGTCCGGCTGATCGGCGAGCGGGAGCGGCTGGTGCGCCAGTTCGCCGCGTTCACCGGCTGCTGGCCGTGGCAGTGGACGGCAGCGCAGGCGGAGACGTGGGTCGCCTCGGGCGGGTGGGCGCATTCGACGGTCCGCTCCTACCAGGGGGCGCTGGTGCTGTTCCTGGAGTATGCGTGCGATCCGCGCTATGGGTGGGTCGCCGAGTGCGAGCAGCGGGCCGGCGCCGTCCCGGTCCAGGTGTTTCACGAGCGGAACACCGCGGCGCACGCCGCGGATTACGAGGGGCGGCCGGAGCGGCGGCCGCTGACCCGGGCCGAGCTGCAGGCGTTCTTCGACGCCGCTGATGATCACGTGGAGCGAGCGTCGGGCTCGCGGCGCAAGGGGTGGCTGGCCGCGTTCCGCGACGCGGCGTTGTTCAAGGTCGTCTACGGGTGGGGGCTGCGCCGCCGGGAGGCGGCGATGCTGGACGTGGCCGACTTCGCGCCGAACCCGGCAGCTCCCGAACTCGGCCAGCTGGGGGTATGCCATGTCCGGTTCGGCAAGGCGATGCGCGGCAGCCCGCCGCGGCGGCGGGCGGTGGCCACGGTGATGCCGTGGGCCGCGGAGGCCTTACGGCAGTATCTCGGTGAGGTGCGGCCGTGCTATGGCGCGGGCGGCCATCCGGCGCTGTGGCTGACCGAGCGGGGCGGGCGGATCTCGCCCCGCTCGGTGGATGAGCGGTTCGCGGCCTGGCGCGCGGGGGCCGGGCTGCCCAGCGAGCTGTCGGTGCACTGCCTGCGGCATTCGTATGTCTCGCACCTGATCGAAGACGGCGCGGACCCGTTATTCGTGCAGTTCCAGGCGGGCCATTCGTGGGCATCCACCACGGCGGCCTATACGACGGTCGGGCAGGACGCGCGGAACCGGATGCTGCGTGCGGCGCTGGCGCGGGCCTTCGAGGGAGAGGACGGCAAGTGATGCCGGGAAAGCTCGGCTACCGGTGGCACCTGCGGCGGCTGATGGCCGACAAGGACATGTATGCCACCACGGATCTGCGGCCGCTGCTGGCCGAGCGCGGCATCGTCTTGTCGCGGGAACAGGTCTACCGGCTGGTCACCCGCACTCCGGAACGGCTCAGCCTGGCCACGCTGGCCGCGCTGTGCGACATCCTCGGCTGCGGGCCCGGCGAGCTCATCGAACCGGTCGCAACTGGCCGCGCCGGCCTGCAGGCGGCGGCGCCGGGGCCGCCGCCACGGCCGGTGCGGGCCCGGGTGACCGGCGTGCCGGACCGGTAGCGCGGTCGTGGCGCGCTGCCCGGCCGGGCATGAGCTTGCCTGGCCCCGCCAGCGGCGAGGATGCCCGCGATGCCGGCGGGATCAGGCCGTGGAGCTGGCGGCAGCGGCGGACCGGTCGCTGCCCCGGCCGGTTATCGAAGCCGCGGTCGAGGCGGTGGCGCCCGCTGGGCAGGCGCTGCGCCAGCTGGCGGCGGCGCTGGCCGCCGGCCCCGATGCCCTCTCCCGCGGGGCGCCGCCAGTTGCCGGGCGGCTGGCGGCCGAACTGATCGCCCGCGGTTCGGCCGCCCTCACCATCCCCGCGTGCGCGGCCTGCGGGCGCACCGGCCTGCCGCTGTTCCGCGGTGATGGCGGCGGCGGGGTATGCAAGCGGTGCCGCGCGTGGCAGCTTGCTGCCGCCTGCGCCAGCTGCGGCAAGGTCAAGCCGGCTGCTGGCCGTGACAGCACCGGCCAGCGGCTCTGCGAGGTCTGCCACCGCCGCGACGACCCCGGGCGCCGCCGCGAATGCGGGGCCTGTGGCAGGCTCGCGCCGGTCGCGGTGCGCGCCCGGGACGGCCGCCCGGGCATCTGCGTCAACTGCTACCAGCTGCCCGAAGCCACCTGCAGCAAGTGCCGCCGCCGCCGCCCGTGCACCTTCGCCGCGACCAGCCAGCCTGTCTGCCCCTCCTGCGCGCCCCGGGCCACCGCCGCCTGCGCCCGCTGCGGCCAGGACCGCCCGCCGCAGGCCCGCTGGCCCGAAGGACCGGTCTGCGACCCGTGTTACACCGCCGCGCTGCGTCACCGGGGACCGTGCACGGCCTGCGGCCAGGTGCGGCGGCTGGTCGCCCCGCCCGGCCCGGCCGCTGACACCTGCGCGGACTGCGCCAAGATCCCGGTCACCTGCGCCTGCGGCGATTGCGGGATCGAGGACAAGCTTTACGAGAAGGGCCGCTGCGCCCGGTGCAGCCTGCGCCGCCGTGCTGCCCGGCTGCTGTCAGCCGGCACCGGGATCGTCGCCCCGGAGCTGACCGGCGTGCTCAGCGCGGTCACCGCCGCGCGCCAGCCGCGGAGCGCCCTGAACTGGCTGCGCAAGGGAGCCGGAGCCAGCCTGCTCGCCGACGTCGCCGCCGGGCGGCTGGCGGTCAGCCACCAGGCCCTGGACACCCACCCGCGCCGGCGAGCCGCCGACTACCTGCGGCACATGCTCACCGCCGGCGGGGCGCTGCCACCCCGCGACGAGGAACTCGCCCGCGCCGAGCGATGGCTCGCCAGCCTGCTGGAGGCCATCGAGCCCGCCGCCGACCGCCGGCTGGTGCAGGCATACGCCACCTGGCAGGTGATCCGCCGCCTGCGCGCCAGCGCCCAGCAGCGCCCGCGGCCGCGGACCCCCACCGCGCACGCCCGCAACAACATCCACGCCGCCGCGAACCTCCTCGCCTGGCTCCGCAGCGGCGGCATCACGCTCCCCAGCTGCAGGCAGGCCGACATCGACGAATAGCTGCACACCGGGCCGTCCGCACCCCTGGCCCGGGACTTCCTGGCCTGGGCCGCCTCACGCGGCCACTGCCAGCGCCTTGCCATCCCCGCCCCAGCGCGCGCCACCGGCGCTGCCATCAGCCAAGACCAGCGGTGGACCCTGGCAACCCGGCTACTGCACGACAACGCGCTCGACCCCACCGACCGGGTCGCCGGATGCCTGCTGCTCCTTTACGGGCAGCCGCTCTCCCGCATCGCCGTCATGACCACCAGCCAAGTCACCCGCCACGACAGCGAGGTACTCATCCGGCTCGGCCGCCACGACGTTCCCGTTCCCGGCCCGCTCGCCACCGCCACCCTCCAGCTCATCCACGGCGGCCGCAGCCACCGCGGCGTCGGATCCCCGCCCGCCACCACCTGGCTGTTCCCCGGCCACCTGCCCGGGCGGCCCATCACCCCGGCCAGGCTCGGCGAGCGCCTGCGCGCCCTCGGCATCTACGCCCAGGCCGGCCGCCGGGCCGCGCTGCTCGACCTCGCCGCCCAGCTCCCCGCCGCAGTCACCGCCAGCCTCCTCGGCCTGCACGAGACCACCGCAGCCAAATGGATGCACCAAGCCGGAGGTGACTGGTCCCGCTACGCCGCCGAACTGGCCCGCGACCGGTCCTCACCGACCCTGACGAATACGTCCGCACGGTGAGCACTTCGACGGAGGTATTCAGCATGGTTGGTAAACCGCTCCCTACCGGTTTCAATTCCGGCGTCCCGCCGACTGAGGTCGCGGCCTGGGCCGGGCATAGCGTCGAGGTGCTGATGCGCACGTACGCCAAGTGCGTAGCCGGCATGGAGGACGTGTGGATCAGCCGCATGAATCAGGCATTGCGTCTCGAAAACCCGGACCAGCCCGGTGAGGGGAGCCGCCGGTGATCCCTGGGGCGCGTATGGGGCGCGGAAACTGTCAGCCTGCGGCGTTTCGTGTCGCATCCTGGCATCGGCTGGCAGTTCGCGATACTCGGTGAGACTGGCTGTTCGGCCTGATCAGGCCGCCGTTCGGGCCGGTCGTGGGATGGCGCCCCCAGCAGGATTCGAACCTGCGCACACGGCTCCGGAGGCCGTTGCTCTATCCCCTGAGCTATGGGGGCTCGCGCACAAGTGCCGGCGGGCACTGGCTTGCAGGACCGGAGCCAGGGTACCAGTCGTGAGGATCTCCCGACACGTTGCAGATCAGCGCGCGCCGGCCGGGCAGAACAGGTAGCCTCGCGCGAGTGACGCAGGGAATTGGCCGGGTGCTGGTTGTCGATGATGACGAGGTCATCCGGCAACTGATCGCCGTGAACCTCACGCTTGAGGGGTTTGACGTGGTCACGGCCGTTGATGGTAAGGACTGCCTGGATAAGGTGCTCGAAGCCGCGCCCGACGTGATCACGCTGGACGTCATGATGCCCCGCCTCGACGGCTGGGTGACCGCAACCCAGCTCCGCGATAACCCGGCGACTGCCGGAATAAAGGTTGTCCTGATCACTGCGCGGGCGCAGGAGGACGACTGGGACAAGGGCCGCCAGATTGGCGTGGACGCCTACCTCACCAAGCCGTTCGACCCGGCCGAGATGATCCGGGTGGTCCGCGAGCTGGTCGGCGCGCCAAGCAGCGCCTTCGACTGACCCGCCGGCGCGTCGCCTGATCAGGCCCCGCCGCCTTCGCCCGCTCGTAGCCTGGGCCTGTGATTCCCGGGGACATCGGCGCGGAGCTGGCCAGCGCGGTCACGGCCGCGATCGCCGCGGGCGAGCTGCCGGCCGGCGCCGGGGCCCGCGCCAGCACCGCGGGCACGTGGCGGCCGGCGCCTCCGGGGGCGGGCGGCGCACCTGGCACCTATGCGACCACGCTGCCGTTCGCCATGGCCGAGGCGGCGGGCCTGGACGCGGCCACGATAGCGGCGCTGCTGGCGGCCAGGGTCCGGCGCGTCAGCTGGATCGCTGCCGCGTCCGTCACCGGCGGCGGCTACCTCACCGTCGCGGTGACCGCCGAGACCCTCGCCGCTCTGGCCGTCCGGGTGGCGCAGGCGGGCGACGGCTGCACCCGCAGCGAGGCTCTCCGCGGCGTCCTGCGGTCCGCGCCGGCCGACGCCGACCTGGCCGCAGCGGCTACCTGGGCACAAGCCTGGCAGCAGGTGACCGACCTTGCGACGGGCCGGCTAGCCGCGGCGGCTGGTGCCCAGGTCAACTTCAAAACCGGGATAGAACGGCCCGTCGGCGCCCGTCCCGCCACGCCGGCTGGCCTCGTCGGGAGCAGGCCGGAGGGGCCGCACGGGCCCGGTCCCGCCGGGCCGGCGGGCCCGGTCGCGGCGGCCGTGGCATTCGCGGGTGCCGATGCCATTCGTTATGCCTTGGCCAGGACGCGGACCGGCCGGGCGGGGCAGATCGACGCCCGGTCAGCCGTTCAGCATGTGCCCGGCAACTCGTTCTTCGCGGTTTGCCTGGCCGCGGCGGATGCTACTGCCACCCTGCGCTGGGCCGGTGATCTCGGTTTGCGGCGCGGCGAGCCCGGCGGCTTTGTGCAGGGGCGGCTTTCCATGGCGCCCGAACTCGACCTTCTCTACGGCATCTCGTGGCTGCCTGAACGCGCCGCCGGGGCGGCCAGGCGCTGCCAGCCGCATGAGTTCGCCCGCTACCTCGAGGGCCTGGCCGGGGCCTATCTCGACTGCCGGGAGCACTGCCCGGCGCTGCCGTTCATGGGCAGGTCCGCCCCGCCGGACGCGGCGGGCGTCCGGGCCAGGTTGTGGCTTGCATCGGCGGCGGGCGCCGCGCTCGGGGCCGGGCTGCGGCTCCTCGGGATCGACCCGCCGGACCGCATGTGACCGGGCGCGCGGCGCGTTATCCCAGGTCGGCGCCCGGCATACTGGTAAGAACTGGGCGGCTCAAGTAAATTCGCGGGTCAACCGCACCAAAACGGGCGACCATGTCAGGGATTGCCGGCCGGGCGGTTCAAGCGCCAGCGAAACGGGTACTGCATGGCATGTAAGCCCCCTGGATGTCGACAGCCAAGGCGAAGCCTCCAGTCCGCTAGCCGGGACGCGCGCCACTGCGTGGCGGCCGGGTGAAGCGCCTCGGTGGGTACCCGCCCGGGGAGTGTCATCGGAGCCTTCCGAGGCTTGCGCCTACTCTGTCGGCTTCTCCCGCTGATAACGCACAGCCTGAAGGAATGCCTTGGGCTCTCTTGGTGTTAAGCTTGGTGCTGCACCAGACGCCCCGCTACGGGGACCGGTGCTCGCCTGCCTGCTGTCAGGCCAACCCGCAACCAGCGGCGGCCTGCAGCTTCGACGGACAGCCACCTTCTGTCATACCTCCACCCCCGCCAGGAGTGGACAGGGCGCGGCGGAAACGAGTGGGACCGGACGGCCCATGGGTCACCGTAGCCATGGGCGCTGCCTGGGAGTTCTTAGGGCCTGCGGCTCCGAGAACTCACCTGGACGGCCATGGCGAGCCTGCCCCGCCGTCTGGGCTCACCGCGAGCCTCCCTCTTCGACGCTGGCCGCGGACGATGGATTGCGCATGGCGGCGATTGCCACATGCGAGAAGGCACGGGGATGGCACATAGCACAAGAATTGCCCTGGCAGATCAGCCGGGCCGTCATAGCGGGTCACACCGGCTGCCCATCCGGCCGGTGTCCGCGCCCTGGGAAGGACCCCTCGTGAGCAACACCACCGAAGTTTTCACTGGCTCCTCCGGCGCGCCTGAGGAAACTCCCGCCCTGTTCCCGGCTGCCGGCGGAGCCGGCGACACGGCGGGTGCCGAGGGGACTTCCCGCAGGTCGGCGAGCGAGGTAGGCTCCAGGCCGGACGTGGATGCCGGGGCCGGTGCGGCCGCGAAGGCCGGAGCGGGCCGCGGTGGCGGTTCCGGACTGTCAGCGAAACTCCTGCCAGAACTCCAGCGGATGGCCCAGTCGATGGGCATCGTCGGCGTCGGGCGGATGCGCAAGGGCCAGCTGATCGAGGCGATTGAAGAGCGCCGCCGGAGCGGCCAGGCCGCTGAGGGCGGCGGGACCGCCGACCGTGCCACCAGGGGAAGCAAGGGCGCGGCCAACGATAACCCAGTCCAACGGGGCGTGCCTGCGGGAGCCGGCGCTACCCACTCCTTGGAGCAGGACGCCATGAGATCTGAGACTTCGATGTCGCCCGGCCTGGGCGGCGCGCAAGCGGGCGGAATTGGGGAAGCCCCGTACCGCGACTCGGGAGGTGTGGGGACCGGGGTTGCCGGGGGTTTTGGCAGTTCCGGGAGCTTCGGTGCGGGCGCGGGCGCGGGTAACGCGGCCGGCGGTGCTGGTGGCGGGCAGGGCGTGGCCGCTGGCTCCGGTGACGGCGGCGGTACCGTCGGCCAGCGCGATGATGTCCAGCAGCCCGGCGACGGGCAGCGGGACAACAGGCGCCGCCGCACCGGCCGGCGCGACGAGCAGCCGCGCGCGGCGAGTGACGGCTCCGAGCAGCACAGGGACTCGCGTGATTCGGGCCGCGACAGCAACTCTGGTGCGCGGGACAACAACTCCGGCGCCCGGGACTCGCGCGATTCGGGCCGGGACAACACCGGCCCCCGCGACTCGCGCGACAACTCCGGGCCGCGCGACTCCCGTGATTCGGGCCGGGACAACTCCGGGCCGCGCGACTCCCGTGATTCCGGCCGGGACAACCGCGACTCGGGCCGTGACAACAACTCCGGCAACCGCGACTCGGGCCGCGGCGACTCGCGCGACTCGGGCCGCGATAACAGGGATTCCGGCCAGCGCGGCGACCAGCAAGGCGGCCGCGATGACGACAGGGACGGCTCGGGGAGCCGCCGCAGCAGGGACAGGTTCAGGGGCCGGAACTCGGGCAACAGGCGCCGCGAGCGTGGTACTGAGTCTGAGCCCGTGATCACCGAAGACGACGTGCTCATCCCGATCGCAGGAATACTGGATGTCCTGGACAACTACGGTTTCGTCCGGACGACCGGCTACCTTCCCGGGTCCAACGACGTCTACGTCTCGCTGTCCCAGGTGCGCAGGTACGGGCTGCGCAAGGGAGATGTCGTCGAAGGCGCGGTGCGGCAGCCGAAGGACGGCGAGCGCAGGGAGAAGTTCAACGCCCTGGTCCGGCTCGACAAGATCAACGGCCTCGACCCGGAGGCCGCGAAGACCCGCGCCGAGTTCGCCAAGCTGGTTCCGCTGTACCCGCAGAACCGGCTCAGGCTCGAGACCGACCCGGGGATCATGACTACCCGGATCATCGACATGGTCAGCCCGATCGGCAAGGGCCAGCGAGGCCTGATCGTGTCGCCGCCCAAGGCGGGTAAGACGATGATCCTGCAGGCGATCGCGAACGCGATCACCAAGAACAACCCCGAGTGCCACCTGATGGTCGTGCTCGTCGACGAGCGGCCCGAGGAAGTCACCGACATGCAGCGCTCGGTCAAGGGCGAGGTGATCCACTCGACCTTCGACCGGCCGGCTGAGGACCACACCACCGTCGCGGAGCTGGCCATCGAGCGGGCCAAGCGGCTGGTCGAGATGGGCCATGACGTGGTCGTCCTGCTCGACTCGATCACCAGGCTTGGCCGGGCCTACAACCTGGCCGCCCCGGCGAGCGGCCGGATCATGTCCGGCGGGGTCGACTCGACGGCGCTCTATCCGCCGAAACGGTTCTTCGGCGCGGCGCGCAACATCGAGCACGGCGGTTCGCTGACGATCCTGGCGACCGCACTGATCGAGACCGGCTCGCGGGCCGACGAGGTCATCTTCGAAGAGTTCAAGGGCACCGGCAACATGGAGCTGCGGCTGCGCCGTGAGCTCGCCGACAAGCGGATCTTCCCGGCTATCGACGTGGACGCGTCGGGCACCCGCAAGGAAGAGCTGCTCATGACGCCGGAGGAGCTGAAGATCGTCTGGCAGCTCCGCAGGGTGCTGCACGCTCTGGAGCCGCAACAGGCCCTTGAGGTGTTGATGGAGCGGATGCGGGAGACCAAGAGCAACACCGAGTTCCTGCTGCACGTCCAGAAGACCACCGTCGGCGGCTGAGCCGGCCGGCTGGCCCGTTCCGGCCGGCCGGGAGTCCGCCCTGGCCGGCCGGATACGGGAATGAGCAGGCCCTGGAACCTGTTGCAGGGTCTGGCACACTGGTATGCCGACGATAGTGCGGTACCGGTTCACGCCCGTCGCGTCAGGCGCGCGGCGAGGCGACCCGGCGACCGCCAGAGCCCAGGAGTCACGACATGAAGCCTGATATTCACCCGGACTACGTGGTAACCACGGTGACCTGCACCTGCGGGAACACCTTCACCACCCGCAGCACGGCTAAGAACGGCGTGATCCACGCCGACATCTGCTCGAGCTGCCATCCGTTCTACACCGGTAAGCAGAAGATCCTGGACACCGGTGGCCGGGTCGCCAGGTTCGAGCGGCGCTTCGGTAAGAAGCCGTCGGGCGACAAGTAAGCCCGCTGATCCCGCGCCGGAACGTCATGATCTAACCGCGGGTCCGCCTGGCCGCCAGCCGGCGGATTCGCGGCAACGTTTTCTGAGAGGACTGCGGTGTTCGACCGGCTCGCGGAGCTGGCCAGCGAGTATGCGGCCCTGGAGCGTGATCTCGCCGACCCCGCGGTCCACTCCGACCCCGAACGCGCCAGGGCACTTGGACGGCGCTATGGGGAGCTCGGCCCGGTCGTGCATGCGTACAACGAGTGGCAGGAGATCCGGGCCGACGAGACCACCGCGGTCGAGCTGGCCGGGGAGGACGCGTCGTTCGCCGCCGAGGCTGAGCAGCTCGGGCGGCGGCGCGCGGAGGTCGAGGAGCGGCTGCGCCAGCTGCTCGTCCCCAGGGACGCCAACGACGCCAGGGACGTCATCCTTGAGGTAAAGGCCGGCGAGGGCGGCGAGGAGTCCGCGCTGTTCGCCGGCGACCTGCTCCGGATGTACCTGCGGTTCGCGGAGCGGCAGGGCTGGAAGACCGAGATCCTCGACTCGACCATGACGGGGCTCGGCGGCTACAAGGATGCGACGGTCGCGGTCAAGTCGCCCGGCCGCAGCCGCGCCGCGGCGGGCGGCGATGGCGCCTGGGCGCGGCTGAAGTACGAAGGCGGCGTGCACCGGGTGCAGCGGGTTCCGGTCACCGAATCCCAGGGCCGTATCCACACCTCGGCGGCCGGGGTTCTGGTGATGCCGGAGGCCGATCCCGTCGAGGTCACCATCGACCCGGGCGATCTGCGGGTGGACGTGTTCCGCTCGTCGGGGCCAGGCGGCCAGAGCGTCAACACCACCGATTCCGCCGTCCGGATCACGCACCTGCCCACCGGCATCGTGGTGTCCTGCCAGAACGAGAAAAGCCAGCTCCAGAACAAGGAGCAGGCGATGCGGATCCTGCGCGCCCGGCTGCTCGCCCAGGCGCAGGAGGAAGCGGCCGCGCACGCGGCGGCCGAGCGCCGCAGCCAGGTCGCCACTGTCGACAGGTCGCAGCGGGTCCGCACCTACAACTTCCCGGAAAACCGGATCTCCGACCATCGCGTCGGTTACAAGGCGTACAACCTGGACCAGGTCATCGACGGGGACCTGGGCGCGGTCATCGGCGCGCTGGTGCAAGCCGACCGCGCGGAGAAGCTCGCGGCCGCCGATGTCGCCTGACGGATCGGTGCTGCCCGGTCGGCTTGCCCTGGCGGGCCGGGGACCTGCCGAGAGCAGGCCGCTGCGATGAGCCTGCTGGTCGACGAGATCGCCATGGCCACCGCGCGCTTGGCCGAGGCCGGAGTGGAGTCGCCGCGGGCCGACGCCGAGCTGATCGCCGCGCACGTGCACGGCGTGGCCAGGAGTGCGCTGCACACGGTGCCCGATGCCGCGTTCGACGCGCGGTACTGGGACGACGTCGCGCGGCGGGCGTCCCGCGAGCCGCTGCAGCACATCACCGGGCTGGCCTATTTCCGCTATCTGGACCTCGAGGTTGGTCCCGGCGTGTTCGTGCCGCGCCAGGAGACCGAGGTGATGACCGGCTGGGCGATCGACGAGCTGCGGAAGATGGACAACGCCGAACCGGTGGTGGCCGACCTCGGCACCGGATCGGGGGCGATCGCACTGGCCATCGCTCAGGAGGTGCCGCGGGCCCAGGTGCACGCGGTGGAGGCGGATCCGCTGGCCCGCGGCTGGGCGGAGCGGAACGTCACCAGGTGCGTTGCGGCAGCGCCGCACATCGCCGGGCGGATCACCGTGCATGGCGGCGACTTCAGCGCCGTGCTCTCTGATCTTGACGGCGGGCTGGACCTGGTCATCAGCAATCCGCCCTACATCCCGTTTGGCTCCTGGGTTCCACCGGAAGTCGGCGAGTACGATCCGGCGACGGCACTATGGGGCGGCGCGGACGGGCTGGACGCGATCAGGGTGGTCGAGCGGGTGGCCGCCAGGCTGCTCCGCCCCGGCGGCCTGGTCGCCGTCGAGCATGGCGCGCCGCAGGGCGCGGCCGTCTACTGGGTCTTCGCGGAGGAGAACGGCTGGCGGCACACCCGCAACCACACCGACCTCGCCGGCCGGGACCGCTTCGTCACCGCTGTGGCAGGATGAGCGGCCATGAGTGCCAGGTATGACTGCGCAGACGCCGGGCAGCGAAGCGAGGGCCTGGCGGCGGCGGCCACCGCGCTGCGCACCGGCGAGCTGGTGGTCCTGCCGACGGACACGGTGTACGGGGTGGGTGCCGACGCGTTTCATCCGGCGGCGGTCGCCGGGTTGCTCGCGGCCAAGGGGCGCGGCCGGGAGATGCCGCCTCCGGTGCTGGTCGGGACGGTCCGCGCGGCCTCCGCGCTGGTCGAGGACTTCGGGACCTACGGCCATGACCTCATCGAGGAGTTCTGGCCCGGCGGCCTGACCCTGGTCTGCCGGGCCAGCCGGACGCTGAACTGGGATCTTGGCGACACCCGCGGCACGGTAGCGGTGCGCATGCCGCTGCACCCTGTCGCGCTCGAGCTGCTCAAGGAGACGGGACCGCTCGCGGTCAGCAGCGCCAACCGCAGCGGGTCGCCGCCCGCCATCACGGCGGACCAGGCCGCGCAGGAGCTGGGCGACGTCGTCTCCGTCTACCTGGACGGGGGACCGTGCGCAGGTGACGTTCCCTCCACCATCGTCGACCTCACCGGTACGACGCCGCGGCTGCTCCGCCTCGGAGTGGTCTCCATCGGGCGGCTCCGCGAGGTGACGGCCCTGGTCACCGTCGATGACGCCGGGTCAGGCGGTTGACCTTGCCCGGTGCAGCCGGCCGACAGCGTGCGCGCCGGGTCCTGGCCCCGGCGCAGGCCCGGTCGCTGCCCGCGCACCCGGCCCGGCAGGTGACCCGGTGTTCTAGAGTTGCTCTAATGCCTGTAGAAGCCGGCCGGACGTGGTGAAGGACCGTGCGTGAGTACGGTCTGACGCTTCTCGTTACGGCTGCTGTCACCTATCTGCTCACGCCGCTGGTGCGCCGCGTGGCGATCTCGGTCGGCGCGATGCATGCCGCCAGGGACCGGGATGTGCACGTCGTACCCATCCCGCTGCTCGGCGGGCTGGCCATATATGCCGGCCTGGCGGCCGGGCTCATGGTGGCCAGCCAGGTCGAGCCGCTGCGCGGGAACGTGTTCCAAGGCAGCCGGATGGGGGCCGGCCTGCTGCTGGCAGGCGGCCTGATCGTGGCGGTTGGCGCTGTCGACGACCGGTGGGGCCTCAACCCGATCAGCAAGCTGGCCGGCCAGGTGGCCGCCGCCGCGATCCTGGTCTGGAGCGGCGCCCAGCTCGCCTGGCTGCCCGAGCCGGGCGGCGGAGCGCTGATCCTGACCCCGAACGAGGCGACCGCGCTGACCATCCTGGTCGTGGTCGCCACCATTAACGCGGTCAATTTCATCGACGGCCTCGATGGCCTGGCGGCCGGGATCGTGTGCATCGCCGCGCTCTCGTTCTTCGTCTATTACTTCAAGCTCACCCGCGTGACCGGCATTACCGATCAGGCTGGCCCGGCACTGGCTGCGGCGCTGGTGGCCGGGGCGTGCCTCGGTTTCCTGCCGCACAATTTCTATCCGGCCAGGATCTTCATGGGTGACACCGGCGCGATGCTGCTCGGGCTGCTGCTCGCCTACACGCCGATCTCGAGCATCGCCTCGCTGAACTACTGGAGCCTGGTCAACTACAAGACCGCCACGCTGAACAGGTTCCCC
This sequence comes from Streptosporangiaceae bacterium, assembly GCA_050011895.1. Lineage (GTDB taxonomy): Bacteria > Actinomycetota > Actinomycetes > Streptosporangiales > Streptosporangiaceae > DATBGO01. Next base: position 229,220 of record JBEKIF010000001.1, on the reverse strand, counting down.
GAGGTGCTGCCGCTGCTGCTGCCCGCCGCGATCCTGGTGATCCCGTACGCTGACCTGCTGCTCGCGGTGATCCGGCGGACCAGGGCAGGTTTGTCGCCGTTCGCCGCGGATCGGCGGCACTTGCATCACCGGCTGCTCGACATCGGTCACTCGCACCGGCTGAGCGTGCTGATCATGTACCTGTGGGCGGCGCTGTTCGCCGGAACGGTGGTCTGGCTGTCCGTCGCGAATACGCAGGTGTTCGTGTTCGCGGTGGCGACCCTGGCGGCCGTGCTCGCGCTGCTGCTGATGTCCATGCCCCGGCTGCGCTGGTGGAAGCGGCCGCGCGGGGCCCGCGGCCGGCGCGGGCCAGCTATCAGCCAGCCGGCCTCGGTAACGGCCGGGCAGGCCGTGACGGACGCGAACGGCCAGCTTCTGGCGGACGCGAACGGGCAGGCCATGACGGACGCGAACGGCCAGCTTCTGGCGGACGCGAACGGGCAGGCCACGACGGACGCGAACGGGCAGGCCATGACGGACGCGCCCGGGCAGGCCATGACGGACGCGCCCGGGCAGGCGATAACGGACGCGCCCGGTCAGCCCATAACGGACCCGCCCGGCCGGTCCCCGGCAGCGGGAACTGGCCAGCCGGCGGCGGGCCCGGACACGCCGACTACCGTGCTGGCCGTGCAGGCGCTGACCGATCCGCGGTGGCGCTAGACGCCCAAGCGGAACGGTGCATTCGTGACTTAAGGTCACTTACCGAACCCGTGGCCGGAGAGCTTGTGATATCTTTCACGAGCACCCACTCGCAGACGAGTTCGAGGCCCGTGATACGTTTCGGTCACCTGACGATGCTGCCCCGCCGCACTTGCGGGTCGGCGGTCCGGTGCCACCCGGGCACCGGCTCGGGCAGTCGATCGTCCCCGCAGACCGACCTGTTCCCGTCGAGTTCCCCCGGAGCCGATTAGATGCTGCCAGACTATGCCTGGATCGTCCGCCGGTCGGCAGTCGTAACTGCCGCCGTCGGCGCGGTCATGGTCGGGCTCGCTGCTGGTCTGGGCGGCAGTAAGGCGCTGATCGGAGCCGCGATCGGGGTGGGCCTGGTCGCCGTCTTCTTCGGCATCAGCATGATCGCCGTGGGCCGCGCGGCGCGGGTGAGCCCGCAGGCCATGATGGTGACCGCACTCAGCACATATCTCATCAAGATTGTCATCCTGCTCTTCCTCGTGGGGCGGTTCCAGGGTTCGACCGCTTTCAATCCCCGGATGTTCGGCCTGACCGCGATCGTCTGCATCCTCGCCTACAGCGCGGCGCAGGTGATGTGGTCCTTGCGGCGGAAGATGCTGTACGTCCAGCCGGACCGGGAACGGTGACCCGTGCGGCACATACAGGACCTGGACGGCGTACCGCGGCCCACGCGCAAGGCTGTGGCGGCTGGCTCCCGGCGGCGGCCAGCCTGCGATGAGCGGCAAGGACAACAAGCCGCCGGACAAGAACTATTCGCCAGGGCCGCCGAGCGCGAGTGCTGGCTGGGCGGTCACCAGCTATCTGATCGGGGGAATGGCCGTCTACGGCGGGGCCGGCTGGCTGATCGGGCGATGGACCGGGATATCAGCGCTGTTCCCGGCCGGGATGCTGCTCGGCCTCGCCCTGGCGATCGCGCTCATCATCTTCCGGTACGCACGACCGTCCTGACCGCGCGCGAGCGGGACACCCGGACCCGGCGTTCCCGGACGTCGCGGAAGCCGACGCGTCCGGGCGGCCCACAGAATGACAGCGCGACCAGCCGGAGGTACACACCGTGAGTGACATCCACGCGATCACGACGGCCAGCGGATGCCACATCTTCACCGGCTGCGGATACCCGGCCCCGTCGATCGACTACTTCTTCTTTAAGCCGATCTTCTCCATCGGCAGCTTCCACTTCACCAAGCCGATGCTGCTCGCGGTGATCTGCGCGGGCATCGTGGTGGGTTTCTTCGGGTTCGCCTTCCGCAACCCGAAGCTCGTCCCGCGCGGCGCGCAGAACGTCGCCGAGCTCGGCGTGCTGTTCGTCAGGGACCAGATACTGCGTCCGCAGCTCGGCAAGAAGGGCGACGGCTTCCTGCCGTTCCTTGTGGCGCTGTTCTTCTTCGTCTGGTTCATGAACATCATGGGGATCATCCCGCTGGCGCAGTTCCCCGCGACGTCGAAGATCGCGTTCCCGCTCGGACTGACCTTGATGGTCTGGATCACCTATATCACCCTGGGCATCAAGCACCAGGGGGCGCTCGGCTACTTCAAGAACATGGCGGTGCCGCCCGGCGCGCCATGGTGGATCCTGCCGCTGCTGAGCCCGATCGAGCTGCTGTCGAACATTATCGTGCGGCCGTTCACCCTCACCATCCGGCTGTTCGCCAACATGCTGGCCGGCCACCTGCTGCTGCTGGTGTTCGCGCTGGCCTCCTGGTACCTGTTCAGCGCCTCGATCGGGCTGCTGTTCGCGGCGACCTCGTTCGTCATGACGATCATCCTGACCGGGCTCGAGGTGCTGATCCAGGCGCTGCAGGCCTTCATCTTCACCACGCTGACCGCCTTTTACTTCGCGGACGCGATGGAGTCATCACACTGAACCGACTCAGCCCTGAACCGACGCAACAAGAGCCACGGCGGGAAGTGCCGCCGACCGGAGAGAAAGAAACGACACATGCATCCACTGGCCACCCTGCTGGCGGCGGGCACCACCACCAACCTCAACATCAGCATCAAGAACCTCGGCGCGCTCGTCTACGGCCTGGCCGCGATCGGCCCGGGCGTAGGCATCGGCCTGGTCTTCGGTCATGCTATTGAGGGGATGGCCCGCCAGCCTGAGGCGACGGGAATCATCACCACGTACATGTGGATCGGGTTCGCGCTGACCGAGGCGCTCGCGCTGATCGGCATCGCGGTCCCGTTCTTCATCAAATGAGGCCCAGGCCGGAGAGGTAGCCGCACATGTTGTACCAGGCGGCAGCGACGCAGAATCCCCTGGTCCCTGACCTGACCGAGCTGATCATCGGCGCGGTCTCGTTCCTGATCGTGTTCGGTCTGCTCGCCAAGGTGCTGATGCCGCGGATCACCAAGACCCTCGCGGAGCGCACCGACGCGATCGAGGGCGGGCTTGAGCGCGCCAAGGAGACCCAGGCGGAAGCGCAGCGGGAACTCGAGCAGTACCGGGCGCAGCTCGCCGAGGCCAGGCATGAGGCCGCGCGCCTGCGGGAGCAGGCCAAGGAGCAGGGCGCCCAGATCGTGGCCGAAGAGCGGGACCGGGGGCAGGCTGAGTACCAGCGGCTGGTCAGCGCGGCGACGGCGCAGATCGAGGCGGCCAGGGAGCAGGCGGTGAACTCGCTGCGTACCGAGGTCGGCTCGCTCGCGGTCGAGCTGGCCAGCCGGATCGTCGGCGAGGCCCTCCAGGACGAGGCCAGGCAGCGCAGGACAGTGGACAGGTTCCTGGCCGAGCTCGAGGAAGGCCAGTCCGGCCCGGCCGGCGGGGTGAAGGCAGGCCGATGAGAGGCGCAAGCAGGGCATCGCTCGGGGCAGCCAAGGAGCGGCTCGCCGAGGTAGCGGGAGCAAACCCAGGGTCGGCCGCTCAGCTCGGCGACGAACTGTTCGCCGTCACCACGCTGATCGACGGGGAGCCTGCGCTGCTGCGCTCGCTGTCCGATTCGGCGCGCGACGCCCGGGCCAAAACGGACCTGGCCAGGCAGCTGCTCGGCGGGAAGGTGTCGCCCGCCACGCTCGAGCTGGTCACCAGCCTGGTGAGCGGGCGCTGGTCGGCCCCGGCTGACCTGGCCGACGCTGCCGAGGAGCTGGCCGTGCTGGCTATTGTCGAGGCGGCGGACGGTGACGGTCACCTCGACGACCTTGAGGACGAGCTGTTCAGGTTCAGCCGTGTCGTGAATGCCCACTCTGACCTGCGGGCCGTGCTGTCGAATCCGTTCGTAGCGGCTGACCGCAAGCGGGAGCTGCTCGATGAGCTGCTGGGCGGCAAGGTGACCGCCCAGAGCTTGCGGCTGGTCGCCCAGGCGGCGGTGCGCCCCAGGGGACGTAGCCTGGATACGAGCCTGGCCGGTTATGCGCGGCTGGCCGCGCAGCGGCGGGCCCGGCTGGTGGCCGAGGTCCATGTCGCTGTCGACCTCACCGCCGAGCAGCGCGGCAGGCTGGCGGCGGCGCTCGCTGCCGCCTACGGTCACGACGTGCACCTCAATGTGGTGCTCGACCCGCTGGTCATCGGCGGGGTGTCCATCAAGACCGGCGACGAGTTCATCGACGGCAGCCTGGCGACCAGGCTCGGCAGCCTCCGGCGCAGGCTGGCGGCCTGAACCGGACCGACCTGCGGTCGCGCCGCAGGAACACGAAACAGACCCTGAGATACCAGATCAAGGCGAGAGAGACGGCAGGAAGATGGCGGAGCTGACAATCCGGCCGGATGAGATCAGGGATGCGCTGGCGCATTTCGTCGAGTCCTACGAGCCGGGCGCCGTGGCCGCGGACGAGGTCGGCACCGTCGCCGAGTGCGGCGACGGCATCGCGCGGGTCGAGGGCCTGCCCTCTGCCATGGCCAACGAGCTGCTCGAGTTCGAGGACGGCACCCGTGGCCTGGCGCTGAACCTGGACATCCGCGAGATCGGCGTGGTCGTCCTCGGCGACTTCAGCAAGATCGACGAGGGCCAGCAGGTCCGGCGGACCGGCGAGGTGCTGTCCGTCCCGGTCGGCGACGGCTTCCTCGGCCGGGTGGTGGATCCGCTCGGCAACCCGCTGGATGGCAAGGGCGCGATCGAGGGCACGGTGCCACGCCCGCTGGAGGTGCAGGCTCCGTCGGTGGTGCAGCGGCAGAAGGTGAACGTGCCGCTGCAGACCGGGATCAAGGCGATCGACGCGATCACCCCGATCGGGCGCGGCCAGCGCGAGCTGATCATCGGCGACCGGCAGACGGGCAAGACAGCCATCGCCATCGACACGATCATCAACCAGAAGGGCAACTGGGAGTCCGGCGACCTGGCCCGGCAGGTCAAGTGCGTTTACGTCGCCGTCGGCCAGAAGGGCTCGACCATCGCGCAGGTCCGCCAGTCGCTGGAGGACGCGGGCGCGCTTGACTACACCACGATCGTGGCGGCACCGGCCTCGGACCCGGCGGGCTTCAAGTACGTCGCCCCATTCACCGGATCGGCCATCGGCCAGCACTGGATGTACGCGGGCCAGAACGTGCTCATCATCTTCGATGACCTGACCAAGCAGGCCGAGGCCTACCGGGCCATCTCGCTGCTGCTGCGCAGGCCGCCGGGCCGCGAGGCGTATCCGGGCGACGTGTTCTACCTGCACTCGCGGTTGCTTGAACGGTGCGCCAGGCTCTCCGATGAGGTCGGCGGCGGATCGCTGACCGGGCTGCCGATCGTGGAGACCAAGGCCAACGACATTTCCGCCTACATCCCGACCAACGTGATCTCCATTACCGACGGCCAGATCTTCCTGGAGACCGACCTGTTCAATTCCGGCGTGCGCCCGGCGATCAACGTCGGCCAGTCGGTCTCCAGGGTCGGCGGCGACGCCCAGATCAAGGCCATGAAGAAAGTGGCCGGAGGGCTGAAACTGGCCCTCTCCCAGTACCGTGACCTCGAGGCCTTCGCCTCGTTCGCCTCCGACCTCGACGCCGTGTCCAGGGCCCAGCTTGACCGCGGCGCCCGCCTCGTCGAGCTGCTCAAGCAGGGCCAGTTCAGCCCGATGCCGGTAGAGCGCCAGGTGATCGCGGTGTGGGCCGGGACCAGCGGGCACCTCGACGACGTCCCGGTCGACGACATCAAGCGCTTCGAGTCCGAGTTCCTTGACTACCTGCAGCGCTCGCACCAGGGGATCTACGACGCGATCAGGGAAACGGGCGACCTGTCCGAGGACACCCAGACCGCGCTCAAGGACGCCATCGACGAGTTCAGGCGCGGTTTCGAGACCAGCGACGGCGAGCTGCTGGTGAAGGAGGAGCCGGCCGAGCCGATCGACGAGGGCGAGGTTGGCCGCGAGAAGGTCGTCAAGTACGCCGACCCGCCGGCCGGGAAGTCCTAGGGCGGGAGAGGCAGGCATGGGAGCACAGCTTCGGTTGGTCCGGCGGCGGATCAGATCGGTCCAGTCCACCGCCAAGATCACGCGCGCCCAGGAGCTGATCGCGGCGTCGCGGATCATCAAGGCCCAGCAGCGGGCCCACGCGGCCGCGCCGTACGCCAGCGAGATCACCCGCGCGGTCGAGGCGGTGGTCAGCCGGTCCGGGCAGATCGAGCATCCGCTGACCAGGGAACCGGAGAACCGCCGCCGCGCCGCGGTCCTCATCATGACCAGCGACCGGGGCTTCTGCGGCGGCTACAACGCCAACGTGCTGCGGGCGGCGCAGGGCCTGCGGGCGCTGCTGGGCAGCCACAACATCGAGACCATCCCCTACGTGACCGGGCGGAAAGGGATCGGCTGGTACCGGTTCCGCAGCCTGGACATCGCGGGGGAGTGGGGCGGCTTCTCCGACACCCCGGCGCACCATAACGCCAGCGAGATCACCAGCGCCCTGCTGCAGGCGTTCGGGCGGCCGGCCGAGGAGGGCGGTGTCGACGAGATCCACGTGGTGCACACCGAGTTCGTGTCCATGCTCACCCAGCAGCCCGTCGTCCGCAGGCTGCTGCCGCTGGAGATCGAGGAGACCACGGAGCCGCCGCCCGGGCCGATACCGGTCTACGAGTTCGAGCCGTCGCCCGAGGTGGTCCTTGACGCGCTGCTGCCCTGGTATGTGGAAAGCCGGATCTTTGCCTCGCTGCTCGATGCGGCGGCGGCCGAGATCGCAGCCAGGCGGCGGGCCATGAAGTCGGCCACTGACAACGCCAACGACATTCTCGACCAGCTCACGCGTGAAGCCAACAAGGCACGGCAGGCCGAGATCACCCAGGAAATCAGCGAGATCGTCGGGGGCGCCAACGCGCTGGCTGAGACGCTCTCAGGGAGTAAGTGAGCCTCATATGACCGCTACCGTAGAGAACCCCGCCGCCTCGGGTGCGGCAGGCGCCGGCACCGGACGTGTCGTGCGGGTCACGGGTCCCGTCGTCGACGTGGAGTTCGCCACCGGGGAAATACCAGGCATTTATAACGCTCTGCACGTCGATGTGACGCTCGGGGAGGAGCAGCGGACGCTGACCCTGGAGGTCGCTCTCGACATCGGCGACAACGTCATCCGCGCGATTGCCATGCAGCCGACCGACGGCCTGGTGCGCGGTGCTCCGGTGACCGACACCGGCGGCCCCATCTCGGTGCCGGTCGGGGACGTCACCAAGGGCCATGTGTTCAACGTCCTCGGCGAGACCCTGGACGTACCGACGGCGTCCCTGAATGTGACCGAGCGGTGGGGGATCCACCGGGACCCGCCGCCGTTCGACCAGCTGGAGGGGCGGACGGAGATCCTGGTGACCGGGATCAAGGTGCTCGACCTGCTGACCCCCTATGTCAAGGGCGGCAAGGTCGGCCTGTTCGGCGGCGCCGGCGTGGGCAAGACCGTGCTGATCCAGGAGATGATCACCAGGGTCGCCAAGAACTTCGGCGGTGTCTCGGTATTCGCGGGCGTCGGCGAGCGGACCCGCGAGGGCAACGACCTGATCATCGAGATGACGGAGTCCAACGTCATCAGGGACACCGCGCTTGTCTTCGGCCAGATGGACGAGCCGCCGGGCACCAGGCTCCGGGTCGGGCTGGCGGCGCTCACGATGGCCGAGTACTTCCGCGACGTCCAGGGCCAGGACGTGCTGCTGTTCATCGACAACATCTTCCGGTTCACCCAGGCGGGCAGCGAAGTCTCTACGCTGCTCGGCCGGATGCCGTCAGCGGTGGGTTACCAGCCCACGCTGGCCGACGAGATGGGCCAGCTGCAGGAGCGGATCACGTCGACCCGCGGCCACTCGATCACCTCGATGCAGGCCATCTACGTGCCCGCCGACGACATCACCGACCCGGCACCGCACACCACCTTCGCGCACCTGGACGCGACCACGGTGCTGTCCAGGGAGATCACCCAGAAGGGCATCTTCCCTGCGGTCGACCCGCTGGACTCCACCTCGCGGATCCTGGATGCCGCCTATGTGGGGCAGGAGCACTACGACGTGGCCCGCGAGGTACAGCGGATCCTGCAGCGGTACAAGGAACTGCAGGACATCATCGCCATCCTCGGCATCGACGAACTGTCCGAAGAGGACAAGGTCACCGTGCAGCGGGCGAGGCGGATCGAACGGTTCCTGTCCCACCCGATGTTCGTCGCCAAGCAGTTCACCGGCCAGGAGGGCGAATTCGTCCCGCTGGCCGACACCATCTCCTCGTTCAAGGCGATCTGTGAAGGCAAGTACGACCACCTCCCGGAGCAGGCATTCTTCATGTGCGGCGGCATCGAGGACGTGGAGCGGAAGGCAAAGGACATGGAGCGGTCGTGACTGAGGCACCCGGGGTGGCACGGTGACGCTGCATGTGGAACTTGTCGTTCCCGAGGGCCAGGTATGGGCTGGCACCGCCCAGCGGGTGATCGCCAAGACCCTCGACGGCGACATCGGCGTGCTGACCGGCCACGCGCCGGTGCTCGGCATCCTGGCCGAGGGCAGCCTGGTCCGGATCCTGCCTGAGGACGAGAACACGGCTGCCATCGGCAGCGAGGTGCTCGCGGCGGTCGGCGGGGGGTTCCTGGCCATCGCCGACAACCGGGTATCGATCCTGGCCCGGCAGGCTGAACTCGGCGAGCAGGTGGACAAGGACGCGGCCAGAGCCGCCCTGGATGCCGCGCTTGGCGAGGCCGAGGCTACCGGAGCCAGCCACGGCGGTGTGGAGCCCGCCGGGGCCCGCTACGCGAGGGCGCTGCTGCGGGCCGCCGGCGAACAGGGCTGATGAGGGCCAGCGCGGAGCGCCCAGGTGGCAGAAGGGCTGGCAGTCGGGGTTGTCTGGCTTCTGGTTGCCGTTCTCGTCATCGGGGTGCTTGCCGCGGTCGGCATCGCGGTGCGCCGGATCCTGCTGGGGCGCGGTGGCGGAACGATAGAGTGCGGCCTGCGCCTCCGCCAGGATCAAGCCTGGCGCCTGGGGCTTGCCGCATACCGGCCAGACGAGCTCCTCTGGTACCGGGCGCTCGGGATCCGGATGAGACCGGATGAGGTCTTCGACCGGCACGTGCTCACCGTCGTGACCAGGCGCAGGGCCGGTCCGGCCGAGGCGGTGAGCCTGGGCCCTGGCACGGTGGTGGTGGAGTGCCATGCGGGCGAGGGGGCCGCCCCCGATATCGAGCTGGCGATGAGCATGGACGCGGTGATGGGCCTGCTGGCGTGGCTAGAGGCCGCCCCGCCGGGCCCGATGCCTGAACTCGGCTGAGCAGCCCGCTAAGGCTCTGCTCTAGCGCTCCCCGCCGGGCTTCCAGAGCAGATCGCCGGCCGACGCGCTGGCCTGGCGGCCCAGGATGAACAGCAGGTCAGACAGCCTGTTGAGATAACGCGCCGGGAGCGGGCTCATGGTCTGCCCGTGCTGGTCGATCGCGGCCCAGGTAGCGCGCTCGGCCCGCCGCACGACGGTCCTGGCGGTGTGCAGCAGCGCCGCGCCAGGGGTGCCGCCAGGCAGCACGAAGCTGCGCAGCGTCGGCAGGCTCTCGTTGTAGCCATCGCACTGGCGCTCAAGCTCGGTGATGTAGCTCTCGTCGATCCGCAGCGGTGGGTAGGGCGGCTGGTCAGAGACCGGATTGCACAAATCGGCGCCCACGTCGAAGAGCTCGTTCTGGATCCGGATGAGCAGCCGGTTGATGTCGTCGGGCAGGCCGCCCATCGTGACGGCTACCCCGATCGCGCAGTTAGCCTCGTCGACGTCGGCGTAGGCGGCGAGCCGCAGGTCGGTCTTGGCCGCCCGGCTGCCGTCGCCCAGCGCGGTACTGCCGTCATCTCCGGTACGGGTGTAGATGCGCGACAGCACGACGGGTGTCTGCCTGGGGTCACGTGACATGGAACCCACCGTATCGGGCAATCGGCAGCATCGACCGCGGGCTCTCGGCACGAGGCCGGAAGCGCCGAAACTCAGGCCCCGCGTGATCGCTGCGGCCGACCCTGGGAGGCCGGCATAATCTTTGCTCCCGGAAGAGGATTTGCCGGTCTGACCTGGGGTATTCACATCATCGCCACGATGTGGCATCGTATGAGTACGAAGGGTGATCGCTGATAGTGACCAGGTGAGGCAGTTGCTCACCGTGGTTTGGGTCACGGAAGGTGATGATCCGGTCCAGGCCGAAACGGGCCTTGGGGCAGGCCCGGTGGCCTGCGGGCCGTCATCTCATGCGCCCGGCGGTTCTCGGGGGCCCGCCGGTGTGCGGACGGTCCGCTATGGGGAAGCGCGCTCCCGGCCGAAAGGCCGGGAGCGCGCTTACTTCTGAGTGGGCAACGGCTGCGCTGGCCTCCCGCCACCCGCAGCGCGACCGCTACTGGCAGCCTGGTTCCGGACTAGTAGGGTGTCTGTCGAATGTCCGAACTGTGTTCGGGAGGTCGCCGTGTACGACTATGTCATCGTCGGCGCCGGCAGCGCAGGCTGCGTTCTGGCCGCGCGTCTCACCGAGAACCCGGCACTGCGCGTCCTGCTGCTCGAGGCGGGACCGCCTGACGACGCCAACGAGATACATATCCCCGCGGCCATCAGTCAGCTGTTCAAGACCACCTACGACTGGAATTACCAGACCGCGCCGCAGGAGCGGGCGGCCGGGCGCTCCATCTACTGGCCGCGCGGCCGGACCCTGGGCGGCTCGTCATCGATCAATGCGATGATCTATATCCGCGGCAGCCGGTATGACTACAACACCTGGCGGGACGACTACGGCTGCGAAGGCTGGGGCTATGCCGATCTGCTTCCCTATTTCCTCAGGGCGGAGAACAACTCCCGCGGAGCCTCGGCGTTCCACGGCGCGTCCGGCCCGCTGTCGGTGCAGGACGGGCGGTACAAGTCGGAGCTGACGGCCGCGTTCGTCGAGTCGGCCAGGCAGAGCGGCCTGGAGGCGAACGACGACTTCAACGGGCCCAGGCAGGACGGCACCGGCTTCTACCAGGTGACGCAGCGGGCCGGCCGCCGCTGGTCGGCGGCCGACGCCTACCTGCATCCCGCCGCGGGGCGGCCTAACCTCACTGTGCAGGCGGACGCCCTGGTGACCGGCGTCGCCATCGAACGCGGGCGCGCCGTTGGCGTTGATTACCTGGTCCGTGGCGTGAGCGAGACTGCCCGCGCTGAGTCCGAGGTCATCCTCGCGGCGGGCGCCATCGGCAGCCCGCAGCTGCTGATGCTGTCGGGGATCGGGCCCGCGGATCACCTCCGCGAGCACGGCGTCGCGGTCGTGGCCGACAGTCCTGGCGTCGGCGCGAATCTGTCCGATCACCCGGTCGTCACGCCGATCTGGAACACTCCCAAAGCCCGGGGCTTGTGGGAGAAGGCAGGCCCGAAGAACCTGTTCCGCTGGCAGCTGATGCACTCCGGCCCGATGGCGACCAATGTGGCGGAGTCGGGCGGTTTCAGCCGGTCTGACCGGGGTCTCCCGGCCCCCGACATCCAGTGGCACGCTGTCCCTGCGCCATATCAGAACGGCGGGCTGACCGATCCGGCGATCCGCGCGTTCTCGCTGCTCATCGCCCTCGTCTCGGTCGGCAGCCGGGGCCGGATCCGGCTGCGCAGCAGTGATCCGCGGCACAAGCCGGTCATCGACCCTGGCTACCTCTCCGATGGCGCCGACATGGAGCCGCTGATCTGGGCGGTGCGGGCGGCCAGGGAGTTCGCCGCCACCCCGCCGATGGCTAAGCTCTGCACGTCGGAGCTGGCACCTGGTCACCACGTCCAGACCGATGCCGAGATCCGTGACTTCATCAGGCGTGACCTGTCGACCATCTACCATCCGGTCGGCACCTGCGCGATGGGCGGGGACTCCACGCTGGCCGCGAGCAAGCTGACCAGCGTCCTCGACCCAGAGCTCCGGGTGCGCGGCGTCGACGGACTGCGGGTCGTGGACGCCTCGGTGATGCCCGCGGTGCCGCGCGGCAACACCAACGCGCCAACGATCGCGATCGCCGAGCGGGCCGCTGACCTCGTCTCCGGACGGGCGCCGCTCGCCGCCTTCGAGCCGGCCGACGCGGCGCTGGCCGGCACCCACCCGGCCCCGTAGCGGCCAGCGGCCCGACCCTCGCGCTGAGCGGCCTGGCGAGGCTAAGGGCCGGCCTGCGAACGTGGCAGGTGGCCGCGCCGGCCGGGCGGCCAGAAGGCGGCCGCGAGCAGGATGAGCAGCGGACCGGTGTCCGGGTCGGTGCCGTGACCAGTGAATATCCCGCCGACGTTCTCGCCTGCTACCCAGATGAGCAGGGCGATGACGATGCCTGCGGCCAGCGCTGGCCTTGTCGTACCGGAGCGGAGCACTCCTGCTGCGATGGCGGCGAAGGCGGTCGCCAGCAGGACTGACACCAAAGTGCCGTGGTCGCCAACCGCGGCCGCAACGGTATGGTCAACGGCCGCAAGCCAGCCGGGTTCCCCGGCGGCGAGGCCCGCGAAGGTGTCGTGCAGGCTGAGCGGCGCCCGGTTAGCGGCCTGCAGGACAAGAAACGCCGAACCGCCCCACAGGGCGAGCCAGGCCAGCCGCGCCCCGCGGCCACCGAGCGGGCTGCCTGCCGCGACGCTGGCCGGCTCCGAGGTCGCGGACGGTTCCGCCGCTGACGGTTCCGCCGCTGACGGTCCCGCCGCGGCCGGTCCCGCCGCGGGCTGCCCGGCGACGGGCCGCGCGGGCCAGACAAGCAGGGCGGTGAGGGCGTAAAGGATCGCCGCGCCCGGTGCTCCGGTGACCGGAGTGGCCGTCCCGGTGAAGAGCCCGCCCAGCCCTTCGCCGAACCACCACACCGCCAGCGACCATACGACGGTACCGGCCAGCGCCGCCCTGACCGTCCGCCGCCACAGCAGTCCCCCCGCCAGGACGAGCTGGATGGTGGCGAACACGGCGTTCCAGGCCGCCGGGTGGTGCCCGATCAGCTGGCCGGAAACCATGACAGGGTTTGCCACCAGCGCTGGGCTGCCCATCACCGACGGGTCAAGTACCTGGGTGACGAAGGACTTGCCGAACATGTACGGCTGGTACTGCAGGCCGGCATCGAGCAGCCACACCAGGCCGAGGCCGATCTGCAGAGCCCGCCGCGCGCCCGCCGAGTCAAGGTCCGCTGCCCAGGCCACGATGCCGCCGCTGCCATCCCGCCGCCTGACAGTGGTTTGCGACGAAGGCGGCATGAACAGGGTCGTGAACGCAAGCAGCGAGCCAGCCGCGATGACCCACAGGCCGGGGCCGCCCCGCGCGATGACCATGGAATCGCCGCCGAGCGAGCGGAGGCTGCCGCTCAGGCGCATGAGCAGGTAGCCGGCGAACGCGAGCGAGCCGAAACCGCCGATGCCGATCAGCCAGCGGGCCGGAGCTGCGCCCCTGATGATGTGGTACAGGCCAGCGACCGCGATCACTATGCCCGTGGCGGCCAGCAGGCGGCCGTTGCCGCCCCGGATCCCCGGGATCTGTATCAGCCCGGCGAATGCTTCCACCCAGGGCAGGAAGGCGCCCACGGTGATGGTGGCACCAGCGGCCACTGCGCCCAGCCCGACCGCGGTGCGCCAGCTACGCAGCGGCGTCGTTCGCGCGGGCTGGGATCCCGCTGTGGATGCCAGGCTCGTCATGGCGGGTGCTTCCCCCATCGGGTCCCCTTCGGCGGCAATGCAGCGATAGCAGGGCGGATGCTTGCCCGCGGCCCCGGTCACGGCCCTAGCCGGGCCGTGACCGGGAGCGCGTGCTAGCGGAGGACGGCGAAGTACAGGAACAGGTTGGTGGGGATGTTCCCGGTGACGTTTCTGCTGTCGTGGCGCTGCAGGTACTGCAGCTCCCGGTCGCTCTTCGCCCGGACGATCTTGTACCAGGCCCCGGGACTCTTGACCCCGACGACATCCACATTCCACCACTCGCTCTGGTGGCTGTTGTTCGTGGCGACAATGTGACTGTGCGGGGGAAGCGCCAGGTTCTGGGTGCCGCTGCCCAGCACAGCGGACAGGTCGATGGTGTGCGGGTGATCGATGCAGCGTCCGGCGACCGGGCACTGCAGGGTGGAGGCGCGCGGGGTGAAACCAAGCGGCACGATCACGTAGAGCGGGTCGAAAGTGGCCGCCGGCGTCTGCGTGTAGTTGGTTCCTGCCTCGCATTTCGAGCTTGCCCTACTGGCCGGAGGTCCTTGGCAGGAGAAGTTCCGCGTGTAGTAGAAGCGCACGGTGCGGCCCGCGAACCAGCCCTTGGTAAAGCCCACATGACGATGCGAGCCGCTGGCTGCGGTCAGCTGCGCCATGCCGGCCATGTTCGTCGTGGCCGAGCCGGATGAAGCGAGTGCCGTCCCAGACGCGACGGCGAGCACCACGGCGAGCACGCCGAGCATGGCGACGCCGGCCGCGCGGGTCCCCGGCAGGCGGCGGCGTTTCGCTTGGATCATCGATTTCCCTCCCGTAATTTCCGGACGCGCCGATAGCGCGCCTATTGCAAGTGGTTTCGAAGCCGTCCGCGGAACGGATGGGCGACGTAACTGTTCGTGACTTTAGCGTTACGATCTGCTGCAGTACCACTATCGGTGCTGGTCATCTCGTCGAGGTCGTCACGCAGCCGATGAGATCAGGAATGAGGACTCGCTGCGGCGCCCGCACGAGCTGGCCGATCTCGGCCAGCGCGTACGGCAACACGCAGGCCCCGGCTGACTCGGGCACCGGCTTCCCGGCATCCCGGGGCGCAGCAATGTGCGCTCGCTTGCTTCAGGATGCTCGACTCAGCCTTCGGCTTCAAGGTGGCGCTCGGTCTGCCTGTTACGGTGGCCAGCGCAGGCTTCACCGGATGCGTGCCAGTGCGACTCAGGTGGCGGCACCGCGGCGGCCTGGTTACTTGTAGCGCTTGCCGTGCAGGATCGTGACCAGGCTGAGGATCTTCTTCATATCCTGGTCGGTCCGCGAGAACGAGGTCATGTTGACCATCGGCTTCATCCGCTGCCTGGTGATCGCCTTCGGCCTGGCGAACTCGCGCAGCCCATCCGCACCGTGAATCCGGCCGAAGCCCGAGTCACCAGAGCCGCCGAACGGCAGGGCGGGCACGCCTGCGAACGCGACCACCGAGTTGATCGCGGTCATCCCGCTGTGCAGTGCCCTGGCGGCCGCCATGGCCGCCTTCTTGTTGCCGGAGAAGATGGTGCCGCCGAGCCCGTAACGGCTGTCGTTCGCCAGCCGGACGCCTTCATCGAGATCGGCCACCTTGGCGACGGTGACCGTGGGCCCGAACGTCTCGTCGGTTACCGCGTGGCTCTCTTCGGGCACGTCGGTGAGGACGACCGGGCCGATGAACGGCCTGCGGACGCTGGCGATGCCGCCGACTACCGACCTGCCGCCCCTGGCCAGCGCGTCGGCGATATGCCTCTCGACCACATCGACCTGGCTCGGCATGGTCATCGGCCCGTAGTCAGCCTCTCGATCTTCGCCCGGACGGAGCTGCGAGACCCGTTCGGAAAGCTTCTCAAGGAACGTGTGATAGACGTCTGCAGCCACGTAGACGCGCTCGACGCCGATGCAGGTCTGGCCGGCGTTGGAGAGCGCGCCCCACGCTGCGGCATCGGCCGCGGCGTCCAGATCGGCGTCGGCGCCAACGATGAACGCGTCCTTACCGCCGCATTCGGCGACCATGGGCGTGAGGTTCTGTGCACAGGCCGCCATCACCTTCCTGGCGGTGGCCGCGGAGCCGGTGAAGGCGATCTTGTTAACACCGCTGCGGGCCAGGAAATCGCCGGTTCGCCCGGAACCCGTCACCAGCTGCAGGACCGGCTGCTCGGGCACCACCTCGGCAAACGAGCTCGCCAGCCAGTCGCCGACCGCCGGGGTGAACTCACTCGGCTTGAACACCACCGCGTTTCCGGCCGCCAGCGCGTACGCGAGCGATCCCACCGGGGTAAACACCGGATAATTCCACGGCCCGATGACGCCGACCACCCCGAGCGGCTGGTACTCGAGCGTGGACGCCTGGTTGATCGCGACGAGGCCGCTGCGCACCCGGCGCGGGCCGAGGACCTTGCGTGCGTGCCGCGCGGCCCAGTCGATGTGCACGATCGCGAGCAGGATCTCCAGCTGGGCGTCAGCCAGCGGCTTGCCTGTCTCGGTGTGCACCAGCTCGGCGAGGCGGCCGATATACCTGGTGAGGTGCGACTTCCAGGCCATCAGCCTGACCTGCCGGTCCTTCCAGGACAGCCCTGCCCACCAGGACGCCGCCTGGCGGGCACGTGCCACCGCCTGGCCCACCTCGGCCGCGCCGAAGACCGGGAAGCTGGCGATGACCTCGGATGTCGCCGGGTTCAGCGTGTCGAAGGTCTCCGTAGGCGTTGCATGCCCAAGGGTCCACGTCGCTACCATCGCTCTACACCCGCCATCCTGTGCAGTGCCAAATGCGAGCGCTCGGCATGCTGCCGTCGCGTGCCAAGAAATCACCCGCTACTAGGTCAAGATACCGTTGAATTCTTACCCAGCTCCGCCCGCCAGCACCGGAGGGCAATCATGGCCGACGATCCCCGCGTGAGATCGCCCAGCGCCAGCGCATGGGCCGGGCCTGGCGTTCCCGGGCGCGCCGGCGCGGCCGGGCCTGGCGTTCCCGGGCTCGCCGACGCGGACCAGGGCTGGCTCCGCGAGGCGATCGAGCTATCGACGCACTGCCCGCCGTCGCGTTCCGCGTTCTCTGTCGGGGCAGTGCTGGTCAGCGCGGCCGGCCGGGTCGTCGCGACCGGTTACTCGAGGGAACGGGACCCGGCCGACCACGCCGAAGAGGTCGCGCTAGCCAAGGCCGGCGCGGCGGATCAGCTGGCGGGGGCGGATCAGCTGACCGCGGCGGCTCAGCTCGCTGGCGTGACGGACCTGCTTGCCGGCGCGACGCTGTACAGCTCGCTGGAGCCGTGCCTGCGCCGCGCCTCCAGGCCGCGCCCGTGCGCCGAGCTGATCGTCGCGGCGGGCATCAGGCGGGTCGTGGTGGCATGGCTGGAGCCGCCGCTGTTTGTTCCCGGGGGCGGTGCAGCGTGGCTCCGCGGCGCCGGAGTGACCGTCGTCGAGTTCCCCGAACTAGCCGAGAAGGCCCGCGCCGTCAACGCGCGCCTGCTGGCTGAGTGATCCGGGTACAGCGGGCGACAAACCCGGGCGTCAGAGGCTGTACGCGGCCGGATGCTTGGGCTGGTACAGCATCATTTCGCCCGCACCTGGAATCCTCAGCATCACAGTGAGCCCGAATCCCCGGTCGATCACGCCCCCGGCGAACTCCGTGCCCTTGGCCGCTAGCTCGGCGATGGTTTCCTCGATGTTGTCGCACATCAGGCTGATCTCATGGTGCTGGCCGGTCGACCAGCTTTCGCCGCCGATGTCGTCCGATGTCGGGTGTACGCCCAGCTCAGAAGGGCCGGTCTTGAAGATGAGCCAGCCCTCGTGGGCGTCGACATGGGCCCAGCCGATGACATCACGGAAGAATGCCCGCGCTGCTTCGGCATCGTCGGCGTAGACGAGGGTGTGGACGGCGTTAATCATGCCAGGACCTTAAGGGCCGCCGCCGCGCCAGGCAACCGTAGTAGCGGTAGCGCGAGAAAACAGTCGCGTTTGGGTCTCCTACTCGGAGGCCCCACGCTTATACCGGATTTGGTGGGGATATAACGGACATTTAACCCCGACTAGCCCACTCAATCCGGTATAAGTATCGTCCTCGGCCATCGCGGATGGGAGCAGCGGGTGGCGAGTGACGGCTGATTGGTCGCGGGACACGGCTGATTGGTCGCGGGGCACGGCTGGCTGAGGGGTCGCAGGGGACGGCTGCCCGGTCGCGGTACAGGTGACAGGGTCGCAGGCGACGGCTGCAGCGGGTGCAGGTGACGGGGTCGCAGGGGACGGCTGCCCGGTCGCGGTACAGGTGACAGGGTCGTAGGCGACGGCTGCCGCGGGTGCAGGTGACGGGGTCGCAGGGGACGGCTGCCCGGCCGCGGGTACGAGGGCCCGGCGCCTATTGCGCAGCTCGCTTGAGCTTGGCCAGCGCCCCGGTGAATGCGGTCGCAGCATCGCCAAGAGCGGCGAAGAAGGCCTTGTCGCACGCCTCGACGGCGACAATCCCCCGATTGGCTAGGCCCCGGCCAGCGCTGGTCACCGCTAGCGCGCGGGCGCGCCCGTCGCTAGGGTGCGGAAGCCTTTCGATGAGGCCGCGCTGTTGGAGCGCCCGCAGCACCTGCGAGGTCATCATCGGATCCGTAGCGGCATGGTCGGCCAGCTGCCGCTGGGTGACCGGACCGTCGGCAGCTAGCCAGGTCAGCGACGCGAGCAGGACGAACTGAACGTGTGTTAGGCCGTACGGCTTGAGTGCCGCGCGCTGGGCAGCCTGCCAGCGGTTGGTCACCTGCCAGAGCAGCAGGCCGGTGCTGTCGTCGGTACTCGTGAAGGCCGTGGCCAGCCGGGAGCCTTGCGCCGCCTCCTGGCCGACGCTCACGCCGGGCTCGCTCACGCCGGGCTCGCTCACGCCGGGCTCGCTCAGGCCGGGCTCGCTCCTGACGGGCTCGCTCACGCTGGGCTCGCTCACGCCGGGCTCGCTCACGCCGGGCTCGCTCCTGACGGGCTCGCATTCGGAACATCGGGGCGCGGGCCTGGCGTAGCCGCTTCCGCGGCGGCAACCAGCAGGTCCAGGTCTTGCTGCAGGCTGGCCTTCAGGCCCTTGCCAAGCACGAGATTCCAGAACCAGCCGAGGGGCCCGCTCATGGTCACCGCGACCTCGACCCGGGTATTGCCCTCGGGACCTTCCCCGACGAGATGCCGGAACGTCAGCCGGGCACCCGCCAGGAGCGAGACATCGACGAACTCGCGGCCCGGGACCAGCGAGTCGATGACGAACTTCACCTTAGGGCCGCCCTTGGGCTTGAGCACGCCAGTGGACCCGGTCGCGAACGGGCCGTCCAAGCGGACCCACTCGGTGTCGGAGTTCCACTCCGGCCAGGTGGCGACGTCCGCCCAGCGGGCGAAGAAGGCTGACGGCGGTGCGCTTGATGAGGACTCTGCCTGCACGATAGCGATCATGTAATTAGTATGCGCGCATACTAACTTGGCGTCAAGCTCAGGCGTCAAGTTCAGATCCCGAGCCAGTCCGCGCACAGGAGTGCGGCGCGGCGGCGCGCGCGGGAGACCGGGCGGTGGCCCGGCCGTACGATGCCCGCCGGCGGTCAGCCCTGCGAGCACCCGGGCCTAGCCGGCCAGGGCCCAGAACCCGCAGTGATGCTCGGCGGCGAAACCGGTCTCGACCTGCGGCCGCGGCGGCACCAGCGACAGCATCAGCTGGCCGGTGCCATCGAACTGCGGCCAGCGGGGCCCGGCGGATGAGGCAGGCGATCCCCGTCGGGCGAAGTCCGTCCAGTACCGTTTCATGGCCGCCGCCAGCCGCTGTTGCGGCGGTGAGAGCGCGGCGGGGAACGCCTCAGGCATGCTGAACAGGTACTGGAGCTCGGACGCGTGCGCAGCGCCGTACGGGAAGCCGGTGACCGGCGGCAGGAAGGGCTCTGGCGCGTTCTCGTCGTTGAACTCATACGCGTACGTCGGCACGTAGGCCGACAGGGACTGATCGACGGTGAGCGCCGGGCAGGCGAAGATGGCGTCGGTGCCGACCGCGCCGAGTGCCACGGCGGGGCTCGGGTAGGCGGTCAGCGGATATTCCGCCGCGACGACCCCAGCGATCGCGTCCGGTATGCCGAGCGTTGACGCGATCATGCTCTGGTAATTGGCCGCCGTGACCGGCGTGCCCTCCAGCTCGGTTTCTCCGACAAACAGCCGCCACTCATCGTGATTGCTGCCGTTGATCACCGGGACGCGGTTGAACTGCCCGCTGGCGAAGGCCGTCTTCAGTGACTGAGTGAGCACCCTGCCGTCGATGTCCGGCTGGTAGCCGCTGGGGTTCTCGTTGTCCAGGATCGCCGAGACCGGCAGGCTGCGCAGGCACGTCGCGGTCTGGCTGGCGCAGCCCGCCTTGGCGGCGAACGCTTCGCCCGCGGCCTCGGCGGTCGCGAGCGGCGCCTGGGTCAGGTCGTAGGCGCCGCTCTCCACGATGGCCTTGGAGAACAGGCCGCGTCCACCGGGGGAGGCCAGCTGCGACAGCACGCTGAGGCCGCCGGCGGACTCGCCGAAGATGGTCACGTTACCCGGGTCGCCGCCGAATCCGCGGATGTTGGCCTGCACCCAGCGCAGCGCGGCTTGCTGGTCCATCAGCCCGTAGTTGCCGGACGGCCCGCCGGGGCGGTCGGCGAGCGCCGGGTGCGCGAGGAAGCCGAGCGCGCCGAGCCGGTAGTTGATAGTCACGACGATCACGCCGCGGCGCACCAGGCCGGCCGGGTTGTAGTCGTCGCCCTCGCCGGTGATCAGCGCGCCGCCGTGGATCCACACCATCACAGGGAGGCGGGACGCGCCCCGGCGGCTGGCGGCCGACGGGGTGAAGACGTTCAGGTACAGGCAGTCCTCGGAGGTGCTGGCCACGCCGAACGGCGACGCGGGCTGCGCGCAGTGCGGGGCGAACTGCGTGGCATCGCGCACCCCGGGCCAGGGGGCGGGCGGCTGCGGCGGACGCCAGCGCAGGCGGCCCACCGGCGGAGCGGCGTAGGGGATGCCGAGGAACTCGTCGGTGGTCCCGGCGGCCATGCCACGGACCGTCCCGTCCGCTGTCGCGGCCACCAGGCCCGCGCCCAGACCGGGGTGCGCGACCTGTGCTGCACTCGCGCCTGCCGCGGGCGCGCTGGCGATCAGGGCGCCCGCGATGATTCCGCCTCCGATCCGCGCACCCGCCCGCCGGCCGGTCCCTGTTCCTAACATCGGTTTCTCCGTCCCTGGCGGTACGCCAGTCTGCTCGGCCAGGCCCCGTTCGCGGTTTTCTCCAACCCTCGCAGTCATCAATGGCAGAGAAAAGGGAAAAATTGAACGAAATTCGGTTCGTGATACCCGGCGAGCAGGCCGGTGCGGTGCGGCTGGGCGGCGAGCACTGACGCACGCTCGATCGGCTGGCCTGCTGCGCCTATCGGTGGCGAACTATTGTCATGCTATGAGCCGACTCCCTTACCTGCGTCGCGACGACCTCGACCCCGACCGCCAGGCGGTCTGGGACAGCGTCATCGGCTCGCGAGGTGACCAGCTGGTCAACGAGCAGGGCGGGCTGGTCGGCCCGTTCAATGCCTTCGTGCAGGCGCCCGACGTCGGCAGGCACCTGACCGCACTGGGCCGGGTGCTGCGATTCGAGACGTCGATCGAGCGCCGGCTCAGCGAAGTGGCGATCATCACCGTCGGTGCCGCCTGGAAGGCCGAGTTCGAATGGTGGGCACACGCCCGGATGGCCCGCGAGCATGGCGTGCCCGACGCGGTGGTCGACGCCATCGGCCGCGGCGATGACCCGCCGTTCGAGGCCAGCGACGAGCGGACGGTTTACGCGGTGGCCCGCCAGCTCACCAGGACCGGCCGGGTCGAGGAGGAAACCTACGGCGCCGCCCAGCGCCTCCTCGGCGACGCCGGCGTCGTCGAGCTTGTCTCGCTCTGCGGCTACTACACCCTCATCTCGTTCCTGCTGAATGCCTTCGCGGTGCCGCTTCCGCAGGGCGCTACGCCGAACTGGCCAAGCCCGTCGGCTCAGTTGTGACCGGCGCGGACCCTCCCGGCGTGGCCGACATGCTCGAGTTAGGGGAGCCTTCGTGACCGAACCGGCTGATTCCTACCTTCCTGCCGAAGCGACGGGCTCGGCGCCCGGCCGGGGCCGCCTCGCCGGCCGACGGGTGCTGGTGGTCGGGGCGGGGACGCGGCCGTCACCCGAGCCGGACCCGCCGGTGGGCAACGGCCGGGCCATCGCGATCCTCGCGGCCAGGGAGGGCGCATCGGTGGTCTGCGCCGACCGGGACCAGGCCGCCGCCGAGGTCACCGCCGAAATGGTGCGGGCGGAGGGTGCCAGAGCCGAGCACGTCAGGGCCGATAACCCCAGGGCCGATAACCCCAGGGCCGGTAACTTCAGGGCCGGTAACCCCAGGGCCGAGCACGTCAGGGCCGATAACGCCAGGGCCGATAACCCCAGGGCCGGTAACTTCAGGGCCGATGCCGAGCGGGTCAGGGCCGAGGTCGTGGTGGCCGACGTGGCTGACTCCTGGTCGTGTGCCACGGTGGTCGAAGACTCCATCGCGGCTCTCGGCGGCCTGGACGGGCTGGTCCTCAACGTTGGCGTAGCCTTCGGCCGCGGGATGGCCGGCACGACGGCAGAGCAGTGGGACGCCACCTTCGCAGTGAACACCCGGGCGCATTTTCTGGTGTCGGCTGCCGCTCTGCCGGTCCTAGCGCCCGGCGCGGCGATCGTCTTCATCAGCTCCGCTGCCAGCCTGCGGGCCGCGACCGGAGTGCCGGCCTACGACTCCTCCAAGGCCGCCCTGCTCGGCATCTGCCGGCAGGTCGCCCGGGAGGGGATGACCCGCCACATCCGGGCCAACCTGGTGGTGCCGAGCCTGGTCGACACTCCGCTCGGGCGCGAGGCCTCCCGGCTTAATCCTGCGCGTACCGCGCACCGCCTGCCGTTCGGGCGCCAGGCGACCGCCTGGGAGGTGGCCTACGCGACCGTGTGGCTGCTCTCGAGCGAGGCAAGCTATGTCAACGCTCACCCGCTGGTCCTGGACGGCGGCGCGACCAGCTTCGCCTGACCGCCCTGCCTGACCGCCGGGCCGAAGCGTCGCCCGATGATGATCCGCGACCCTGCACGAGCGTCCGACCTGGCGCCTAGCCCATCGGGTAGCGGCGCAGGCCCACGGCGTAATCACAGCCGGCCGCCAGTCCGACGAAGCCCGCCATGTTCCGCAGGAACTCGTCTGGATCGAAATCGCGGCCAAGGCCATCGATGTAGGCCCGGTGCTCCCGCAGCGAGGCGATCCCCGCCTCAATGGTGGCGGTGACGTCCACGAAGTGCGTCGGGTTGCCTGTCGCCGCCACATAGGCGTCGCGGATGCCGGTGCATCGCGGACCTGCCTCCGGGAACACCCATTCGTTGGCGGCGTCCCGGCAGGCATCGAGCACGGCTAGCCCGACCGCGCGATGGTCGGCATGGTTGACCGGGCCTTCGTCGCCCCAGGTGAGGTCGAAGCTCATGGTGATGACCACCTCGGGCTGCAGCCTGCGGAACGCGGCTGCGAGGTCACGCCGCAGCGGCACACCGTACTCCACCAGGCCGTCGGGATGACCGAGGAACTCGACTTCGCTGACGCCGACGATGGCGGCGCTGCGCCGTTCTTCGTCTTGCCGCACCGGCGCGACCTGATCGGGGCGCATTCCAGCGATGCCGGCCTCGCCCCTCGTCACGAGCAGGTAGGAGATCTTCTTGCCCTGGCTCGTCCAGCGGGCGACGGCAGCCGCTGCACCGTATTCAAGATCATCGGGATGAGCGACAACGGCGACGCCGCTGTCCCAGTCTTCCGGCATTGGCTGCATCGCCAAGCCCTCCTCCCACTCGGTTCGTGCGCCACTCTCTCTTTCGGGATCACAGAGTCAACTCCATCCACTAACATAAACCGGCCCCCTCGGGCATACCGGGCAGCAGCTACCAGCGGCGCCCGGGGGAAGGAAGAAACCAGTGGCCCTTCGCCTCACTGTGCTGGGAACCGGGTATCTGGGCACCACCCAGGCTGCGTGCATGGCCGAACTCGGCTTTGACGTGCTGGGCCTGGATACCGACGCAACGCGGATCGGCGCGCTCGCCGCGGGCAGGCTTCCGTTCTACGAACCTGACCTTGAACCGCTACTCGACCGGGGCCTGCGATCGGGGCGGCTCCGCTTCACTACGTCGTTCCGGGAGGCCGCGGACTTCGGGGATGTGCACTTCTGCTGCGTGGGCACGCCACAGCGCGCGGACTCGAGCGGAGCTGACCTTTCGCAACTGCTCGGCTGCATCGATGCGCTGGCACCGCTGCTGGAGCGGCCGTGCCTGATCGTCGGGAAGTCGACTACGCCGGCAGGCACCGCCGCGAGCCTTGCCGAACGAGTGGAGCGTCTCGCGCCCGTGGGAGCAGGCGCAGAACTCGCCTGGAGCCCGGAGTTCCTGCGCGAGGGACACGCGGTGACCGACACGCTTCGGCCGGAGCGCATCGTGGTGGGGGTCCGTTCGGCGAGCGCCGAGGCGATCCTGCGCGAAATGTATGCGGAGCCGCTGGCGGCGGGCGTCCCCATTGTCGTCACCGACTTCGCCACCGCAGAGCTTGTCAAGGTCGCCGCGAACGCCTTTCTCGCTACCAAGATCTCCTTCATCAACGCCATGGCCGAGGTCTGCGACGCAGCGGATGGGGATGTCGCCAAGCTGGCCGAGGCACTTGCCTACGATCATCGGATTGGCGGCGCCGGCCTGCGCCCCGGCCTCGGCTTCGGTGGCGGTTGCCTGCCTAAAGACATCCGGGCCTTCATGACGCGGGCCACAGAGCTTGGCGCCGGAGCGGCGGTTTCCTTCCTGGGCCAGGTTGACGCGATCAACATCCGGTGCCGCTCCCGGATGGTCGAACTGGCACGTGAACTGGCCGGGGGGTCGCTCGCCGGCCGCAAAATCGGCGTGCTCGGCCTCGCGTTCAAGCCAGATTCTGACGACATCAGGGACTCACCCGCACTCGATGTGGCTACGACTCTGCACGGCCTGGGCGCCCTGGTTACCGCCTATGACCCGGCAGCCATGGGCAACGCTGGTCGGGCGCACCCGGAACTGGACTACGCAGACTCCGTGATCGACGTGGCGACGGACGCGGACATGCTGCTGCTGCTGACCGAGTGGCCCGAGGTCCAGCAGGCGGATCCAGAGATCATCGGTAAGGCCGTTGCGCATCGAAGGATCGCGGATGGACGCCACGCGCTCGATCCGGCGCTGTGGCGCGCTGCCGGCTGGACATACCGGGCGCCTGGCCGCCATGACCTGGCGCCATGATGCGGCGGCTGCACGCGGCGCCCGGACGTTGGCGGGGTACCCCGGAGACCGGGATAATAACGGTGCCGGGCTGCTCAGGCACGTCTGGCCCGATAGCCTCCGCAGCGATCCGGTAGTCTCCGCAACGATGGGTATCCGCGCGACCGTGGAGAGCGCCCTGCCCGCTGTGCGGCACGGCGTCAGCGAGCGGGCGAGCAGACTCGGGACCGCCCATCTGCTCGGGGTGGGAGTGCTGACGGCCGCCATGGCCGCCATCTACTCCGCCTACTCGCTGGTTCTCTACTACACCTTCCAGACCACGTCGTATGACCTCGTTATCTTTGATGAAGCCGTCCGGTCCTATGCGCACTTCCGGCCCGGCATCTCGATCATCAAGGGCGTCCACAACGGGTTCGGCCCTGACTTTTCCGTCCTTGGCGACCACTGGTCGCCGATACTCGCGGCGCTGGCGCCCTTGTACTGGATTCACGACAGTCCGGAAACTCTCCTGGTGGCGCAGGCCGTTCTGTTCGCGCTCGCGATCCCGCCGCTGTGGCTGTTCACCCGCCGGGCGTTCGGCGGTGGCCGGAAGGCGACCGTTGCCGCGTACCTCGTTTCGGTGGCGTACGGGTTGAGCTGGCCGATCGCCGCTGCGCTGGCGTTTGATTTCCATGAGGTCGCGTTCGCTCCGGTGCTGACGGCGGTAGCGCTGGAGCGGCTGCAGGCGGGCCGGCTGCGTCCGGCGCTGATCGCGCTGGCGGCACTGCTCCTGGTCAAGGAGGACATGGGCCTGTTCGTGGCGGGGATCGGGTGTTTCCTTGCCGTGTCGCGCCCGCGGGTGAGCAGGCAGCGACTTGTCGCCATCGCCCTGATCGCCGGGGGGATCGCGGACACGGTGCTGGCGACCTATGTACTGATCCCGGCGTTCGGCGGCCGCGCGGATTACTACTGGGCGTACTCCTCCCTGGGCCCCGGCGTCCCGCAGGCCGCGTGGCACCTGATCGCTCACCCGGCCAGTTCCCTGCGGCTGCTGGTCACCCCGCGGGTGAAGCTCGTGACAATCCTGTGGCTGTTCGGCGCGTTCTGTTTCCTGCCGCTGCTGTCGCCGATCTCGCTGGCCGTGCTCCCGCTCCTCCTCGAGCGGATGCTGGCGTCCATATTTCCCGCCTGGTGGGGTACCCCCGATCAGTACAATGCCTATCTCGTGGTCGTCCTGCTGTGCGCTGCTGTCGATGGCGCGGCCAGGCTGGACCGGTGGGCCTGCCGTCGGCGGGCGGCCGGGCGGGTGCGGGAGGGCGGGCCTGCGCAGGCGGGCGGCCGGGGCGCGGTTGCGCTGGTCTGCGCAGCCGCGATGTGCGCTCTGGCGGTGTACCTCGTCCCGCGGTTCGAGTTCGGCCCCGCCCTGCATGCCTCGTTCTACCAGCGGGATGCGCGGATGAACGCGGCTGCCGCTGCGGACGCCGCGGTGCCGAGCGGCGTCACCGTCGAGGCCGTCAACGATCTGGGTCCCCAGCTGTCGCGGCGGGACACCGTCCTGCTGTTGGACCAGCAGCCGCGGTGGGCGCCGTGGGTGGTCGCTGACGTGGCTCAGCCGGAATTCAACTTCACGACCGTGAATGCGGAGCGACAGCGTGTCGCGCTGCTTGAGCGCAGCGGGTACCGGATCGTTTTCAAGCGGGAAGGCTATGTCGTGTTGCACCGTGCTGGCAGGCCGGCGGGCACCGCAGGTGCCAGGGCGGCTGCGGGATGAGCGTGGGCGCCCAGACCGAGACCAACGGCCCGACGCCAGCCGGGGTGACCGACGGCGGCGGCCGGACGGCCGATCCGGGGGACACCGCGGGCAGGCTGTTCGGGCGGCTGACCGTGCTGCCGGCGCTGGTGCTAATGGCCTGGTTGCTCGCCGGGCTGCCGCTGCTGCTCGTTGGCCGGTTCACGCCGACGCTCATGCTGGTGGTATCGGTGCCGCTTACGGTCGTGCTCGTGGTGCTCGGCCTGCGCTGGATCCCGGGCCGATGGCAGGGCGCCCTGCCCGCGCGCAGGCCGGAGCGCGCGCGCAGGCCGGAGCGCGCGCGCACGCCCTGGTGGGCCGTCGCGGGAGTGCTTGCGGTAGCGGTCGGGTTCGGCGTCGATCAGCTGATTTATCACTCGCAGTTCATCATCGTGATGCGCGATCCGGCGTCCTATATCCAGTTCGGATACTGGATCGCCCACCACGGCTCATTGCCGGTCCCGCAAGACCGCGCGGCGTTCGGCGGCAGCCCCCCAGGGCTCCTCTTCCGCAGTCTCGCGTTTTACCAGGTCGGCGGCGCCATTGTTCCGCAGTTCATGGCCGGGCAGCCGATGATCCTGGCAGCCGGCTACTGGGTCGGCGGCCTGGGAGTGGCAGTGGCGATGGCGCCTTTG
Organism: Streptosporangiaceae bacterium; assembly: GCA_050011895.1. Lineage (GTDB taxonomy): Bacteria > Actinomycetota > Actinomycetes > Streptosporangiales > Streptosporangiaceae > DATBGO01. The sequence continues at coordinate 201,826 of JBEKIF010000001.1, read as the reverse complement.
CTCGGGGCGTGCGGGGTGCTCACCTTCGGCGGCCTGGTGGCCCGGCTGGTCGGGCCGCGGTGGGCGCCGCTCGCGGCCCTCGCCCTCGCGCTCTCGCTGCCTGAGCAGTTCACCAGCCGATCGGCCTACAGCGAGCCAGTGGCGCAGATCCTGTTCTTGGGCGGATTCTGCCTTATCATCGACTCGCTCGACGCGGAAAGGATCGGGGCCAGGGTCACCGCGGCGCTTGGCGGTCTCGCTCTCGGCTTGATCGTCCTAGTGCGCATCGATGGCGTCAGCGACATCCTGCCGGTGATCCCGTACTGCGGGGTGCTGCTCGTCAGCCGTCGGAAGCAGGCAGTCCCGTTGCTCAGCGGCCTGCTGATCGGCTTGATTTACGGCTGCTACGACGGGCTGGTGCTGTCGCGGCCATACCTGTCCAGCATCAAGAGCGCGCTCGTCCCGCTAGCGCTGGTGACCGGAGCCGTGATTATCGCGACGTCCGTAGCCGTGGCGGCGCTTTGGCGCCGCGGACTGCCGACGATACGCGGAAAGTGGCTGCCCAACGCGGTCGCCCTGCTGGCGGTCGCGGTAACGATTGGGTTCGCCGTCCGCCCTTACCTGCAGACAGTGCGAGCCCCCTCGACCCCGACCTTCTCGAAAGTCATGGCTGGCTACCAGCGCGCCAATCACCTGCCGGTCGATCCGCAGCGTCTGTACTACGAGATCAGCCTGCACTGGGTGTTCTGGTACATCGGCGTGCCCGCCGTGGTGCTGGGCACGCTCGGCGCCGCGTTGCTCTCCCGCAGGTGCCTGCGCGGCCGCGCGCCGGCCTGGACGCTGCCGCTCATGACGTTCGCGTGGGCCATCGTCACGACGCTGTACCAGCCGGGAATCACTCCCGACCAGCCCTGGGCGAGCCGCAGGCTCGTCCCCTCCGTGCTGCCCGGCTTCATCCTGCTGGCGGTCTGGGCATCGGGCTGGCTCGTCGGCCGGCTCGGTCAGGGCGGCTTCGGCCGGCTCCGTCAGCCCGGCTTCGGGCCGGTGACCTGTGGTGTCGTGGCGTGCTGCTGCGCAGCAGTATTGCTGCTGCCAGCCGCTAAGACCACGTTCGGCCTGGGCATCAAACATGGCGGCCCGGTTGGGATCAGGCTAACTGCGGATGGCATGGCGTTCCGGACCACGTACCGGGGCGAGGTCGCAGCGGTCGAGGGCATGTGCGCGGCGATACCCCGCGGCTCGTCGGTCGTCATCGTCGATTACGGCACCGCCGACCGGCTCACCCAGGTCGTCCGCGGGATGTGCGGCGACCCGGCGGGGCGCTTCGCCGTCATCACCCCGAGCTACCGAACCGTGGAACGGGTGCTGCGCGGCATAGTGCGGGCCGGCCGGCGGCCAGTGCTCCTCGCGGCCAAGAAATCACAGCTGGTGCGCTACGGCGGCCAGCTGAGGCAGATCATGAGGCTGCGGACCACACAGGACGAGAGCACCCTGACGAAGCCACCGCTGCACACCTGGCCGCTCAAGATGGATGTCTGGATGTCGGAGCCAGCGCAGTGACCGGCGATCCCGGCGGCACCACCGCCGCCACCCAAGAAAAGGTAGTAGTCTTCGCCTCCGTGAGCGCTCCATCCCCGCAGAGTCCCTATGTCTCGATCATCCTTCCCTGCCACAACGAGCAGGACCACGTCACGACCGAGGTGGCGCGGATCTGCCGGGCCATGGATACGAGCGGATACGAGTACGAGCTCCTGGCGTTCGATGACGCCTCCACCGACGAGACGCTCGCCCGCCTCCACGAGGCCGCGCCCGGGTTTCCGCATCTGCAGGTCGTGCACTTCCACCGTAACGGCGGCTCAGGCACCGTCCGCCGGATCGGCACCCAGCAGGCCAGGGGCGACATCGTGGTGTGGACTGACGCGGACATGACGTACCCGAACGACCGCATCCCTGAACTCGTCCAGATGCTCGAGAAGGACCCGACGCTGGATCAGGTCGTGGGGGCCAGGACCAGCGAGCAGGGCACGCACAAGATGCTGCGGATACCGGCGAAGTGGTTCATCCGCAAGCTCGCCGAGCAGCTGACCGGTTCCCAGATCCCGGACCTGAACTCCGGGCTCCGGGCGTTCCGGCGCCAGGTCGCGCTGCCCTACCTGCGGCTGCTGCCGCCCGGGTTCTCCTGCGTCACAACGATCACGCTCGCTTTCCTGTCCAACCAGCACGATGTGCGCTACGTGCCGATCGAGTACGCCAAGCGGGCGGGCACCTCGAAGTTCCGCTTCGTCACCGACGCCTACCGCTACATCCTGCAGGTGCTGCGGATGGTGATGTACTTCAACCCGCTCAAGGTGCTGATGCCCGTCGCGCTGTTCCTGCTCGGCCTCGGCGCCGCCAAGGGCATCTACGACCTGGCCGCGCATCCGTTCCGCGTCGCGGACGACACGATCCTGATCTTCGTGACCGGGCTGCTCATCGCCTCGCTCGCCCTGCTCGCCGACCTGATCGTCCGGTCCCGCGGAGACACTTGACTTGATGGGATTGAGCCCGGTTTCCCGGCCGCCGGAGCAAAGGCGCGCGGGTCTTGGCCGGGCCATGCGGATCGTCGACGCCGGCCCGCAGTACTTCTACCGCTCGGCGCTCGTCTCCCTCGCCGTAACGTGCCTGCTGGCGATTCCCGTCGCACTGCACGTGCGGCCGTCCGGCGCGCTGCCCCGATCGCAGCAGGGGACGATCGCGGTCGCGCTGGCGGGCCTGGCCATCGTTGTCTTCCTCACGCTGGCGGCGCTCCGCTGGCCGCCCAGCAGACGCGGCCGGTGGCTCGATCGCATCGCCGCGCCCGAGCAGCGCGCTGCCATCTGGCTCGCACTGACTGCGTGGTTTCCGCTGCTGCTCGTCGTGGTGTACTTCAAGGCCAGGGCGACGCTGCCGCCGACCGTGGTGTGGATCGGCTTCGGGTACCTCGACAAGCGCTGGGTGACCAGTGCGTACCTGCTAGGCGTCCTCGCGCCGATGCTGCTGCTGGTCGCCGCCGCGCGGGTGCTCGCCGCGGGCGGCGAGCAGCCGCGGAACTGGCGATCATGGCTGGCCGGCCTGGCACCGCGGCGCATCGGTGCCGCGCCGCCCGCGGGCGCGCCGGCGCTGTCTCCGGCGCCGCGGACCAGCCTGGTGCGCGCTGCCTGGCGCGGTCTCGCCAGCGCCAGGGCCGCCCGGGTGACGGCTGGCATCCTCACCTCGCTCGCGATCGCCTGGTACTGCTACGGCCCGCCGTGGTACCTCAGCCGGCCCGGCGCCGCCGGAATCGGCGCGCAGGAGGATGTCTTCCTGAGCGGCTTCCAGGCGATCTCCAAGGGGGCGATCCCCTATGTCGGCCCGGCCTCGGTGCAGTACGGGCCCGGGGTGCAGTTGCTGTCGTACCTCTACATGCGGCACATCGGCACGTTCTCGGTGGTCGGTTTCCGCGAGTCGTGGGCGGTATTCCAGTGGGTCGGCGCGACGATCCTCTTCGTCGTGTTCTTCCTGGCGTTCGGTTACCTGCGCGGGCTCGTCGCGACCGCGGCATCGGCGCTGATCTACCCGGCGCTGCAGGGGGTGGGGTTCCTGCCCAGCGGGTCCTACGGCGGCTTCTTCGGCTGGTCTGACCCGCTGCGCTACGTGGGCGCGATCGCGCTGATCCTGCTGCTGCCGACGGTGCTCAGGCGCTGCCCGGCCCGGCGCGGCCTGGTCGGCGCTGCCGCGCTCGGCCTGCTGTTTGGCGCGATGTCATATCTCGCGCAGGAGAACCTGGCCGCCGGAATTGTGGGCGCGGTCGTGGTCAGCGCCCTGCTGCTGCTCACCGGCACCTCGTCCGTCCGGTCGGTCGCCACGGCACTGCCCTGTGCGCTGGCCGGGTTCCTGGTCGTCTGGGTACCGGTGCTCGCCTACTACGCGGTCCACGGCGTGCTCGCCCGGTTCCTGCACCTGTACGTCCTGATCCCGCAGGCGGTCGCGGGCGGCTACAGCAATACGCACTACGGCGGCTACCAGGTCACGGCGGCCGCGCAGGCGGACCAGGCGCGCTGGGAGACGTTCTTCTACGCCCTGCCGTTCATCCTCGCCGTTCTGGCGCTGCTCGTGGTGGTTCAGTTCGGCCCGTTCCGCGTCGCCTGGGAATGGTCGCGCGAGCGGGTCGCACTGGCCGCGATCGTCATCACCACGATCCTGCTCTACCAGGGAGCGCTGCTCCGCTCGGACGCATCGCACCTGTTCGGCACGATGCTGGCGGCTCCAGGCCTGGCGATCATGGCGGCCACCGTACTGCCGCGGCTGCTCGGGGCCCGGCGCCCGGTGACGCTGGCCGTCGCCGGAGCCGTGATATTCGCCGCGTCCTTGCTGCTGCTCCCGCGGGCCGCCGTCGAGCCAGCGAGCGTGCACTCCCGGGCAGCGGCGCCCTACCGGGACCGTCAGCGCCTGGCCGCGGAACCCGCGCCCGCAGCGCCGGTGACGATCGCTGGCCGGCGCGTGGGTGCCGGCCTGGACACAGCACGGCAATGCTGCCAGGCCGCCAGCGTGCCGATGCCCTACTTCATAGCGTTCATGAACCATCTCCACGCGATCATCGGCAACCGCACGACCTACGTTGTCAGCTTTCCGGCCGGCTACCCCGGCATCGTCTACTTCGTGGCTGACCTGACGCCGGCACCAGTGCCGATCGACGTGCACACCATGGTGATGAACATTCCGCAGTACCGCGCTTACCTGGCGAACTTCCGGAGCAGCGTGCTGCCAAGGACCGCGGCCCTGGTGACCCCCAGCCTCGGCGCGGCCGAGGCCCGGTACTTCCGGAACTTCTACGCGAACGCTCGCGTGATCACCCTCACCTACCGGCGCACGCCGCTGTATGTGCTGCTTCGCCGGAGTTAGGGAGCAGCGCGGAACAGGAGCAGGTGGTCGTTCGGGTAAAGCTGCGCATGCGGTAGAAGTGAGGCCGTGGATACCGCTGAACTCATGCTGCTGACCTCGCTGGAAGACCGCCACTGGTGGTACAAGGAGCGCCGGGCCATACTCGGCCGGGAACTGCGCCGGCTGCCGGGCCCCGGCCGGGCGCTGGACATCGGTGCCGCGGGCGGCGGCAACACCAGGGTGCTGACGGAGCACGGATGGCAGGCCGTCGCGGTCGAGTATTCGGATTCCGTGGCTGACGTCGCACACGCCAGGGGCATCTGCGCCGTGCGGGCCGATGCGAGGGAGCTTCCGGTCCGTTCGCGGACCTGCGGTCTGGTGACCGCCTTCGACGTGCTTGAGCACATCGACGAGGACTATCTGGCGGCGGCCGAGATCGCCAGGGTCCTCCAGCCGGGCGGGACAGCCCTGATCGCGGTGCCGTGCGACATGGCCCTCTGGTCCGCGCACGATGACGCGGTCGGGCACGTGCGCCGATATTCCCGGTCCGAGCTTGCCAGCCTTATCCAGAAGGCCGGGCTGACCATGGAAAAGATGTGGAGCTGGAACGTCCTGCTTCGTCCGGTCGTGGCCATGCGGCGCAAATCCTCCACCGGCAGCGACCTGGAGCAGGTCTCTCCCCTGGCTAACGGGCTGCTGACCGCTGTTGTCGTCGCGGAGCGCCATCTGCCCGTCAAGTCCTGGCCCGGGGTCTCGCTGATGTTGCGCGCCCGGCGTCCCTGACGGCGTCTGTCACCCGCTAGCCTGGCCAGGCGGGCCGCCGGGGGTCGCGGAGCGCTCCGCGGACGATTCTGTGCGCAAAGCTGGTATCTGATCAGTTTCGGGGAATGGCCAGGCCCGATCAGGCCCGCTCTCAGGTAGGTTAGTTAACCGTGCTCGTTACCCCCGCAGGTCAGGGGCTGCCATGGAGAGGGCACGCGCGGATTGCTAGTGCGGGGTTACTAAACAATGCGAGCACGGGACCACTCATGGGCGCGCTGAAGTACTCCATCGTTGTACCGGTATACAACGAGGAAGAGTCGATCGCGGAGCTGGTCGGGCGGCTGCGCGAGATCATGGACAAGCTGGATGGCCCGGCCGAGGCCGTGCTCGTCGATGATGGCAGCAAGGACTCCAGCTACCGGCTCATGCTGGACGCCCACGGCCTGGACCCTCGATTCAAGGTGATCCAGCTGTCCCGCAATTTCGGGCACCAGCTCGCCATCACGGCCGGTATGGACAACGCCTCGGGCCAAGCGGTCGTGGTGATGGACGCCGACCTGCAGGACCCTCCGCACGTCATTCTCGACATGGCCGCTAAGTGGCAGGAGGGATACGAGGTCGTCTACGCCGTCAGGCAGCACCGGCCGGGCGAAACCAGGTTCAAGACAGCGACCGCGACCACCTTCTACAGCCTGCTGAGCCGCCTGGCCAGCATCGAGCAGACGGTGGATGTCGGTGACTTCCGGCTGGTGGACAGGAAGGCGCTGGACGCCTTCCTGCGAATGCGGGAGCACAACAGGTACGTTCGCGGGATGTTCTCGTGGATCGGCTTCCGGCAAGCTGCAGTGCCCTACGACCGGGAACCGCGGCACGCGGGTACCAGTAAGTACCCGATGCGCAAGATGATCAAGTTCGCCACGGACGCGTTCGTGGGGTTCTCAACCGCGCCACTCCGATTCGCGCTGGTAGGGGGGTTCATCATCGCGCTGGTCGCGGTCGGATACGGACTGGTAGCGATAGCGTTGAAGCTAGCCGGGCTGCCCTACGTGCCCGGCTACGCATCCCTGCTGGTGACGATTGCTTTCCTGAGCGGTGTGCAGCTGATGGTGATGGGCATGGTCGGCCAGTACGTCGCCCGGGTTTACGACGAGACCAGGGGACGGCCGCTCTATCTCGTCCGCGAGGCGCGCGGTTTTCAGGCCTGGGCTGACGTCGGCACGCCGGACTACCCGGCGGAGGGCTCTCCGCGGCCGGCCGCGCCCGGCGAGAGCCGTCCGCCGCTGCCGATGCCATGACGGCGGGCGAGGCGGATGAGCCTGCCCTGGGCGCGGGCCGCACCGCTACCGTGCCGCGGATCGGCGGCGCAGGACAGCTCGCCGTGGCCGCCGGAGTTCCCAGGCCGGTCGTCCAGGGGCTGCTAGCGCTGGCGGTCTACCTGGCGGTCTTCATCATCGGCTACGCGCTTCCGCTGGTCCGCCATCCTGGCCTGCCCCAGGTCGGGCAGGCCACCGTGGACCCGAATTTCTACATCTGGAGCTGGCGCTGGTGGCCCTACGCCATATCGCACGGGCTTAACCCGCTGTACTCCGGCCAGATCGGGGCACCGGCCGGCTACGACCTGGCCTGGGCGACCTCGGTCCCCGCGGTGGCTGTGGTCCTGATACCGATCACCGCGGCGTTCGGCCCGATAACCTCGTTCAACCTGACGCTGCTGCTCTCGGCGCCGGTTTCGGCCTGGGCGGCCTTCCTCGCGGCCCGTCGGCTGACAGGCCGATTCTGGGCCGCACTGATGGCCGGAGCCGTCTACGGCTTCTCCTCGTACGAGATCAGTCACACGGTGGCGGGCCAGGCGAATCTGATCGTCAACCTGCTGTTTCCGCTCATGCTGTACCTGGCCCTGCTGTGGCGGGACGGGAAGCTAGGGCGGCGCGCCTTCGCCGGCCTGATGGCGGTCGCGATGGCCGCGGAGTTCTACATCTCCGTCGAGGCCTTCGCCGAGATGACGGCGCTGTGGGCGGCCGGCCTGCTGATCGGCTTCGCGGTGGCCAGGCCCGAAGCGCGGCGGACCGTGGCCAGGCTAGCTGGGCTCGTCGGGGCCGCCTACGTGGTGGCCATCGCGCTCGCGTCGCCGTACCTGGTCTATGCGCTGCGGCACTACCCCGCCGGGTTCACCCGGATGTCGCCGAAATACTCGCTTAACCTGGCCAACCTGGTAGTTCCCCGGCCGAACCGGGTCTTCTGGCTGACGTCGCTGACGCACTACGCCAATTCTCTGCTGGGCTTCTCGAGCAACGCCTACGTGGGCATTCCGCTGCTGCTGATCGTGCTGGCGCTGGCCGTGCTCACCTGGTCGAGCAGGCTCACTCGGCTGCTGGTCATACTCTTCGCGGTCATCCTCGCGCTTGCTCTCGGTCCCCGCCTGATCATCGGCGGCAGGCAGCTGGGCACGCTGCCGTGGGCCCGGCTGTGGACACTCCCGGTCGCTCGCAGCGCCGAGCCAGTACGGCTCATCCTCTTCGGCTACCTCGTGCTCGCGATCATCCTGGCCGTATGGCTCGCGACTCCCACCAGAAGCAGGCTGCTGCTGGCATCGCGGTGGATCCTCGGCCTGGCGGCGGTCGCGGCCATCCTGGCGAACCTGCCGACGATCTCCGATGGGGAGAGCCTTCCGGCTGGTGCGCCATCGGCGGCTATCCGGCCGACCAGTGCCCTGCCGGCCTTCATCAGCGCCGGCCTCTACCGGGACTACCTGCGCCCAGGCGAGATCGTGGTGGTCGTGTCGGACCGCGGGAACGCCGGGCTGCTGTTCCAGGCGGACGCGAACTTCTACATGCGGATCGCCGGCGGCTTCATTAACCAGTCGCTGAGCGATTCCACTGGTCTGCCAGCGCCCGTCGCACTCCTCAGGCACCCAACCCCGGCCAGGGAGCGGCAGTTCCGGGCTTACGTCCATCAGGCCGGGGTGGGGGCCATACTCGTCGAGCGGGCCTGGGCAGCGCACTGGATGAAGGTCTTCAGCGCGATGGGCCTGCACGGCACGCCAGTGGGCGGCGTGATCGTCTACCGGACAGCTTTAGCGCAACGTGTCAATGACCGGTTTCCGCCCCAGTAGCTCCCCTAGCTCATCCGGACCGGCGCGCTCCGCGTAGGCTGCCCACCGTGAAGCTGTCGATTCTGATGCCGGTTTACAACGAGCGCGCGACTCTGGCCTCCGCCATGAAGGAGGTTCTCAGCGTCGATTTTCCGTGCGAGATCGAATTCGTCGTCGTCGACGACGGGAGCACGGACGGCACCCGGGAGCTGTACCCCTCGCTGGCCGACGACCCGCGCGTGATCGTCCATCTGCACGACCGCAACCGGGGCAAGGGCGCCGCGATCCGCACGGCCGCCACGGTGGCTACCGGGGACTACGTGATCATGTGCGATGCGGACCTCGAGTACTCGCCGGCCGAGATCCCCTTGCTGCTCGCGCCGGTGATCGCCGGCCAGGCCGAGGTGGTGTACGGCACCAGGACCTTCGGTAGCCACAACGCCTACTCCTACGCCTACGTGCTGGGCAACAAAGGCGTGACGACCTTCGCCAACGTGCTGTTCAACTGCTACATCAGCGACCTGGAGACCTGCTTCAAGCTGATCCCGACCGCGCTGTACCGCGATCTGGACATCCGCGAGACGGGATTCGGCGTCGAGGCCGAGGTGACCGGCAAGCTGCTGCGCCGGGGTATCCGGCCCTACGAGGTTCCCATCAGCTACCGGGCCCGCAGCCGCGCGGCCGGAAAGAAGCTCACCTGGCGCGATGGCGTGGACGCGCTGCGGATCCTGCTCCGGGAGCGGTTCGCCGCCCGGCGCGCCTAGCGCTTCCGCCGCCGGGCAATGCTGGTTGAGCCAGGTACCCCCATTCCGAGAGCTGCGGGCTCAGCCGCCACGAGATCCAGGGGGTGCAGCCAGGTGCGTGTTAACCACGAGGCCCTCGGGGCTGGCGCGGGCGAGACGCCATCGGAGCCCGGCGCGGTAGCCGGAGGCCCGGGTGCCCGGGTGCCCATGGCGATCCGGCGGCGGCAGCTAGCGGAGCACCTGGGGGTGCTCCTGCTCGGCCTGCTCGTTCTCGTCGTTCACGACCTGGGATACCTGCTCAGGCAGCCCTTTTGGACCGACGAGGCCTGGGTTGCCGTCACCACCCGGTTCCCGCTCTCCCAATTGCCCGCGACCACCTCCAGCACGCCGATCGGCTGGTCCGCGCTGATGCGCGTGTTCACCGTCAGCGGGGAGCAGACTTCCCGGCTCCTGCCCCTCGCCTTCGCCGGTGCCGCCGTCGTGATCGCCTACTGGTTCGGCCGGGGGCTCGGCTGGCGATGGCGGCCGGCTTCGGTCGCCGCCGGGCTGCTGGCCGGGGTCGGCGTGCTGCTGGTACCGGCGATGCTCGTACGCGACGACCTGAAGCAGTACACCGCCGATGCCTGCGCGGCGCTGCTGACGCTGGCGCTGACCTCGCGGCTCGAACGCGAATGGTCGCGGCGAGGTCTGGTCGCCCTGTCGGTGGCCGTCTGGGGCGGCATGCTGTTCAGCGACGCCGTCGCCTTCGTCGGGGTGGCGGCGTTCGGGGCGGTGTGCGTCGTTCAGTTCGCCCGGCGGGCCTGGCGTCGGCTCGCGGAGGCAGCCGTCGTCGGTGCGGGCACGGCCGTCCTCATGCTCGGCGTATACAAGGGATTCGATGCCCGCGCCGTCGTGCCAGGGCTCACCGCTTACTGGAGGGGCTTCTACCTGCCGGCCGGCAAAGGCCTGCGCGCCGACATAACCTTCGTAACCTCGCATGTCGCCGACGTGCACGCCTACTTCGGCCTCGGGCCGGTATGGCTCGCGGTCCCGCTGGTCCTGGCCGGGCTCGTTGCCATGGTCAAGCTCGGCAGGCCGGCAACGGCCATCACGGCCGCCGTGCTGTGGCCGGAGCTGCTCGCCGTCTCCGCGCTCCAGAAGTATCCCTTCCTGGACCTGCGGACCTCGACCTTCCTGTTCGCCGTCACTGCCGCGGTCGCCGCGATCGGGCTGGTCGGGGTGTGCTCGCTGCTGCGGCCGTGGCTCAAGGGCCTGCCCGCTGCCGGGCTGGCAGCCCTCGCCGTGGTGGCATTCGTCAGCCATGCTCAGCCGTACGTGCGAAGCCACCCGATTAACAACGAGGATGTGCGTGACCAGGCTCACTACGTCGCCGCTCACGCCGCCCGCGGAGACGTGATCCTGGTGAACCTGAGCAGCAACTGGGGCTTCGCCTACTACTGGCCGATCGGCGCGCCGGCCCGCCGCGCGGACGCCGCTGTCCTGCAGGGATACGAGGCATACTTTCCCGATCAGCCGGACATCGTCGTCGCGCGCCAGCGCGACTCCGCCGGAGTGAATGCGGCCCTGGCGCAGGCCCTGGCCCGGGCCCGGCAAGGCGCGTGCAGCAGGATCTGGCTCGTCCGCACGCACCTGTCAACTGCCGAGCGGCTGGCGTGGCGAACAGCGCTGCGTCAGCAGCAGCTGAAGAACACGCCGGTCGGTCACGACGGCCTGAGCGTCATACCGGCCGCCGGATCCGGGTGCCGCCGGGTCACCGGCTAGTGCGCCAGCCGGGCCAGGATCACCAGGCCGGTTCCGGTATTCGGGAACGGCCGCTGCAGCAGCCGGAACGGTGTTATCCCCCAGCGGATGGCGGAGGTGCGCAGGCCGCCCGACGGCTGGAGCTGCCGCCCGGACCCTGAGGTGCGGTCGGCTACGGACTGGGTCGTGGCCGCAGCGAGCCGGCGTCGGCCGATCAGGTCACGAGCGGTCTCCAGGAGGAAGCCCAGCGGGAAGCCGTACTGGCGGACCGTGACCGCACCGAAGCCGCAGCTGACCAGCAGCGCGGTGAGTGCCGCAGGGTCGTAGCGACGGAAGTGGCCGACCAGCTCGTCCCACGGACCGTACCGGCGCTGGTGGGCTGGGACCGACAGCAGCAGCCATCCGCCCGGACGCAGCCGGGCCGCCCAGTCCTTCAGCGCCGCGGCGTCGTCCTCGATGTGCTCAAGCACCTCGAAGGCGCAAATCAGGTCGAACCGCTCGTCGACCAGCGCGTCGACAGCGACATTGCGGACCGCGCCGCGTCCTACCGCACTGATCCGTCGTTGAGCCACGGTCCAGGACGCCTTGTCTGGCTCGACGCCCAGGTAGTGGTAGCGCTGGGCCAGCCGGGCCCCGAACGCGCCCTGGCCGCAGCCGATCTCCAGGACGTCGGTAATGCCGCCGGTCGGCAGCATCCGCTGGACCACGTCATAGCGCAGCCAGGCGTTCGGTGCCAGCGGGGCCACCGCGTTGACGTCCACTCGCGGTCGCACTGCCTTCGCAGGAGAGGTCATGCCGGACTCCTCATCGTGACGGATGGCGGGTAGCCGCACGGTCGCTGGCAAGGGCTATTTCCTTGGCCAGCGGGGCCACGATCCGCTCGGGCGCGAACTGATCGATGGCCAGCTCGTGGGCCTGCTGGCGCAGTCGGCCCAGCTCGGCGCGGTCACCGGCCAGCCGCAGCAACGCCGCTGCCAGCACCTCCGGGTCGCCGGGCGGCACCAGGACGGCGGCATCACCCAGGGCCCGCCGCTGCGGAGCGGTGTCCGAGGTCACCACGGCGCAGCCGGCGGCTGCGCCCTGGAACACCTTGTTCGGCACCACCCGGAGCGCCTTGTCCCCGGTACCGAAGATGCCGAGACAGACCTGGTGGCCGGCCACCAGGGCGGGCAGCTCGGCGGCGGGTACCCAGTCCAGCCAGCGGACCGCGTGGTTGGCCGCGGCCGCGGCCCGCGCCTCGGCCTCGTCCTGACCGTTGCCGATCATGGTGACCTCGATGGGCGCCCCGGCGATGCGGCCCAGCGCGGCGCCGATGACCGGCGTTCCCTGCAGCGGGGTGTACAGGCCGTAGAACACCACCCGCAGCGGCCCGGGCGCGTCCCGGCCGTCGTCAGGCCGCGCCGCCGCGTGCCATGCCGCCGGGGCGCCCACCGGCACCACGACGGCCCGGGCCTGATGCCGCGGCGGCAGGGCGGCCAGGTGCTCGTCGGTGTCTACCACGATGATGTCGGCGGCTCGCAGCGCGGCCGAGTCGATCATCCGCAGCAGGGCCTGGCGCGGGCCGCCGTCCAGCCGGCGGTCCCGCCCGGTGTCGCTGGCCCCGACGAGATGGTCGAGCACGACCGGCACCCGGCGGAAGACCAGCCTGGCCAGGTGGACATCAAAGTGGCCGAGATAACCGACGATCACCACGTCCGGGACGGGCATCCGGCGGGCGGCCCGGGCCAGCGTCGTCCACCGCCGGGCGAGGCGGGCCAGCAAGGCCGGCGCCCGCCACGGCCGGGCCAGCATGTCGACCCGGGCCGCGGTGTCCAGGCCCAGCGGTGCGTTGCACTCGGCCACCTCGGCGCCGCACTTGCGCAGGCCCGCCGCGATCGTGGCGACTCTCGGGTGCATCGAAGTGTCATAGGTGCCGAAGACGAGAACGCGCATAATGTGCGTACCCTAACGTCTCCTGCCAGTGCCGCGGACCCGAGATCGTCCGGTCGGGTGCCCGGCCGAGCGTCTAGGCTGTGCCGTATGTCAGACCGCCCCGCTGCAGCGGCTTCCGCCGCTGCTGCGGCCGATGCCCAGGCCAGCGGGCCCGGCGACGGTGCCGTCGCGCCGCGCGGCGGGCGCCGGATCCCGTGGGCCAAGGCCGGCCGGCTGCTCGCCAGCCGCCCGGTCCGGTGGGGATTCGTGGCGGTCGCGGCCGGCCTCTGCGGCTACGCGGTAGTCCGGGAATGGGCCGACGTGCGGGCCGCGCTCGCCAGCCTCGGATTCCTGGCGGTCGCCGGGGCCATGCTCAGCGTGCTGTTCGCCCTGCTGGCGACGATGCAGGTGTGGCGGCTGCTGCTGGCCGCGCTCGGTTCCCCGTTGCCCGCCCGCGCCGCGTCCCGGATCATGTTCGTCGGCCAGCTCGGCAAGTACCTGCCCGGCTCGGTCTGGCCGGTGCTCGCGCAGATGGAACTGGGCACCGCGCACCGGGTTCCGCGGCACCGCTCGGCGAGCGCTGCGGTGCTCACCATGCTGCTGACACTGCTCGCGGGGCTGCTGGTCGCGCTGGTCACGCTGCCGTTCCTGCCGGGATCGACCTCCTACCGGTGGATTTTCCTGGCGGCCCCGGTGCTGCTGGTCTGCCTGCACCCGAAGCTGCTCAACCGCGTTCTGGCCTGGCTGCTCCGGGTGACCCGGCGGCCGGCCATGGAGCAGCCGCTGGCCGGGCGCGCGATAGCAGCCGCGCTGGCCTGGGCACTGGGCTCGTGGGTCTGCTACGGCCTGCAGATCTGGCTGATGGCGATCAGGCTCGGCGCACCATACGGCACCGGGGCGCTGCTGGCGACGGGCGGCTTCGCCTTCGCCTGGTGCGTGGGCTTCGTGGTCGTGTTCGCCCCCGCCGGGGCCGGCGTGCGGGACGTCCTGCTGGTCGCGATCCTGGCGCCGACGCTGGGAGTCGGCAGCGCCACCGCGGTGGCCCTGGTGTCCCGCGTCCTGCTGACCGCCGGCGATCTGGTCACCGCGGCCGCGGCGGCCGGACTGGGCCGTCGCTCCGGCAGGCCGGCGTCATGAAGGCCCTGGTCCTGTCGGGGTTCGTCGGTTCGCATGACGTCCGGACGCTGCTGGCCGGCGGCTACCCGAGTTTCCCATGAGCCGGTGGCTGATAGTCGGGTCCGGGGGGATGCTCGGCCGGGATCTCGCCGGTGCCCTCCGGGCTGACAGCGAGGACGTGGTCGGCCTCACCCGCCAGGATCTTGACATCAGCGACGAGGCCGCCGTCCGGGCGGCGCTGCGCGGCTGGGCGCCGGACGTGGTCGTGAACTGCGCGGCCTGGACCGGGGTCGACGAGGCCGAGACGCACGAGGACGAGGCGCTCGGCGTGAACGGCGGGGGAGCGGCGCACGTGGCCGCCGGGTGCGCGGCCGGCGGGTTCCGGCTGGTGCACATGTCCACCGACTACGTGTTCGGCGGGGATGCCCGGCGGCCATATTCGGAGCGCGACGCCGCTGGCCCGCGTACCGCCTACGGGCGCACCAAGCTGGCCGGCGAGCAGGCGGTGCTCCGGTTGCTGCCCGAGACTGGCTACGTGGTGCGGACGGCCTGGCTGTACGGGGCGCACGGACCCAATTTCGTGCGCACGATGATCAGGCTGGAGCGCGAGCGGCCGACCGTGGAGGTCGTGGCTGACCAGCTCGGACAGCCGACCTGGACCGCTGACGTCGCCGGGCAGGTGACCGCGCTGGCCCGGTCGCGGGCCGCGGCGGGCGTGTACCACGCCACGAGCTCCGGCGAGGCCACCTGGTTCGAGCTGGCCCGCGAGGTCTTCCGGCTGCTCGGCGCCGACCCGCAGCGGGTCCGCGCGACCACGACCAGCGCATTTCCCCGTCCCGCCCCCCGGCCCGGCTACAGCGTGCTCGGCCACGACGGCTGGGCCAGCGCGGGCATCGAGCCCATCGGTGACTGGCGGCTCGCGCTGCGGCGGGCCTTTCCGGTGCTGGTCGCCGCTGGCTGACCCGCCGCCGCGCCCGCAGCTGCCGCCGGGTGCCGCTCCAGCCGGTGCGCTGAGCGCCCAGTACCGGGTGCCGTAGCCTCAGTCAGCGCCTCAGCCAGCCTCGGTCGGCCTCAGTCAGCCGCCGGTCAGCCGCAGTCGGCCAGCGCGTGCTGGAAGTACTCCAGGGTCCGCTTGAGCCCCTCCTCCAGCGGCACGGTCGGCCCCCAGCCCAGCAGTTTCCTGGCGCGGTCGATGTCAGGCCTGCGCCGCACCGGATCGTCGGAAGGCAGCGGCCGGCGCTCGACCGGGCTAGCGCTGCCGACCAGTGCCTGAACCTTCGTGGCGAGTTCGAGCATCGTAAACTCGTCGGGATTGCCGAGGTTGACCGGACCGGTGACCTCCGGTGCCGAGTTCATGAGTCGGATCAAGCCTTCGACCATGTCGTCGACGTAGCAGAACGATCTGGTCTGCGAGCCGTCACCAAAGACGGTGAGCGGCTCTCCCCTGATGGCCTGGACGATGAAGCTCGACACCACGCGCCCGTCGTCCGGCATCATGTTGGGGCCGTAGGTGTTGAAGATCCGCGCGACCTTGATCGGCAGCTTGTGCTGGCGGTAGTAGTCGAAGAACAGGGTCTCCGCGCACCGCTTGCCTTCGTCGTAGCAGGACCGGGCGCCCACCGGGTTCACGTTGCCCCAGTAGGACTCCTGCTGCGGGTGCATGGCCGGGTCGCCGTACACCTCAGACGTCGAGGCGAGCAGGATCCGCGCGCCCAGTCTCTTGGCCAGCCCGAGCATGTTGATCGATCCGTGCACACAGGTCTTCGTTGTCTGCACCGGATCCCGCTGGTAAAAGGTCGGCGAGGCCGGGCAGGCGAGATGGTAGATCTGGTCGACCTCGACGTACAGCGGGAACGTCACGTCGTGGCGCATCAGCTCGAAGCGGGGCTCGCCGAGCAGTTCGAGGACGTTGTGCCGGGTACTCGAAGCGAAGTTGTCCACGACGAGCACGTCGTGACCCTGCGCGAGCAAAGCTCGGCAAAGGTGCGATCCGATGAAACCCGAGCCACCGGTCACCAGGATCCGCTGAGGCGCGGCACCCGGCGGCACCGGACGACCTCGCGTCGAGCTCGACATCACAGAAACCCCCTTTCGGCCGGCCATGGCAGGCACCCGCGGTGCCCGCCCGTGAGGCCGCAATCTATCGGTTTGCTACCCCTTTTCGCGCATTGCCGTCGAACTCTCCCGTAAGCTGCCGACCGTGAAGCTGTCGATCCTGATGCCCGTTTACAACGAGCGCGCAACGCTGATCTCCGCGATCAAGGAGGTCCTCAACGTCGACTTCCGCTGCGAGATCGAGCTTGTCGTGGTCGATGACGGCAGCACGGACGGTACCAGGGACCTGTACCCAGCCCTCGGTTACGACCCGCGGGTGAAGCTGCACATGCACCAGCGCAACCGGGGCAAGGGCGCGGCGATCCGCACGGCAGCCGCCCTGGCCACCGGCGATTACCTGATAATGTGCGACGCCGACCTGGAGTACTCGCCGGCCGAGATCCCCGCGCTGCTCGCGCCCGTGCTCGCCGGCGAGGTCGAGGTCGTGTACGGCACCAGGACCTTCGGTAGCCACAACGCCTACTCCTACGTCTATGTGCTGGGCAACAAGGGCGTGACGACTTTCGCGAACGTGCTGTTCAACTGCTATATCAGCGACCTCGAGACCTGCTTCAAGCTGATCCCCGCCGCCTTGTACCGTGACCTCGGCATCCGCGAGACCGGATTCGGCATGGAGGCCGAGATCACCGGGAAGCTGCTTCGCCGCGGTATCCGGCCTTTCGAGGTTCCGATCAGCTACCAGGCACGCAGCCGGGACGCCGGGAAGAAGCTCACCTGGCGCGACGGGGCGGAAGCGGTGTGGATCCTGATCCGGGAGCGGTTCGCGGCCCGTCCCGCCTAGCCGGCGGCCGCGGTGCGGCAGTTGAGCCGCCGGCCGGCTCTCAGAAGAGCCGGAGTGCGCCATCGCCGGTTCCGCGCATCGTGTCGTAGTCCAGGACCACGCAGCGGATGCCGCGGTCCTCGGCGAGCACCCGGGCTTGTGGCTTGATCTCCTGGGCGGCGAAGACGCCCAGGACGGGGGCCAGCAGCGGATCGCGGTTCAGTAGGTCGAGATAGCGGGTGAGCTGCTCGACTCCGTCGATCTCGCCGCGCCGCTTGATCTCGATTGCCACGCAAGCGCCTGCGGCGTCCCGGCACATCAGATCGACCGGACCGATCGGGGTCGGGTACTCGCGGCGGATCAGCCGCCAGCCATCGCCGAGCACGTGCATCTGCGCCGCGAGCAGTTCCTGCAGATGTGACTCGACTCCATCCTTGACCAGGCCGGGATCAACCCCGAGGTCGAACGAGGAGTCGCTGATGATCTCCTCGAGATCGATGGTCAGCGTCTCGCCCGACTTTCCCGTCACGACCCAGCGGCCGGCCTCCTGCGCGAGGCGGCAGGGTGGTGACATCCAGTTCAGCGGCTTGTAGGAACCGCCGTCTGAATGCACGAGCACCGAGCTGTCCGCCTTGACGATCAGCAGGCGCACCGCCGACGGCAGGTGGGCGGACAGGCGTCCCGCGTAGTTGACGCTGCACCGGGCGATGACGAGCCGCACGAGAGCCAACTGTAACCGTGCTGGAGCGTTGCCTCCTCGCGAACCGCCGTCGAAGGCCGCCCTCGCTGACCTCCGGGCCAACTGCGGTGGCCGACGGGACTTGTGCCCGTGGGCGGCGGCGGCGCGGCGCTGCCGATCGCTGCTACAGCGTGGCGGCGTCCCGCGCGATATCACGCCCGTCCTCGCCGGGCGCTGCGGCGTCGCCGGCGAGATACGCGTGGTCACGCAACGGCAGGTCCTTCAGGAACCAGGTGAGAACGAAGGCAATCAAGGCCACCGGCGCGCCGATCAGGAAGACGGTATGGAGCGAGTCGCTGAACGCCAGGACGTAGCCGTGATGGATGGCCGGCGGGAGCGCGTCGAGCTGAGCGGGACTGGCCGTGACGTTGCTGCCGTGAACGGCCCGCAGCGCGGATGGCGGAAGGTACTTCGGCAGGTTGGCCGCGAGGCGGTTATTGAAGATCGCCCCGAACACGGCGACGCCGAACGAGCCGCCGATCGACCGGAAGAACGTCGAGCAGGATGTTGCCGTTCCGAGCTGGCTGCGCGGCACTGCGTTCTGGACGGCGACGACGAGGACCTGCATGACCAAGCCGATGCCCGCGCCGAGTACGAGCATGTAGACCGATGAGATGGCCAGCGAGGTCGACGGGGTGAGAAGCGAGAACAGGAAGAGCCCGATGGACATCACGGCGGTGCCGACGACCGGAAAGATCTTGTATCGTCCCCATTTGGTCACGAGCCGCCCGCTGATCGTGAACGTGATGAGCATCCCGCAGACGAGCGGGAGCAGCTGCAGCCCCGAGCTCGTCGGCGTGGCGGCGTGCACGGTCTGGAGGTAGAGCGGGATGTAGATGATCGCGCCGAACATCACGAAACCGACAATGAACCCGACCGCGTTCGAGATCGAGAACACCGAGATCCGGAACAGCGCGAGCGGAATGATCGGCTCGGCGGCCCTTACCTCTGCCCAGCAGAACGCGGCGACGAGTATCACCGCGGCCACTGCCAGCGAGAGAATCGGCGTAGAGCCCCAGGCGTAGGTCGAGCCGCCCCAGGTGGTGAGCAGGATGACGACCGTGACCGCGGCGCCGAGCAGGGCCGTGCCCAGGAAGTCAATCGAGTGCCGGGTGCGCTTGACCGGCAGGTGCAGCACCGCCGCGATGATGGCGAGCGCGGCGATGCCGATCGGCAGGTTGATGTAGAAGACCCAGCGCCAGCTCAGGTGCTGGGTGATGAAGCCCCCGGCGAGCGGCCCGACGACACTCGAAAGGCCGAAGACCGCACCGAAGTAACCCATGTAGCGGCCCCGCTGGCGGGGGCTCACGATATCGCCGATGATCGCCTGCGCGCCGACCATCAGGCCGCCGGCGCCGACGCCCTGCAATGCCCGGAATCCGATCAGCTCGGCCATGTCCCGCGAGAGCCCGGACAGCGCCGAGCCGATGAGGAAGATGACGATCGCCGCCTGGAATAGTTTCTTCCGGCCGTAGAGGTCACCGAGCTTGCCCCACAGCGGGGTCGAGATGGTCGAGGTCAGCAGGTAAGCGGTCACCACCCAGGACAGGTGGTTCAGGCCGTGCAGGTCGCCGGCGATCGTCGGCAGCGCCGTGGCGACGATCGTCTGGTCGAGCGCTGCGAGGAACATGCCGAGCATGAGCGCCCCGAGGATCACCAGGATCCTGCGGTGCTCGGCCGCGCCGATCTCGCCAGCCTCGGGGACGGCCACGGAGCCGGGACGTTCAGCCATCGAGCTCTTCCAGCTGCCTGTCGACATCGGCGGTGAACCGGCGGAGCAGCCGCGCGAGCTCGTTCTGCTCCGTCAGGGGCCAGCCGGCCAGGAGCCCGGTCAGCCAGGCCTGGCGCGCGGCGAGGAACCGGTTGATCGTCCGGCGGCCCTGGGCAGTGAGCTGCAGCCGGGTCGCCCGCCCGTCTTCGGCGTCCCTGGCCCGGCTAACCAGGCCCGCCCGTTCGAGTTGCTGGGCCTTCCGCGTCACGGCCGGAGCGTCGATGCGCAGCCGCTCGGCCAGGTCAGTGAGCCGTAGGCTCGTCCCCTCCACGTGCAGCACATAGACGAAGGCCAGGCCGGCCTGATCGATGTCAACCCGCGCCTCGGCGAGCAGGAACTCATGCAGCCGGACCTGCCGGAGGGAGCGGCCGAGCGAATGCAGCGCCGACTCGATCTCTCCGATCGCCTCGTCGGGCACCGGCTCGGCGGTGCCAAGAGCGTAGCCCTCACCTTGCATATCCCGCAGGCTAGCATAATGCTTACCTGCGTCAAGTAAATGACCGGGGCCTTGGTTGCCTGCGTCATGCAAATGATCTAGGTTGAGATACCGCACCTGCCTGCTTCTTCGGCTAAGCGCGACATCAGGAGAGGGTAAGCCAGATGCTCGACCCGGGGCCAGGGGCGGGCCGTCAGGACCGCTACAAGTGGGTGGTCCTGTCGAACACCACGCTCGGCATGACGATGGCCACGATCGACATGTCGATCATGCTGATCGCCTTGCCCGATATCTTCCGTGGCATCCACATCGACCCGCTGGCCCCCGGCAACAGCTTCTACCTGCTATGGATGATCCTGAGCTTCCTGGTTGTCACGAGCGTGCTGGTGGTGAGCCTGGGGCGGCTTGGCGACATGTACGGCCGGGTGCGGATGTACAACCTCGGCTTCGTCGTTTACACGTTCTTCTCGCTGCTGCTCACGATCACCTGGATGAGCGGGACGGCTGCAGCGCTGTGGCTGGTCATCATGCGGGTCTTCCAGGGGGTGGGCGCGGCGCTCCTGATCGCCAATTCCGCTGCCATCCTGACCGACGCCTTTCCTGAGAACGAGCGGGGGATGGCGCTGGGCATCAACCAGGTGGCCGGGATCAGCGGCTCGTTCATCGGCCTGGTCCTCGGCGGCCTCCTTGCCCCGATCCAGTGGCGGCTCATCTTCCTGGTGTCGGTGCCGGTCGGCCTGTTCGGCACGGTCTGGGCCTACCGCATGCTCCGGGAGGTGCCCAGGCGGACGACGGCGCGCCTCGACTGGCCCGGGAATGTCACCTTTGCCCTGGGGCTGGTGGGGATCATGGTCGGCATCACCTACGGCATTCAGCCCTACGGTCACCACACCATGGGCTGGACGAGCCCGTTCGTGCTCGGCTGCCTGACCGGCGGGGTAGTCCTGCTGGCGGGCTTCGCCCGCACCGAGCAGCGGGCCGCCGATCCGATGTTCCGCCTGTCGCTGTTCAGGATCCGGGCGTTCACCGCGGGCAGCCTGTCCTCCCTGCTGGCCAGCATCGGCCGGGGCGGGCTCATGTTCATGCTCATCATCTGGCTCCAGGGGATCTGGCTGCCCCGTCACGGTTACAGCTTCAGCCAGACCCCGTTGTGGGCCGGGATCTACATGCTGCCGCTCACGGCCGGGTTCCTGCTGGCCGGACCGGTCTCGGGCGTCCTCTCGGACCGGTTTGGCTCCCGGCCATTCGCCTCCGGGGGGATGATCGCCGCGGCCGGCTCGTTCCTCCTGCTCGAACTGTTGCCCGTCGACTTCTCCTACCTGGCCTTCGGCCTCATCCTGCTGCTGAACGGACTCGCCATGGGCGCGTTCGCCGCCCCCAACCGGGCGGGCGTGATGAACAGCCTGCCGCCTCAGCATCGCGGGGTCGGCTCGGGAATGAACTCCACATTCCAGAACAGCGCCCAGGTGCTGTCGATCGGGATCTTCTTCACCCTGATGATCGTCGGCCTGGCTGGCACGCTGCCCGCGGCCCTCTACCACGGGCTGGCGGCTCACGGAGTCCCCGCATCGGTCGCGGCCTCGGCCGCCCGGCTGCCGCCGGTTTCCACCCTGTTCGCCGCTTTCCTGGGCTACAGCCCCGTTCAGCACCTCATTGGCACGTCCGTGCTGGCCGGCCTGCCGGCTCACCAGGCGGCCGTGCTGACCGGCCGGGCCTTCTTCCCTGCGCTGATCTCGGCGCCCTTCGCCAGCGGACTGCACGCGGCGTTCGACTTCGCCATCGGCGCCTGCCTCGCGGCGGCGGGCATGTCCTGGCTGCGCGGCCGCAAGTACCACTACCGGGAGGACGCTGAGCCGGCCGCTGCCCTGGCGGTGGTGCCCGACCACTAGCCGCGGCCCGGTCCGGGTCCGGACGGGGCCCTTGCGGCCCGCGGCGGCCGCTGGCCGGTCGTCAGGCCTGGCTCGTGGCGGGCAGGCCCCAGGTGCAGCCGATGAAGTCGGTCCGTCCGGCGCAGGACTGGAAGGCGCCCGGGGCGCCGCCGTCACCAAGGACGTCGGCCCAGAGCAGGCGGATCACCGCCTCGCGGCTTTCCGCGTCCAGGTCCCTGGCGCTGCCGCGTGCCTGGGCGGCGTCCTTGGCTATGTCGTCGCACCCGGCGCGATGCACTCGGAAGATGCCTGAGCCGGTGCGGACCGCTGTGAGTTCCATGTGCTGCCAACTGTAATGTCGCCGGCATGGACGTTCGCGAGGTGGCAGTGGTCGGGTTCGGCACGATGGGCGCCGGCATCGCGGAGGTATTCGTCAGGGCCGGGATAGCGGTGGTGGCGATCGAAGTGGACCCAGCCGCGCTTGAGCAGGGGAAGGTCACCCTGGACCGGTCCCTCGGCAAGGCTGTGACCAGGGGCAAGCTGACCGAGCAGGAGAAGACGGAGATCCTTTCCCTGGTCCGCCCCGTCGGCTCCGTCGCTGAAGCGGCGGCAGCCGACCTCGTCGTCGAGGTGGTGCCGGAGCGGATGGAGATCAAGCGCCAGGTGTTCGCTGAGCTTGACCGGGTCTGCCGCCCGGAGGCGATCCTGACGACCAACACCTCCTCCCTGTCGGTCACCGCGATCGCGGCGGGCACGAGGCTGCCCGGCCGCGTGGCGGGCCTGCATTTCTTCAACCCGGCGCAGGTCATGCGGCTGGTCGAGGTGGTCACCACTGTTAGTACCGCGCCCGAAACCGGCCAGGCGGTGACCGATCTTGTCCGGCGGCTCGGCAAGACTCCCGTCCAGGTCGCCGACCGGGCCGGATTTATCGTTAATGCGCTGCTGCTGCCCTACCTCAACCAGGCCGCGCGGATGCTCGAGACCGGCTACGCCACCCGGGAGGACATCGACGCTGCCGCGACGGCAGGGATCGGGCTGCCGATGGGCCCGCTGGCCCTGCTCGACCTGATCGGGCTGGACACCGCATTGTCGATACTCGAGGTGCTGCACGGCGAGTTCGGCGGCCCGCGGTTCAGTGCCGCCCCGATGCTGCGCAGGCTGGTCGAAGCCGGCCTGACCGGGCGCAAAACGGGCCGCGGGTTCTACGACTACGAGACGAAGGAGCCGGGTCAGCGGCCCGGTCCGGGCACGATTATTAACGGGGATGACACCGCCGGTCCCGCCACGGTGACGCTGATCGGCGGCGGAGCGGGTCCAGGGACGCCGCTCGGCGCGATGATCGCGGCGGCCGGCTGGCCGCTCGCGGCTGATCCTGGCGGCCCCGGTCCGCACGAGGCCGGCCCCGGCGGCGGCCATCGGGGCGGCGCCCCTGACGACAACGATCCGGACATCCACCATCCGGACATCCACCATCCGGGCGCCGGGTTTCCTGGCCTCCATGATCCGGGCGTCCGCGATCCGGGCGCCGGCCTGCCGCGCGACGCCGGCCCGGACCGGCTGATCATCGTGCACGCGAAGGAGCCAAGCGCCGGCGTCCTCGGTGCGGCGCTTGCCACCGGGCGGCCCGCCGACGCGGTCGGCCTGCACCTGGCCGGTGACAAACTCGCCGAACTCATCAGCACCCCGATGTCGGCACCCCGCGCGATCGAGGCGGCGGCCGTCCTTGCGGGCAGGCTCGGGGTGGCTGTCGTCCGCTGCAAGGACCGGCCAGGGTTCCTGGCCGGCGCGCTGCTGTACCCGCACCTGAACGATGCGGTCCGGATGGTGCAGGACGGCTACGCGTCGGCCGCCGATATTGACACCGCGATGACGCTGGGCTGCGGTTACCCGCGCGGCCCGATGCAGCTGCTGGACGCGGCAGGGGCCGGCCCGGCACTGGCCGTGCTCACCTTGATGCACGAGCGTTACGGCGATCCCGCGTTCGCTCCCGCACCATTGCTCGCCGAGCACGCGGCGGCCCGCCAGGCCTTCTGCTAGCGACCGCCGGCCCCGGACGGCTACCCTTGCCGCCCGCCGGCAGGCATCCAAAGGACTGCCATGAGCCGATAACCCTCGGCGCGCCCGCCCGGTCTGACCAGAGCTGCAGTCCGGTGATCATCCGCAGCGTCCCATGCCTTATTGTGGCGGCCGTGAGCCCGCGCAAGGCCCGCCGCCTGCCTGCCGATCTCCCGCGCAGGCCGCGCCGGGGCGGCAGGACGGTCGCGGCGGCCGCGGCACCGCCGCAGAGCGGGGACAGCGCGGAGCCAGTGACCCGGCTAGGGCCGCCGAAGACCGAGGAATGGCCGGACGGGACGTGGGTAGTCCGGCGCATACCCGGCGCTGCGGCGACCAAGATGTACCGCTGTCCCGGGTGCGACCAGGAGATCATGCCGGGCAAGCCGCACCTGGTGGTCTGGCCGGAACAGACCCCGGGTCCCGACGAGCGCCGGCACTGGCACAATTCCTGCTGGCAGCGGCGGCCGCGCCGGGCCGGGCCAGGGCCGAGCACGCACCGGTGAGGAAGACATGATGAGAATAACGGCGGCCGCGCCTGGCCGCGGAAGCACCGGTGCGCAGACATGACGCAGATTACGGCGAGTACGGTGCTGCCAGCGGTCCGCGAGACCGTAACGCTGCGGACGGCCGACGGCCTGAACCTGGTGGGCGAGCTCGCGCTGCCCGACGGCCGCGCTCCGGTCGCCACGTTGGTCTGCCTGCATCCGCTGCCCACCGCGGGCGGGATGATGGACAGCCACCTGCTGCGGAAGGCGGCCTACCGGCTGCCCGCGCTGGCGGATCTTGCAGTGCTCAGGTTCAACACCCGGGGCACCGCTTCCGATCACGGGGCCAGCGAGGGCGAGTTCGGCGCTGGCGAGTCCGAGCGTCACGACCTGGCCGCCGCCATCGAGTACTGCGTGGCGGCCGGGCTGCCGCGGCTATGGCTGCTGGGCTGGTCGTTCGGCACCGAACTCGCGCTGAAGTGGGGCAACGTCCCAGACGTGGCGGGAGCCATCCTGCTGTCGCCCGCCATGCACCGCGCCCGCGACTGCGACCTGGACGGCTGGGCAGTATCGGGCCGGCCACTGCTGCTGCTGGTCCCTGAGTTCGACGACTACCTGCGGCCCGACGAGGCGCGGGCTCGGTTCGCCCGGGTGCCGCAGGCCGAGATCGTGGTTGGGGAGCGGGCCAGGCACCTGTGGGTCGGTGAGCCGTATGTACGTATCGTGCTGAATGAGATCGTCCGGCAGCTCAACCCGGCCGCCTGGCCGCTGCCCACCGAATGGAAGGACTGACCGTGCTGAACCTCTTCGACCTGACAGGTAAGAACGCGTTCGTCACCGGGGCCTCTCGCGGGATCGGCCGGTCCATCGCGGTGGGCCTGGCGGCTGCGGGCGCCGACGTGGCGCTGGTAGCCCGCGGCGAGGACGGCCTCGCCGCGACGGCTGCGGACATCACCGCGTTGGGCCGCAAGGGCTTCGTGATCCCGGCCGATGTCACCAGCCAGCAGGCGGTGGCCGACGCGGCGGCTACGGCGATCGATCAGCTCGGTTACGTGGACATCGTCGTGAACAACGCCGGCGGGTCCAACTTCATGGTCGGCTTCCGCGACCTGCGGCTGACGGGCTGGGAGAAGCTGATGCGGCTCAACCTTGACTCGGCGGTCTACGTCTGTCACGCGTTCGCTGGCCACCTGCTGGAGCGCAGGCAGGGCTCGGTCATCAACGTGGCGTCGGTGGCCGGGGTAATGAGCTCGCCATTCCTGTCGGCATACGGCGCAGCCAAGGCCGGCCTGATCTCCCTGACCAAGTCCCTGGCTGTCGAATGGGGCACCGAGGGGGTCCGCGTCAACGCGCTCTGCCCGGGCTGGACGGCTACCGAGCTGAACCGCACCATCTGGGAGGACCCGAGTGCCGGGCCGGCCACCGTGGCGTCGGTGCCGATGCGGCGCTGGGGCACCGCGGACGAGATGACCGGGCCGGCCGTGTTCCTGGCCAGCCCGGCCTCGTCCTACATGACCGGCCAGGTGCTGCTCATCGACGGCGGTCAGACCGTCCATCCCTAGCGCGCGGCGCGGGTAACGGAGGTATTACTCCGTCCACCATTCCTTCTCGTCGCCGCTGACCGGCTTGCCGCCTGCCGACGGCTTGGCGGCAGTGACCGTGCCATTGCTCGGCTTTCCGTCCTGGCCAGCGCCACTGTGCTGGCCGGTGGCCGCCCCGCCGACGGCGGCTCTGGCGGCCTGGGTGGCCTGGGTGGCCGATACCGAAGCGGCCTGAGTGCCGTTGCTGACCCGGGACGGGCCGTCAGCCTGCGGCGCCGCGGTAACCGCCTTGGTGGCAGGCGGCTGAACGGCGGGCGCGGGCGTCTTGAGCGCGTCGGCGAGACCCGGCATCTGGCCGCCAAGCAGCTGGCTGATCTGCGCCAGGTGAGCGGCGACGCTCTCCTTCTGCTTGTTCAGCTCGTCGACGTGCCGCTGTGCCGCGCTGCGGTGCCGCTCGGCCTCGGCCTTGGTGTCGGCAAGCAGCTGGTCGGCCTGCGCCTTGGCCTGCGAGACGATCTGGTCAGCGTTCTTCTTCGCGTTACCGACCAGCTGCCTGGAGTGCTGGTCGGCGTCCCGCCTGGTCTGCTCGGCCTGGGCACTGGCCTTACTAGCCCGCTGCTCAGCCGTGGCGGCACGCTGCTCGGCCTCCGAGACCATCTTCTGCGTGGCCGCCTGCGCCGCGGCCAGCCGCTCGGCCTCCTGGCGCTCAGCCTCCTCGCGCCTGGACGCGAGCTGAATGTCAAAGTCCGCCTCGGCCTGGGCCCGCTGCGCGTCGCTCTCATCGAGGATCCGCTGTGCCTGGCTGCGCATCTCGTCGGCCTGGCGCTTGGAGGTGGTGAGAATCTCGTCCCGCTCCCGCTTCGAGGACGCCTTCAGCTGCGCGACCTCGCGCTCGGTGGTAGTGCGGAGCTTGGCGATGTCACGCTCGATCGCGGCCCGCTTCTCGGCGACCTCGTGGTCGGCGGTGGCCCGGAGCTTGGCAACCTCGCGCTCGGTGCTGGAGGTCAGCTCGTCGGCCTCGCGCCTGGCGCTCGTCCTGATCGCGTCGGCCTCGCGCTCCGCCGATGACCGCAGGTCGTCGGTCTCGCGCTTGGCGTTGGCCCGAAGCTCGGCCGCTTCGTTCTCGGCCGACGCCCTGACCTCAGCAGCCTCGACCTTGGCGGACGCGTTGAACTCGTTCGCGGCCGAACGCGCCTCCTGCAGGATCTCGGTGGCCTGCTCCTCGGCGAGCCTCAGCAGCTGCTCGATGCGCGAACCAAGACCGGAGTAGGTCGGGCGCTCCTGCTCCTGGATCTGGCGATGCGCCTCGGACAGCTCCCTGTGCAGCGCCTGGACCTGGTCGCGGTGCTGGCGCAGCTCATTGTCGATCTGCTTGAGGTGCTCGTTGACCTGGTGCGGGTCGTACCCACGCATGACCCTCGCGAAGTCACGCTGCGGTGTTTCCTCGAAGAAGTTGCTGAGCTGGGCATCGATGTCGGGCTGCATGTCGCCTAATCCTGTGTAGACCTGGGGGAGGGGAACGCACGCCGGGGCGATGGACCTGCGTCCCGCCTCTCGGACCGGCGCCGCGTACGCTCCGCCGCTAGCCCTGCAGACTCGCAAGTTCACTCGCCCGGTGCCTACGCAGCGTACTCCCCCTGATGAGCGGTTGGCGGCCCGTTCGGTCTCGCTCACGCGATACATCCGGTTATTGAGTAGCTGAAGGTGTTTCAGTTCTGCCGATCTGGCGGCCGGTACTTGGCCTCAACCAGTTCGGTGAGCACCCCGCCCAGACCGGCGGGATGCAAGAACGCGATCGAGGCGCCCATCGACCCGTGCCGTGGCCGGGCATCGATCAGCCGGATCCCGGTGGCGCCGATCGATGCCAGCGCGGCTGAGATGTCGGTCACACCGTAGGCGACGTGATGCAGGCCCTCGCCCCGACGTGCCAGGAAGCGCCCGACCGGGGTATCCGGGCCGAGGGGCTCAAGGAGCTGGACATAGGAGGTTCCCGCCGGAGCGTCCGCCACCTGCAGCATCGCTTCATTGACGCCCTGCTCCTCGTTAATCTCCTGATTTACCAAGATCAGCCCCAATCCCGATTGGTAGCGTTCGACAGCCTCGCCAAGGTCGCGGCAGACAATCCCCACATGATCGATTCGGGTGAGCATCGCGGTATCCCCTCCGGTAGCCGTTTCGGCGTCTGAGTATCGTTTCAGGTATGGGTGAAGCGGTGATTGTCGGCGGTGCAAGGACGGCGTTCGGACGGCTACTCGGTTCGCTGAGCGATTTCAGCGCGGCGGACCTCGGCGGGATCGTGATCAAGGCGGCGCTTGACCGCGCGGGCGTCGCTGGCGACCAGGTGGATTACGTGATCATGGGTCATGTGCTGCAGGCGGGCGCGGGCCAGATACCGTCCAGGCAGGCCGCGGTCGCCGGCGGGATCCCGATGACCGTCCCGTCGCTGACGATCAACAAGGTCTGCCTGTCCGGGCTGGACGCGATCGCGCTGGCGGCGCAGCTGATTAGGGCGGGTGAGTTCGACATCGTGGTGGCCGGGGGCATGGAATCGATGACGCGGGCGCCGCATCTGCTGCCCTGGGCGCGGCGCGGGATCAAGTACGGCTCGGCCGAGGTGATCGACGCGATGGCGCACGACGGCCTTACCGATCCGTGGGACAACGTCTCGATGGGCGAATCCACCGAGCGGCATAACGGGCGCCTGGCGATCAGCCGGGAGGAGCAGGATGAGTTCTCCGCGAGGTCACACCAGCGGGCCGCGGAGGCGATGAAGAACGGCCTGCTCACCGACGAGATCGTCCCGGTGCCCGTCAAGCAGCGCCGCGGCGATCCGGTGATCTTCGATGCCGACGAGACGGTCAGGGCCGACACCACGGTCGACGTGCTGCGCAAGCTGCGCCCGGCCTTCGGCGCCGACGGCACGATCACGGCCGGGTCCTCCTCGCCGATCTCCGATGGCGCCTGCGCTGTCGTGGTGGCCTCGGCGCAGGCGGCCGCCCGGGCGGGCCTGCCGGTGCTGGCCGAGATCGGCGCCCACGGCAACGTGGCAGGGCCAGACAACTCACTGCAGTCCCAGCCGTCCGGCGCGATCAAGCATGCGCTGGGCAAAGCCGGTCTAACGGTGGCCGATCTGGACCTGATCGAGATCAACGAGGCGTTCGCGGCGGTGGCCGTCCAGTCCATGCGTGACCTCGGCATCGGGCCTGACAAGGTCAACGTCAACGGCGGCGCGATCGCGATCGGGCACCCGATCGGCGCCTCAGGGGCACGGCTCGCGCTGCACCTCATCTACGAACTGCAGCGGCGCGGCGGCGGGCTCGGCGCGGCCGCGCTCTGCGGCGGCGGCGGCCAGGGCGACGCGCTGCTGCTCAGGGTGCCGCCGGCCAGTGACTGAGCTCCGTTCGCCGCTGCGTCAAGGGCGGCGGGACGGTGCGCTTGCTGACTCGGGCGCGCTGATCGGGGCGGCCAGGGCCGGCGACCCGCGCGCACTGGCCAGGCTGGTGTCGCTGGTCGAGAACGCGGCGCCGGAGCTGCGGCCGATCCTGGCGGCCATCGCGCCGCTGACCGGCCAGGCCAGGGTGGTCGGGCTTACCGGGTCGCCAGGCGTGGGAAAGTCGACGGTGACCAGCGCCCTGGTGGCGGCCTACCGGGCCAGGGGGCTGCGGGTCGGGGTGCTCGCGGTCGATCCCACCTCGCCGTTCAGCGGCGGCGCGCTGCTCGGGGACCGGGTCAGGATGCAGGAGCACGCTACCGATGACGGGGTGTTTATCAGGTCGATGGCCAGCCGCGGGCATCTGGGCGGACTGTCCTGGGCCACGCCGCAGGCGGTCCGGCTGCTGGACGGGGCGGGCTTCGAGTTGATCATGATCGAGACTGTCGGGGTCGGGCAGGCCGAGGTGGAGATCGCGTCGCTGGCTGATTCAACGCTGGTGGTGGTCGCCCCGGGGATGGGCGACTCGGTGCAGGCAGCCAAGGCCGGGATCCTGGAGATCGCCGACATCTTCGCGGTTAACAAGATCGACCGCCCTGGAGCGCAGGAGGCGATCAGGGACCTGCGGACGATGCTGGCGATGGCGCGTTATGGCGAGGGGGAGTGGAGGCCGCCGATCGTGGCCATGTCGGCCGCGACCGGTGAGGGCGTCGACGAGCTTGTCACCCGGCTGGACGGGCACTGGGCCTGGCTGGCCGAGTCGGGAGAGCGCGGTTCCCGGCGCAAGGCACGGGCGCGCGAGGAGGTTTCCGCGATCGCGGTCACCGCGCTGCGTGCCCGGATGGGCGGGCTGCCGGGCAATTCCAGGCTGGATGAGCTGGCAGGCCTCGTCGCCGAGGGCGAGCTTGACCCATACTCGGCCGCCGATCAGCTCATCGACGGTTAACCCGCTGCGCTCGGTCCGCGCTCGGCCGGCGCCGGGCCCGCGGGGTCGGGCGCGGCGGGGTCGGGCGCGGCGGGGTCGGGCACGGCGGGGTCGGGCACGGCGGGGTCGGGCACAGCGGGGTCGGGCACAGCGGGGTCGGGCGCCGCCGGGTCGGTGTCAATCGCGGCTGATGCCCGGGCGATCGCGGACTGCATGATGGACTCGCTGCGCAGCCTGGCTACGTAGGCGCGCTTGCCCCCGCGCACGCCGAACAGCCGCTTCGTGATCACCAGGTACAGCACCAGGGCCAGGTTGATGGCGAACAATACGAGCCTGGTAGCGGTGACCTTGGTGGTCAGGTCATAGATCTCGTAGGGAATGAAGACCGAGGTCACGACCATCGCGAAGTACTCGCCCCAGCGCTTGCCCAGCCACAGCCCGGTGCCCTCAACCACTTCGATCACTGCATACGCGGCAAGGAGGCCCGCCAGCAGGCGGATCGATCCGTTGCTCAGGGTGAGCGAATGCTTAATCAGGCCGACCAGCTTGGAGTGATCGATGTCGAAACCGAGTTGCCTGAATAGCGTCCGCACCAGCGGGAGCTCCCGGTCGAACGCCTGCTCGATCGAGGCCCGGCTGAACTCGAACCGCCAGACCACGTAGGCGGCCGCGCCGATGAGAATCGCCCTGAGGTACCGCTCGATCGCGAAGACCCGCAGGATGAAGGAGCTACGGACCTCCTTGCCACGGCGCACCTCGGGTGCATCGCCGGCCGGGCCGCGACCGCTGGGCTCGCCGATCACGAACGTGCCGCACCGCAGGCAACGCCAGGCCGCCCCCGATGACGTCTGGGTGCTCAGCTGCTCCCGCAGGCTGACCTCGTCGGGAGCATAGGTCACATGCCCGTCGCGTCCGCACGCAAGCAGGCTCCAGTCCACCTCCGCAGCCTACGGCAGCGGGTCGGCCGCCAGAATCGCGGAAGCGGCAACCGCGAGGGCGGCCAGGGCCAGAGCCTGGACAGGAAGCCCGGCCCAGGTCAGCCTCCGCTTGCGGCCAGGCGATGGAGGACGGGTCAGGCCCTGATGATGATCCCGTCGGCCAGGGTGAGCACCTCGTCGCAGGCCAGGGCCAGCGCGCCGGCATCGGAGCCGGTAACGACGATCGCCGTATCGCGCCCAAGGTCACGGATGCCTGCGGCCAGCGCTGCCGCATCCTGCGGGGCGAGATCGTCGAGCAGGCTGTCCAGGATGAGCAGGTTCGGCTGGTGCACGGCTGCCGCCGCGAGCCTGGTCCGCCGCAAGATCGTTTCGGGCACGGACCTCAGCTGCACGTCGGCCCACGGCGAGAGGGCGAGCCTGTCGATGATCGCCGCGGCCAGCAGGTGATGATCGCAGCCGGGCAACCTGGCCAGCCGGGCGGCATGCTCGATCAGCCCGCGCACCCGGTAGGCAGGCCGCGGCCTGGCGGTCTTACGGGCGACTCCCACGAGCCGCCGGACCGCGGCGCGCCCGTCCGCGGTTCCCATGTCCTCGCCCAGCACTCGCAGCTCACCGTAGCTAGGCGGGTCCTGCCCGGCGAGGAGATCAACTATGGCCGTCGCGTCACTGTGCCGGTCGACGGCAATCCCGAAACCGGTCCGGCCGAGAACCGGCGAATCCATCCGGAAACTGGCGGTACGAAGTGCCCAGCCGGAGCCGTGCCGCGCGCCAACCCCGGCGGCGAGCACCGGGGGCATTGCCATGACGGCGTGGCCTGACCGCACATCATCCCCCGATTTTGCTCGGTCACCTGGTCCCCAGCAGGGAATATAACTCATTGTGATTAGTCGCGTGCCCCTTCGTGCCCCGCTCCCGCCCGGGTTGGCCGTCGCGAGAGCCCGGCGGTTGCGGGTACCAGTACGTTGTGGCTGTGCCCAAGCCACTGGATCTGCCGTTCGATCCCATCGCCCGCGCCGCGCAGACATGGGAAAGCAGATTCGGTGACTCCCATGCGATGGCGGCTGTCACGTCGATCATGCGGGCGCAGCAGATCCTGATCGGCGAGCTCGACTCGGTGCTGAGGCCGTACGGGCTGACATTCGCGCGGTACGAGGCACTCGTCCTGCTGGGGTTCAGCAAGCCGGGGGCGCTGCCGTTGCGGTTGATCGGGGACCGGCTGATGGTCCACCCGACCAGTGTCACCAACATCATCAACCGCCTGGAGCTTGCCGGCTTCGTCGCCCGGAAACCGAACCCGCGGGACGGGAGGGGAACGCTGGCCCAGATCACCGCGGCCGGCCGCGCGGTGCTGGACCGGGCCACCGCAGACCTGATGGCTGCCGGTTTCGGGATGGGCGGTTACGACCAGGCGCAGCTCAAGGAGATGTTCGGCATGCTGCGCAGGCTGCGGGTGGACGCCGGCGACTTCACCGACCGGTAAGCCGGACACCCGGCGGGCCCCCCTGGCCCATAGCGGGCCTGATCAGCCCTGGACCGGCCGCGCCCGGCGGATGGCTGGCCGGGATCAGCCCTGGACCGGCCGCGCCCGGCGGATGGCGGGCCGGGATCAGCCCTGGACCGGCCGCGCCCGGCGGATGGCTGGCCGGGATCAGCCCTGGACCGGCCGCGCCTGCCAGGTGGCGCCGCCGTCGGTGGTGGTGAACACCTCACGCAGCTGCGGATCGGCCGGCACGGCGACACCCTGCTGATGGTCTGTCATCCCGACGTAGCTGAATCCCGGCCGCCCCGCAGCCGCGCCGCGCGGTCCGGTCTCGGTCTGGGTCCAGGTGGCACCGCCGTCGTTCGAGACAGCGAGGCCGGCCGTCGTGGCGAGGACCACGAGGTTGCCTTGCGCGGCGGCCAGTGATCTCGCTATCCCGGCCGGCGGCGCAGTGCCGGCCTGCCGCCACGTCTTGCCGCCGTCAGCCGACGAGTAAACCGACTTGGCCTGCGAGCCGCCCGCCTCAGTCGTCCTCGCGCACAGCTCGAAGAGCAGGCTGGACCGGGCGGCGAGCAGCCCGGTGGTCGGCTGGCCGTCAGGACCTGGCGCACCAGGCGCGTTGGGTGCCTGGCCGGCCACGGTCCACGCGGCGCCGGTGAGCGGGCCGCTGTAGATCTGGCCGGACGGCGCGAGCAGGTAACCAGTGCCGGCTGCCAGGAGTAGGCTCGCCGTCGCCGGATGGCCGAGCCCCGCGCCAGACAGCTTGAGGCCGCCTGCTGGACCTGATACTGGAAGCCACCGGTCGCTCCTGGCCAGCGAGGAGAACAGCGAGAAGCTGCCGCAGTGCGCGGCGTACGTGGCGGTGTCGCCGGTGCAGCTGGCGAAGATCGCGAAGGCACGGCCGTCTGCCGTCTCCAGGTCGGTCACCCGCAGCCCGGACGTCAGCTCAGGTGTCCAGTGCGCCCCCCCGTCGTGGGTCACCCAGAGCCCGGGGCCGAAGGCCCAGCCATCGCTGAGGTTGAGGAAGCGGATCTGGCTCACGCCGCTGGCGCCGCTGGGCGCGCCGTTGACCGGGGCGGTGACCCCGTACCAGCTGGTGCCGTAGTCGGACGTGCCCGCCAGCGACGTGCAGTACGGGGTGGCGCAGTGACCAGGGGTGCCGGCCTGGCCGATCACCGCGCCGATCCGCATGTTGATGAAGGTGACCGAGGTGGGCTGGAAGTTGCGCGGTACCGCGCCGCCGGAGTTGCCGGCTGACAGCGACGAGGTCGCAGGCGGCGCAATCGTGGCCGAGTGCGTCTCCGGGGTGGCGCCGCCCATGGCTTGGCGGGTCTTGCCCGGACTGGGAGCCGTTCTGTGCGGCGACGCCCCGGCCGCTACTGCTCGAGGGCTATCGCCGGTGCCGCGGTGTAGCAGGGTCTGGGCGGCATGCGGGAGCGCCACGGCGGCTGCGATCAAGGCGACGGCGCCGACCGCGGAGACCAGCGCCCGGCTGGCCTTCCGCCTGCGGGCCTGCCTGCTGATCAGGCCGAAGGCGCCCGGCGGCGGAGGCAGCGGCTCCACGTCGGCGTCCAGCCAGGAGTCAATCTTGTCGCGTGGATCAGTCACCGGCGTCTCCGACGGCGGCCTTCAGCCGGGCGCGCGCATGGTGCAGGTCCGCCTTGATCGTTCCCTCTGGCCTGCCCAGCATCGCCGCGACTTCGCGGACGCCAAATCCGGCGTAGTAGTGCAGCAGGAACGCGCAGCGCAGCTTCGCGGGCAGTGCCTCGATTAGCGCCCGGACGTCGACATCCTGCACTGGGTGATAGGCGGGGTCGGCCGGCGCCGCGGCCGTCAGCGTCCTGATCGCGCGTCGTTCCCTGCCCGTCTTTCGCCAGTGATCGCGTACCAGGTTGGTCGCGATCATGTACAGGTAACTCTGCGGGCTGTCCAGCGCGGTCCACTTCGCGAGCAGGCGGGTGAATGCCTCGGAGGCGATCTCGTGTGCTGTCTCGTCGTCATCGACCAGCCGCCGCACCCATCCGGCCAGCCGCGGATAGCAGGCGTTGAAGAGCTCTTCCGCCGCCTCGCGGTCGGCAAACTGGAGCCTGCCCACGGAGCTCCCTTGCCGCGGCGCCGGCACGGGCGGCACGGTCCACGATCCCTGGATGGTCACGACGTCCCCGAAGACCGCTGTGCGGCCCACGTCGCCTGCGCGATACTGCATCGGTTTTACCACACATTCAGCGCGTCAAGGGGCTGGCCGCCTGAGCCCCATAGCGCCCAGGCACTCCATGTGACGCCACGGCACGGCCGGCGGTTGGGCGCAGCGGCACCTTTCCCGCTGAGTCCCGGCGGCATACACTTGGGAGCAAAGATTAGTAGGACGTCCTACTATCCAGCTGCTGGTCGGCCCGGAGGAATCTGATGAATGCGCATGACACAGCGGGCGGCGACGGCAGGCAGCGCTGGCAGCGGCGGTACGACGCCTCCCGGGTGCGGGACGCAGACTTCACCACGCTGTCCGGGCTCGAGGTGGACCCGGTCTACGGGCCGCCGGATGGCGCGGTGGTCCCGGGTTTCGAGCGGATCGGCTGGCCGGGGGAGTACCCGTTCACCCGCAGCCTCTACCCCGGCGGGTACCGGGGCAGGACGTGGACCATCCGGCAGTTCTCCGGGTTCGGCAACGCGACACAGACCAACGAGCGGTACAAAATGCTGCTGCGCGGTGGTGGCGGCGGCCTGTCGGTCGCTTTTGACATGCCGACCCTGATGGGCCGCGATTCCGATGACCCGCGCGCCGCCGGCGAGGTCGGGCACTGCGGCGTGGCCATCGACTCGGCGGCCGACATGGATGTCCTGTTCTCCGGCATCCCGCTGGCCGACGTCACTACGTCGATGACGATCAGCGGCCCGGCGGTCCCGGTCTTTTGCATGTACCTGGCAGCCGCGCAGCGCCAGGGCGCCGACATCGGCAAGCTGGACGGCACCCTGCAGACCGACATCTTCAAGGAGTACATCGCGCAGAAGGAATGGCTCTTCCCGCCCGAGCCGCACCTGCGGCTGATCGGCGACCTGATGGAGTACTGCGCGCGGGAGATCCCGGCGTACAAGCCGCTGTCGGTGTCCGGGTATCACATCAGGGAAGCTGGGTCCACAGCGGCGCAGGAACTCGCGTTCACGCTCGCCGACGGGTTCGGCTACGTGGAACTCGGCCTTTCGCGCGGGCTTGATATCGAGGAGTTCGCGCCGGGCCTGTCATTTTTCTTCGATGCGCACATTGACTTCTTCGAGGAGATCGCCAAGTTCCGCGCCGCGCGCCGGATCTGGGCACGCTGGCTGCGGGATGTCTACGGCGCTCGCACCGAACGCGCCCAGCACCTGCGGTTCCACACCCAGACAGCCGGGGTCTCGCTGACCGCGCAGCAGCCGGACAACAACGTGGTGAGGACCGCGATCGAGGGGCTGGCCGCGGTACTGGGCGGGACCAATTCGCTGCACACGAACGCGCTCGACGAGGTGCTCGCGCTGCCGAGCGAGAAGGCTGCGGAGATCGCGATGCGCACCCAGCAGGTGATCATGGAGGAGACGGGCGTGGTCAACGTGGCCGACCCGCTTGGCGGCTCCTGGTACGTCGAATCCCTCACTGACCGGATGGAAGCCGAGGCAGAGCAGATCTTCGCCCGGATCAAGGCGATGAGCCCGGACTCCTCGATGACCGGCGGAATCCTGCGGGGAATCGAGGAAGGCTGGTTCATGGCGGAGATCGCCGAGGCCGCCTTCAGCTATCAGCAGAAGGTGGAGAAGGGCGATAAGCGGGTCGTCGGCGTCAATTGCTATCCGGAAACGGTGGGCCTGCCGGTAGAGATTCTCCGGGTCAGCCACGAAGTGGAACGGGTTCAGGACCGCGAACTCGCTGCCCGTCGGCAGGCGCGGGACCAGGCGGCCGTCGACGCCGCGCTGGGCGCGATGATCGCGGCAGCGCGATCTGGCGACAACATGATGCCGGCCATGTTGGACGCGGCCCGCGCCGAGGCGACACTCGGCGAGATCTGCGGAGCATTGCGTGATGAGTGGGGCACTTACTTCGAGGCCCCGGCCTTCTGACCGGTCCGGCGGTTTCCGGCACGCGGTGACCGGCCCGGCGGTTTCCGGCCCGCCGGTTCCGGCCCGGCAGTTTCCGGCACGCGGTGACCGGCCCGGCAGTTTCCGGCACGCGGTGACCGGCACGCCGGTTCCGGCCCGGCGGCTTCCAGCACGCGGTGACTGGTCCGGCGGTTTCCGGCCCGCGGTGACTGGTCCGGCAGTTTCCGGCACGCGGTGACCGGCACGCCGGTTCCGGCCCGGCGGCTTCCAGCACGCGGTGACTGGTCCGGCAGTTTCCGGGCCGCCGGTTTCCGGGCCGCCGGTTTCCGGCCCGCCGGTTTCCGGCTCGACCTGGGTGAGCGGGTTTCGGGCGAGGTGGCCGTGGGCTTTCGTTAGGCGGCTGGTTCGAGGAGTTACTTGTACCGGATTTGGTGGGTATATAACGGGTATATCGGGCGGGATTCCCCACGAAATCCGGTATAGGCGCGCCGAAAGGCAAGATCAGGTGACGGTGCAGCGGCCGTGGGGGCAGGGTGGCGGGCGTGGCGGCTGGCGTGGCGCGGCGGGCGTGGCGGGCGTGGCGGCTGGCGTGGCGCGGCGGGCGTGGCGGGCGTGGCGGCTGGCGTGGCGCGGCGGGCGTGGCGGGCGTGGCGGCTGGCGTGGCGCGGCTGGCCTGGCGGCTGGCGTGGCGCGGCGGGCCCGGCGGACCGGGCTAGGGGTCTTCGTCGTCTGGAAGGTCGAACTCGCCATCTTTGACACCAGCGATGAATGCGCCCCACTCGTGCTCGTCGAACACGAGCGTGCCGCCGTCCGGATTCTTGCTGTCGCGCAGCAAGATCAGCTTCTCGGTGTCGGCCTTTCCGGCCGGGATCTTGAGCCCGTCGCGGCTGGTGACGGCCGTCGCCTCGACGCAGTTCGCGCCGCTGCTGTAACCGCTCTTGGCCCACACGCCGACCTCCACGCAGTCGGCACCGTTGGCTGAGTGGCGGCTCTTGCGCCACGCCACGCGGAAGAGGCGTATCCGCGGCATCTGTACGTCCGTTTCCTCGTGGTAAGGGGCCTGGTGGCATTTTATCTACTCCGCGAGGCGGGCGATCAACGCCCGTCGAGTGCTGCTCGCCGAGCGAGGTGCGCGGTTATCCGCCAGTGGGTGCTCGGCGCGGTGGTGATGTTGATCGGCGACCTGGCCGGTCAGATCCTGTGCGCCATCGGGCTGCCGGACTACGGCCAGGGACAGTCGACGCGCTCATTGAACGGCAGCGCCTCACCGGCCCGCCCGCCTGACGCAGGCTCGCGATAGCGTGCCTGGGCGGTCCCGCGGATGCGGCAGGATGGAGTCATGCAGCAGCAGCCGCGGGATTTTTCCCTCCACGGAGCCGTCGACCTTGGCGCGCGGCAGGCCGCGCAGCGCAGGCAGGCGGCCAGGTCAGCGGGTAACGGCGAGACGCCGGATGAACAGCCGGGGAACGTGATCGAGGTAACAGACGACACGTTCAATGCAGAGGTCGTCGAGCGGTCACGCAGCGTTCCTGTGGTGCTCGACCTGTGGGCGGAGTGGTGCGGGCCGTGTAAGCAGCTCGGGCCGGTGCTGGAGAAGCTCGCCAGCGAGGCGGACGGCGCGTGGCTACTCGCCAAGGTGGACGTCGATGCCAACCCGCAGCTGAGCGCGGCGCTGCAGGTGCAGAGCATCCCGATGGTCGTGGCCGTCGTCGCCGGGCAGATCGTTGAGGCCTTCCTGGGCGCCATGCCAGAGGCTCAGGTCAGGGAATGGCTTGGCGCCGTCATGCGGATCGCCGACCAGCTTGGGCTGCCCGGCTACGCCGGTGTCAACGAGGGGGATGAAGGCCCGGAGTCGGCGAGCACCGCCGCGACGGATGCCGGGACAGCAGCCGTGCAGGCCGGGCCAGGGCAGGCACGGCCCGGCCAGGCACGGCCCGGCCAGACACCGCCCGGCCAGGTGCCGCCCGCCTTCGGAGGGCCAGGGCGGGGAGGGCCCGGCCAGGCACGGCCGGGTCAGGCACGGCCCGGTCAGGCACGGCCCAGTCAGGCACAGCCCGGTCAGGCACAGCCCGGTCAGGCACGGGGGCCATCCGGCCGGCCTGGAGCTGGCCGGCCGGGCCCTGGGAGTGGCCCTGAGCAGGGCGCCTTCATGTCGGATCCGGCGTTCGGCGAGGCCCAGCAGGCGATGGAGCGCGGCGACCTGGACGGGGCGGCGGCTGCATTCGAGAAGGTTCTCGCCTCCTCGCCAGGTCACCCAGTGGCCACGATGGGCCTGGCCCAGGTGGACCTGATCCGGCGGGTGAACTCCTACGACCAGGCCGAAGTGCGGCGGGAGGCCGACGACAATCCCGGCGATCCGGACGCTCAGGCGCGCGCAGCCGATATCGAGGTGGCACTTGGCCGGGTTGATGCGGGGTTCAACCGGCTCCTCGATACCGTCCGCCGGACTTCAGGAGACGAGCGGAACCGCGCCCGGTTGCACCTGGTCAACCTGTTCAGCGTCTTCCCGCCCAAGGACCAGCGGGTGGCGAAGGCCAGAGCCGCCTTGTCCAGTCTGCTGTTCTGACCCCCGGTCCGAGCGGGACGGCTGGCTGCTGTCTGGCCGTCAGCGGCCTTCGGGATGACCGGGAATCGCTTCGGCGAGCTGCTCCAGTGCAGGAAGCGCCACCGCGAGCGCGGTCAGCTGCTCCTCAGTCAGCGTCAGCAGGCTCTCGTGCAGCAAGGCCGTGCTCTCCTGCCTGATGCGCTCAAGTACCTCGCGGCCTTGCGGCGTGATGGCCAGCGTGCTGGCCCGCGCGTCGCCAGGCACCGCGCACCGCTGCACATAACCGGACTCTTCGAGGGCGCTGACGAGGCGGGTGAGGGTGGAGGGCGCGATGCGTTCTGCGGCGGCCAGGTCACCGAGGCGAAGCGGACCCGCCTGCCAGACAGTTGCCAGGGCGGAGAGCTTGGTCGGGGTGAGTCCGGCAAGTTCGTGCTTGCGCAGCCGCCGGGACAGCCTGGCGATCGCCACCCGCAGCCGCGCCACATCGATGGCCGGCGCGGCGGGATCGGCCGGCGCGGCCGGATCTGGTGACGATGGTGACGTGCGCGTCCCGGTCGCCGCCGGCTGGCCGGTCGCTGGCCGCGCGCCGGCGGCCGTCACCGGTCGCGCAGTGCTTGCATTGGACACCATTGAAGGGTACGTGGCACCGGAATCGCCGGCGGACTCGGTGCCATCAGGGTCGGCCTTCAGCGAAGACTATGGATGCTGTCGCATCATTGATACATGCAGGATGATTCCATGGGTGGTCGGCTGCTCGTGGCTACGCCGTTGCTCGGCGACCCTAACTTCCGGCGTACCGTCATCCTGATCGTGGAGGACGAGCCTGAGGATGGGACTCTCGGCGTAGTGCTGAACCGGCCGACCGAGGTCCCGGTCGGTCAGGTGCTTGAGCCGTGGACGGAACTGGTAACCGGCCCGTCGGTGGTCTTCAAGGGCGGGCCCGTTTCGCCGAACAGCGCCCTTGCCCTGGCCCTTGCGCAGGGGGAGGACGAACCAGTCGGCTGGCGGTCACTTGATGGTTCGCCGCTGATGTCCAGGATCGGGCTCGTCGACCTTGAGGCGCCGCCCGAGTTGCTCGCTGATGGGATCACGTCCTTCCGTGTCTTTGCCGGCTACGCCGGCTGGGGTCCCGGCCAGCTGCAGGCGGAGATCGATGAGGGTGCCTGGTATCTGCTGCCAGGAGAACCCGCTGACGCGTTCTTCAACCAGCCGGAACGGCTCTGGCCTGCGGTGCTCCGCCGCCAGGGCGGGGTGATGGCCTTCATGGCCACATATCCAGACGATCCCGCGCTTAACTGAGGCCGGACTCGGTCATGACGGTTCCGGTGGCCGAGCCCGCGCCAGGATCAGGCTGACGGTTGCTGCCAGCTCCCGGCGGGCTTTGTCCCGCCGCTCCCGGCGGGTTTGTCCCGGCGGCGTAGACTCGGCTCTTGTGAGTACAGAAGTCCTGCCGGGCAGCGACGTCCGGGAAGAAACCCATACCCGTCCGGATCTGTCAACGGGCGACGGCGACCACGAGCGGTTTGCCCATTATGTCCAGAAGGACAAGATCGTCGACAGTGCCGTGAGCGGTACGCCGGTAGTGGCCCTGTGCGGCAAGGTGTGGGTGCCGAGCCGGGACCCCAAGCGGTACCCGGTGTGCCCGGAATGCAAGGAGATCTTCGAGTCATTGCCTGAAGGCGACGACTGAGCGGCGATCAGGCCGAAGCTGACGGCATGTCAGCTTTCGTGGCTGCCTAGGAACGGGCGTCAGGGCTGAAAATGGTAGGTATCGCCGGATAGCCCCGCGATAGCTGCAACGCATGGGCAGGCAGCTCGGCCACCGCCGCACGGTGCCGCGCCCTGGCGGCGTCAAGGGGCTCGGCGCCGACGATCTCGCCGCCGCTTACCAGCTGGCGGAGCAGTACCCGGTCGCCGGCCCGGATGCCGGGCCCGGGGCCGGACGGGCCGCCGGGCCTGAGGTCGTACGGGTCGCCTGGCTGGAGGTTGCCGGGCGGGTCTGGCTGCTTGGTCAGCACCAGCTCGGCGGCGGCTGCTCCGTTGGCATCGCGGCGGCGGAGCGCCCACTTGCGGCCGCCGCGGCCGGGCTTGCCCACCGAACGCTTGGCAACTGGACGGAGCGGCGCGGACGCCGCACCGCCCTGCGCCCTGGCCACCAGCTTGTACACCAGTGCCGCGGTGGGCGCGCCTGACCCAGTGACCAGGGAGGTGCCGACCCCGTAGCCGTCGACCGGGGTGGCCGCAAGCGCGGCGATCGAGTACTCGTCCAGGTCACCGGTCAGCACGATCCTGGTCTGCGGCGCGCCGAGTGAGTCGAGGAGCGTCCGGACCTGACGGGCGACCACAGGGAGGTCGCCGCTGTCGATCCGGACCGCCCCGAGCTGGGCACCGGCCAGCTCCACAGCGGTCCGTACCGCGGCGGCCACATCGTAGGTGTCAACCAGCAGGGTGGTACCGGTGCCGAGCGACGCGAGCTGGGCACTGAACGCCTCCCGCTCGCTGTCATGCGCCAGCGAGAACGCGTGTCCGCTGGTACCGCTGGTCGGGATCCCGAAGTCCTGGCCGGCCCGCAGATTGGAGGTGGACGCGAAACCGGCAAGGTATGCCGCCCGGGCGCTTGCAACGGCGGCTAGCTCGTGGGTGCGGCGGGAGCCCATCTCGATGAGCGGCCTGCCGTCGGCCGCTGTCACCATCCGGGACGCCGCTGAGGCAATGGCGCAATCGTGATTGAGGATCGAAAGGACCACCGTCTCCAGGATGACGGCCTCAGCAAAGGTGCCTTCCACGACAAGGATCGGCGAGCCTGGGAAATAGCAGTCTCCCTCCGCGTAGCCCCACATGTCGCCGGTGAAGGTGTACGACTCCAGGTAGCGCAGGGTGGCTGTGTCGGCCACGCCGTTATCGTGCAGGAATTTGAGCTCCGCTTCGCCGAACCTGAACCGCTGTAGCGCGTCAAGCAGCCGTCCGGTGCCTGCCACCACGCCGTAGCGCCTGCCGTTGGGCAGGTGGCGGGCGAAGACCTCGAAGACGGCCCGCTCTCTTGCCGCCCCGCTGCGCAGCGCGGCGCGCAGCATCGTCAGCTCATAGTGATCAGTGAGCAGACCGGTACCTGCACCGGCATGCTCACTGCCGTCAGGGTGGCCGGCGGGTGGCGGGCCGGCGTGGCCTGAGTTACTCGTCACGGGGGCAGCCTACGGGCCCGGCTGCTGGCGGCCCGACCCAGCCGCCAGCGGCGGCTAACCAGGGTAGTGACCGCGATCGGCCAACGTCCCGGCCCAGGACATACTGCTTGTCTTCCGCTGTGACTCGTCTTCCGCTGTGATGTCCCCGGGTGCTGCGACCATATTGGGAGAGCACGGGAACGTCGTCAGTAATCGACTACGTATCCGCGGCAGTGCGACGGATCGCCCAGCGTGAGCCGAGTACGGTGCAGATCCGTCGTACTGGCAGAGTGGAAGACTATGACTGAGGGGAGGTGACTGCCAGTGAGCGTGGCGCCTGCTGAGGTTGACAAGCCGGAGACCGGCCAGGAGGCGGTCCCCGACTCGCCATGGGTCACCATCGTGTGGAACGACCCGGTCAACTTGATGTCATACGTGACATATGTGTTCCAGACCGTTTTCGGCTACGCGAAGCCGAAAGCTGAGAAGCTGATGCTCGACGTGCACCACAAGGGCAAGGCAGTGGTCTCCTCCGGGGCCCGTGAGGCGATGGAACGGGATGCCGAGACCTTGCACGGCTACGGCTTGTGGGCCACGGTGAGTCACGACTAGTGAGCGACGATGAGGGAGAGGCCGTGGCTGGGTTCCGGGCCGCGCCGGGCGGTGCGACCGCGCGGTTCGCGGCGGCCCAGGCGGCCATCATCCGCGACCTGGTCGGCCAGATTGCCGAGCTGGTCGCCGACGAAATACCGGATGAGGGCGGCACCGCGGGCACCGGCAGCGCTGCCGCCGACCTCGCGTCGCAGCTCGGCGTGAGCGACGCTACCGAGCTGCCAGATGACCCGGTGCTCGCCCGGCTGCTGCCCGATGCCTACCGCGACGACCCGGCGGCTTCCGGGGAGTTCCGCAGGTACACCGAGCAGGGCCTGCGCTCGGCCAAGGTAGCGGCGGCGCGGACAGTCCTCGCGACACTGCCGCCCTCGGGCGGGAAGATCCGGCTGTCCGAGCCGGAGGCCCAGGCCTGGCTGCGCGCGCTCAACGATGTCAGGCTCGCGCTCAGCGTGCGCCTCGGGATCACCGATGAACTCGACGAGCAGGAGGATCTCGCGGCTGACGACCCGGCGGCTGACAACCCCCGTTCTGCCTATATGTGGGTCTACCAGTGGCTGGCGATCCTCCAGGAGAGCCTGGTCGAGGCGCTGTCGTGACCGGCGGGTTACGCTCCCGTCCATGCTGACCATAAGCAGCGCGCTGCAGGCGGAGATAGTCGCGCACGCCAGGGCCGACCATCCGGATGAGGCTTGCGGGGTGCTCGCGGGGCCGGCCGGCAGTGACCGGCCGGAGCGGTTCATCCCGATGACAAACGCGGAACGCTCGCCGACCTTCTACCGTTTCGACTCGATGGAGCAGCTGAAGGTCTGGCGGGAGATGGACGAGCGGGATGAGGAGCCTGTCGTCATCTATCACTCGCACAGCGCGACCGAGGCCT
Organism: Streptosporangiaceae bacterium; assembly: GCA_050011895.1. GTDB lineage: Bacteria > Actinomycetota > Actinomycetes > Streptosporangiales > Streptosporangiaceae > DATBGO01. The sequence continues at coordinate 157,803 of JBEKIF010000001.1, read as the reverse complement.
ACCCGTCGCGGACGGACATCGCTTACGCGAGCGAGCCAGGAGCGCACTACGTGCTGGTTTCCACGCGTGCGCCGGCCGAGACGGAGTTCCGCTCGTTCCGCATCGTGGACGGGACCGTGACCGAGGAGGAGGTCCGCCTCGGGCCGGACGCGACGGCGGGTACGGCCCCGGGCAACCCGCGGGGCACGGCCGCAGGCCCGGCAACGGGTGCCGCGCCGGAATGATCCCGCCCGGCTGCCGGTTGCACGCAGGAGGCAGCCGCCAGTGTTCACCAAGACCTAGCGTCCACGCATACCTGGAGCAGCACCCATGTCCATTGAGGTCCGCATCCCGACGATCCTGCGCAGCTATACGGGCGGGGCCAAGGCGGTGGAGGGATCGGGCGACACGCTCGCCGGTCTCCTTTCCGATCTGGAGTCGCGGCACGGCGGGCTGCGAGAGCGGCTGGTGGATGACGGTGGCCTGCGGCGCTTCGTCAACGTCTACCTGAACGACGAGGACGTGCGGTTCCTTGGCGGCCTTGACGCCCCGGTCAGGGATGGCGATACGGTCACCGTGCTACCTGCCGTCGCTGGCGGGGCCAGCTGACCTGCGGCTGGCGGAAGCCTGATGCGTTACGACTCGCTGCTCGACTCGCTCGGCCACACACCGCTGGTCGGACTGCCTGGGCTGTCGCCCAGTGCTGACGTCCGGCTCTGGGCCAAGCTGGAGGACAGGAACCCTACCGGCTCGATCAAGGACCGGGCAGCGTTCTTCATGGTGGCACAGGCGGAGAAGGACGGGCTGCTCAGCCCGGGCGCCACGCTGCTCGAGCCGACGTCGGGCAACACCGGTATCTCGCTGGCCCTGGTGGCGAAGCTGCGCGGCTACCGGCTGATCTGCGTGCTGCCGGAGAACACCTCGGCCGAGCGCAGGCAGCTGCTCGAGATGTACGGCGCCTCCGTCATTTCCTCGCCTGCCGCGGGCGGATCCAACGAGGCAGTGCGGGTAGCCAAGCAGCTCGCCGCGGAGAATCCCGGCTGGGTGATGCTCTACCAGTACGGCAACGAGGCCAATGCCCGCGCGCATTACGAGACCACCGGCCCCGAGCTGCTGGCCGACCTGCCAGAGATAACCCATTTCGTAGCCGGGCTCGGCACCTCCGGCACCCTGATGGGCACCGGAAAGTACCTGCGCGAGCGGGTGCCGGGCGTGCAGATCGTCGCAGCGGAGCCGCGGTACGGCGAGCTCGTCTACGGGCTGCGGAACATGGACGAGGGCTTCGTGCCCGAGCTTTACGACGAGTCGGTGCTGACCTCGCGGTTCTCGGTTTCTTCCACGGACGCGCTGCGCCGGGCACGGCAGCTGCTTGACGTGGAGGGCATCCTCGCGGGGATCTCGTCCGGCTGCGCGCTGCATGCCGCCCTTGCGCTGGCCGCGAAGGCGCAGTCGGCCGGCCAGCGGGCCGACATCGCGGTAGTGATCGCCGATGCTGGCTGGCGTTACCTGTCCACCGGGGCCTACGCGGGCACGCTGGACGAGGCCGAGGAGAGGCTGGAAGGCCAGCTATGGGCGTAATGACCGTCTTTGACGAGGCGACAGCCGTGCAGCGGATCGGCGATGGCCGGTACGAGACGCGGCCCGACGCGCGTTTCGCGCTGGTCGCGCCCGGCGGCAGCGCGCCGCCCGCCGTCAATGGCGGAGTGCTGATGGCGACCATGCTGCGGGCCGTGCTCGACACCTCGCCGCACCCGTACCCGGTGGCGACGAGCGTGCACTTCCTGCGGGTGCCTCAGCTGGCCCCGGCGCAGATCGAGGTGGTCTGGCTCAAGCATGGCGGTACTGCCGCGACCGCCCGCGCCACGCTGCTCCAGGACGCGCGGCCGGTGCTCGACCTGACAGTCACGACCGGGACCCTGCCGGAGCCTCCCGCGGCTGCCGGGGAGCCGGCCCTGGCGGATGAGGGACTGGTGGCGGCGGGCCACGTGGCGCAGACCGGCGGCGCAGCTGACGGACTGGGCGCTGGCCCGGGCGAAGGACCGGCGCGCGGACTGGGCCAGGGGCTGGCCGAATTGGGCGAGGGACCGGCCGGATTGGCCGAGGGACCGGCCGGCGGACCGGTTACCGCGGTGGCTGCGCCGCCAGGGACGGGCGATCTGCTGGCCTGGACCGGCCAGCGACCACACCTTCCGCCGATCGAGGAGTGCGTGAACCTGGGCAACTGGCGGGGCACTGTCGCCCCGGACGGGACCGCCGGGTACGCGGCCCACGTCGACCTGCGTCTGGATCCCGCGACCATCGGATGGCGGCACGGGACCCCGGCTGGAGTCCCGGAGATGCGCGGCTACTTCCGGTTGCGCGAGGACCGGGACCCGGACGCGTATCTGCTCGCGCTGGCGGTTGACGCCCTGCCGCCCGTCGTGTTCGGCCTCGGTGCCACCGGCTGGGCTCCGACCGTCGAGCTCAGCTGGTACATGCGGGCGGCGCCGTCCCCCGGCCCGCTGCAAGTCGCAGCGAGGTGCCGCCATGTCAGCGGCGGGTGGTTCGATGAGGAGGCGGAGGTGTGGGACGCGACAGGCCGGCTGGTCGCCCAAAGCCGCCAGATCGCCAGGGTCGGCCGCGGCCCGGTCAAGGACGGCTCCTGACTGGCCAGTGCGACGGCGCGGGCTGGGCGGCAGTCGGCGGCACGGGGTGGGCGGCACGGGGTGGGCGGCGGCACGGGGTGGGCGGCACGGGGTGGGCGGCGGTCGGCGGCACGGGGTGGGCGGCGGTCCGGGGCGCGCGTACGCTGGTGCACCGTGCTGCTCACCATCGTCGGCTGCTCGGGCAGCTTTCCCGGGCCGGACAGCCCGGCCTCCTGCTACCTGGTGGAGGCGGCAGGGTTCCGGCTGCTGCTTGATCTCGGTAACGGCGCGCTCGGGGCGCTGCAGCGTTATGCCGGGCTCTACGACATCGATGCGGTCTGTCTCAGCCACCTGCACGCCGATCACTGCCTTGACCTGTGTTCCTATGCGGTCGCGCGGTACCACCACCCGGCCGGCCCGCGGCCGCCGATCCCGGTGTACGGCCCGGCAGGTACCGCGGAGCGGATGACGGCCTGCTACGGCAGCCAGGGCAGCGCCGCGATGACCGAGTCCTTCGACTTCACCGACCTGGCACCCGGAACCATCGGCATCGGGCCGCTGCAGGTCACCGCGGATCACATGAATCACCCGGTCGAGACGTTTGGCTTCCGGCTTGAGCACGCTGGGCAGGTACTGGCGTACTCGGCCGACACCGGCCAGTCTGCCGCGCTCGCGGGGCTGGCCCGCGGTGCCGACCTGCTGCTGTGCGAGGCCTCCCTGGTGGACGCGCCGGACCTGCCGGCGGACCTGCATCTCACGGCCCGCCAGGCAGGGCAGTACGCGACCAGGGCGGACGCCGGGCAGCTGGTCCTCACCCACCTGGTCCCGTGGAATGACCGGCAGATAACGGAGGACGAGGCGGGAACCGGGTTCAGCGGGCCGCTGGTCCTGGCCGCGGCAGGAATGCGGCTCGAAATCGGCTAGCGCTGAACTTATCCGTTTATTGCCGGTCTTGACCTTTTCCCGCCGTGGCCTGATCAGCGGCCAAAACGGGTCCGCCGGCGTGGCACGCCACCCATAACGCGAAGCGGTGGCGTCCGTGCCTAAACTCCTGAAGATGCGCGTACTCGTTACCGGCGGTGCCGGTTTTATTGGCTCGCACCTCACCGATGCCCTGCTGTCACGTGGCGATGAGGTGTCGGTGATCGATGACCTGTCGTCCGGCCGGGCCAGCCGCCTCAGTGAGCGGGCCACACTGCACAAGCTGAGCGTCACCGATGCCGGCCCGCTGGCCGCGATCGTCGAGCAGGAGCGGCCGGAGCTGATCTGCCACCTGGCGGCGCAGATCGACGTGCGCGTGTCGGTGGCCGCACCCGCCCAGGACGCGCAGACCAACATCGTCGGCACCGTCAACGTGCTCGAGGCGGCCCGCGCGGCCGGCGTGCGCGTGCTGTTCTGCTCCACCGGCGGTGCCTTGTACGGCACAGACGCGCCGATCCCGTCGCTTGAAGACGTGCTGCCGCTGCCCGAGTCCCCGTACGGGATAGCCAAATACTGCGCAGAGCAGTACGTCGACCTGTACAACCGGCTGCACCAGACCAGGCACGCGGTACTGCGGCTGGCCAACGTGTTCGGCCCGCGGCAGGACCCGTCCGGCGAAGCTGGAGTGGTGCCGATCTTCTGCGGACGGGTGCTGGCCGGTGAGCAGCCCGTCATCTATGGCGACGGCACCCAGACCAGGGACTATGTGTATGTCGGTGACGTGGTCGCCGCGTTCCTCGCGGCGGCCGACCGGGGCCGCCCTGGCACCTGGAACATCGGGACCGGGGTCGAGGTCAGCGTCCTTGAGCTGGCCACGATCATCGGCGAGGCCGCCGGGCGGCCGGTCGAGCCCGCGTTCGCGCCGCTCCGTCCCGGCGAGCTGCAGCGCAGTGCGCTCGCGGTGGAGCGGGCCAAGGTCGATCTGGGGTGGCAGGCCAGCACCGGGCTTGCGGATGGGGTACGCGCGGTTTATGAGTGGATCGGGACTGGCGCGCCGGACCGGGCCGCATACTGACCAAAACGCAGTCCGGGCACCGCTAGGCTGACGGGCATGTCCCGACCGGATGGGCGCGAGCCCGATCAGCTGCGCGCGGTAAGGATCACCAGGGGCTGGCTCGAGCACGCGGAGGGCTCGGTGCTTGTCGAGTTCGGCGGCACCCGGGTGCTGTGCGCGGCCAGCGTGACCGAAGAGCTCCCGCGCTGGCGACGGGGCAGCGGCCTTGGCTGGGTCACCGCCGAGTACGCGATGCTGCCGAGATCGACCAACACGCGCAGCGACCGCGAGTCCGTCAAGGGCCGGCTTGGCGGCCGTACCCAGGAGATTTCCAGGCTGGTGGGCAGGTCCCTGCGGGCTTGCATCGACCCGAAGGCGCTCGGCGACAACACGATCATCATCGACTGTGACGTGCTGCAGGCGGACGGCGGCACCCGTACGGCTGCGATCACCGGCGGGTACATCGCGCTCGCTGACGCGATCGCCTGGCTGCGCGGCAGGGGCCGGTGCAAGGGAGATCCGCTGGTCGCGTCCGTGTCAGCGGTCAGCGTCGGGATCATCGACGGGCAGCCGAGGCTCGACTTGTGCTACACCGAGGACGTAGCAGCCGACACCGACATGAACGTGGTCTGCACGGGTGACGGGAGCTTCGTGGAGGTCCAGGGCACCGCGGAGCGCGAGCCGTTCGGCCGCGATCTGCTTGACGAGCTACTCGACCTGGCCGTGCTTGGCTGTGCGGAACTGACCCGGCTGCAGGCCGAGGCACTGTCCGGATGACCGGGCCCCATCCCGGCCCGCCGCGGCTTGTCCTTGCGACCGCGAATCAGGGCAAGCTCGCCGAGCTCGACAGGATACTGGCCGCAGGTCGGGTGGGCGTCAGCCTGGCCGGGCTCGGGGAGTTCCCCGGCGCGCCTGAGGTGCGCGAGACCGGCGCCACCTTCGCCGAGAACGCGCTGCTCAAGGCCAGGGCGATGGCCGAGTTCACCGGCCTGCCCGTGGTCGCGGAAGACTCTGGCCTGTGCGTCGACGCGATGAACGGGATGCCCGGGGTGCTATCAGCCCGGTGGTCGGGCAAGCACGGCGACGACGCGGCCAACCTGGAGCTGCTCCTGGCCCAGCTCAGCGACACACCCGATGAAAGGCGCGGCGCGCACTTCACGTGCGCGGCCGCGCTGGTCCTGCCGTCCGGGCGCAAGCACGTCAGCGAGGGCACCGTGCACGGGCGGCTGATCCGCGAGGAGCGGGGCAGCAACGGGTTCGGTTACGACCCGATATTCGTCCCCGATTCCTCGGAACTGACCACCGCCGAGATGAGCCCGGAGGCGAAGGACGCGATCAGCCACCGCGGCCGCGCGCTGCGCGGGCTGGCGCCGGTGATCGCCGCGCTGGTCGGCGGCTGACCGCGGTGCTGCCGAGCCTGGAGCCAAAGCGCGCCCGGCTGGACGGGTCTGGCCGGGTCAGCCGACGAGGTGGGTCAGCGCCCGGCGTCAGAGCACCCCGCCGCCGCTGGTGTTGAGCAGCCGCTGCGGGAAAGCGGCCACCTGGCTTGCTGGCGGCGGACTGATATGGACCGGCTGGTTGATGGCGGTGACGTTCATCGTGGTGTCGACGGAGGCCCCGTTCACCTGCTCGACCTCGACGATCCGTCGCACGTGGTGCTGCCCGTCAATCCACACCGTGAACACCGCATCACCGGTCACCCGGTTCAGCGCCGGGCCCATCAGCTTTCGAAGGCTGGGGGAGAGCGCCGCGAGCGCGGCCCTGGCCGAGAAGGAGCCGGTGTAGCGGGTGGTCTGGACGCCACTGACCACCTGGTTCCCGGTGGCGTGGACGTTCTTGGAGGCCGCGAAGATCTGGGTCTGGCCGAGCGGGTTGCTGTTCTGCATGCTCTGCAGCAGCTGACCGAAGCTGGCTCCGAGCTTCCCCGAGAGCTGCGCGAAAGAGATCTTTAGCCAGGGCCTTCCAGTCAGCTGGGAGACCCCGGGGACCTTCAGGTAGAGGGCTTCGCTGCCCAGGACTTCGGCAACAGGAATCGTGTTGCCCGGCACGCCGATGTTCAGCGCGGCGCTGCTCAGCAACGAAGGCTTGAGCTGCATCTGCAAGCTGCCCGTGGTGGTCTCGGTCGCCGGTCCCGCGACCTTGATGACGAGCGTTTCCGACACCGAACTGATCCGCTGCGACGTCTCGGCGGCCATCGTGATGGCCTGGCGCGGACTAGCCGGCTTGGCGGTGCCTGAGGCACTGCCTGAGGTATGAGCTGAGCCGCATCCGGCGATCAAAGTGACAACGGCGGCGCACAGGCCGGCCGAGGCGGTGAGCCAGGACGGCTTGCGGTGGTCCGGGCTTGCGTTCCCCGGCCGCGGTTGGGTTGCAAACGGATTCATGGCTACCACGCTAGCCTGCGCGCGGTGTTCTGAACGCGGTCGCGGCGCCACTCGGAGTTGCCGTGGTACCAGAGCCGCCCGGTACGGTAGGGGCGATCGCATTCCGACGGAGGGAGCCCAGGTGACCGGCAGACTGGCGCCAGGCGACGCCGCGCCCGACTTCTCGCTGTCCGATGACAGCGAGCACCAGGTCAGCCTGTCGTCGCTGCGCGGCCAGCGGGTGATCATCTACTTCTACCCGGCTGCGATGACCCCGGGCTGCACGAAGCAGGCGTGCGACTTCAGGGATAGCCGGGCTGATCTGGCGGGCTCGGGTTTCACGGTGCTCGGGATCTCTCCCGACAGCCCGGCCAGGCTGGCGAAGTTCCGGGACAAGGAGGGGCTGACCTTCCCGCTGCTTTCGGACCCCGACCGCGAGGTGCTCAGCGCCTACGGGGCGTTCGGCGAGAAAATGATGTACGGGAAGACAACGGTCGGCGTGATCAGGTCCACCTTCGTGATCGACCCGGACGGGATAGTCGAGCATGCCTACTACGGGGTCAAGGCCACCGGGCACGTCGCCAGGCTCCGCAAGGATCTGGGCGTCTGAGCGGCACGAGCCTGCGGGTATCTCGCTTCCAGGGGCCGTAGCCCAACGGCAGAGGCACAGGATTTAGGATCCTGCCAGTGTGGGTTCGAATCCCACCGGCCCCACCAGATCGGTCGTTGCGCGAACCCTTGCCTGGGTGCTGCTGGTGCGGACCCGGTCGCGAGGCTGGCCGCCGGAGAGCCGTTCTCCGCACCGGCAGCCGGGTCAGGCTCCGCGATGTCGTCCCTGCTACCAGGACTCGATCAGGCCGGGAAGCTCCGACAGGCGGCTGATCACCGCGTCAGGCTCGGCGGCGTCGAACGCGGGCACCTCGCTGTGCGGGATGAGTACGGCGCGCATGCCGATGCTCTTGGCGCCGTGCACGTCGTCGTAGGGCCGGTCGCCGACGAAGACGCAGGCCGACGGTTCGGTGACGCCGACGGCGAGCATGGCGGCTCGAAACGCCTCGGGATGCGGCTTGGTCCAGCTGATCTCGCTTGAGTAGACGGCGCCGTCGATCAGGTCGAGCAGGCCGTCACGCCGAAACACCTCCTCGTGCCAGCTCCGCGGCCACATCGTGTTCGACAGGACGCCGATCTTGATGCCCGCCGTGCGCAGGCACCTCAGCACATTACTGGCTTCGGGGTCGGTGAAGGTATGCGGCTCCCACGCCGCGGAGTAGCTGGCCAGTAGGTCCTCGGTGGCTATCACGCCGGCGAGCTCGAATACCTGCTCCATGGTCGCGCTGCGGTGCTCACGTTCGGCGGCGAGCCACAGTTCGCGCTCGGCGAGCTGGATGGCCGCGGCACTGGCGGCCGCCCGGTCGGCAGGGAAGTGTGGCGCGCAGACGCCGTTCCACAGCTCGACGTGATCGACCGAATGCCAGGGCGTGAGAGTCCCGCCCCAGTCGAAGATGACTGCTTCTACTGCCACGGAACTGATTTTATGCGCTGATCTGCCCTGTTCTGATGATGTGCCCTGGCCTCCGGTGGCGCGTCTTCCAGGCCGGTGCCACGCCGCCTGCGCCAGCCTGGAAGACTAGGCGCAAAGCAGTCCGCGCCAGGCAGCCAGGGGCGCAGGAGGGATACGTGAGATGGCCGATCCGGGCGGCGCAGTCGAAGTGCGGGGCACGGTTGCCGTGGGCGCCACGGCAGCCGGAGGTGATCCGGACGCGCTGGTCGCGGAGATCGAGCGTACCCGGGAGAACCTGGCCGAGACGATCGACACCCTGATGGAACGGGTCAGCCCGGCGAATGCCACCCGCAAGCTGCGCGAGCAGCTGCAAGAGCAGGCCGCCAGGCCCGAGGTACGGCTGGCGGCGGCTGCGGTAGGCCTGGCTGTCGCAGGCATGCTGGTGCTGCGGATCTGGGGCCGGCGCAAGAAGTAGGCCCCGCCCCCCGGTCTCGCGGCGGCGGGGCCGAGGCGCTGCAGGCTCGCCGCGGCAGCCTGGCTCGCTACGTCTCCTTGGTCAGTTCCGTATAGTCAGCGGCGGACAGCAAGCCGGACGGCGCGCCGCCTGAGGTGGCCACCTTGAACAGCCAGCCAGCCCCGTAAGGGTCAGCGTTGACGACCCCAGGATTCTCGTCGACCTCACCGTTGACCTCGGTGACCTCGCCGTCGACGGGGGAGTAGAGGTCGCTGACCGACTTCGTCGACTCGACCTCCCCGCACGGTTCGCCGGCCGTCACCTTGGTACCGGGCGCAGGCGCGGAGACGAAGACGACATCCCCGAGTGCCTGCTGGGCATGATCGGTGATGCCGACGGTCGCGGATGTGCCATCAATGGCGACCCATTCATGTTCCTGGGTGTAGCGAAGGTCATCGGGAACGGTCATAGCAACCCTCTTCCGTACGTGACGGTCCTCTGTAAGTAATGGTCTTTTGTACGTGACGGTCCAGGTCGGCGAGTCAGGTCGGCCGACGGTAAAACGGCAGCTGAACCAGGTCGGCCGGTTCGGCGCTGCCCCTGATGTTGAACGCGAGCCCGGCGCCGCCGCCGTCGGGCTCGGCCGTGCTAGCGGCGTCCGGCTTGAGGTAGGCCATGGCGATCGGCTTTCCGAGCGTGGGGGATGGCGCGCCGCTGGTCACCGTGCCACACGGGCTGCCGCCCCGCAGCACCTCATAACCGTGCCTGGGAATCCGGCGCGACCTGCCGACAAGACCGACCAGGACCCGCTCCGGCGCTGCCTCGGCCCGCCGGGCCAGCGCGGCACGGCCGACGAAGTCAGCGGGCTTGCCGAGCTTCACCACCCGCCCCAGGCCGGCGTCGAAAGGCGTCACGTCCGGGCCCAGCTCGTTGCCGTACAGCGGCATCGCGGCCTCAAGCCGCAGGGTATCCCGGGCGGCCAGGCCGGCCGGGATCAGTCCATCCGGCGCGCCAGCGCTGGCTACCGCGTCCCAGACCGGCTCGGCATCATCGGGGCGGGTGAAGAGCTCGAAGCCGTCCTCGCCGGTGTAGCCGGTGCGGGCCAGCAGGACGTCATGCCCCGCGACGGTCGCAGGGTAGCTGGCGTAGTACCGCACCTCGCCGAGGTCCGCGCTGGTGAGCGGCGTGAGGATACGCGCGGCGCGTGGTCCTTGGACGGCGATCAGCGCGTAGTCGGCGGTCCGGTCGGTCACGTCCGCGTTCGGGCCGGTCGCGCGCTCGGCAAGTTCGGCGAAGACGGCGGCTGTATTGGCGGCGTTGGCGACGACAAGAAACTCATCGGCCGCGAGGCGGTAGACGATGAGATCGTCGATGATGCCGCCATCCGGTGCGCAGATCATCGTGTAGCGGGCGCGGCCTGGTGCCAGCGCCGAGGGCTGGCCCACCAGCGCGTAGTCGAGTGCGGCCGCCGCATCGGGACCGGTGACCATGATCTCGCCCATGTGGGACAGGTCGAATATCCCGGCAGCCGTTCGCACCGCCTGATGCTCAGCGGTCTCGCTCCGGTACCGCAGCGGCATCAGCCAGCCGGCGAAGCCGGTGAGCTTCGCGCCGAGCCTTTCGTGCACGGCGGCCAGCGGTGTTGGTCGCAGCGGGGATTGCGGATCTGTCATCTGCGGCGCTCCAGGGGCCGAGCCGGGGAGAACAGCGGCAACTCGCTCGGGCCACAGCCAGTCTGTCAGTGCCGTGTCGGTGCGCCGCTGCCCGGCCTAGCCTAGCGGGGTCCGGCGGCCCGTTGGCCCCCCGCCTCGCTGGCCGAGGGTCGTTGCGGCGCACGGGTTCGTATCTTCCGGCACCGCGAGGTTCCGGGCCTGTGGTACAGCGATGTGGTATGCGTGAGACATGGAATTGCTGACCGAGGACGAGATCGCCGCCCGGCTGGCCACTGTGCCCGGGTGGGTGCGCGATGGCGACAGCATCAGCAGCGTGATCACCAGGGACGACTTCCGCGACGCGATGCTCTATGTGGGTGCCGTCGCGTACTTGGCCGAGGGCGCCAATCACCATCCGGATATCGCGATCTCCTGGAACCAGGTGACACTGACCCTCTCAACCCACTCGGCCGGAGGGCTGACTGCTGCTGATTTCGCGCTCGCCGGAAAGATCAGCGCGCTGGCCTGACTGGCACACTGGCCTGACTGGAACATCGGGCCGCGTTGGGGCGCCGGGCCGCCGCGCCCGAATCACCCCGGCCGGGTCTGCCGCGACCGCCGCTGACGCACCTTCGTCAGCGGGCGGCGCCACGCCCCCGGGTGGCGCCGCCCACTGGACGAAGATCCCCCTCCGCTTGCCGCGACCCTCGTTCCCGGCGACGTGATCACACTCCGGGCAAAATGCGCCATGGCGTCACGTGCCAGGGCGATTCCGCCGGAACGATCGCCCGACGAGAGTCCCCCTCCGCGGCTAAACGGTCCCCCCGATTCCCACGCGGCGCCTCCCCCTGGCCCGGTTCGCCGGGCCCCGAGTGCCCCGTGGGGTTCCAGTTATACACGCTGTCCTGCAGTGATTACTGCTCGTTACGAGATTGCGGGTACCCAGGCTTCTGGTCGCTTGCCAAACCAGGTCAAGTCGGTTTCGGCGCCATGCCGCGACGCAAGTGCGTTACGCAGTGAAGTCACAAGGGAGGTGCCTGATGCCGTTGATGAAGCTGGACAGCAGCCGGTCCGGCGCCCCCGCGGCGTGGATGTCAGGCACCCTGGCCAGCAGTTCTATCAGGATCGCGGAGCTCTCCCTGCGGGCCAGGTGCGCCCCGGGGCGCAAATGCGGGCCCGCGGCGCCGAAAACGTTAGCAGCCTGCGGCAGCAGGGCGAACCTGGTGCTGACCCGATGCGGCCGCTCACCGCCGGTGAGCGGCCGCCTGGTCAGCGGGCGTGCTTCGTGGCCCGGCCGCGCTGCCTGCGTGACTGCGAGCGCGGCTGGCCCGGGTCAGCGGGCTGCTGCTGGTCCGGGCCCGGCTTCCCCGTCATGATCGCGATGGCGACCGGCTCAGGGACGCCGCTGAGCTCGGCGACCGTGCAGGCAATGGTTGCTCCGCCCGCGCGTACCAGCACCCAGCGTTCCCCGGCGGGGCCGTCGCCGACCACTGTGGCCGAAGCGGCTCGGGTGCGGGAGGCAGCCAGGCAGCCCGCGACGGCACGGAGCCGTGCGTCCAGCACGGTCGGCGGTTCGCCCAGCCGATTGCCCATGTCGTTTCCCATCCCGGCCAGGCCCGGCTCAGCGGTAGGACGGCTCAGCCGGCCTTGACCAGCTTCCGGCTGGCCGTCGTGCGCAGGTTCGGCGGCTGCCCAGCCGCACGCTACGGAGTCTGGCGCCCAGACGGTCAGCGTGAACCCCGCCAAAGCACCGCTGCCCGGCGCGACGCAGGTGGACGGCGGGTCTCCGGCCTGCCCGGCCCGGCCTGACGGGCCAGCCGTCCCGGGCCCGGCCGTCCCGGGCCCGGGCGACGGCCGGGACCGCTCGTCCGCGGGCGGCGACGGCTTCGGGACGACAGCATCGGTTGCGGCCCGGGACGTGGTCCCCTCCGGCTCCCCGCAATGGACCGCTATCCGCATGTCCGGGTCCAGCCCGAGGGCGGCTGCGCTCCGCTCCAGGTAGGCGGCGAGCAGCGCAGGCGGCCAGGATGCGGTGCGGGACAGCGGCCCGGTGTCCCGCAGCCGTAGCCCGCGCCAGGTCACGATCGGCCGGCCCGCCGCATCCACGGCCTCGACATCCCATGCATACTCGCCCGGGCCAATGGCCGACGTCATGGCCTCTGGACCCGGACTCTGTGCAGGAACGATGGGCTTTTGCCTGACGGCGGGGCTGGCCGCCGCAGCCTGGTGCGGCGGGCCGCCGACCATCGCGGCGCGTACCTCGACGGCCCCGTCCGCCGCGAGGCCGCTGAAAAGCACAGAGTCACACCCGGCCAGCTGGAGCCTGCGGTGCGGAACACATGCCTGCAGTACGTGCCAGGTGGCGTCGGTAAGCCCCGGGCTGCCCAGGACCAGCTGCGCATCGGCCGGGTCCGCGAGCCCCCTGAACCAGGCCTGGTCGTCACCGCCTTCGACCAGTGCACGGCAGGACCTTGAGGTGACCTCGGGAAGGAGCGCGGCGCGCCGGAAGCGGCCGGACTGGAAGCAGATTGACCCGTAGAGCTCGGTGCCGTCGACGATCCCGGCGTCGCTGGCGGGCACCTCTTCAAGGTCTGGCAGCCCAGCCCCGTGGGCCGCATCAGCCGCCTGAAGGCCGCAGCTGAACACGGCGCGGACGTGATCAACGGCAAAACTGCTCGCCTCGCACCGCAGCACGGCCGTCACAGTGTCCCCGTCCCGCAATGCGCAGATGCGGATCACTGCCCCCGGGTCGGTGCCGCCCGCCGGAACCACCACCGGCGAATCGACCGACACTCCCACCGCGCGCCGGACCGGGCGGCCAGCTAGCACGGATGCTGCCTGGGCCAGTGCCTCGAGCGCCATCGCGGCCGGCAGGACAGTCATGCCGTCGACCAGGTAGTCGGCGAGGTACGGGTCGGTCCGCGGTGAGATGCGTGCCTCGCAGACGAGTTCCACGCCCGGATAGTAGGTGCGCACGGCCTGGAGGAACCTGCCGCTCCAATGCGATGCCGCCGGGGCGCGCCCGAGCAGGCCAATCCGGCCGTGAACCGCGACGCTGGCCGGGAGGTCCGGGGTGGTCAGCATCTTCAGCAGCAGCCGCGATCCCTCGTCGACTCCGATCACGGTCACTCCGGCGCGCGCGAGCCGGTCGGTCATGGCGGGACGTCCGGCCTGCTCCGGGCCTGACCAGGTCGGCCAGTCGATGTGCAGGGCCCGGCAGCCGGGAATGGTCTCCGCCGCCCGCTCGGCCTGGCTGGCGAGCGACCCGCTGGCCAGAGCCAGCAGGCCTGCCCGGCCCATGCCGTACCGGCTGGCGATGGAGCCGAACGTCGCGATCAGCCGGAGCCGCTCCGGCCTGACGGCGTCGAGCAGCTGGCTCAGGCCCGTGGCCTGCGCGGCGACATGTGCGCGCAGCTCCGACTCGGTCAGCCCGCCAAGCGGCCGCGGCGCGCTCGGTTCGGCTGCCTGCACGATCGCGGTCACCAGGCCGAGCTTCCGTTCGATGCGACGCACCGCTGCCGCTATGTCGGCCTTGTTGGCCAGGTCTACGACCTCTGACCCCACTCGCGCGCCGGCGGCGCGCAGTTGCTCCAGGCCTGCCATCCCCTCCCCGCCACTGCCCGGCACATCAGGGCCGAGCATCGCGATGGCCGCGCCGCAGCAAGCCAGCACCTGGGCGAGCGCCAGCCCGGATCCTCCGGCTCCCTGGCTCACCAGGACCACGTCGGCAGGCCCGAGCGGGAAGGTGCCGAGGCCAGTGGTTTCCACGGGCGCCATGCGGGTCTCGTGCGCGCGCCCGGCGACGTCGATGACCAGCTCAGTAAAGCGGCCCGGCTGCACCGCAGCAAGACGCTGCGCCGCCCGCAGCCCGTCCGCGCTCTCCGGGACCCGGAGCACGGTGATGCCAAGGTTCGGATGTTCTGCATGCAGGCTCGCATAGAACCCGGTGAATCCTGGCCCGTGAGTGACCACGACCAGCTGGCCGACGCTAATGGTGTCCTGCGCGGCCAGCAGTGCCGCAACACAGGAGTCCGGATCGGCCGGGTCAGCCACGATCGCCAGGACCCGGTCGGCTGCCGGGTCGTCATCGAAAAGCTGCGGGACCAAGGCCCGGAACGGTTCCCGGGTAGCGGCTCTTATCCGCCACCGCTGACCGGTCTCGGGCACTGCCACCTCGCTGTCCAGCGGCTGCAGTTGCTCCGCAAAGCAGCGGACCCAGGGAGCGACGCCTGGGATGGCCCCGGGCGTATCGGCGGCGCGGGCCGGCTGCCCGGTTCCGGATCGCGGCGGACCGGCGGGAGCGGTGCCTGGTTCCTTCGAGCGGACGGCTGGCGCTGGCCTGCCGGTGTTCGGCCTGCCGTTAAGAGTGGCGGACGCGGCGGCCTTGGCGAGCGCGGGCGGGGCCCCGGCTGCGGCGCCCCCGGCCCCCCCGGCCCCCCCGGCCCCCCCGGCTGCGGCGGCCCTGGCGGGCCCGGATGCGGCCCCGGACGTGGCGGCTCTGGCGGGCCCGGAGCCAGCCCTGGGGACAGTTGCCCGGGGGGGCCGGACGGCCGGTGCCGCCTGCCCGCGTGGCTCCGCCTGGCACGGATTGGTGATGAAGATCTGCTCGCGCCAGATGTCGATACGGCGTGACGGCTGGCCGTCGGCGAGCACCTCGGGATTCCCCAGGGCACCCGCCGCGAACAAGGCTCCGACCGCCCGGGTGGCGTCCGTGTCTGATCCCTCGCCAGCGAGGCTCACCACAGGGACCCGCACCGATCCGGGGGCTGCCTCGCTCAGGGCCTGGCCAGGCCCGGTCTCCACGAGCAAGCTGGCGCCGACAGCTCCGGCCTTCAGCGCATCCTCGACTCCGCGCGGCGGTTCGACCTGCGCGCACAGTATCTCGGTAACGTCGGGAACCGAGGCGATCTCGCGCCCGGTGGCGGCGGAGATCAAGCGCCGGTGTGGTGGGGTCAGCTTCAGCTGCGCGGCGGCTGCGCGGAGCCTGGCTGCGCGCTCACCGGGCCCGGAGTGCTGGGCCTGTGCCGTGGCCAGGATCTCGTCAAGCCGGACGGCAAGGCTGGTGGCATCCGCTTCGGTGAAGCATCCAGCCCAGGCGAGACCGGCGAGGTCGCCGAGGCCGTATCCGACAGCCGCGGTACCGTGAACGCCGAGCGCGTCGAGCTTGTGCAGCGCCGACAAGGCGCTCAGCACGATGTCGGCCGGCCCGGTGGGGCCCGGCACGGCAGTGTCCTGCTCGTTCCGGCTGTCCTGGTTGCCGCTGTCCTGGTTGCCGCCGGGCTGGCTGCCGCCGGGCCGGGCGCCCGCCGGCCGCGCGCCGCCGGGCCGGGCGCCGCCGGGCCGCGACCCGCCGGGCCAAACACCGCCGGGCCAGGCACCGCCGGGCCGGGAGCCGGAAAGCAGCAGCGTCACCCGGCCGTCCCCGCCATCTGCGGCGTAGATCCCAGGCCGTACCGCCAGCAGCCCGTCGGCCAGCCGCGGCAGCATGGTCATCGCGTCCGTGGCCAGCCTGGCCAGCTGATCCTGGCGGGAGGCGACGATGGCCATCCGCACCGGTCCCTGTTCCCGGGTATCCCGGGCCAGCTGACAGGCCAGATCGCGCATCTCCGCATCCGACAGCCAGGGGGATACCTGCGCGATCCGGGCCAGGACGGGGAGCAGGGCCTTCCGGTCAGGAGCATGCAGGAGGTAAGCAATGGCCCGGGACTGGCCGTCGACGGGCTGGGCGGGCTGTTTCGCCGGATCGATCGCGAGCATGGCCTCGGTTGTCTCGCCAGGACGCTCGGAGCGGCCCTTGCGCTTGTGCCGGCCGCCGTCTGTCTGACCGCGCAGTACGAGATGAGCGTTGCCGCCACCAGTGCCCATCGCGCTGACGCCCGCGATCCTGGCGCCCTCCGGCCAGGAAGCCGGCGCTCGCGGCAGCCACATGGCGCCGCCAGTGTCCTGAAGCAGCGGGTGCGGTCTGCTGAATCCGGTGGCCGGCGGGATCAGGCCGGTGCTGACCGCGAGAACCGTCTTGATCAGGCCAGCTGAGCCCGCCGCTGCCTTGGTATGCCCGATGTTGGCCTTGATCGAGCCGAGCGCGGCGAGCTTGCTCGCGCCGGCGCGCAGCTCCGTGAGCGCGGTGAGCTCGGCGGCGTCATCGGCCGTGGTACCTGATCCGTGCCCCTCGATCAGCCGGACGTCGGCCGGATCGATCTGCGCCCGTTGGTAAGCGCGGTTCAGCGCCAGCAGCTGGCTGCCTGGATCAGGCCCGGCGTGGCCGCCCTGGCCGGCTGACGACACTCCCCAGCCGGCGATCTCGGCGTAGACCGGCAAGCCGCTGGCCCTGGCGTCGGCGGCGCGCATGAGGACAACCACCCCGCAGCCCTCGCCGGGCAGGAATCCCGTCGGGTTCTCGTCGTAGACGCGCATCTCACCGCTGGCTAGGACGCCGGTCTTGGCCAGGCCCACAAGCTCGAACGGGTCTAGGCTGAGATCCACTCCGCCCGCCAACGCGACGTCAAGGTCGCCCGTCGCCAGCGCGGCGCACGCCGCCGCCACGGCCAGCAGCGAGGACGCGGAGGAACCATCCACAGCGTGGCTGCCGCCCCTGAATCCGAAGTGGCTGCAGATCCGGGCGGCGATGCTGGCTGGCATGCTTCCGGCCAGCGTCTGGTCGCTGATGCTGGGGAACGGCGCCAGGTATCGGGCGGCCGCATGGCGCAGCACCAGCGCGGCCCTGTCCCTGGGGATGTCTCCGCTGGCCAGCGCGTCAGCCATGACCCGGCGTACGTAGGGCCAGCGCAGCCGGAGCGCTGCAGCCCGTGATGAGTCACCGGTCAGGGTATTGCCGATGATGACCCCGGTGCGCTGCAGTGCGAGGCCGGTACCGCCGGGAAAGCCGGCCGCCGCCAGCGCCCGCGCCGCGGTCTCCAGCGCCAGCCAGTGCGCCGGGTCGGCGGCCAGGTAGACCTGTTCCGGTATGCCGAACGCCTCCCAGTCGAACTGCCAGCCTTCGAGTACCGCCGCGCGGGTGCTGTAGGTCGCGTCGGGTGTGGCCGGGTCGGCGCTGTAGTAGTCCAGCAGGTCCATCCGGCACGGCGGCAGCCGCCGGAAGGCCCTGCGGCCGGTCAGTACCGCGTCAAGCAGCGCCGCCGGATCATTCGCGTCGGGGAAGCGGCAGCCCATGCCGACGACCGCGATGGGCTCGCCGCTCCCGGAGGGTGACTGCGGCTGCGCCGCGGCGCGGTAAGGCTCCGGCTTTTCCGGCCGGAAGCGCGGCGCCTCGGGAATTATCCCGCGCTCTGGCGGACGGGGATCCAGAAAGTGCCGAACTGGGCGCAGTAATTGCGCGCGTGACCGAATATCCATTGCTCCCCCGAATATGGCCTAATTCCCCCTGGGCCCTGCCCAGCCGCGAGCGCCGCCCCCAGGTCGTGGCCGCTGTCCGGCCAGATCTGCACGCCGACCACATACAACGCTGCGGATGGGTGACAAGACATTATTGGTGCTCCGTCCATCGGTCAAGGTGGAATGCGTTAAGCGTTGTCTTGCGCATCCAGCCGAATTCAAGGATTGACTTGCCATCTTTATAGGTAAGCTAATGATTAAGTTAGACAAAGTGATGAAGTCGGCGTATGGGCCGTCCTGCGCGGCGGCCGTCTCGGCGGCGGCGGACCAGAATCTCCCGGCGGCTGGCCGCAGGGTTTCTCCGGCAGCGCCGGGTAGTGAGGCTGCGGGCCGGGTCGCGCGGCTGCGGCGCAGGGTCGCCCGTATGCCGCCCCGGGTTGGCCTCATGCGCTACCCTGAGAACATGCGTTCTGCCCGGCTGCTCCTTACTTAGCCGCGCCGACTGACCTGTCGTTGGCGCGGCTGCCCCTCGTGACCGAGGGGCATTTTGTTTGGCAGCCGAGCCCGGCGCGGAGCCGGCCCTAGTCAATCGCGAGGAACCATGACAGCCGCCGAGAGCGCGGAGCGGGCACCGCAATACCATCCGCGTACGATCCAGGAAAAGTGGCAGGCTCGCTGGGCCGAGATGGACCTGTTCCGGGCTAGCGACGACCCGGACGATGACCGGCCGCGCAGCTACATGCTCGACATGTTCCCGTACCCGTCCGGTGACCTGCACATGGGTCACGCCGAGGCGTATGCGATCGGCGACGCGGTGGCGCGGTACTTCTTCCAGCGCGGAGACAACGTGCTGCACCCGATCGGCTGGGACGCGTTCGGCCTGCCCGCCGAGAACGCGGCGATCAGGAACAACTCGCATCCGGCCGACTGGACCTACGCGAACATCGAGACCCAGGCGGTCTCCTTCCGGCGGTATGCGGTCTCCTTCGACTGGTCGCGCAGGCTGCAGACTTGTGACCCTGACTACTACCGGTGGAACCAGTGGCTGTTCCTGCGGTTCTATGAGCGCGGACTGGCCTACCGCAAGGACGGGTACGTCAACTGGTGCCCCGTCGACCAGACCGTACTGGCCAACGAGCAGGTCATCGCGGGCCGGTGCGAGCGATGCGGCGCCGAGGTCGTCCGCAGGCTCCTGACCCAGTGGTATTTCAAGATCACTGAATACGCGGACCGGCTGCTGGCGGACATGGCGCAGCTGGAGGGGGACTGGCCGGACCCGATCCTGCTGATGCAGCGGAACTGGATCGGCCGCAGCGAGGGCGCCAGAGTCAGGTTCACCATCGAGGGCCGCGACGAGCCGGTCACCGTGTTCACGACGCGGCCGGACACCTTGTACGGTGCCACGTTCTTCGTCATCGCCGCCGACTCGCCGCTGGCCGAGGAGGTGTGCGCCCCTGAGCAGCGCGCCGCTCTGCGGGACTACCTGACCGAGGTGCGCAAGCTGACCGACATCGAGCGCCAGTCCACCGACCGCCCGAAGACCGGAGTGCCCCTCGGCCGGTTCGCGGTGAATCCGGTCAACGGTGCGCGGATCCCGGTCTGGGCTGCCGACTACGTGCTGCCCGACTACGGCACTGGCGCGATCATGGCCGTTCCCGCCCACGATCAGCGCGACCTGGATTTCGCCAGGGTCTTCGGGCTGCCGGTCCAGGTGGTCGTCGAGACCGGCCAGCCGGATCCGGCGCAGACCTGGGTCGCCACCCCCGGAGAGGGCGCGCTGGTCAACTCCGGGCCGCTGGACGGCCTTTCTAAGGGCGATGCCATCGCCGCGATCACCGCTTCGCTGGAAGAGCGCGGTGCGGGCAGGGCCGCGGTCAGCTACCGGCTGCGCGACTGGCTGGTCTCCCGGCAGCGGTTCTGGGGAACGCCGATCCCGATCGTCTACTGTTCGTCCTGCGGCGAGGTGCCCGTCCCCGACGACCAGCTGCCGGTGGAGCTGCCCGACCTGCGGGGGCAGGACCTGGCCCCCAAGGGAGTCTCGCCGCTGGCCGCGGCCTCCGGCTGGGTGAACACCGAATGCCCCAAGTGCGGCGGGCCGGCCACCAGGGACACCGACACGATGGACACCTTCGTCGACTCGTCGTGGTACTTCCTGCGGTACTGCTCTCCGGCCTACCAGCACGGGCCGTTCGACGTCGAGGCGGTCCGCCGGTGGATGCCTGTCGACCTGTATGTCGGCGGCAGCGAGCACGCCATCCTGCACCTGCTGTACAGCAGGTTCTTCGTGAAGGTGCTGCACGACATGCAGATGGTCGACTTCACCGAGCCCTTCACCCGGCTGCTCAACCAGGGCCAGGTAATCAACCAGGGCAGGGCGATGTCGAAATCCCTGGGCAACGGGGTCGACCTGGGCGAGCAGCTAGCCGTTCACGGGGTGGACGCCATCCGGCTGACAATGATCTTCGCGAGCCCGCCGGCGGATGACATCGACTGGGCCGACATGCGGCCCGAGGCATCGGTCAAGTTCCTAGGCCGGGCGTGGCGGCTAGCCACCGAGACCGGCGCCGACGCCGACGGGCGCCCGGCCGCCGCAGGCGATGAGGGGCTGCGAAAGGTCACGCACCGGACCATCGACGAGGTCACGAAGCTGGTGGAGTCGAGGCGCCTGAACGTGGCCGTGGCTAGGCTGATGGAGCTGGCCAGCGCCGCCCGGCGGACGATCGACGCAGGGGCGGGCCCGGCCGACCCGGCGGTCCGGGAGGCAGCCGAAACGCTTACCGTTTTGCTGTCAATCTTTGCGCCGTACACAGCTGAGGAATGCTGGGAGCTACTGGGCCACGAGCCCTCTGTCGCGCTGGCAGGCTGGCCATCGGCCGATCCGTCGCTGCTGGTGGAGGACCTGGTCACCTGCGTCGTGCAGGTAGCGGGCAGGGTCCGCGACCGGCTGGAGGTGCCGCCGGGCATCGGCGACGACGCGCTGCGCGAGCTGGCGCTTGCCGCGCCAGGCGTGGGCCGCGCCCTGGCCGGCCGCGGCGTGCGCACGGTGATCGTGCGGGCGCCTAAGCTCGTCAACGTCGTTCCTGGCTGACCGCGCTTCCTTGCGCCGCAGTGCCTCGCAGCTAGCTCAGACGCGCCGGAGAACTGCCACCACCCGTCCGAGGATCGCCGCGTCGTCACCAGGGATCGGGGTGTACGCAGGGTTGTGCGGCATCAGCCAGACGTGGCTGTCGGACCGCTTGAACGTCTTGACCGTCGCCTCGCCGTCGATCATCGCGGCCACGATGTCGCCGTTCTCGGCGACGGGCTGCTGGCGTACCACCACCCAGTCGCCGTCCGCGATCGCCGCGTTGATCATCGAGTCGCCAACCACCTTCAGCAGGAACAGGGTCCCCTCGCCGACGATCTGCCTGGGTAGCGGGAAGACATCCTCCACGGCCTCTTCGGCCAGGATCGGACCGCCGGCCGCGATCCGGCCCACCAGAGGAACGTATGCGGCCTCCTGCGAGGTGATGTTCATCGGTGCGTCATCGTCAGTGCCGGGCTCCGGCCGGATCGCCGGATGGCCCGGCAGCCGCACCTCGACGGTGCGCGGGCGGCCCGCGTCACGGCGCAGGTAGCCCTTGCTCTGCAGCGTGGAGAGCTGATAGGAGACGCTAGAGGTGCTCGTCAGGCCGACGGCCTCGCCGATCTCGCGCATCGAGGGCGGGTAGCCGCGCCGCTGCACCGAGTCGCGGATCACCTGGAGCACCTTGCGCTGCCGCCAGGTCAGCACATGGCCCGGGTCAGGATGGTCTGGCAATTCGGTGACAATCGCGGGCACACTGCCCTTCGGCTTCCTGCCCGGCCTCCCCTTGGGCAGTTGGCCGGCGGGCGCTTCGGCGCCTGCCTCGGTTGAGACCCCCCGTCTCCTCCCGTCCTCGTTCGTGCTGTTCATCATCGGGCCTCCGGCTCGGTGGTCATGGTCAACGCTGACGGTAGCGCTTTCCGCAGCGGATCTCAAACATCTGTTCGACCGCCGCCGAAAATGTCGGAGCCTTGCGGTAGAACTGTACCGTACTTTCGTTCGATCGAACGGAAGTACGATAGAACGAAAGAGCGATCGAACTGTCATTCGTCTGAGGAGGCCGGCGTGAGCGTGATGAGCGCAGCGGATGCACAGCAGGCGGCCGGGGCTGACCATCAGATCGCCGTGCCGAGGCCGCGTGCCGCCAGCTCGGCGCCGGGCGACGGCGCCGGATGGGAAACCGGGCACGCGTCGCGAGGCCGGCCGGCGGCGACGGCTGGCCCGCGGTCGCGGCCAGCCGTCCGGGTCCGGGTTCAGGTGCGGGGGCTCCAGGTCAGGGAATCGCGGATGACCAGGGTGCGGGCCATCGAGACGGAAGGCCACCGGGCCGCGCGGAACGGCGTGCGGCTCACCCGGCGGGGGCGCCTCGTCATTACCTGGTTCGCGATCGTGGTGTCCGCTGCGGCGGTGGCGCTGATCTGGCTGGCTGCGGCGGGCGGCGCGGCGGCATCGGATCGCGGCCTGCCGGCCAGGTCGGTCTATCAGGGCCTCACGCAGGTCGTGGTCCAGCCCGGCCAGACCCTGTGGTCGATCGCATCGGCTGCGGAGCCGTCGGCGGACCCGCGGCTTGTTATCCAGCAGATCGTCCAGGCCAACGCGCTGGGCGGTGCCACTATCCACGCGGGGCAACAGCTGTGGGTGCCGAAGAGCTGATCGCGACACGCCGGGCGCAGCGCGGGGTCCACGGGTCCCGGGGCTGGTCGGCGACCACTGGCTTGCTGCCGGCGGCAGCGGATCCAGCGAAGTTACCGGCAGAGCTTGCGTCTTGCCGCCGACTGAACCACAATATCTAGTAGTTACATCGCTGTAGTTTTTCTATAGGTTGTGCTCGGAAGGGCCCGGGGATCTCTCGACGAGGGGAGGTGGTCGCGTGTACTGCCCGTACTGCAGGCACCCGGATAGCCGGGTGATCGACAGCAGGACCGCTGAAGATGGTGCCGCGATCCGCCGCCGCAGGTCGTGCCAGGCGTGCGGGCGCCGGTTCACTACCCAGGAGACAGTCATCCTGATGGTGGCCAAGCGCAGCGGCGTCACCGAGCCGTTCAACCGGGACAAGATCGTCAATGGCGTGCGGCGTGCCTGCCAGGGCAGGCCTGCGACTGAAGACCAGCTCGCGATCCTGGCCCAGCGGGTGGAGGACACCATCCGCGGCCGCGGCAGCGGCGAGGTCCCCTCGCATGAGGTTGGCCTGGCTATCCTCGGGCCGCTTCGCGATCTTGATGAGGTCGCCTACCTGCGGTTCGCCTCTGTATACCGGGGATTCGAATCGCTGGCGGACTTCGAGGCAGAGATAGCCACGCTGCGCTCGGAGCACCTGGACTCCTGGCGTCCCGGTTATTCCGGCGGCCAGCCCCGGCCGGAAGTGGGGCCGCAGCCAGCGGCCGCCGGGCAGCCAGCGGCCGCCGGGCAGCCAGCGGCCACCGGGCCACCGCCAGTGAAC
This sequence comes from Streptosporangiaceae bacterium, assembly GCA_050011895.1. Lineage (GTDB taxonomy): Bacteria > Actinomycetota > Actinomycetes > Streptosporangiales > Streptosporangiaceae > DATBGO01. The sequence goes on along the minus strand of JBEKIF010000001.1, from coordinate 134,419 downwards.
GCCGGGGCGCATGGCGTGCAGCGTGAGCAGGGCGTATCTGCCCGGTGAGCCGGGCGCCACAACGAACACGGCACAGCAAACACGGCACAGCAAACACATCGGGACAGCAAACACATCGGGACAGGGCCCGGCGAGGGCCCGCGACGGGTCCACGCGGATCCTGAAGGGGGAAAACATGACCGAGACGGCGAGCGGACCTGCTGCGCAGGATGGCGCGCGGCACGGCAAAGGCGCGCATCGGGGCCTCGCCGTGCGCCGTATCCATACTCGCGAGGGCGTCCATCCCTACGACGAGGTGACCTGGGAGCGCCGGGACGTCGTCATGACCAACTGGCGGGACGGCTCGGTCAACTTCGAGCAGCATGGCGTGGAGTTCCCCGACTTCTGGTCGGTCAACGCCGCCAACATCGTGACCACCAAGTACTTCCGCGGTGCCGTGGGCACCCCGCAGCGGGAGTGGACCCTCAAGCAGCTGATCGACCGCGTGGTGGGCACGTACCGGGCGGCCGGCCGGGCGAACGGCTACTTCCGTACCGCCGAGGAGGCGGAGATCTTCGACCACGAGCTGACCTACGCGCTGCTGCACCAGATCTTCGCCTTCAACTCCCCGGTCTGGTTCAACGTGGGAACGTCGTCGCCGCAGCAGGTTTCCGCCTGCCAGCCGTATGACGCGCTGGTCAGCACCCCGGCGGGAGAGGTTCCGATCGGCAAGCTGGTGGCCGACCGCGCGATCGGCCACAAGGTGCACGATGCCCACGGCGCGACCCGGATCGTGGCGGTCAAGGCCAACGGAATCAAGGACGTGCTCCGCCTGCATACCAGGGCGGGCATCACGCTCGACGTCACGGCGGATCATCTGGTCTGGCGCGCGGCCGACCTGGTTGCGGGGGAGTTCACGGTGGCCGGTTTCGTCCGGCCCGGCGACTCGCTGCTGCACGTCGTGCCGGACGTCGGCGGCTCGGACCGCAGCCTGGCCGAGGTCACCAAGGTGGAGCGGCTCGGCCCGCTGGAGGTCTACGACATCCAGACCGAGAGCGGAGAGTACCTGTCCGGCAGCCTGCGCGTGCACAACTGCTTCATCCTGGCCGTCGACGACACCATGGACTCGATCCTGGAGTGGTACCGGGAAGAGGGCCTGATCTTCAAGGGCGGCTCTGGCGCCGGGGTCAACCTGTCGCGCATCCGTTCCAGCAAGGAGCTGCTGTCGTCGGGCGGCACGGCCAGCGGGCCGGTCTCGTTCATGCGCGGCGCGGACGCGTCGGCGGGCACGATCAAATCGGGCGGGGCCACCCGGCGCGCAGCGAAGATGGTCGTCCTCGACGTGGATCATCCGGACGTCGAGGAGTTCATCGAGACCAAGGCGCGCGAGGAGGAGAAGATCCGGGTCCTCCGCGACGGCGGCTTCGACATGGACCTGGGCGGCAAGGATATTGCCAGCGTCCAGTACCAGAATGCCAACAACTCGGTGCGGGTCTCCGACGAGTTCATGCGCGCGGTCGAGGACGGCGGCTCGTTCGACCTGGCCGCCCGCCGGACCGGCGAGCCGGTAGAACGGGTCGACGCGCGGGAGCTGTTCGGCAAGATGGCGAAGGCCGCCTGGGAATGCGCGGATCCCGGAATCCAGTACGACAACACCATCAACGACTGGCATACCACCCCGGAATCGGGACGGATCACCGCGAGTAACCCGTGCTTCCCCGCCGACCAGCGGGTGGTCACCGATAAGGGACTGATTCCGATCGGCGATCTGGTTCGGCGGGCGGCCGACGAAGAGAGCTTCGCCGTTTACACCAATGACGTGACGGCCGCGGACGACCCCCGGGACCGCATCACCGCCACCACGCCCACCCGGTACCTGGTTACCGGGCGCAACGAGATCGTAGAGCTCAGATTCTCCGACCGCTCGCGGCTGCGGTGTACGCCCGGCCACCGGATCTGGACCGCCAACCGCGGCTGGGTGCAGGCAAGTGACCTGACCCCGCAGGACCGGGTGGTCAGGTCCGTCCGGTACGCGCCGCGCCCGTTGGCCAGCCCGTACATCCCGGCCGAGGCGCTTGGGATGGCGCTCTACGAGCGGTCACGCAGGCAGCTGAACCTGCCCGAGAAGTGGGACGAGGATTTCGCGCATTACCTGGGCTGGCTGACCGGCGACGGCTGTGTGGACACCAGGGACGCCACTGCCGTCACGGTGTATGGCACGCCCGAGGAGCAGGAAGCCGTGCTCCCGCGCCACCGCGCGCTGCTGACGAAGATCACCGGCTTTGAGAGCAAGCCCAGCGTCCAGGCCAACGGGACGCTCCAGCTCCGGGCGACCCGGCGCGCCTTCGGCGCGTTCCTCGCCGGGCTGGGCGTTACCGGTGAGCGCGCGGCGCATAAGACTGTCCCAGGTGCGGTCTTCGAGGCGCCGGAGGAGGCGCTGACCGCGTTCCTGCGCGGGCTGTTCGACGCGGACGGCTGCGTCGTGCGCCGGGAAGTCAACGAGACCGGGTACGTGGGCCTGGCAAGCCGTTCGGAGGAGCTGCTGATCGGGGTCCAGGAGCTGCTCGCCTCGCTGGGCATTGGTTCGCGCATATATGTGACGTGCCAGAGCAAGAAGGCATCATTCCATTACACCAGGAAGAACGGCACCGAGGTCAGCTACGACTCCGACGGTCCGTTCTACGATCTCCGCATTAGCGCCGGCGCCATCCGGGAGTTCCACCGGGTAATCGGCTTCAGTCTGTCCGGCAAGCAGGCCAAGCTGGTTGACCTCATCGAGCACGCGGAGTTCCGCAAGGCCGACCGCACAGTCCATTTTGTCAGCCGCGAGTCGAAGGGTTTCGAGACTACTTACAACCTCACCGAGCCGCGGAACCATTCCTACATCGTCGGCGGCACCGTGGTAGCCAATTGTAGCGAATACGTCCACCTCGACAATTCCTCGTGCAATCTGGCCAGCATCAACCTGCTCAAATTCCTGCGCGATGACGACACCTTCGACGTGCAGCGGTTCCAGCAGATCACCGAGCTGATCATCACGGCGATGGACATCTCGATTTGTTTCGCTGATTTCCCCACCGAAAAGATCACTGCCACGACCCGGGCTTACCGGCAGCTCGGCATCGGCTACGCCAACCTCGGCGCGCTGCTGATGGCAACCGGCCACGCCTACGACTCCGACGGCGGCCGGGCGATTGCCGCGGGCATCACGTCGCTGATGACCGGCACCGCCTACCGGCGTTCCGCCGAGCTGGCCGCGGCCGTCGGCGCCTACGACGGCTACGCGCGCAACGCCGTCGCGCACAAGCGGGTGATGGCCAAGCATGCGGACGCGAGCAGGGAGATCAAGGCGCTCGGCGGGATGGACGCCCCGATCATCGCCGCCGCCAACAGCGCCTGGGCCGACTGCCTCAAGCTCGGCGAGGCAGCTGGGTATAGGAATGCCCAATCCAGTCTTTTGGCACCAACTGGGACAATTGGGCTTATGATGGACTGCGACACTACCGGGGTCGAACCGGACCTCGCGCTGGTCAAGTTCAAGAAGCTGGTCGGCGGCGGCTCGATGCAGATCGTCAACCAGACTGTGCCCCGTGCCCTGAAGAACCTCGGCTACCAGCCCGAGCAGGCCGAGGCGATCATCGAGTACATCGCCGAGCACGGGCACGTCATTGATGCGCCCGGCCTGCGGCCGGAGCACTATGAGGTGTTCGACTGCGCGATGGGCGAGCGCGCCATCAGCCCGATGGGCCACGTCCGGATGATGGCCGCGATCCAGCCAGCGCTGAGCGGGGCCATTAGCAAGTGCGTGACCGGCGAGACGCTGGTCGCGTCCGCGGAGGGCCTGATCAGGATCGGCAGCTTGCACCAGGGCGAGGCGGAGGACAGCTTCCGCGAGGAGCACCTGGTGATCTCGTCGCTCGATGGTGACCGGAAGACCGACGCTTTCTATTACGGCGGCACCCGCCTCGTCCGGCGGGTCACGCTTCGCTCGGGGCACTCGGTCACTGGCACGCATCCGCACCGCCTGCTCGTCGCGGGCACCGGTGGACTCGAGTGGAAGGCCCTTGGCGAGATCGAGAAGGGCGACGCCGTCGCGCTGCAATACGGCGCCGAGCTCTGGTCCGCCACCCCGGCCAGCCTTCGTCACATCACTGTGTCCGCGCTGCACGGGAATCAGAAGACGGTCAGCCTGCCGACCGAGATGACCGAGGAGCTTGCGTTCCTGCTCGGAGCGTATGCAGCCGAGGGCCACACGACCCGCAGCACCTGGACGATCAGCATCACGAACTCGGTGCCCGAGGTGCTGGAGCGCGTTCGCCAGGCTTGGCAGGACTTGTTCGGCCTGCGGGCGAGGGTGTTCGCCGACCCGGGCAAGTGCCCGCAGGTGACGATCGCGTCCAAGACCGTGGTTGAGTTCTTCGAGGCGCTTGGCTGCGGCGCGCGCGCGGCGCAGAAGCGCATCCCGGACGCTGTGCTCCGCTCACCGCGCGAAATGGTGCTGGCCTTCCTGCGGGGGCTGGCCCTGGATGCCTACGTCACCTACGGCGCGGCCCCCAAGTGGGCGATCTGTTTGGACAGCACCCGACTGCTCGATGAGCTCCAGGCGGTCATGACCAACCTCGGAGTCCTGCACAGCCGGGTCACCAAGCACAACACGGAGTACGACAAGGACTACGGCGAGGTCTACGCGGCCGGGCTGCAGGGCCAGCTGATGGCTAGCCTGGTGCCGTTCCTCGAGCCCGAGAAGGCTGCCAGGGCCGCGGAGTACCTGCGCAGGGACTGCGGCGCCGGCACCGCCGACGTCGTACCCGGCATCACCGGTCGTGAGCTCTACGAGCTGATACCGCTCGGACGGCGCGGCGTAGAGCACGGCCGAAGTTGGCGCACCGACTTCGCGTTCCTGCGCGACCCACGCACCCAGCAGGTGACCCGCCGGTCCCTGGAGCGCGTCTCCACGCTGCCCGGTGTCGAGCTTCCGGCCTGGCTGCGCCAGGTGGTCGACGGGAACCTGCACTTCTCGCCGGTGGAGTCGGTGGCCGACGCCGCCGACGCCGAGGTGTATGACCTCTCAGTGCCGACGACCCATGCCTTCGTCGCCAACGGCATCGTCAACCACAACACCGTTAACCTGCCCGAATCCGCCACGATCGAGGACGTGGAGAAGATCTACTTCGAGGGCTGGAAGCTCGGCCTCAAGGCCCTGGCGATCTACCGCGATAACTGCAAGGTCGGCCAGCCGCTGTCGGTTTCCAAGCGGGCACCGGCGCATGCCGAGCAGGCCGCCGAGCCTGCGGCGCCGCACGAGGTCCGGCCGGTTCGCAGGCGGCTGCCCAGGCAGCGGTCGGCGACGGTGACCAGGTTCGCGGTGTCGGGCGCGGAAGGCTACATGACGGCCTCCAGCTACGCCGACGACGGAGTCGGCGAGGTGTTCCTCAAACTGGGCAAGCAGGGCTCGACGCTGGCTGGCGTCATGGATGCGTTCTCGATCGCCATCTCGGTAGGGCTGCAGTACGGCATCCCGCTGGAGTCCTACGTCGCCAAGTTCACCAACATGCGGTTCGAGCCTGCCGGGATCACCGATGATCCGGACATCAGGATCGCGAGCTCGGTGATGGACTACATCTTCCGCCGCCTCGCACTCGATCACCTGCCCTACGACCAGCGGGCGGAGATCGGCATCCTGTCCGCGAGCGAACGGTCTGCCCAGCTCGCGGGGGAGGATCCGGCAGTTGTACCGGATCAGCCTGACCCGGTGGAGATGGCGCAGTCGGTGCCGGTGGAGAAGGCCAGCCGCTGGCAGCAGCGGGAAGACCGGAATCCTGAACGGGATTCGCCAGATGACTCGCCAGCACCGCCGCATAGCTCGACGGAGCTGATCGAGTCCCATCAGCGGCGCAGTGCCGACGCTCCGCTCTGCCTCACCTGCGGCACCAAGATGCGGCCCGCTGGCAGCTGCTACGTCTGCGAAGGCTGCGGCTCCACCAGCGGCTGCAGCTAACTCGGCACCTTTCGCCGAGCCACCCAAGCCCTGGCCAGCAGGGGCTCCAGTCTTTCGACGGAGCCCCTGCCCGGGGCACCTCATGACGACCCGGACTGGTTGGCCGCTTGATACGTGCCGTGACCGACACCCCGGTCAGCCCGCCGCTGATATCCGTAGTCAGCTCAGCCTGAGGATGCGGGCGGCGTTGCCGTACAGCACCTTGTCCATGACCTCGTCCTTCAGGCCAAGATCCCGGAACTCGGCGAGGCAGCGTTCCGGGGTGAAGAACGGGAAGTCGCTGCCCCACAGGAACTGCCCGGACAGCCGCCCCCGTAGTTCCCCGATCACCTCAGGCGGGATCCGCCGCGGTGACCACCCGGAGATGTCGATAAACACGTTGGTCTTGTGCAGGGCAATGGCAACCAGGTCCAGATGCCACGGCCAGCCGAAGTGCGCGGCCACCACGGTCAGCCCGGGATGGGCGGCGGCCACGGAATCGAGCTTGATCGGATGGGCGTAGTCGATCCTGATGCCCTGGCCGCCTGGCTCGCGGGCGCCGATCCCGCTGGTCCCGGTGTGGAACAGGGCGAGCAGCCCGTGCCGCTCGCACGCGGCGAAGATCGGCCAGTAGGCGGGGTCATCGGGCGCGAACGCCTGCAGCGACGGGTGGAATTTCACCCCCCGCAGCCCGAGGGCGGCGATGTTCGCCACCTCGGCCACGGCGGCCTCGCCCTTGTGCGGGTCGACTGAGCCGAGACCGGTGAAGACGTCCGGATGATCGCGGCAGGCGGCGGCCACGGTCTCGTTCGGCACCCGGGGCCGCCCCGTCGCCGTCTCGGCATCCCAGGCCAGCAGGACGGCCCTGACCTGCAGCTGCCGGTAACGAGCTGCGAGTTCCTCGAGCGTCAGCCGTTGCGCGGGGGAGCGGAAGTACGCCTCGGCCGCCTCCAGGTAGCCCGCCATGCTGCCCTCGAGCCAGTCCGGGGTAGGCAAGTGCACATGGAAGTCAACGGCGCGCAGCGACACCGGCTCATCGTAGCGGCCTGCGGGGCCGGACGCCCGGCCCGGCGGTCTGGGCACCACGCGGCCGCGCCGCCTACGTCGCCGGAGCGGTAAGGCCGGCCTTCAGCTGACGCAGGGTACGGGCACTGCGTGCAGCGCGCCGCGCCCACCAGTGCCGCGGATCGTGCCCGGCGACGGGCTGCTGCGCGGCGTGCAGCGCCGCCCACCGGCGCGCGTGGCCGGCCAGCCAGCCCAGCGTCGCCTCAGGGTCCTGATCCAGCATCGACTGCAGCGTGTACCGCCGTTCGCCCACGCGGTACCCGAGGCCTGCCGCCGCGGTGGCTTCGCGCAGGTCCGTCCCGGTGAGCAGGACGGCGGAGCACACCGGAGCCACCAGCGCGTCCAGCAGCTGGCCGCGGCCGTCCGCGGGGGTCACCGGCGGCGGCGCGGTGCGCAGCGCCAGCGGAAGTGCCGACGGCGGCGCGGCGCGGCGCGCTTCCCGGCCGAGCGCCGAGAGCGTGAGCTGCGCCCACGCGGCCAGGGACGGCACGCCCAGGCCAGTGACGGCGGTGAGATAACCGGGTGCCCACGACCACAGGTGCTCGAAGAGCAGTGCCTCGCGGGCATGCCGCAGCCGGTCCCTGGTCGGCTCGCGGCGCGCTCCGGTCTCGGCTTCGGCCAGCTCCGCGTACAGCATGAGCAGCGCGCCGAGGTGATCCGCGTCCTGCGGCGGGCGCAGGCCGATGGCCCGCCAGAACCCGGCCACCCGGTCCAGCGCCTCGCCGCCGAGCTTGCCGTGGGCGCCCAGGTGAATCGCGGCGTGCGGCGGCGCGGCGAGGACGAAGACGCTGGTGTGCTCGGCGGCGGTCGGCGCGGGCAGGCTGAGGCTCTCGGTCACCGCGTGACAGTAAGGCGGCGGGCTGGCCGGGACCGAGCCGAGCGCGCGCAGCAGCTCCGGGCCGTAAGGCGGCGGCCCGGGCAGCACCGGCCTGGCGCCGCGCGGCAGTTCCGGGTCGGCACCTATCAGGCTGGCGGCCATGCGGTCGTCGCTCACGGCGCTTCCGGTTCCGGTGCGGCCGGCCCGGGCGCCGCCTGGCGGTAGCTGCCCGCGGTGGGCTTGAGCGGGCGGATGAGCCAGGGCGGGCGGCGCAGCGCACCCGGCGAGCCTGGCCCGGCGGGGCGGGCGAGCCGCAGCCATTCCTGGTAGACGGCCCGTGCCCGGCCTGGGTCTACCGCGATGTCCCCGTGCTGGTCGCGGCGGTCGGCCGGCCGTACCCGGACCGCCTGGTGCCAGCAGTGCATGCCAGAGATCGGGTCGGGGTGAACGGGGAAGGTGAGGTTCTGGTGCACGCCGGTGTCGCTCCACCAGATCCGCTGGCTGTCCGGGTCACCCGATGCGTAGGGTGCCACGGACGCCTGGCGCTGCATGGTCCAGCCGTCGTCGCCCCGGTGCAGATCGACGGTGGCCATCATGCCGCCCGCACCGCGGGGCTGGCCGTCGAGCCGCCAGCGGCCCATGTGATGACTGCAGGCGACCACGCCTGGCCTGATCCCCTCGGTAAGCCATGCCTTCGCGACGAAGTAGCCGATATCGGTCTCGACCCGCACCAGGTCGCCGGTCCGCGCGACGCCGAGCCGCCGGGCGTCGCCCGGGTGGATCCATACCGGGTTGGTGTGGGCGAGTTCGTCGAGCCACTTGGCGTTCGCCGACCGGGTATGGATCTGGGTGGGCAGCCGGAAGGTGGACAGCAGCACCAGCTGGTCCGGGGCCAGGCGGCCAGGGTGGACATGACTCTTGATGTAGCCGGGCAGGGCGTGCTCCGGCCACCCCCAGTCCGCCAGTGTCCGGGAGTAGAACTCCAGCAGCCCGGACGGGGTGGGGAAGCCGCGGCGCACCGTCCCGTCGACTTCCACCCCCACCGGGCGGCGGCCTGCGCTGTCCGGCTCCGGCGTTCCGGTGGGCACGATGTTGGGATTGAACGGTTTCGGCGCGCCAGTGTAGACCCGCCCGGCCGGGCTCACCCGTACGTCATCAAGTTCCTCCGGGGGCACGGGCTGCTCGAAAAGCGGGCCCTGCCCTGAGGAGATCTCGAAGGCGCCGTAGCGGCGCATCCACTGCAGCGGGTCGAGGCCCTCGGCCGCGGCGCGCTCGGGCAGTCCGGGCACGGAGTGGGAGAACATCCAGCCGTAATACTCGTCCACGGTGAGCTTCTCCCCGGGCCGGGCCCGGGACTCGTGGTACTGGCGGATGCCGAGCGAGCCGTCCGGGTCGATCCGCCAGGACAGCTCGATCCAGAACTCGTTCTCCTCCCACACCTCGCCCGGGTTCACCTGCCTGCTGTCGGTGATCGGCTCGCCGAGCCGCTCGCGCGCGGCGCGCAGCACGGGCTGGCGGAACCCGATCCACTGCCCGTCGTACTGCTCGTAGGAGTGCGTGTCGTGGCGTTCAGGGCCGTGCCCCATCGGCAGGATGTAGTCGGCGAAGTACGCCGATTCATTCCAGGTCGGGGTGAGCGCCACGAAGCAGCCGACCTTGCTCTCGTCGGTGAGGACCTCCATCCAGGCCAGGCCGTCCGGGTTGGTCCAGACCGGGTTGTAGACCCTGATGAAGTACGTGTCGAGCCTGCCGCGGCCGTCGGCGAGGAAGTACGGCAGCAGGAACGACATCTCGTTGCAGGCCAGCGGGTACTCAAGCGGCCAGGTGAGCTCCTGCCAGCTGCCCGGATGCGGGGGCGTGCGGATCGGCGCGGGAACGAACTTGTTCAGCGTGTTCGGGAACGTGCCGCCCTCGGTGGCGACCGCGCCGAGCAGCGCCGAGATAAGGAACAGGGTGCGCGCTACCTGCCAGCCGCCGAGGTTCCCGGCCGCGGCCGACCGCCAGACGTGCCCGCTGAACCGGGTGCCCGCGCCGGCCACCACCTCGGCGACCTGCGCCAGCACGGCCGCGTCGATCCCGGACTCGGCGGCCGCGTACTCGAACGTGAACCCGGCGTAGAGGTCGGCGAGCACCGCTTCGAACGCGTCGAAGGTGACCGGCAGGCCCGGGTGGCAGGCCTGCAGGTACTCGGCCCAGTTCCACCACCGGCGGACGAAATCGCTGTCATACCGGCCGGTGGCGATGATGTGCCTGGCCACGGCCAGGTTGATGGCGGCCTCGCTGCCCGGCACCGGCGAGAGCCAGTGGTCGGCGTGGGTCGCGGTGTTGGACAGCCTGGTGTCGAGCACGATCACCTTCGCGCCGGCCGCCCGGGCCGAGGTTATCCGTTGAGCATGCGGGTTGAAGTAGTGCCCGGCTTCCAGATGCGCGCTGATCAGGTAGATGACCTGGGCATTCGCGTAGTCCGGGCTGGGCCGGTCGGAGCCCATCCAGAACTGGTAGCCGGTGCGGCCGCCGCTGGAGCACACGTTGGTGTGCGAGTTGTGGCCGTCCACGCCCCAGCTGGCCAGCACCCGCTCCGTGAAGCCGTCTTCGCCGGGCCGGCCAAGGTGGATCATGATCTCGTTCTGGCGCTGCTCGGTGAGCGCGGCGCGGACCCGGGCAGCCAGCGCGTCCAGCGCCTCATCCCAGCTGATCCGTTCCCAGCTGCCGCTGCCGCGGCCGCCGGACCTGCGCAGCGGGTACAGGATGCGGTCGGGGTCGGTCACCTGGTTGATGGTGGCCGGTCCCTTCGCGCAGTTGCGGCCGCGCGAACCAGGGTGCTCGGGGTTGCCTTCGAACTTGCGGACCTGCCCGCTGTCACGGTCCACGTAAGCGAGCAGCCCGCAGGCCGACTCGCAGTTGAAGCACGTGGTGGGCACCAGCAGGTAGTGCCGCTCCTTACGGGCCGGCCAGGCACGGGAGTCAAGCTCCGTCCAGTCGTCCCAGCGCTCCTTCGGCGGGAACGCGGCCAGGTGGACGCGGCTCGGGCCCTGGTAGAACGTCTCGCCGCGGGCCTCGGTGGCTGACCGGGCGGCCGACACCCGGGCCGCGAGGACATCCAGGTCGTCCTCGTGATCGCCGTGACCCGCCATGGCTGCCTATCCTCCCTAGGCCAGTGGCACGGACTGGCCGGCCTGCACGTAGGCGTGCTCGTAGGCGAGCAGCCCGGCCAGCGCCAGCGGGGCGGCCGTCATCCCGATCCACGGCGCGGCCACCGCGGCGGCCACGCCGGCCATCCCGGGCCAGAAGAACCGGGCGAGCCTGCCGCGCACCATCTCCTCGGTGGCCAGCCGCGCGTGCGCGGTCAGCTGCGGCAGCGTCACCTCGGCCGCCACCAGCGCCGCGTGCGCGGCAGCGGAGATGGCCAGGACCACCTCGACCGCGGTGACCGCCCGCCCCGGCGACAGCCAGACCGCGAACGGGAGGATCGCGGCCGCGCCGGCCAGCACGGCCTGCACGGCCAGGTGCGGTGCCAGCAGCGGGCTCTGCCACAGATCACGCGCCTTCGCCTGGGCGAACAGGTAGGCCGTGTAGCAGGCGGTCGCCAGCGCCAGCGGGACGCCAAGCCCGGCCAGGGCCTGCCGGGCGCCGGTCCAGCCGCCGACGGCGGTCACGAAGTACAGCGCGGCCACGCCGCCGTAGCCGCCGATGATGAACGAGCCGCGGACCAGCCAGCTGCTCCAGTGATGCCTGGTGAAGATCAGGTGGAACCGGGCCGGATGCTTGAGATCCCAGATCAGCAGCGCGCCCGTGACCGCGAGAAAGCCCAGGGCCAGCGACGGGGCCGCCCACCGGGCCACCGGGTCACCCCACCGGAGGTAGCCGGTCAGGGCCAGCAGCACCGGGACGGCGAAGCCGCCGGCCGCCAGGCTCTTGGTCCAGGTGTAGAGACTGACCCGCCAGCCCCACGGGGCGTGGTGCGGAACGTCGTAGGAGAGCAGCGCCGCGGCCGAGGACGCCGGCCTGCCCGGATGGCCGGACACGACGAGCTGCGGGTCCGGTGCTCCCTGGGTGGCCCAGGCGAACAGGCCGCCGTCCGGGCGGCGCGCGCCAAGCGGGTCCAGCGTGGCCTGGTGCGCGCCCTGGTAGAAAACGTTGGGCCGGGTCTCCATCTCGGGGCGGCGCACCTGCACCGGCTCGCGCGCCACGATGCGGGCGGCCGCGGAGGCCGGGTCGTTGGCGTCGCCGACCAGGATCGCCTCGGTCGGGCACACCGTGACGCAGGCCGGTTCCAGGCCCATGTCGAGCCGGTGCGCGCACATGTTGCACTTTTCGGCCGAGTTGTCCTCGGGGTTGATGAAGATCGCGTCGTAAGGGCACGCGGCCATGCATGCCTTGCAGCCGATGCAGACGGACTTGTCGAAATCGACGATCCCGTCCGCGCGGCGGAACATCGCCTGCGTCGGGCACGCCGTCACGCATGGCGCATCGGTGCACTGGTTGCAGCGCGTCACCTGGAACGCGCGGCGCGCCTGCGGGAACGCCCCGACGTCCACTGACTTGACGTAGGTCCTGGTCACCCCGACCGGGACCGCGTTCTCGCTCTTGCAGGCCGTGGTGCACGCGTGACAGCCGATGCACTTGCCCTGGTCGAGCACCTTCAGCCAGCGAGCGGGCAGGCCCCCGTCTGGTTCCATAACAGGACCGTAGTTCTCAAGGTGGGCGAGGCCCTTCACTAGGTGCGATTCTGGCGCGCTGTCAGGGCCGGAAACCGCTGGACTGGGGCCCGAGCAGGGTGATCAGCAGCGCGGCGATGGACACGCCGGTGACGGCCACCGCGATCAGCAGCAGATGCCTGGCGCGAGCACGTCCCGCAGCTGGCGCGCTGGTCAGGCGGCCGAGCCGCCAGATCAGGACGCTGAAAAGCAGGACCGGGATGCCCGCGTACGGGCGGTTCTTGAGGATGACACCGCCCAGTGCCGCGAACGAGATGGCCGTCCGGTTCCAGGCGAGCTCGGTCCGGCCCCGGGCCAGCCCGGGATCGGCGTCCTCGATGTCGTCGGCGGGCGTCATCAGCGGCTGGTCACCGCCGACAGCAGGGCAAGCGCCGCGGCGGCCAGCCCGATGATCGCGACGGTCACCGCCAGGATCAGCGGCAGCCGCGAGCGGATGACGGGCTTGCCAGTGCGCAAAGCGCGCTGGTTGCCGGTCCAGTCGAGGTAGCTGACGATGGCGACGACCGAGCCGAGGAGGATCAGCGGGGTCCCGATGATGTGCCGGCCCCAGGGGATGCCGGGAAAGGGCGGCAGCAGCTGGACGATCGCCAGCCCGGCGGCTACCAGGGCAAGGGCGGTACGGCTCCAGGCCAGGAAGGTCCGCTCGTTGGCGAAGGTAAAGCGGGCATCCGGCTCGGTACCGTCCGCGGGTTCCGATGCGCCCCCCGGGTCCTCGCGGCGGCTGATATCCGTCTCTCCCTCCTCCCGCCTCGCGCGATGCTCCCCGGTCGTGACTGGCCGGGCCGGGAAGCTTGCCACGATGGTATGCCGGCGCCGGGCCCGGGGCCCGGCGTGACGCGGGCCTGCGAGCAGGGACGCCGGGCCGTGGAGCCACGGGAATGTCCGGGACGAAGCCTTGGTTTCATGCCCGGAGCAGGTATCGCAGTGGTACCCGGGCGAGACGAGGAGGTCTGTCATGGCGACGGTCGAGCTGACGTCGGAGAACTTCGACGCGTTGACCGGCGGCGAGGGGCTGGTGCTGGTCGACTTCTGGGCGGCATGGTGCGGGCCCTGCCGCATGTTCGGCCCGGTCTTCGAGCGGGCGTCAAGCCGGCACTCGGACGCGGTATTCGGCAAGGTGGACACCGAGGCCCAGCCGGCGCTGGCCGGGGCGTTCGGGATCTCCTCGATCCCGACGCTGATGGTGATCCGCGACGGCATCGTCCTGTACGCCCAGCCGGGGGCGCTGCCCGAGGCGGCCCTGGAGGAGCTGATCAGCCAGGCCCGCGGACTCGACATGGACGAGGTCCGCAACAGCGTCGCCGACCGCAGCGAGGCTACCTCAGCCGGGGGTTCCTGACCATTCCGGGCCCACCGGCCTGGCTGCAGCTGACAGCCGCCGGCTAGCTGACCGTGCACGTGCGGCGGGTGTCCGCGGGACGACGATCAGCCGCCTGCCCGGTTTGCGGTGCCGGGCGTCGCTGGCCTGGCGGACATTGTGAAGAAGTCGCGCGACCACCAGGACTCGAAGTAGCGATTCGGTGCGCCGTACATGCCTGGAAGCAGGTCTGCGCCGGTCGCGGGGGTGGCTGGAGCATTCGCGCCGTGCGGGTCGTAGGTCGCGAAATTCACCCAGTCCGTGTTGATGTCGAGTTCCATCGCGCGGACAGCGCCAGCCCGGGCGAGGATGTCCGCGAGCGTGGTGATGTTCAGCCCGGGGCCGCCGGCATAGACAAGAGCGCCGTTTGCGGTGATGCCGACGCCCGACCTCCAGACGTAGACGGCGTTGCCCAGGGTGAAGCCCCACTGGGCGGTGTCGTCAGGGTTGAGGCCGGGCACCGGCTTCCCGTTCCGGACGAGCAGATCTAGGTTCTGCCGTACGGAGACGACATCCGGGGCGAGGGTGGCATCTTTGCCCCAGTCGCCGATGTTGACTTTGCCGTTGCGGTAGATGACGAACGAGGCGGCCCCGTTCCGCAGCGGGATGATCGTCTTGCCGTCGGTGTAGTAGCCGCCGTTGGCGTTGTTCATCAGAAAGCCGGCGTTAAAGGCAGCTACCAGGCTCTTCGAGGCCGTCCGCGACACCGGCGCAGTGTCCCGATACGGGCCGCCGCCGGGAATTGTGGTGCCTGAGTAGAGCGTCGCCCGCAGCAGCTTGCTGTCCATCCACGCCACGCCGACGACGAGGCTGGTGTGCACGGCGTCGGGCCGTACCCAGGTCTCATACACCGCCGGTATCCCGTCTACCCGCCGGGCGACCGGATGCCAGACCCCTTCGCCGGGCAGCCGGTGCCCGGCGGGCGACGTCATGCGGCGTGGTGGCCTGAGGTAGGCGACGGCAGCGTGCGTGCTGCCGCCCTGCTGGCCCGACGGCCCCAGGTGCGGAATCGCCGAGCTGGCGGGCGTCCCGCCGACCGGCGGCGGATGATGCGAGTACCACAGGTTCTCAGCCCAGTTGACGATTGAGCTTCCGCCGTGGCCGCGGAACCATTCGGCCCCACGGGCGGCGACCGACGTGCCGAGCCCAGGGTTGGTCAGCGCGTTTCCCGCCGATACCCACACGGGCGTGAGAAGCACGAGCACGGCACCGGAACCAGCGAGCAGCGGGTGCCGGCCGGCGACCGTCCGCCGGGCAGCGCGTATCTCGCGCCGCCGGGCACGCCGTCCGGACCGGCGAGCCCGGAACGTGCCCAGCCGGTGCTCCGGCGCGGAGGTGTCCAGCACCGCAACACCGCGGCGCGCTGGGCCTTCCGATGGCTCACGCCCCGGCATGGCCTGCGGCGGCTCGTCCCGGCGTCCGCCGGATCCGGCGCCCGCTCCTGGCCTGCTCCTCAGGTCCCGAGCTTGGCGCGAATCCGGATGCCGCTGACGTGGCTGGCGGTCGCCTTCCATTACCTCGCGTCCCTCATCTCGCCGAACATATCCGTGGCTCGTGAAGATGCAGTGAACCTACCGTGCACCTGGCCCCGCCTGGCCAGGGCCGCGTCCGTTCCGCGTCCCCTGCCACGGGGCAAGGCGCACGGGGGCACGCCCGGCCGGAGGCCGCGGTGGCATACTCGGGCCTGTCGGTGTTCTACAGCCGCTGTAGAGAATCTACAGGATTCGCCGAAGGTACCGAGACAGGAGACGCCAGCGTGCCTGACTGCGCTCCGCAGCACGCGTCCGGCGGCTCGCCTCCCCAGCACAGGTCCGACAGCCCGCCCGGGGTGGCGCGGCGTGCCGCCGGGACGCTGGAATCCGAAGTCCTCGGAATACTGCGCGGGGCGAGCGGGCCGCTAAGCCCCGGCGAGGTCCGGCACCGGCTCACGGCCGGGCAGCGGGGAGAACTCTCGTACAGCACGGTCGTGACCATTGTGTCGCGGCTGCACGCCAAGGGGCTGCTGGCACGCCAGCGGGCCGGGCGCGGGTTCACCTACTCGCTGGTCGATGAGGCCAGCCTCGCCGCCAGCCGGATGAGCCAGGCGCTCGGCGGCGAGATTGACCACGGCGCTGTGCTGCGCCGGTTCGTGTCCGGGCTCTCCGGGCGAGATGCCCGGCTGCTGCGCCGTCTGCTCGCCGGTGACCAGGACCCGCGGTCCGGCGATCTTGGCCGGGACGAAGAACGAGAGTAGGCGCTGGCGGCGGCGCTGCCCGCCGCAGGTAGGCCCCTGTTCCGCCCGGGGCAGCCGCCCAGCTGCGCGAGATCGCGCGGCTCTCCTGAGGCCGTGCCCGAGCAACGTAAACCCAGCACCGACGCCGTCACGGACCGGCCCTGAGCTGCCGGGAATGGGCAGGCCCGCGTCGATCATGGCCAAGATTCCTGAGCAGCGCAGCCTGCCAGGATTGGCCCGGCACGGCCAATTTTCCACGCGCTATCCGATTCTGTGCCTCCGTATGCGAGCGGTAATGCGCTATACAGGTTTAGTACGAGGGAGCGAGATGCGGACAGAAGATAGGCCCCTGTCCCTGCCGGGCTGGCGGACCGTGCAGGATGGGGCTGCCCGCATCCGCCGCGCGATCGGCGCAGCGCCGCTGCTGGTGAAGGTCCTCATCGGCATGGCGGCAATCTTTTTCAGCCCGGTGGTGCTGACGATCCTGCTCGTCGCCGGCCTGGCTTATGCGCCGTTCGCGGTATCGGCCGGCCGCAGGAGCGTGCGTGCTTCATTGTCGGTGGCCGTGTGGGGCCTTCTGGTGATCATACTGATCGCCCAGGGCGACGGAAACCCGAGCCTGCCGCTGGTATTGCTGGTCCTGCTGCCGTTCGCGACCGTCGCTGCCGCCCATGCGGGCGCGCTCGGCCGCTGGTACGTGCCTTGCCGCACGGTGGCGTGGACGCTGATCTGGGCCCTGCCGGTCGGCTCGCTTGCCGTGCGGCTATGGCATCAGCAGCCATATATCGGGCCCGCGTTCGGGTGGCTGATTGCCTGCGTGGTGCTGGGCTGGCGGCTGGCGAAATCGTTGCAGGACTCGCGTGAGTACGGCCGCCAGCAGGCTCGCGGCGGTGCGCTCGCGGCACCCTACGCATGGCCGGGCGCGCGTCCCCACCGGCCCCCGGGTGCCACCGCGCCAAACGATCCGGCAGGCGCGGGCGGTCCGCGCGGCACCCGGCCCGGGGCCGGCGGGCCCCGGCCCGGGACCCGGCGGCCCGGCGGCGGGCGGATCGCCGTCGCGACAGACGCGGCCGGCCTGGCGCATCCCGACGCCGCGGCCGGCCAGCCGGGCACCGACGCCGGGGACGCCCGGGCGGACGGGCTGCGTGAGCCGGACATCACTGTTGACGAGGCCATGGCCGAGCTGGACAGCATGATCGGGCTGACGGCGGTCAAGGACCAGATCCGCTCGATCGCGGCTTCGATCGAGGCGGCGCGCAGGCGCGCGCTTGCCGGGTACGGGACCGAGAAGCCAATGCAGCACCTGGTGTTCCTCGGGCCGCCCGGTACCGGGAAGACCGCGGTGGCCCGCATCATCGCCAAGATCTTCTACGCATTCGGGCTGCTCGACACGCCAGCAGTGGTGGAGGCGCAGCGCGCCGACCTGGTCGGCGAGTACCTGGGCGCTACCGCGATCAAGACCAACGAGCTGATCGACTCCGCCCTGGGCGGGGTGCTGTTCATTGATGAGGCCTACAGCCTCGTCAATGAGGGCGACGGGCAGGGCGACAGGTTCGGCAACGAGGCGGTCCAGGCCTTGCTCAAGCGCGCCGAGGACGACCGTGACGACCTGGTCATCATCCTGGCCGGTTACGAACGCCAGATGGAGAGCTTCCTCGCCAGCAATCCCGGCCTGACATCGAGATTCGCGACCAGGGTCAAGTTCCCTGGCTACTCGCCTGCCGAGCTGCTCTCGCTGGCCGACCTGGCCATGGAGCGGCGCGGCGAGCTGCTCGATCCCGATGCCAGGCCGGTGCTCTGGCGCCTGCTCGAGGACGTGGGACGCCGCAAGCTGACCGATGAGCTCGGCAACGCCCGGTTCGTCCGCAGCCTGCTGGAGAAGGCGGGCCGAGCCAGGGATGTCCGGGTGATGAGCGCGGCGGCCGAGCCGTCGTCGGCGGATCTGGTGACGCTGCGCGGCGCCGACCTGACACGCGCGTTCAGCGAGCTGACCACCCGATTCCGCGGCTACGGGGAGACTCCCACCCTGGAAAGCGCGCTAGCCGAACTCGACGCCCTGATCGGGCTCGAGCCGGTCAAGCGGGGGGTGCACGAGATCGCCGCTCAGCTCCGGGTGGCCAGGCTCCGGGACCGGCAGGGCCTGGCCAGCCAGCCGCCCGCGAGGCACTTCGTATTCACCGGTCCGCCAGGCACCGGCAAGACGACCGTCGCGCGGATCCTCGGCCGGATCTTCGCGGCCCTGGGCCTGCTGGTCCGGCCGAGCGTGGTGGAGGCGCACCGCGCTGACCTGGTCGGCGACCACCTCGGCGCGACCGCGATCAAGACGAACAGGCTGGTCGACTCCGCCCTCGGCGGCGTGCTCTTCATCGACGAGGCCTACTCGCTCTACAACGAGGGTTACTCGGGCGGCGACGCGTTCGGGTCCGAGGCCACGGCGACCTTGCTCAAGCGCGCCGAGGACGACCGGGACCGGCTGGTGATCGTGCTGGCCGGATATACCGCGGACATGGACAGGTTCCTGCGCAGCAACCCCGGGCTTGCGTCCAGGTTCAGCGTGCGGATCGGGTTCCCCAGCTACACGCCCGGCGAATTGTCGGCGATCGCCGAAGTGATCGCCAGGCAGGCAGGGGACACCTTCGACCCGGATGCGCTGCCTGTGCTCGGCCAGATCTTCGGCCAGGCCTGCGCGGAGGGGCGGATCGACGAGCTCGGCAACGGCCGGTTCGCCCGGTCGCTGTACGAACGCGCATGTGCGTCCAGGGACGTGCGGGTCGCGCACCTCGGTGAGGAAGCGAGTGCCGCCGATCTCACTACGGTGGCCGCCGCTGACCTGCTTACCGCCTACCGCGAGATCAGCGGCTGATCGTGAAGCGCACCCGCTGGCCGCTGACGGGCGGCGTCGCTCAGCCCGGCTCGCCCAGGTTCGGGGCCACGTCGGACAGCGCTTCCGCGATGTCGTCCTCGTCGTAACCGGCCGCGCTGATCACGTTCATCAGCACGTGCAGGACCGAGTGCCGCTCCTCGCCCAGGTCCAGCAGACGCTGTGCTGCGTCCCACAGTTCCGGGGGGTCACCGCGCCAGAGCCGGTCGGCCAGGGCCAGGTGCCCGTCGATGTGCTCGCTGTCGGCGGGCTGATCGCCAGCCTCGCCGTGATAGGCCGCCAGCAGCATCCGGCGCTCGCCTGGCTCAGCCGGGTTCAGCGCGCCCAGGTCGGTCCCGCCGTAGCTGCCGCGCAGCACCGGGAAGGCAAAGGCACGACGGGGCAGCGCCTCCAGGTCGGAGTCGGGCAGCAGCCGGGTCACCAGGGCAGGCTCCAGCCCGAACGAGGCCGGGTCGTGGTAGACGCGGGTGAAGGTGCCCATCGAGTCGAATACCGCGTCCAGCGCCTTGGAGACGGCGTGCGGGCCAAGTCCGGTGCGGGGCCCGGCCCACCGGATCCACGCGGCAAGCACATGCGGCATGGCGTGCTGCTCCGCCGGGGTCAGCATGACCTTCCTTGGCAGCCAGTCGAGCAGGAACGTCTCGGCCTTCACCGGGCTCATCCGGAGCGGCCGGCCGAAATCCTGATCGCAGCCGTACTCGACGATGTGGTCGGCGCACCGGCTGGCCGCCTCGCGGTCGGAGAGGTCCTCGGCCTCATCCGAGGCGAGGAACTCGGCGACGAGCATGGCCCTGCGGTCCTTGCGCCAGGCCTGGCGCAAGGGACCCGGGCCGCCGCGCAGGGCGGGCGGCAGCGTCCGCACCCGGGCCCTGATGAATGCGTGATAAGCCGGAAAGGAGCTACTGACCGGCGGATCGGCCAGCGAGTCCGTGGCTGCGAGCGCGGTTTCCAGCAGCCGCCTGGCCTCCGGCGGGTCAAGGGGGGTGAAGGTCGGCCGGTCGAGTACCGGCGCGGCGGGTTCCGAGCTGATCTCGCTCGCGTTGCGGCAGTACTCAAGGAGCTTGGCGACCTGGGAAGTGACCCAGCCGTCCCGGGCGATACCGCCCGCGTTGTAGTCGACCACGACCACCAGGGCATGCTGTTCCTCGCCGGCGTAGCTGAAGACGCAGACCACTTCGTCGCGATCGCCGTAAGCGTCCGAGTTCACATAACACTGCGCCGCCGTGACCGCGCCGACATGCTCCGCCCATCCCGGCCGCGCCACGCCACGCTCCATCATCGCGAGCGCGGCCCGCTCGGCCCTGGCCGCCTGGCGCGGAGTGCCAAGGCAGGCGATGCCAGAAAGCAGCGCCAGCGCTGCCGGGCTTTCCTGCTGTGCCGCGTAGGCGATCAGGCCCTCGCCGACAAGCTCTTCGATGCCGGCCCGGTGGCGGCGGACATCGCGGAGCCCGGCGCGGCCTGCGCGCTGCCCCCACCAGGTGCCGAGCAGCTCGCTGACCATCAGTTCGGCGTCGAGCGGGCTGCGAACGGCCAGCAGTTCCCTGGCCGCCCGCAACATCTCCGCGAACAGGGCGTTCGGCGGCGCGGCGGGTCCCCCGGGGCGCCGCGCGGGCGGCCCGGGATGACCCGGTCCGCCGTGCGGCTGGTTGCGTCGGCTCGGCGGGGTCACATCGCTAGCCTTTCAGATGCGCGGCGAGTCGTGCCATGCTTGAGCACGGCGCGCCGGTTGTTTCTGCGCGTATCGCAGGCTCGCTGGACGATGATGGGCAACTCCGTTGGAAATGCCATTGGCGTATTAAGCCAGGAAACCACGGCGCGGGCGCTGCCGCTGGCATTGTCCGCCCGGCTGGCCACTCTACCCGGCTGGCCACTCTAATCCGGCTGGCCACTGTACAAGGAGTAGCCCGGAACTGCCGCTACCGGCAGGTCCGGCGTGCTCGCCCGGCGTGCCAGGCGCACCAGGCGCTGTCCTGAGCGGCCCCGGCGGGGGTCCTGAGCGGCCCCCGGGCGCTGTCCTGAGCGGCCCCCGGGCCGGGGTCCTGAGCGGCCCAGGCGGGGAATTCAAGGTCGGCGAAACCGGCTGCTTGCGTGGCCCGGCTGCTCAGCATGGCCAGGCAGGATAGGCTGGCGGCAGGCACATGTGCCTGACGCGGCGGGCCGTCGTCCGCGGCCGCGAGGTTACGCGGCGGCGGCCGGATCGCGGGGCCTGCAGGTGACAGTCTCATCGCGGTGCAGCGCTCAGCGCATGACGCGACGGAGGGAGGCCAGGGGGGGCCTGCCGACGCCAGGCTGGGGTTACAACCAGTGGCGCGGCTGGCTGGCAACGAAAGCTCCTGCTAGCGAGTTGTCGCTGCGCGCACTCTTGCGCGCGTTCCAGCCGCTAGCCTTTTTCTGTCCGCGGTGAGCAGGAAGGAGCCGCTCCATGGCGCACGCTCGCACGGGTGTGGGGAGTTCTCTATGAGCACAGGCACCTCTGTGCCCAAGCCGCGCGTGTCCGGCATGGATGTATCGGACTCCGCGCTGCTCGCGACCCTGCTCAGCGAGGCTCCGATTGGCTTCGCGTTCTTCGGGGCTGACCTCAGGCTGCGCAGGATGAATCAGGCCCTGGCCAGCCTGAACGGGATTGACCCCGGCGACCATATCGGCCGAATGCCCGCCCAGATATGGCCGGGCTATCTGGGTCTCAGGGCAGCATCCGCGGTCCGGCACGTGCTTGAGCAGGACCAGCCCCTTTTCGAGGCCGACCAGCAGATCGACGTTCCCGTGGCCGGAGCCGCAGTGCAGGCCGAGCTGACGGCCGAGCCGTCGGCTGAGGGCCGCGAGGGGGCTCCGGCCGGCCAGGAGCACGCTGGCCGGCAGCCGCGGCACTGGGCATTCTCCTGGTTTCCTTCGCATGACGGCGACGGGGACATCAGCGGCGTCGCGCTGATCGCCGTTGACATCACTGACCGCCGCAGGTCGGAAGAGGCGGTGCGGCGCAGCGAGGAGCGCTACCGCTCGCTGGTGCAAGCAGGCGCGCAGGTGGTCTGGGTGACCACGCCGACCGGGCAGATCGCCGAGGACTCACCGGAATGGCGGTGGATCACCGGGCAGACGGTCGAGGAATACCAGGGCAACGGCTGGCTGGACGCGATCCACCCGGAGGACAGGGAGCGAGTCGAGCGGGACTGGCAGGAGTGCGTCGGCACCGGGAAGGTGTTCGATAGCCGTTACCGGGTCCGCACCAAGACTGGCTCCTACCGGCATTACGACGTGCGCGCCGTGCCGATCGAGCGGGACGGCAAGATCGTCGAATGGGTAGGCGCCAGCACGGATGTCACCGGCCAGCGGGAAGCCGAGGAGATGCGGGGCCGGCTGACCGAGCAGCTGTCCGCGGCAGCGCTGCGCACCGCGCGGTTGCAGCAGGCGACATCGATGCTGGCCGAAGCGCTGACCGTCGAGCAGGTGGTCGAGGTGATCACCCAGGTGGGCAGGTCGGCTATCGGCGCCGAGCGATCCGCCGTGGCGATGCTCGACCCGGAGCGGCTCCGGCTGAAGACGGTCAACCTGGCCGGGCTGCCCAATAGCCTGGGCGCGCCGAGCGGTGACATCCCGCTGGACACGCCGAGCGTCATGACCGCAGCCATCATCGCCAGGCGGCCGCTGCTCATCGAGAGTCCCGAAGGCCTGCGCACGTATTTCGAGGACCAGGTCAAGGTCGATCTCTTCCTGCAGCACAGCGACGAGCGGGCCTGGGTGGGCCTGCCGCTGCTGTCATCGGGCGCGCCACTTGGCGCGCTTCGGTTCTCGTTTACCAGACCCAGGAAGATCACCGAGGAGGAGCGGGTCTTCCTTGAGGCGCTGGCCGGCCAGTGCGCCCTGGCCCTTGAGCGCGCCTCGATGTTCGAACGAGAGCACACGACTGCTGAGACCCTGCAGCGGAGCCTGCTGCCTGACCGGCTGCCGACGGTGCCGGGGATCGTGCTGGAAGCCAGTTACCTGCCGGTCACCAGGAACATGGAGATAGGCGGCGACTGGTACGACGCCTTCCGGCTTCCCGACGGCAAGCTGGCGGTCGCGGCGGGCGACGTGATGGGCAAGGGGCTCACCGCGGCCGCCGGGATGGGCAGGGTGCGTAACGCGCTGCGTGCGCTCGCGCTCACTGACCCAAGGCCCGCCGCGGTCCTGGCCGGGCTCGACCGCCTGTTCATCGCCACCGAGCTCGAAGAGCAGGTAACCACGGTCGCTTACCTGGTGGTGGATCCGGCGACCGGGGAGGGCATGGCAGGCAACGCCGGCCATCTGCCGCCGCTCATGCTCGCGCCAGGCGTTCCGCCGTGGCTCGATCCGACCGAGGCGGGCACGCCGCTCGGCTGGGCCAGCCCGCGCCAGCAATACACGTTCCGGCTGCCGCCCGGCAACACTGCCGTCCTTTATTCCGATGGACTTGTGGAGAACCGCAGGCGCGGCCTTGATGTGGGCCTGGACGAACTGGTGGCGGTGGCCGCCCAGGCCCCGGTGGCAGTGCTGGAAGATCCGGCCAGATTGCTCGCTTACCTGGTTGAACGCATGCTGATCGGATATGAGCAAGACGACGACGTGACCGTGCTGGTGCTGCACAATCCGGTACGTGACGGCGTGGTGCCTGTCGGGCGGGCAAGTGCCAGGGGAGCCGTAAGAAGGGGCAAGGCATGAAAGTCGCGGGTACCACTCCACCGCGCGAGACGCCGCTGAAGCGGGGAATCGCGTGGTCCGGACTCGCAGCCGTACGACCTACCCGTGGACTCCGCCTAAGGTGGTTGACGGGAGACGAGCCGTCCCTGATGCGGTGTCCTGCGGCAGGGTCCTGGCTTCCGGCAAGGTCCTAGGAGCATGGCCCGCGCGGTAGGGTCCGTTTTCGGCTATAGGTATGCAGGAGAGGTGTCTGTGTCGCCTGCCAGTTCGGTCAGCCAAGGGTCGATCGTGGCACGGCCCGCCAGCCAGCGAAGGAAGGGGTGACCGCGGTGGCAAGCGCGGCAGGCTCCGCAGCGCGGAGGCAGCCGGGGCCGTCGGGCCAGGACGCGAGAGCCCAGGCACGGAAGTCCAATGCGCGGTCCGGCTCCGAGCCGGGCGCCAAGCGACCCGATTCAGCCGTCGCGCTGGTCGGCGAAGATGCGCCGGCGGACAGCCAGCCCAACGGCTCGGCCGCGGGCGCCAAGCACCCGGCCGCGCCCCGTTCGCAACCCGCCGCACCGGCCGATGGCCGCCCGGACGCCGGGCCGGACGGGGCAGCGGAACAAGACATCCGGGCTTCCTCGAAGGCTCGCCGGTCGTCACGGCGGTCCCGCTCCGGCGCCCGCCTGTCAGCAGCCGTCGGCGAGCCGGACACCGAGAAGGGCGGGGCGGCGGCAGGCACCCGCGCAGACGGTGGTAGGAAGGTCGACGGCGGCGGGCCGGCGGCCGCTCAGCACGATGATGACGATGACGGCACACAGGCCGCGGTCGACGGCGACTTCGTCGATCCGGCGCGGGATGGAGTAGACATCGAGGTCGACCTGGACGTGGAAGCGGATCTCGGGGCCGATGTCGAGCTAGACGTTGACGCCGACCTGGCCGACCTGGCTGAGCTCGAAGACGACGCTAGCGACGATGTGATCATCGAGCTCGAGGTCGACGAGACTGAGCAGGACGTTGCCGACGGGACCGGCGCCGACAGCGCCGATGAGGGCGATGACGCCCCGGTCCAGGCTGCCGACCCGGGCGCCGCGCAGGCGGCGCCCGAGAGCCCGAGCCGGACCGCCAAGGCGCCCGGTGAGGAGAACGAGGACGAGGCCTTCGTCTACGGCGATGATGACGAGGATCTCCCAGCCGCGCAGGTGGCGGTCGCGGGGGCCACATCCGACCCGGTCAAGGACTACCTCAAGCAGATCGGCAAGGTGCCGCTGCTCAACGCTGAGCAGGAAGTGGAACTGGCCAAGCGGATCGAGGCGGGCCTGTTCGCCGAGGAGAAGCTGAGCGAGGGCCGCGGCTCGCTGCATCCGGAGGCCAGGATAGATCTGGAATGGATCGCCTCGGATGGCCGCCGGGCCAAGAACCACCTGCTCGAAGCCAACCTGCGGCTCGTGGTCTCGCTGGCCAAGCGCTACACCGGCCGCGGGATGCTGTTCCTTGACCTGATCCAGGAGGGCAACCTTGGCCTGATCAGGGCCGTGGAGAAGTTCGACTACACCAAGGGCTACAAGTTCTCCACCTATGCCACCTGGTGGATCAGGCAGGCGATCACCCGGGCGATGGCCGACCAGGCCAGGACCATCCGGATTCCCGTGCACATGGTCGAGGTCATTAACAAGCTGGCCCGGGTTCAGCGGCAGATGCTGCAGGACCTGGGCCGGGAGCCGACGCCCGAGGAACTCGCCGCGGAGCTCGACATGACCCCGGAGAAGGTCATCGAGGTGCAGAAGTACGGCCGGGAGCCGATTTCCCTGCACACGCCGCTGGGCGAGGACGGCGACAGCGAGTTCGGTGACCTGATCGAGGACTCTGAGGCGATCCAGCCGGGCGAGGCAGTGAGCTTCACGCTGTTGCAGGAGCAGCTGCACTCGGTCCTTGACACCCTGTCCGAGCGCGAGGCGGGCGTCGTCTCGATGCGGTTCGGCCTGACCGACGGTCAGCCGAAGACGCTGGATGAGATCGGCAAGGTTTATGGCGTGACGAGGGAGCGGATCCGCCAGATCGAGTCGAAGACCATGTCCAAGCTGCGGCATCCATCAAGGTCCCAGGTGCTACGGGACTACCTGGACTAGCGGGCCGGCGGCCCCGGCCGGGCCCTGGCGCGGTGCACCGGCTGCCTGTGGATGAATAAAACCGCCGAGAAACGAATAAACCACCCAGCTCGCACGTCTGGCCAGGCGGCCGGCTGGCAGACGAGAACCGCCCAGCCCGGATATCCGGGCTGGGCGGTTGATGGCTCGTGATTAATCTCCTGGCGTCTCAGCCTTCTGCGGCTTAGAGAGCCGGCCGGACTCGTCCTGGATCTCGACCGCGATCTTGGCCAGCGCGTCCGCGTGCTGGCGGCCGTGGTGGGCGCAGAACAGCAGCTCACCAGCACCGGGAAGCACAACGCGCACGTAGGCCTGCGCACCGCACCGGTCGCAGAGATCGTGGCCGCTCAGTGGCTTGGTAGCGGCTATTGGCGCAGCCATCGCTCCGGTCATGTCGCCTCCCTCGCTTAGTGCCGCCCGGCTGATCGCCGGCTTCCATGTCTACCGGACCACAACGCCCGGTCTAGCGCCCCTCTTCCCCGCCGACTCCGCATACGCCGTGGGCGAACAGGATCTCTGCCAGGCTGATCCGGCCTGAAACACCTACGGTAGCGTACGCGTTGTCCCAGGTCGCCGGGTATGTCAGCGGCGTGCCTGCGCGAGGCAGCCGATGCGGGCCGCTAGTCTGCGTTCAGGCCTAACCGGGCGAGCCGCCCCAGCCCCACGTCAGGAGTGCCGTAAGTGACCGCCCTCAGCGCCGAGCGGATGCAGAAAGCCAGCGCCGCGGACAGCTACACCGCGCGCCACCTGACCGTCCTGGAAGGGCTCGAGGCGGTGCGCAAGCGCCCCGGCATGTACATCGGGTCCACCGACGGCCGCGGGCTGTCGCACTGCCTCTGGGAGATCATCGACAACTCGGTGGATGAGGCTCTTACCGGGCATTGCACCAGCATCGAGGTCATCCTGCATGCCGATCAGTCCGCTGAGGTCAGGGACAACGGCCGCGGTATCCCGGTCGACGTCGAGCCGAAGACCGGGCTGACCGGTGTCGAGCTGGTGATGACCCGGCTGCATGCAGGCGGGAAGTTCGGCGGCGGCTCGTATACCGCCTCTGGCGGCCTGCATGGCGTCGGCGCGTCGGTGGTGAACGCGCTGTCGGGCAGGCTGGATGTGGTGGTCGCGAGGGGAGGCCACGAATGGGCCGCCAGCTTCCGCCGCGGTGTGCCCGGCGAGTTCAGCGGCCCTGGCCCCGACGCTCCGTTCAAGCCTGGCCCGGGCCTGCGGCGGGTGCGGCGGGTCGCCAAGACGCAGACCGGCACCAGGATCAGGTTCTGGCCGGATCGCCAGATCTTCGTCCGCGGCGCGCGGCTGAGCTTCGACGCCCTCGCGCAGCGCGCCCGCCAGACCGCTTACCTCGTGCCCGGGCTCACCATCCGGATCCAGGATGAACGGCCGGCTGCCGACCGCGCCGATCCGGGCCATGCCGAACTCGCGCTCGCCGGTTTCGCCGGAGCCGACCACGTCTTCGCCGAGCATGGCGAGGAGAGAGGCGGCACCCGGGGTGGCCCGGATGGCGGTAAGGCCGCGGCTGGCGCGGGCACCGCCAAGGCGCCGGCAGGTGCGGACAGCGGCAAGGCGGCGGCAGGCGCGGCCGACCGGCCGCTGGCGGCCGAGTTCAGGTTCGACGGCGGGATCAGCGAGTTCTGCGCCCACCTGTCGCCCGGCGAGCCGGTCACCGACGTGATCAGGCTGGTCGGATCCGGGGTATTCAGCGAGACGGTGCCGGTGCTCGACGAGCAGGGCCATCTGACCCCGACCGAGGTCGAACGCGAGCTATCGGTGGATGTGGCGCTGCGCTGGGGCAGCGGCTACGACAGCGTGACCCGCTCGTTCGTCAACGTGATCGCCACGCCCAAGGGCGGCACGCACGTGGCCGGGTTCGAGCGGGCCATGGTGCGCACGCTCAACGAGCAGCTCAGGGCCGCGCGGCTGCTGAAGAACGGCGACGAGCCCGCCACCAAGGAAGACGTGCTCGAAGGGCTCACCGCGGTGATAGCCGTGCGGCTGCCCGAGCCGCAATTCGAGGGGCAGACCAAGGAGGTGCTCGGCACGCCCGCGGCCTCGCGCATCGTGGCCCAGGTCGTCGCGACGGAGCTGCGAGGCTTTTTCGAGGGCCGGGTGCGGGGCAGCAAGCAGCAGTCCCGGGCCCTGCTCGACAAGGTCGTCGCCGCGGCCCGGTCCCGCATCGCGGCGCGCGAGCACCGGGAGAACCAGCGCCGCAAGTCCGCGCTCGCCAGCTCGGCCCTGCCAGCCAAGCTGGTGGACTGCCGCTCCGCCGATGACCGCAGCGAGCTGTTCATCGTCGAGGGCGACTCGGCGCTCGGCACGGCCAAGCTGGCCAGAGACTCGGAGTTCCAGGCGCTGCTGCCGATCCGGGGCAAGATCCTTAATGTGCAGAAGGCGTCGCTGACCGACATGCTCAAGAATGCCGAATGCGCAGCGATCATCCAGGTGATCGGGGCAGGCTCGGGCGCGGCGTTCGATCTGGACGCGGCCCGCTATCAGCGGGTGATCTTCATGGCTGACGCCGACGTGGACGGAGCGCACATCAGGTGCCTGCTGCTCACCCTCTTCCACCGGTACATGCGCCCGCTGGTGGATGCGGGCCGGGTGTTCGCCGCCGTGCCGCCGCTGCACCGCATCAAGCTCACCAGCCCGCGCAAGGGCCAGAACCGCTACATCTACACCTACTCAGAGGCTGAGCTGCACCGCACCCTGCTGGAGCTGGAGCGTAAGGGCCAGCGCTGGGAGGAGCCATCGCAGCGGTACAAGGGCCTGGGCGAGATGGACGCGGCGCAGCTGGCCGAGACCACGATGGACCCGAGGCACCGGACCCTGCGCCGGATCAGGATCGAGGACGGCGCCGCCGCGACGTCCATATTCGACCTGCTGATGGGCAGCGAGGTGGCGCCGCGCCGGGACTTCATCGTCGGCGGCGCCGCCGAGCTCGACCCGGCCCGGATCGACGCCTGAGCGGCGGCCACGCCCGAGCGTCTGACCTTGATCCCTACCGTCGGCGGTAAGCATTCGAGCGATGTTGCATGTCCTGCACGACCACAACGCGCTTTGATTCTTCGATCCGGTGCAGGATGCGCCACTGGGTACCGAGCCGTGCACTGTGGGAGCCGGCGAGCTTGTCCCGCAGTGGCTTGCCGACCCGGTATGGCGCCTCCAGGAGCGGGCCGGTGATGAATTCGACGGCACGCTGCGATGCTCGATTTCAGCTACCTGCTTAAGCTGATCCTCGACCTCGGGCGGCAAACGAAGTGTCATAGCCATACCAGCATGATACCATAACGGTGCAGGTGGTCGCTTCCTGCGCCTCCGCGCGGACCCGCTGGCGAAGCTCGCGCGCCCAGGACCGTTCCGGCTTGTTCTGCTGGATTGTCTGGATTGTCTGGGCAAGGACGGTGTCGGCCCAGGTCCCTGGACCTCGGCCGCTGCGAACCGCGGTCAGCGGGTAGGGCCTGTTTAACAGGCTGGCCGCCGACGTCGCTACCTTGTACCTGTCGATCGGCCGCCGGGCTGAGCGAAGAGCCTGGTATCCGGCCGTCGCCCGCCGTAGTTGCGTGCCGAGATCGGAGGGAGGGACATGGAGAACGAACCGGAGAACCAACAGGCGGACACGAGACCGGACCGGTTGGCGGCAACCCTGGAAGCCAGAGCTGAGCGGGCGCTGGTCGCCTCTCTCTGGCTTGCGCTTATCCCCGTCGTGATCCTGCTTCTCGCGGCTCTCGGGGCGTTCGCCTACGGGACCGCCCTGTTCATCCACTCAGCCCGCGCCGTCATTCACCATCCTTTTCCCGTGGGCCACCAGATTGGCCTGTTCCTGCTGGACATCGACCTGTTTCTGATCGGAGCCACGCTGCTCATATCAGCCGTCGGCTTCTACGAATTGTTCATCAGGAAGGTCCACGTCAATCGAGCCGGGGGAATGCCTGCCTGGCTCGAAATGCATGACCTCAATGACCTCAAGGGCCGGGTCGTCGCGATGATCGTCATGGTCTTGTCGGTAAACTTCGTCGAGGTGGTGGTGGATTCCCCAGGCGGCCGCCAGGTCCTTGAGCTGGGCGGCGGGGTCGCCGTGGTCATCGTCGCCCTGACCGCCTTTCTGTGGCAGAGCGGCCATGTCAATGGAAAGAACTAGCCTCGTGCCTCGATCGTGACCGGCCCCCGGCATACAAATCTCCCGGGCAAGGTCCTCAATCACCGCGATGGTGCCAGCCGGGGTGGGCCGCGGGCCTCGCGGGAGGGGTGCTGATGGCGGCTGTGTCCCTGGTGATCTCCCAGCGGCCGGCCGTCCGCGGCCAGCGTGTTGGCCGGGCCGCCGGGAGATCACGACGGTTGTTACATGTTCGGGCACTTGTGCGTCTTCGACTTCGAAGGCGCCTGCGGATGTGTCGGCGTCGATGACGGCGTCGAAGGGGGTGATGACGACGCGTGGGTCGCCGTCGTCGCCGTCGTCGACGTTGTCGTCGACGGGGCTGACGAACCGGGTGTGGCCGCGCTGGCCACACCCGCCACTCCTGCCCCGAGACCGCCGGCCAGGGCCGCGGTCACGACCAGGCGCCGCAGCCGGGTGCCCGTGCTGGATGCCATCCAGTTCCTCCTTCCAGAAAGGGTTCTTGCGGGTCCCTGCCGGACCCGCGGGTAGCCCAAGGATGCGCAGGCGGACCAGGTCGCAAGCCGAAGTGCGGCTCTCCGGATCCTCTGAGTAACGCGAAAGCAGCGCAGGCCGAGCTGCCTCCGGGGCGAGGGCTCAGCCGGGCCGGACGGTACCGCCGAGCGCGGCGAGCGGGTGCCGGACCCGGACGCCTGAGCCGTCCCGCCGGCCATCGGGCGGCGGCAGCGGCACCGGTGTGCCCGCCTCAGTCGCGCCGCGTGCTGGCGGCGCCCCGGCCCAGGCCAGCACCAGGAGGTCTTCGCCCTTAAGGAACCGGTGGCAGCGCACCCCGCCGGTGGCCCGTCCTTTGGGCGGGTACTCGGCGTAGGGGGTTACCTTCACCGTCGCGGCGGACGCGCCGGGCAGCGCGCCCGCGCTGCCCGCCACCGTGACAACGACCGGGGCACCAGGGACGGCCACCGGGGCACCCGACGGCTCGCCGGCCAACGAGCCGGCGTCCGGCGAGCCGGACGGATCCACGGTGCCGAACCAGATCACTGACGCACGGGGCGCCAGCCTGATCCCGGCCATGCCGGCGGCGGCCCGGCCCTGCGGCCGCACCGCTGCGGCGCCGAACCTGAGCAGCTGCGCGTCGCTGGTGATGAACACCAGGTCCTGGTCCTCGTCGGCGAGCTGCACCGCGCCGACCACCTGGTCGCCCGTCTTGAGCGTGATGACCTCGAAGTCGGCAGCGTTCTGCGGGTAGTCGGGAGCAACTCGCTTGACGACACCGCCTGCCGTGGCAAGCACGAGGCCGGCGCCCTCGGCCTCGGCTGCGACGATGGCGACGACGGTCTCGCCGCGCCCAGTGGCGACGAACTCGCTAACCGGCGCTCCGCCGGCCAGCGCGGGGGAGTGCGCACTCGGCGGCAGCGCGGGAAGCTCGAGCACGCCGAGCCTGATCAGGCGCCCATGCGAGGTCAGCACGCCGATCGTGCCGCGCGCCGTCGACGGCACCGCGGATACGATCACGTCATGCGCAGCGCGGCCGGCATCGCGCGATCGCGCAGGCTCACCTGCGGCTGGCAGCGTCTCCTGCCCAGCCTGCGGGCGTGCGGCAGCCCGGGCGAGCAGGCCTGCTGAGGACAGCAGCACCAGGCAGGGCTCGTCGGCCACCTCCAGCGGCACCGCAGTGGTCCTCGCCGCGCCCGAGGCTTCGAGCAGCACCGTGCGCCGCGGGGTGCCGAACCGCTCGGCGACGCTCGCCAGCTCCGCCGAGACGACCTCGCGCAGCTTGTCCTCGGAATCGAGGATCGCGGTCAGCTCGGCGATCTCGCGCTGCAGGGTGTCTCGTTCCTTCTCCAGCTCCAGCCGGTCGTAGCGGGTCAGCCTGCGCAGCGGGGTGTCGAGGATGTACTGGGCCTGGATCTGCGACAGGTCGAACACCGACATCAGCCGCTCCTTGGCGGCGGCGGCGTCGTCACTCGACCTGATCACGGCGATGACCTCGTCGATGTTGAGCAGGGCGATCATCAGGCCGTCGACCAGGTGCAGCCGCTCTTCGCGCTTGCGGCGGCGGAACGCCGTCCGGCGCCTGACCACCTCGATCCGGTGGTCGACGTAGATCTGCAGCAGCTCACGCAGGCCGAGCACCCGGGGCTGGCCGTCTACCAGCGTGACGTTATTGATCCCGAAGGTGTCCTCCATCGGGGTCAGCCGGTAGAGTTCCTCGAGCACCGCCTCGGCGTGGAAGCCGCTGCGGATCTCGATCACCAGGTGCAGGCCGCGGTGCCGGTCAGTGAGGTCCTTGAGGTCCGCGATCCCGGCCAGCTTCTTCGCCTGGACCAGGTCCTTGATCCTGGTCACTACCTTTTCCGGGCCGATCCCGTAGGGCAGCTCGGTGACCACGATGCCGGTCCGCCGCGGCGTGATCTGCTCGATCCGCGCCGCCGCCCGGGTCCGGAACACCCCGCGCCCGGTCTCGTACGCCTCCCTGATCCCGTCCAGGCCGACGATCTTGCCGCCGGTCGGCAGGTCCGGGCCGGGCACGAAGCGCATCAGCTCGTCCAGGCTCGCGTCCGGGTCGGCGATCAGGTGCCGGGCCGCGGCGATGACCTCGCCCAGGTTGTGCGGCGCCATGTTGGTCGCCATCCCGACCGCGATCCCGGCCGCGCCGTTCACCAGGAGGTTGGGCAGCGCGGACGGCAGCACCTGCGGCTCCGCGTCCTGGCCGTCATAGTTGGGCTGGAAATCCACGGTGTCCTCGTCGATCGAGGCCACCATCTCCATGGCCGCCGCGGCCAGCCGCGCCTCGGTGTACCGGTAGGCCGCCGCCGAGTCGTCACCGCCGAGCGAGCCGAAGTTGCCGTGCCCGTCGATCAGCGGCAGCCGCATCGCCCACGGCTGCGCCATCCGGACCAGCGTGTCGTAGATGGCGCTGTCGCCGTGCGGGTGCAGCCGCCCCATCACGTCGCCGACCACCCGGGCGCACTTCACATGCGGGCGGTCGGGGCGCAGCCCCATCTCGTTCATCTGGAACAGGATCCGGCGCTGTACCGGCTTCAGCCCGTCCCGCGCGTCCGGCAGGGCACGCTGGTAGATGACCGAGTAGGCGTACTCGAGGTAGCTGGCCCGCATCTCCTCGGTGACATCGATGTCGACGATGTTCTCTTCGAAGTCCTCGGGGGGCGGGGTTGTCGTACGTCTGGCCATGACCGCCATTGTGCCGTCCGCTGGCGGCTGGCGGGGGCGACCGCCCCGGCGTGGCGCCTGGACCGGAGCCGGCCAGCTGGCCGCGGCGGGCCGGTCAGCTGGCGGAGAAGCCGCCGTCGACCGAGATGACCTGCCCGGTTATGTATTCGCTCGCCCGGCTGGCGAGGAACACGGCGATGCCCTCGAAATCGCCCGCCGCTCCGTTACGCCCGATCATCGTGCGTGCGGCAAGCGCGGCCGAGCGGACTGGGTCGCTTACTGTCTGCCTGGTCAGCGGGGTGGCCACAAAACCGGGGGCGAGCGCGTTGCAGCGCACTCCGCTGGGTGCCCAGGCCTCCGACTGGGACCGCGTGAGCGAGGCGAGGCCGCCCTTCGACGCCCCGTAGGCGCCGCTGTTGCCGAAGGCGCGGGCCGCCTGCTGGGACACGATGTTGATGATCCGCCCCCAGCCGCGGGCCGCCATACCCGGCCCGAACTGCTGGCCGAGCAGGAACGGTGCGGTCAGGTTCACTGCGACCGTCTGATCCCATTCGGCAATGGTCAGGCTGGTCATCGGCGGCCGCAGGTTGACGGCGGCGGAGTTGACCAGGATGTCCGGCTCACCAAACTGCCCGGCCGATTCCCTCGCGCCCCGTTCCAGGTCGGCGCGGTCACCGAGATCTGCGCGGACCCAGGCCGCCGTGCAGCCGGCCGCCCGCAGGTTACGCACCGTCTGGTCGAGGGCCGCCGCGCCGCGCGCGAGTACCACGACGCTCGCGCCTGCCCTGGCGAGCGCACCCGCCATGGCCTGGCCGATGCCGGAGCTGCCGCCGGTCACCAAGGCGATGCGGCCGTCCAGCGAGAAGAGGTTCCGGAGGTAATCAGTCATGACAACTATGAGTATGGCCGCCCCGGGCCGGTCAGCGCCGGGACGGCCTAGAGCGCCGGCCTGGCGCCGACGAGGCTGAGCGCGCGGGCCGCCAGCCTGCAGCCGCTTACGAGTGCCTCGCCCGGTGGCTTCTTGTCTAGCCACGGCGGCAGGAATCCTGCGCAGAACGCGTCTCCGGCCCCGGTCCCGTCCACGATCCTCTCGATCGGCGGCCCGGGAACGCGGAACGGATCGGGCCGGCCGTTGGCGTAGAAGAGCGCGCCGTCGGCACCGAGCTTCATGACCACCTGCGGGTACCAGGCATTCAGTACCCGCGCGGCCTGCTCGGGCTCCTCCCGGCCGGTGATGACCCGGGCCTGGTCGGTGTTGACGAGCAGCAGGGTTGCCCCGTTGGTGAGCTGCAGGAACGGCTCGGCCCCGGCCCGCTCGAGCGGAGCGGCGGAGGCGCCGTCGACCGACACGGTCATCCCGGCCCGCTGCGCGTGGCTGAAGGCGGCCAGCGTTGCCGACCTTGAGCCCTCGTTCAGCAGTGTGTAGCCGGAAATGTGCAGGTGGCTGCCCGGCGTGAACAGGTCCTTCGGGAGGTCATCCGGAGACAGCGCCGAGTTGGCTCCCGGGTCGGACAGCATGGTGTGATCGCCCTTATGGGTGACCAGCACGACGCAGGTGCCGGTCGGACGCTCGGGGTCCATGACGAGCCTGGCGTCTACGCCATAGCCCATCAGCTCCATGTCCCTGTTCCGCCCCGCGATGTCGGCGCCGCGCCGCCCGACGAAAGCCACCTCAGTGCCGTCCACGGCAAGCCAGGCGGCGATGTTGGCACCTGAGCCGCCGCCGTGCATGGTCACCGTGGCCGGCGTGTCGCTGCCCCTTGCGAGCGGCAGCGCAGCGTGAGCGACGGTGTCCGTCATAAGATCACCAACGACGACAACGCGCGTCAATGTCGTCACCACCTCGATCACTGGGCTGAACTGATGGCGCTGCGCTCAGCGCGCCCAGCTCAGGGCTAGCCCATCGAACTTAACAGTTTCAGGGGCCTGTCTCGTAGTGTTCGCGCGCTGAACCCGTGATTAGTGGCTATTCCGGTCAAGTTGTCACTGTCGCCAGACTATCGGCGACTGTCGGGACAGTTCCTGCCGGGCCGCTACCCGGCTGGAACAGGTCGTGGAGCACCAGTCATGCCGCGGGGAAGCGGGGCCGTGGCGGGCCGTCAGCGGCCGCGTCGTGCCTCTAGGTCGGCGACCAGGCGCCGAGGGGCCTTCCGGCGCCAGGACTCCTCGATCAGCTCCTGCAGGCGCCCTGCGGGACTTGCCGCAAGGTTGATGCGAAGCCCCCTCAGCCGCTGACCCCACCGCAGCGGCTCGAACGCCGACGGGTTCTCGGCCACCGAGGCCGCCACCTCAAGCTCGTCAACGAAGACGTGAAGGTGCGCCCCGGCTGGCGGCACAGTCGCGAAAATCTTGCCACGCACCCGGAATGATGACATGTCGAAGTGCGGCTCCTCGGTGGCTTCAGGCAACGACAGGGCGAACCGCCTGGCCTGCTCAAGATCGCTCACCCGGCCAGGCTAATCGCCGGTGCCCCGGTTCGGCCGGCCGGTGCGCCCGGCCGCGCGCCCGCCGCCGGCCGGCACCAGCGTGCCCGGGGCCGCCCGCCGGGCAGCACGCCTGGGCAGGCACGTACGATCCGAACCGCTATCAGGATCACGCCGTGCCCGGCACCAGCAGGGACGGCCACTAGGGAGGCGCGCATGACCTGGAGTTGGCAGCTTGAGAATGAGGACGGGACCGTCGCCGATTCGCGTGGCCTGCCGAAGGAGACCTTCAGCAGCCAGGGTGACGCCGAGACCTGGCTCGGCGAGAACTGGCGGACCCTGCTTGAAGCCGGCGTCTGCCAGGTGACGCTGCTCGATGAGGGCAAGACCGAATACGGCCCGATGAGCCTGCGGCCGGCCGAGGAGTAGCCGAGGAGCAGCCAGTCGCGTTAGCGACTCCCCGGCATTGGGTCCAGGGGTCCACGGGTCCACGGGCGTCCGGAGTCCAGGCCAGGGCGTCCGGAGTCCAGGCCAGGGGGCCCGGAGTCCAGGCCAGGGGGCCCGCGGAGTCCAGGCCAGGGGGCCCCGGGCCCGGGCCCGGGCCTAGGGGCGGTGCGCCGGGCTAACCGTCCGGGCCGGGTCGGTCTGGATGACGGGGCCGAGTACCTCGTCGATGCGGCCCATGAGCTGCGGATCCAGCCGGACTCCTGATGCCTTCGCGTTCTCGCGTACCTGCTCCGGACGCGACGCCCCGATGATCGCGGCCGAAACGTTCGGGTGCTGCAGCGTCCAGGCGACGGCCAGCTGGGCCAGGCTCAGGCCGGTCTCGGCGGCCAGCGGCAGGAGTTGCTGCACCCGGCCGAGGATGTCGTCAGTGAGGTAGTTCTGGATGAAACCGGAACCGGTCGCGTCAGTGGCGCGCGAGCCAGCGGGCGGCGCATTGCCCGGCAGGTACTTGCCGGTCAGTGCGCCCTGGGCGATCGGCGACCAGACAATCTGGCCGACGCCCTCCTTCTCGCACAGCGGCATGATGTCCGTCTCGATGACCCGCCAGATCATGTTGTACTGCGGCTGGTTGGAGACGATCCGGTCCAGGCCAAGCTGCCCGGCGATCCGGAGCGCGGCCGCGATCTGCTCGGCCCGCCACTCAGAGACGCCCACGTAGAGGACCTTGCCCTGGCGGACCAGGTCATCGAAGGCGCGCAGGGTTTCCTCGAGCGGCGTCTCGTAGTCATACCGGTGCGCCTGATAGAGGTCCAGGTAGTCGGTCCGCAACCGGCGCAGCGAGGCTTCCGCTGACTCCATGATGTGCTTGCGGGACAGGCCACGGTCGTTAGGCCCGGGGCCGGTCGGCCAGTAGATCTTGCTGAAGATCTCGATGGACTCGCGGCGCACGCCGTGCAGCGCCGTGCCGAGTACCTCCTCGGCCCTCGTTCCGGCGTAGACATCCGCGGTGTCGAAGGTGGTAATGCCCTCGTCGAGCGCAGCGCTCACGCACGCGATCGCCGCCGCCTCCTCCACCTGGGATCCGTGGGTGAGCCAGTTGCCGTAGGCGATCTCGCTTATTTTCAGCCCGCTCCGGCCGAGGTGACGGTGCCGCATCAGAAACTGTCGCCTGGCTTGATCCGCGGTGCAGGCATCCGCAGCTTGCGGATCTGCGTGGAGCGCAGGGCCGAGTACCAGCGGATGCCCCGGGTGCTCTCGGCAGGGAACCGCTGCTGCGCCAGCCTGACGACCTGGCGGCCGACGAACCAGCCTTCGGTCACCATCACCACGACGATGCCCAGCACCACGTAGTCGGCATACAACCGGAGCGCGGGGACGAACAGCAGGATGACGAGCGCTCCGACGGCGTACATGTAGTACTCGCTGATCCGCCGCCGTGAATCCACGTAGTCCCGCGCAAGCGCTCGCGCCGGGCCTTGGTCTTTCTTCGGCAGCGCCCAGTCCTCGCCGCGCTTGGCGGCCGCGTACCTGCGGGCGCGGGTCGTCCGGTCCTTATCCTTTGACTGCCTGACGGCATCTTTCCGGTCGGCCGGGGCAGTGTAGGGCTGCCTGCGGCGGCGCTCCGCCTCGCTGCGCTTGGGCGTCGGCCTGCCCTTGCCGGCATTCTGGCCGACCCGGCCAGGGCCAGCCCCGCCGGTGCCAGCCAGACCAGTGCCAGCCAGACCAGTGCCAGCGTCGCGCTGGTCGGCGCCGGCTGAGCCGGGAGTGGCGGCCGGTGCGGGATCCTGATCGAGGACGTCAGGCACGCCGGAAGAGCGTCGTCGGAACACCAGCACAGCTTACCGGGACGAAGCCCCCGCAACGCCAGGCCGCGGCGGCCAGCGGCGGCTAGGGGCTTCATGATGACGGCTGTTGCGCCCCGTCGTAGGCTGGAAACAAGCACCTACCGGCAACCTCCGTTGCCCTTCGCAGCAAGCCAGTTCCGCGGCGCCGCCGCGCAGTGCGGTAGCGGTGTACAGGATGAGGGGATGGTCGCGCCTATGAGCGTGATGAAGCGGGTCACATTGATCTTCCGGTCCAAGGCCAACAAGGCCCTGGACAAAATGGAGGATCCGCGTGAAACCCTGGATTACTCCTACCAGACGCAGCTTGAACTGCTGCAGAAGGTCCGCCGCGGGGTAGCCGACGTGGCAACGTCGCGCAAGCGCGTGGAGTTGCAGATCAACCAGCTTCAGCAGTCGTCGAACAAGCTCGACAGGCAGGCGCGCGACGCGCTCGCTGCCGGGCGCGAGGACCTGGCCCGCGAGGCGCTGCAGCGCAAGTCGGGAGTGCAGAGCCAGATTGTCGACCTGACCACTCAGTATCAATCGCTGCAGGGTGAGGAAGAGAAGCTGACCGGCGCTTCGCAGCGGCTGCAGGCCAAGGTCGACGCCTTCCGCACCAAGAAGGAGACCATCAAGGCCACCTACACCGCTGCCGAGGCGCAGACCAGGATCAACGAGGCATTCACCGGCATCTCGGAAGAGATGGGTGATGTCGGCATGGCGATCCAGCGCGCCGAGGACAAGACCGAGCAGATGAAGGCGCGGGCCGGCGCGATCGACGAGCTGATGGCATCGGGTGCTCTCGACGACGTGGTCAGCGGGCCGCGTGACGACATCCAGGCCGAGCTGGACCGGGTGGGCGCTACGAACGGCGTGGACGCCGAGCTGGCCCGGATGAAGACCGAGCTTGCGCAGGGCAGCGCGCCCAAGCAGATCGAGCCGGGGACGGCCGCCGCCGGGCCCGCGGTGGCCGAGCCGGTGATCGAGAGCCAGCCGGCCGGCGCTACCCAGTCAGCCGATCAGCCTCCGGCAGGTGATGGGCAGTGATCGTCCGCATCCTCGGCGAGGGCCAGCTGCGGGTGGATGACTCGGCCGCCGGCGAGCTGAACGAGCTCGACGCCAAGGTGGAGGCGGCCGTTGACGTCGGCGACGAAGCCGGTTTCGCCGCGGCGCTTGAGAACCTGCGCTCGCGGGTCCGCGCCATCGGCACCCCGCTGGCGCCTGACGCGCTCCATCCGTCTGAGCTGATCCTCCCGCAGGAGGGCGCGACCATGGACGACGTCCGCAGGCTGCTTGCCGGCGATGGGCTCATCCCCGGCTGACAAGGCCGGGAACGAACACGGGCTACGGCCCGTTGCACGGGATGGCCGGTACGCTCGAGACCGGTCTGCCCCGGGCGTGTTAACGGGCGAAACGGCTCTGGCGCTGCGGTGTAATGGAGTAACACGGCCGCATCAGCGGCCGGAACTGAACGGAGGCGTCGCCGATGGCGCGGACGCGCTATGCGACAGACAAGGGGCTGGTCGCGCGGATGAGCGCGACCATGTTCATGCTCGGACTGGTTTTCACGGCTTTCATAGCCGCACTGGTCTACCTGCTTTCCAGGTACAGCTCGATTTCCGGGGGCGGCATCATCTTCATCGCCGTGCTGTTCGGCGTGGCGGTGACATTCGGGTCTTACTTCTACTCCGACAAGATCGCCCTGAGCACCTCGGGCGCCAGGCTGGTCAGCCCGCAGGACGGGGAGCAGGCGGCTCGCCTGCATGCGATCATCGACCGGATCTGCGCGCTGGCCGACATGCCCAAGCCGCGAGTGGCGATCGCCCCGACAGATATGCCGAACGCGTTCGCCACCGGGCGCAACAGCAAGGTAGCGGTGATCTGCGCCACCCAGGGCATCATGCGCAGGCTGGACAACAACGAGCTCGAGGGCGTGCTGGCCCACGAGATGTCGCACGTCGCCCACAAAGACGTCGCGGTGATGACCATCGCCTCGTTCATCGGCATCATCGCGGCCCTGGTGGTCAGGTTCGCGTTCTACTCCGAGCTGTTCGGCGGTGGCGGCCGCGGCCGGGGCCGGGGCGGCAACAACAACCAGAGCACGTTCCCGATCATCCTGGCCGTCATGGTGGTCAGCATGGTGGTGTACGCGATCAGCTTCCTGCTGATCAGGATGCTGTCCCGGTACCGTGAGCTGTCCGCCGACCGGTCCGGCGCGCTGCTGACCGGCAACCCGTCCGCGCTGGCCAGCGCGCTGCAGAAGGTCACCGGCCAGATCGCGATGATCCCGACCAGGGACCTGCGTTCCGCCGAGCCGCTGAACGCGTTCTACTTCGCGCCCGCGCTGTCGGCCCGCAAGGGCGAGCTGAGCCTGTCCGGACTGTTCTCCACGCACCCGAGCCTGGAGAAGCGGCTGGCCGAGCTCGACAAGGTGGCCAAGCAGCTCGGCAGGTAACGCTCCGCCGCCGCGAGCCAGGTCGCTCGATGCCCGGGAGGTAGCAAGTGGGATTGTTCGACACGCTGCTCGGCAGGACCAAGCCGGTACCGCCTAACCTGGACGCGCTGTTCGCGCTGCCGTCGGCGGCCATCACGCTGCAGGCCGCAGCGAACATGCGCCCTACCGGGACCGGGTCGGTCTGCTTCCGGGCGGCCGAGGGCCGGGCGTTCAACGAGATCGAGTCGGACGTCCAGGCGCTGCTGAAGATGGGCCAGAGCAAGACCCTGATCGAGGTATCCACCGATTCGTACGGGTTCACCTGGCTGGTCTGCCGTCATTCGGCCGACGACGTCGAGGGCCTGGTCACCGACCTGCACGCGGTGAACTCATCGCTGGAGCAGGGCGGCTTCGGCCCGATGCTGCTCTGCACGATCCTGGCGTTCACCGACGACAAGGGCCGCCGGGTCGGGCTGGTCTACCTTTACAAGCGCGGCACCTTCTACCCGTTCGCCCCGCTGACCGGGGAGCGCCGCGACAATGCCCTGGAGATGCAGGTCCGCGGCGCGCTCGGCGACGATCTC
Organism: Streptosporangiaceae bacterium; assembly: GCA_050011895.1. Taxonomy (GTDB): domain Bacteria; phylum Actinomycetota; class Actinomycetes; order Streptosporangiales; family Streptosporangiaceae; genus DATBGO01. The sequence continues at coordinate 93,629 of JBEKIF010000001.1, read as the reverse complement.
AAGATCGAGACTGATCTCGGCCGGTGGTTCCCCGTCTGGGGTGCCCCGGGCCTGTGAGGCCGGAATGACGGCGCAGGGCATATCGTTGACAGTGGACAGAAGAGGCCGCGCCGGACGGGCGGCGGCCGCAGCCGGATGCGGGAGCTAACACAGATGACAGTTCAGGGCGAGGCGATCACGCAGGGCATTACCCTCACCGACGCCGCGGCGGTCAAGGTGAGCAACCTGCTCGACCAGGAGGGCCGCAATGACCTGCGGCTGCGCATCGCCGTCCAGCCAGGCGGCTGCTCCGGCCTGCGCTACCAGCTCTACTTCGATGAGCGGCAGATCGACGGCGACGTGGTAACCGACTTCGGCGGCGTTCAGGTTGTCACGGACAAGATGAGCGCGCCCTACCTGGGCGGCGCGACGATCGACTTTGTCGACACGATCGAGAAGCAGGGCTTCACGATCGACAACCCGAACGCGACCGGGTCCTGCGCCTGCGGCGACTCCTTCCACTAACCGGCCCGCGAGACCAGGCGCACGGCAGGCTCCGAACGGATAGCCTGTCTGCGCCCGTTCAAGGTGCCTCACAGAAAGTCCCGCCGTGCGTATTGCCGTGACCGGCTCGATCGCGACCGACCACCTGATGACCTTTCCCGGCCGGTTCGTCGATCAGCTGATGCCGGACAAGCTCCACAAGATCGCACTGTCCTTCCTGGTGGACACGCTGAAGATCAGGCGCGGCGGAGTCGCCGCGAACATCGCCTTCGGGATCGGCTGCCTGGGGCACCGCCCGCTGCTCATCGGCACCGCCGGGGCCGATTTCGGCGAGTACCGTCGGTGGCTTGACGAGCACGGCGTGGACACCAGCGGGGTGCGGGAGTCGCAGCTGCATCACACCGCCCGGTTCGTCGGCACGACCGACGCTGACATGAACCAGATTGCGTCTTTCTACCCCGGCGCGATGAGCGAGGACCGCGAGATCGACCTCGGCGCGTTCGCCGGCCAGGATGGCGCCGACCTCGTCCTGATCGGCGCGAGCGATCCGGAGGCGATGCTCAGCTTCACCGCGCAGTGCCGCAAGTACGAGATCCCGTTCGCGTCGGATACCTCATGGCAGCTGGCGCGGATGGACGGGCCCCAGGTACGCGAGCTGGTGGATGGCGCCGCCTACCTGTTCTCGAACGACTACGAGGCGACGCTCATCGAGCACAAGACGGGCTGGACCGCCCAGCAGGTCCTCGACCGGGTCGGCGTCCGGGTGACCACGCTCGGCGCGGAGGGAGCCCGGATAGAGCGCGCGGGCCAGCCGGAGGTCCTTGTCGCGCCGGTGACGGCGGTCGAGCCGAAGGAGCCGACTGGCGCCGGAGATGCGTTCAGGGCTGGTTTTCTCGCCGCTATCGCATGGGGCCTCAGCCTGGAGCGGGCGGCCCAGCTGGGCAACCTGATCGCGGTGCATGCCCTGGAGACCATCGGCACGCAGGAGTATGAGCTGAAGCCAGGCCCGGTGGCCGAGCGGTTCGCCGCCGTCTACGGAGAACAGGCCGCGCGCGAGCTCGCTGACCATTACTGCTAGCGCCCGGGCAGGTTCGGAAAGCGGCAGATAACGACGAACGCGTGCTGATCACGTGCAACGGCGGGGACGGTCCGGTGCGGACCATCCCCGCCGTATCGTTGCGATCGTCAGCGCCTCACCCAGGCACGCCGGCCTGGGTGAGCCGGCCCCTCACCGGAGCGCGCCGGCCTGCGGCGAGCTGAAGAGCTCTAGGTAGCCGCGCGGCGAGCCGACGCCGGTGGAGTCGTCGTAGCCGGGCACGGCGGGCAGTGCCGCGCTGCCTTCCCCGTCGATGCCGAGCGTCCGCAGCTTGTAGACCAGCGGGCCGGCCTTGGTGTACGGATTGGTGTAGTCGACGCGGACCTGCGCCAGCCGTCCGCTGCCCAGCGGGTGATCGGTGACGTCGTGGAACGCCGCCGGATCGTGACTGAACGCCGCGTAGATCCACGGATTGGCGAAACCGAGCGGCCGCCTGGTGTGCGCCGCCCGCTGGTAGCCCTGCTGGGCGTCGGCCTCGATGCCGGCGAAGGTCGGGCAGGCCACGCTGGTCCCGCCGATCCTGCTGAGCGAGAAGGCGTAGGTCTTCCCGTTCGGCTGCAGCCCGGTCTCCCCGACCAGGAAGCCGGTGGCCGGGTCGGCATACGCCGAGACGTCGGGCACCACGCGCATCTTGGTCGCGGAGTGCGCGCCGCCGGGCAGGGTCTGCGACAGCGAGTCGGGCACCACGCCAGCCTGGTAGCCGGGCTGGGCGTACAGCGTGCTGGTCCCACCGCCGCTGGCGCCGTCGAACCCGGCCGGGTACGGGCCAGGAGGCGTGGACGACCAGGCCTTGCCGTCCTTGGCGAGCGGGTCGAGCAGCGTGCCCCACGACGTCTCGAACATGTAGTTGTCGTGGCTGCCGATGGCCAGGCTGGTGCCGCCCACCGAGGTGACGTAGGGGTCGGAGGTCGGGTAGTCAACCTGGAGCTTGTCCGAGTAGCCGGGGTCCTCGGCAGGGGACTCGTAGCCGTTGTCGCCCGAGGAGAACATGAACGCGATGCCCTCGATCGTCCCGGTCTGGAAGATCAGGTGGTAGACGTCGGTGAAGCCCGCCGCGCCATCCTCGGTGTCGCCCCAGGAGTTGCTGACGATGCTGGCGACGTGGTTATTGACGATGTAGGCCAGCGCGTCAGCGAGGTCCGGGTCGTTGCAGCTCGCCGCGGCGACGAACCGCACGTTGGCGGCTGGCGCCATGCCATGCACCGACTCGACGTCGAGGGTCTCCTCTCCGTACCAGCCCGCCGCGTCGCACTGGTTAGCGCCCGCGTCGGTGAACGTGGCAGGCAGGTGCTGCCGGTACTGGCCGGCCGCGAACGGCTTGTCGCCGACCACCTTCGCGTACTGGTTGGCGTCGGCCAGCATCGTCGGCGACGCGTAGGCGTCGACGATCGCGACGGTCTGGCCCGCGCCGGTCAGGCCGGACGCGGTGACTCCGTAGGCGCCGCGGACCTGCCGCGGGGTGTAGCCGCAGACCGCCCAGGGCTGGTGCTTGCCGTAGGCGGTGGGCTTGTGCCGCGCGATCAGCTGGCCGTAGTAGGCGGCGCACGGGCGCGCCACCCAGAAGTTCGGGGCCGGCGGCGGCAGCTTGGCTGAGCTGGCCGACGTCGTGCGAGCCGACTTCGTACGAGCCGGCGGGGTGCTGGCCGACGTCGCGATGGCCGGGCGCACCGCCTGCCGGGCCGTGGACAGGCCGGAGACCGTGAGGATGGAGCTGGCCACGCTGCCTGGCGCGCTGGCCGCCTGCTCCGGCGCCCGGGCGACGGCCCCGGCCGCTGGCCGGAAGGTGCCGAACGTCACGGCGAACGCGCGGCTGGCCGCGGCGACCGAGCCGCGGACGGCGATGTACCCGCCGGCCACGTGGTTGCTGACCGACGTGACGCTCAGGCCGGAGCCGCGCAGCCAGGACTCCACGGCGGCAAGCTGAGCCTCAGTCGTGCCAAACCGCGCCTGCACCTGGGCGGGCGACAGGAAGTGCCGGTACAGCGCGTTCCCCGGCGTGGTGGCGGCTGCCGCGTACGCGGCCAGTGCCGCGGGGTCGCGGCCGGCCAGGTAGACCCGGGCGGTTACCGTACCGGTGCTGACGGCACGGCTGCCGACCCGGTGTGACGCGGTGGCCCACGCCGGATGGGTGCCCGCGATAGCTCTTCTCGGTGCGGCCTGCGCGGCAGACGCCATGGCCACGCCGCCGAGCGTGAGCGCACCTGCGGCTACAGCGGCGCTGATCACCCGGAGCCGAGTGACGTGCGGCATACGCGATCCCTTCTGCGGAAGTTTGAGGTTGTGCCCGATTAGACCAGCTGGTCGGGCTCGGTGGGAAAGAACCCGGCATCGCGTGTCCGGAACGCAACACGAACTCGCTCGGCGTGCCGCAGTAACGTGGCAGGTATGGTCGCCACGCTCGCTTCCGGTTATCACGGACCGCCGGAGCTGACGCCGCTGCGGGCGGTCACCGAATGGACACTCGATCCGTGGGCGCTCGGGTTCATCGTGCTGCTTGGCGGGCTCTATCTGGCCGGAGTCCGGCGGGTACGCCAAAGTCAGCGCCCGCCGGGCGGGACCTCTGCCGCGGGGTCCGGGGCGCGCGGGACCTCTGCCGCGGGGTCCGGGGCGCACGGGACCTCTCCTGCAGGGTCCTGGCCGGCCGGGCGGGTGGTGGCGTTCTGCGGGCTTGGCCTTGGCTTCGCGGTGCTGGCGACGATGTCATTCGTCGGCGTCTACCAGCCGGTACTGTTTTACGTCCGGTCGGTGCAGACGATCCTGCTGCTGCTGGTGGTGCCGCTGTTCCTTGCGCTGGGGCGGCCGTTGTCGCTGGCCATCGCGGCGCTGCCGGGGCTCGGCCCGCGCTTGCAGGCCGGCCTCCGCAGCCGGGCCGCGGTGATCCTGACATTCCCCGCGATCAGCACCATGGTCCTCATCCTCGTCCCGTTCGTGCTGTACTTCTCGCCCTGGTACGCGGCGGGATTCGGCAGCCCGCTGGTCCGGGACCTGACCTACCTGGCGCTGCTGGTGCCCGGATTCGTGTTCTTCTGGACGTTGCTGCGGGTTGACCCGGTGCCTAAGGCCTATCCCTACCTGGTGGCCCTGTGGATCACCGGGGCAGAGGTTGTCGGCGATGCGGTCCTCGGGCTCGCGGTGATCGTCGACCAGAACCTGATCGCGGGCGCCTATTACCACGCGCTGGCCCGGCCGTGGGGACCCGGCCTGGCCGGCGATCAGGTCATCGGCGGCGGGGCGCTCTGGGTGCTCGGCGACCTGGTTGGGCTGCCGTTCCTGGCCGCGCAGCTGATCCAGATGATCCGCGAGGATGAGGCCGAGGCGGCGGCGATCGACGCGGAGCTTGACGCCGCAGATGCTGCCGCGGCCGCGGCTACTGCGGCCGCGGCTGCGTCGGCCGTGTCTGCGGCGGGCGCGGCTGCTGCAGGCACGTCTGCGGCGGCCGTGTCTGCGGCAGGCGCCGGCCACGCGGCCGGGGCTACGGCCGGGGCCGGCGCCGCGGGGGCCGCGAACCGGCCATGGTGGGAGTCCGATCCGCGGTTCGCCAACCGGTTCCGGCCTGCCGATGGCGGCGGCGAGTAGTCAGTAACAGCGCCTGACCAGGAACTCCCACCCGCTGGGCAGATCCGTGGCGTGCACGAACTCGTGCGACTTGATCATGCACCAGGCAGGGAGGTCGGTCTTGGCCGCAGGATCATCGGCCAGCACGGCGATGAGCTGGCCTACGGCTACTTCCCTGATCCGTTCGGCCAGCATGATGATCGGGATCGGGCATTTGCGGCCCAGCGCGTCGATTGTCAGTACTGGTGCGGGCAGATCAGCCGAGGGGAGCGGGGGCATCACGCCGATACGATACCCCTGAGTCGCCGTGGGTAAGCATCTGGCCGTCCGAGAGTAACCATGGTCGCGGCGGCGTCCGCCGCCGCATCCGGCGCCCAGCAGCGCCCGCCGGTGCCTCGTTCCGGGCCCGGAACCACCGCCAGGCAATGACAGCGATGGCGCACCGCTGCGATAACAACAGCAGCAATGTGCCCATCGCCGCCATTGCGGCGTGGCCTGCCGCCGCCGGTCCGCATTTTTCACGGTCCTGCACCGGGGGTCCCCCAAGGCGCGGCATGCTGGCGCGGTACTGTTTTCCACGACAGGCTGTAGGACGAGCAGAGACCGGCCAGTGGAGCCGGGAGTCATCCGCTGGGAAGGCAATCGGTGAGCCCACTCCGCAGAGCCCCGCGCCAAGGGGACGCCGACAGTCCGGGCCGCGCAGCCGGCCAGGTTAGCCCGCCGGTGCCGGCGACGGCGCCACGCCGGATCTCGGCGCGCCGGGCTTCCGTGCGCCCCGTTTCCGTGCGCCCCGTTTCCGTGCGCCCGCGGCGGCGCGTGACCCGGGTCGCGGTCATGCTCGGCCTGGTGCTGCTGGCCACGACCGGCTGTCAGTCCACCGCGTTCAACCGGCTGGGCATGCCGTCGCCGGCCACCAAGCAGGGCCAGGTCGTGCTGACCCTGTGGCGGGGTTCCTGGGTCGCGGCGCTGGCCGTCGGGATCGTGGTCTGGGGCCTGATCCTGTGGGCGATCGTGTTCTACCGCAAGCGGTCGGACCGGGTGCCGCATCAGGTCAGGTACAACCTGCCGATCGAGATCCTGTACACCGTCGTCCCGTTCATCATGGTCGGCGTCCTCTTCTACTTCACCGCCAGGGACGAGAACTACATCGACAAGCTGTCCGCCCATCCCGCCGTGGTCGTCAACGTCTACGGGTTCCAGTGGAGCTGGGCGTTCGGGTACCCGCAGTACGCGGTGAAGAACCCGGCGTCCAGCTGTCCGGGCTCCGGCGTATGCGAGATCGGCCAGATGTGGAACCCAGGGACCAAGGCCCAGAGCCTCCCGCTGCTCGAGATCCCGGAGAACGAGACGGTCCGGTTCAATCTCGCGTCGCTCGACGTCGTTCACTCGTTCTGGATCGCCCCGTTCGACTTCAAGCGCGACGTGCTTCCTGACCACCCGAACCACTTCGAGGTGACGCCGACAAGCACCGGCACCTGGATCGGCCGCTGCAGCGAGCTGTGCGGCGTCTTCCACAGCCGGATGCTGTTCAACGTCAAGATCGTGACACCCGCGCAGTTCCGTCAGTGGATCGCGGCGCAACAGACCCAGCAGAATGCATCTGGGGGTGCTCAGTGACCACGTTCGATCAGTCGGCTGGCCAGCAGACGCCGATCGCCGCGCCGCGCCGCTATCGCAAGGGCTCCCTGCTGGCGGACTGGCTGTCGACCACCGACCACAAGGTGATCGGCCACCTCTACCTGATTACGTCGTTCATCTTCTTCCTGATCGCCGGCCTGATGGCCCTGATCATGCGGGTCCAGCTGTTCGGGCCGGACAACCACATCGTCTCCGACGAGCAGTACAACGAGCTGTTCACCATGCACGGCACGATCATGCTGCTGCTGTTCGCCACGCCGCTGTTCGTCGGGTTCGCCAACGAGATCATGCCGCTGCAGATCGGCGCGCCTGACGTGGCCTTCCCGAGGCTGAACCTGCTCAGCTACTACATGTTCGCCTTCGGCGGGCTGATCCTGGTGTTCAGCTTCCTCACCCCGGGCGGGGCCGCCTCGTTCGGCTGGTACGCCTACTCGCCGCTGACCAGCTCGCTGTACTCGCCGGGCATCGGCGGTGACATGTGGATCATGGGCCTGGTGCTGTCCGGGCTCGGCACCATCCTCAGCGGCGTCAACTTCGTCACCACGATCTTCTGCATGCGCGCGCCCGGCATGACCATGTTCCGGATGCCGATGTTCACCTGGAACATCCTGCTGACCAGCATGCTGGTGCTGCTGGCCTTCCCGGTGCTCGCCGCCGCGCTGCTGGTGCTCGAGATCGACCGTAAGCTCGGCGCGCAGGTGTTCAACGCCAGCAGCGGCGGCGCGATCCTCTGGCAGCACCTGTTCTGGTTCTTCGGCCATCCGGAGGTCTATATCGTGGCGTTGCCGTTCTTCGGCATCGCCACCGAGATCCTGCCGGTCTTCGCCCGCAAGCCGCTGTTCGGTTACAAGGGACTGGTGGCCGCCACCATAGCGATCGCCGGGCTGTCGCTGACGGTGTGGGCACACCACATGTTCACCACCGGCGCGGTGCTGCTGCCGTTCTTCTCCTTCATGACCTTCCTGATCGCGGTGCCGACCGGGGTGAAGTTCTTCAACTGGGTGGGCACGATCTGGCGCGGCCAGCTCACCTTCGAGCCGGCGATGCTGTTCATCCTCGGCTTCATGATCGTGTTCCTGTTCGGCGGCCTGACCGGCGTCATCCTCGCCTCGCCGCCGCTCGACTTCGCCGTCAGCGACAGCTACTTCGTGGTAGCGCACTTCCACTACGTGCTGTTCGGCACGGTGGTGTTCTGCATGTTCGGCGGCTTCTACTTCTGGTGGCCGAAGTTCACCGGCAAGATGCTCGACAACACGCTGGGGAAGTGGCACTTCTGGTTCGTCTTCATCGGCTTCAACATGACGTTCCTCGTGCAGCACTGGCTGGGCGTCGAGGGGATGCCGCGCCGGATCGCGAACTACCCGTTCCTGCCCGGCAGCGCCACGACGCTGAACCAGATCTCGACCATCGGCGCGTTCGTCCTCGGCGTGTCCAACTTCTTCTTCTTCTACAACATCTACAAGACCTGGAAGCACGGGGAGCAGGTCACCGCCGACGACCCGTGGGGCTTCGGCAACTCGCTGGAATGGGCGACGTCCTGCCCGCCGCCGCGGCACAATTTCACCTCGATACCGCGGATCAGGTCCGAGCGGCCAGCGTTCGATCTGCACTACCCGCACATCAGGACCGGGCGGGACCGGGAGGCCGAGCGGCAGGCCATCGGCGCCGGCATGTCCGGTGATTCCGGCTGACCCGCGGAGCTGATGGAGCGATGGCGGCAGCAGCGGGCCCGACGGCAGGGGAGTCTTCATGAAGGTCGAGGGGTACCTGTTCCTTGGCTGCGCGGTGTTCTTCGCCGCCACGGACGTGGTCTACTGGCACTTCTCGCACGATCCGACCGGCACGACCGCCCTGGCGCTGGCCGTGGCGCTCGCCTTCCTTACCGGTTTCTACGTGCTCTTCACGGGTCGGCGGCTGCCGCTGCGGCCCGAGGATGACCAGCGCGGCGAGATCTACCAGGGCACCGGCGAGCTCGGCTTCTTCAGCCCGCACAGCTGGTGGCCGCTGTTCATGGGCCTGTCCGCCGCGGTGGCTGCCGTCGGTGCGGCCATCGGATGGTGGCTGTTCCTGATCGGCATGCTGTCGGTCGCGCTGAGCGCGATCGGCTTCGTCTTCGAGTACTACCGCGGCCATTACGCCCACTGACCGGCCCCGCTGACTCCCGGCCGGGGTCAGGTCGGCCACGGAAGGGGGCACATGGACGTCTACGAGGCGCTCTACACCACCAGGGCGATGCGGCGAGTCCGGCCTGACCCGATCCCGCAGGAGGTCCAGGCCCGGATCATGGATGCCGCTATCAGGGCGCCCAGCGGCGGTAACGCGCAGAACTGGCGCTTCCTGCTAGTCGACGATCCACGGATCAAGGCCAGTCTCGGACCGCTGTACCGGGACGCGATCAGCCGGCTGTGGGAGACCGCCTACCGTGACCGGCTGGAGCTGGCCCGCAGCTCGCCCGAGGACCCGGACAGCGCATCGATGCTGCGCGTGCAAGCCTCGGCGCAGCACCTGGCTGACCACTTTGAGGAGGTGCCGCTTTTCCTGCTGGCGTTCACCGCTGGTGACAGAACGGGCGCGTCGATCTTTCCGGCCGTGTGGAGCGCTCAGCTGGCCGCCCGGGCGCAGGGTGTCGGCAGCGCGCTGACCTCGGTGCTCGGCATGTTTCACGGTGCGGAGGCGATGCAGATCCTCGCGGTGCCACCGGATCGCGGCTGGTCATTGGCATGCTGTGTGTCCTTCGGCTACCCGACGGGCCGCTGGGGCGTCGCGCCCCGCAGGCCCGTGCACGAGGTCGCCTACCGCAACTCGTGGGGCGCCGACTCCGGCCTGCGCATCCCCGAGCCGCTCTGGCCCGGTGCGGGCCGGACCAGTTGATGACGGTCCCGACGATCAGTCCCGAACGGCCTGGCCGTTCCCGCCCGGAGGGTACCGTCCCGGTTTCCGGACCAGCGTCAGCTGCCGCAGGTCAGGATTTAGCTCCCGGATGGACTTTACTGGCCGTCGCCCTGGTCAGTTGCTGAGCCGGTGGCGGAGGTCACAATAGGGGGGTGGTCCCCGATCGGAAGCCATCCGGGCGGCCCCCGGTGAGCCCAGCCGGGGCCGCCGAACGGGGCGAGCACTGGTGGCCGGTGGCGATGGCGATCTTGGTCACTGCTGTTCTGCACGTGGTGCTGCCTGCGCAGTACCGGGTGAACCCCAGATGGGTGGTCCCGGTCGTGCTGGTTGGATTGCTGGCGGTCCTGATCATCGGGGACCCGGGCCGCATCGACCGGCAGAAGCCCTGGCTGCGGATTGTCACCGGCATCGTCATCGCCTTCATCACGGTGGCGAACCTGTTCTCCGCTGCCCGGCTCGTCGACGACATCGTCACCAACAACAAGCTCTTCGCGAACAACGCGACCGGGTTGCTGGCTACCGGCGGGGTGGTCTGGGCGACGAACGTGATCGCGTTCGGGCTGTGGTACTGGGACCTCGACCGTGGTGGTGCCGCCGCCCGCGCGCACCACCCCAACGCGGACCCGGCGTTCGTCTTCCCGGAGATGCTCCACACCGACTACGTTCCGGCCACCTGGGTGCCGCGGTTCGTCGACTACCTATCGCTAGCGTTCTGGACCGCCACCGCTTTCAGCCCCACCGACGTGTCCGCGGTCAAGCGGTGGGCCAAGCTGCTCATGATCGTAGAAGCATGCGTGTCGCTCGGGGTGGCCGCTCTGGTGATCTCCCGCGCGATCAACATCCTGCAGTAGCCGGCCGCTCACACCGTCAGGCGCTGGGAGGCCGTCACGTAGCGGTCGGGCCACGTCGCTGCCTGTATCGGATCGTTGTGGCCGGCCGGGGCGGCAGCCCGCGGGCCCGCAGGGACTACTGGCGGATCTTCGGAAAGGGCGGTTTGCGGCTTATCCTGAACTAGAGGGTTCCGCGCGACACCAGGAGCCCTGGCCGCACGTCAAGAAGGCCGTGATGCACTACCTCGCCAAGGTGCTGCAGCTCTTGCCGGGCATCGGCCCATGATCGGCAGGTGCCGGCGCCTGGCAGCGGAAGCCTGGGCCGAGTACTCCGCTCACCCGGCATGGCTGGCCACGATAGCTGCCGTGACGGTCATCGTGGCGGCAGTGCTGATCTTACGCATGCACGACACCAGCCAGTCGGTGACTGCGAGCAGCCCAGTCCCGGCAGCCCCGCCCTCGGCCCGCGCCACGGTCACCCGCCACCCTGCGCCAGTGCTGCCCGCACAGGTCAGACCCACGGCCGTGCCTCCAGCCCTGGACCCCTCGGCGGTCTCGGCACCCTCGGCCAGTCGCACGCCAGCGCCAGCACCGAGCACAGCCCCTTCGAGCCGGGCACCCAGCCCGTGCCTGAGTCCGCCCCCCAGCCCGCCACCGACCACAGCGACGCCGTCCCCATCCCCGACTCCGAGCGCTACGCCGACCACAACAACGCCGTCCCCATCCCCGACTCCGAGCGCTACGCCGACCACAGCAACGCCGTCCCCATCCCCGTCGTCCCCGTCCCCGTCCCCGTCCGCCGACATCGAGCGCCACGCCGACTACGGCAACGCCGTCCCCGTCGCCTACTCCGAGCAGTACACGACCGCGACACCGAGCCCGGTGCCGACCGCGACGGCGAGTCGGTGTCCAAGCTAGCCGTGCTGCCATTCGTCCTGCACTGGGGTGACCGTCCTGACATGTCACCGGGCCTTGACGTGGGTGCCGCCGCTCATCGGGCCGGGCTAGCTGCCAGACTGGCCGTCACCCTGGTCAGTTACCGAGCCGGTAGCGGAGTACCCGCCACCGCCCCCTTCGTCACCATGGCCGGCTTCCCGTTCTCCCGCGGCCGGCACCGCCGCGTGCTCGGCCTCAGCTCCGTGCCCGACCTCGGCTGCGTGGCCGTTGCCGTGCCCGTTCCCGTGCCCGCCGTAGCCGTCGCTTTCGGTCAGCGGCACGGACTCGTTGACGACCTCGTTGAGCCGTTCCCGCAATCGACCGGTAGCGCCGCGCATCGCAGGCGCCGGAACATCGGACTCGGCGGGCGGCAGGCTGAGCGGCTCGGGCCTGGACTCAAGGACCGCGCGGGCCTCCTCCGTGACCGGCCTGGTCTCCTCGATGAACTCGCCGCTAGGCAGCTGCCTGATTATCCCGGTCTCGACGCCGTGCTCCAGCAAGTGCAGGTCCTTGCGCTGCAGGCCCAGGCAGATGCGTTTAGTAACGATGTAGGCGACGACCGGCAGGACGAAGATGGCGACCTGGGCGATCCGGGTGGTGGTGTAGAGCGGGATGTCCAGATGGTCCGCGACAACGTCGTTAGCGCCTTCCAGCCACAGCACGCCGTAGAACGCGATCGCGCCCATGCCGAGGGCGGTCCTGGTGGCCGCGTTCCGCGGCCGGTCGTTGATGTGGTGCTCGCGCTTGTCGCCGGTGATCCATTGTTCCAGGAACGGCCACAGGGCGGCTGCGGTGAAGATGAGGCCAAGCGGCACGAAGGCAGGGATGAACACGTTGAAGCTGAAAGTATGCCCGGCGACGTTCCACTCCCAGGGCGGCATCATCCGCAGCGCACCTTCGAGGAAGCCCATGTAGAAGTCGGGCTGCGAGCCTGCCGAGATCGCCACCGGGTTGTACGGCCCGTACAGCCAGATCGGGTTGATCTGCGCGAAGGTCGCGGCCAGGGCGACAGCCGCGAAGGTGAAGAAGAAGAAGGCCCCGGTCTTGGCCATGAAGTACGGGTACAGCGGCGCGCCGACGACGTTCTTCTCGGTGCGGCCCTTGCCCGGCATCTGGGTGTGCTTCTGGTGGAACATGATGAACAAGTGCGCGGTGATCAGCGCGAGGAGGATGCCCGGGATGAGCAGCACGTGAATGATGTACATCCGCGGGATGATCTGGCTGCCCGGGTAGGCGCCGCCGAACAGGAAGAACGCCAGGTAGGTGCCGACCAGCGGGACCGACTGCATGACGCCCTCGGTGATCCGCAGCCCGGCACCGGACAGCAGGTCGTCGGGAAGCGAGTAGCCGAACAGGCCCTCCAGCATGGCCAGCGTCAGCATCGCCAGCCCGAGCAGCCAGTTGACCTCGCGCGGCTTGCGGTAGGCGCCGGTGAAGAAGATCCGGAGCATGTGCGCCAGGATCGCGGCTACGAACAGGTCCGCCGCCCAGTGATGGATCTGGCGCATCAGCAGCCCGCCGCGGACGTCGAAGCTGATGTTGAGCGTCGAGGCGTAGGCCTCGCTCATCCTGACGCCGTCAAGATGAGTGAAGGACCCGTGATAGACGACCTCGGTCATGCTCGGCTGGAACCAGAATGTCAGGAATGTCCCGGTAAGCAGCAGAATGATGAAGGAGTACAGCGCGATCTCGCCGAGCAGGAACGTCCAGTGATCGGGGAAGATCTTCCGGAACAGGGTACGGAATCCCTTGGCGCCGCGGAACCTGTCATCCAGGGCTCCGCCGACGCCCTCTAGCGCGCGGTCGACGCTCATCCCCGCTCCCAGAAGCTCGGGCCCACGGGCTCGGTGTAATCGCTCTGCGCGACCAGGAATCCCGCCGCGTTGGTCGTGATCGGCAGCTGCGGCAGCGGCCTTGCGGCTGGTCCGAAGATTACCTGAGCCCCGCGGGGCGCGTCGAATGTCGACTGGTGGCAGGGGCACAAAATGTGGTGAGTCGTCTGCTCATAAAGCGCGACCGGGCAGCCGACGTGGGTGCAGATCTTCGAGTAGGCGACGATCCCGTCCACCGTCCAGTTCATCACAGTTGGCGGCTGCAGCTCCCCGGGCCGGAACTTGATGATGATCGTGGCCGCCTTGGCGAGCGCATCGTAGTCGTCCTGATAACCCTCAGGGATCACCGTGATCATGCCGCCGGGAGTGCCGAAGTCCTCGGGCCTGAGCGGGGTGTTGCTGCCGTAGGTGATCAGCCGGGTGCCCTTGCGCCAGACGGTGTAGCGGAGGCTGGTGCCAGGCAGCGGGCCCATGTCGCGGAGCAGCACGAGCGGGGCGAGCGCGATGGGCAGGGTGGCGGCAATCAGCGTGCGGCGCACCAGCGGCCGCTTGAACCCGCTGGCGTCGGCGCCCTCGTTGAATGTCTCCTCGAATGCCTCCCGGTCCGCCGGAGTCGAGGCCATCGGCTTACGTGCCTCGGTAAGTTCCACCTCGGGCATCAGGTGCCTGACCCAGATGGTGGCGCCCACCCCGAGGCCGAGGAATGCAACCGCCATGCTGGTGCCGAGGGCCAGGTTCGAGCGCAGCACGGCGTCGACCGAGTGCACTTCGAGCCCGATGTAAGCGGCGATGAAGCCGATGCCAGCCAGCATCGAGATGATGAAGCACGTGGCGACGATCCGCTCCGCCTTCTTGGCCTTGCCCGGGTCGGCAGGCTCGGCTGGCAGCTCGGGTGGCGGCTGCGGGCCGCCATCACCCTGGCCGGTCCCGAGCAGGGTCCGCGCCGTCGCGGGCGCCGGGGTGCCGATCACACGGTGCGGGCCAGCCTGCTCCTCACCGGTCGGCTGGCCGGCCCAGCCTGGCCCGCCCTGGCCAGCCGGATAGTCCCGGTCCTCAGGCAGCCCGCCGCGGGCATCGGTGTCACTCATGAGCCTTCCCGTGCTTCGCAGTTATCCACAGCGCGGCCAGCACCATGAAGAAGAGCAGGCCGAGGAACGCGACAAGTCCTTCAGTCACCGGGCCGACCCGGCCCAGGCTGAAACCGCCGGGGTTGGGCAGGGCGCGGGTCTCGGTGACATACGCGATGATGTCGCGCTTCTGGCTCGGCGTGATCGTGGTGTCGTTGAAGACCGGCATGGCCTCGGGGCCGGTTTGCATGGCCTCGTAGATCTGGGTCGGCGTCGAGGGGTCGAGTGCTGGCGCGTACTTGCCATAAGTGAGGGCACCGCCAGCGCCCACGAAGTTGTGGCACTGCGCGCAGTCGGCGGTGAACAGCGACTGGCCGAGCGCGATGTCGGCGCCTGCGGGGTTGACCTGGTCGGCCGTCGGTATCGGGGGACCGCCCGCCAGCGACTGGATGTACGCGGCCAGGTCGTGGGTCTGCGCGGTCGTCAGCGCGACGGGCTTGCGCGGCTCTTCCGCGGCCGGCCCCTTGGCCGGCATCCGGCCGGTGCTTACCTGGAAGTCAACAGCCGCCGCGCCGACGCCGATCAGGCTCGGTCCGTTGACGGTGCCCTGCGCCTCCAGGCCATGGCAGCTCGAGCAGTCCTGGCCGAACAGTCCCTTGCCCGCGTCGATCTGGGCCTGCGGGCCGCCCGCGGGCGAGGCAGCGGACGCGGCTCCGCCGCCCCCGGTGATCGCCGAGTAGACCGCGGCGATGACGAGGAGCCCGAGCAGGACGACGGCGTAACCCGCAGCCGGGTGCCTTCGCCTCGCGGTGATCCAGCCCACTGCTGTCCTCAGCTTCCGGTCAGTGGATCAGGTAGATGGTCGTGAACAGGCCGATCCACACGACGTCGACGAAATGCCAGTAGTACGACACGACGATGGCGCTGACCTGCATCTCATGAGTGAGCCGCTTGGCCGCGAAGGTACGGCCGAGCACGAAGAGGAACGCGACGAGGCCGCCCGCCACGTGCAGCCCGTGGAACCCGGTGGGGATGTAGAACACCGACCCGTAGTTGCTGGACGACAGCGTGAGGTGCTGCTTCCTGATCAGGTCGAGGTACTCGTACCCCTGGCCGCAGACGAAGTACAGGCCCATCAGGAACGACAGGGCGTACCACTCCCGCAGCCCCCATTGAGCCACGTTCCAGATCCTGCCGGTCCGCCTGATCTGGCCGCGCTCGACCGCGAAAACACCCAGCTGGCAGGTCACGCTCGACAGCAGCAGCACCGTGGTGTTGGTAAAGCCAAGCGCAAGGTCAAGGTGCGCCTGCGGCCATGGCTGGCCGAGCCCCTTGTCTACCGAGCGGATCGTGAAATACATGGCAAACAGGGCAGCGAAAAACATCAGCTCAGACGAGAGCCAGATGATGGTGCCCACGCTGACGAGGCTCGGCCTGCTGGCGGGACTGCGGGGGACCACCTCGGGTGTTGCTGTCGCCACGTGCACATTATTACGACACCGCGTAGGCGGACGTCGGCCGACCCCCCGGGTCGGTACCATCCAATTTCATGAAGGTCGTTGTTTACAGCCATGACGCCGACACCCGCGCCCGGGTACGGCTGGCCATCGGGCGCCGCCCGGCACCGGATGTGCCATTGGCCGAGGTGCTCGAGGTAGCCACCCACGCTGCGCTGATCCGGCTGCTCGATGCCGGGGGCGTGGACGTGATGGTGCTTGATGGCGAGGCCCAGCCTGCCGGCGGCATGGGCGTCTGCCGCCAGGCTAAGGACGAGATCTATGACTGCCCGCCCGCGCTGCTGATCATTGGCCGGGCTGATGATGGCTGGCTGGCCACCTGGTCCAGGGCAGACGCGGTCGTGAGCCACCCGATTGATCCCGCCGCGCTCGCGCACGCGCTGGCCGGCCTGATGCGCCAGCGCGCGGCAGACACCGCGCCGGTCAACCCCTGATGACCGATGCGGTCCCGGCCCGCCCGGCCGCCCCAGCGCTCCCGGCACCGTGAGGAAGCCCCCATGGACTCGCGTACGACATGGCCGGGACTGATCGGCGCCCTGGTCAAGGGGGAGACGCTCACGGCGGAGGAGACGGCCTGGGCCATGAACGAGATCATGGACGGGGCGGCCACGCCCGCCCAGATTGCTGGCTTCGGCATCGCGCTGCGGATGAAGGGCGAGACAGTGGCCGAGCTCAGCGGCCTGGCCCAGGCAATGCTCGAGCATGCCGCGCCGATCCGTATTCCTGGCCGGACCGTCGACCTGGTCGGGACCGGCGGCGACGCCGCCCGCACGGTCAACATCTCCACCATGGGCACCGTCGTGGCTGCTGCCGCGGGCGCCCTGATGATCAAGCACGGGAACCGGGCGGCATCCTCGGCCTGCGGCACAGCGGACGTGCTCGAGGCGCTGGGCATCGTGATCGACCTGGAGCCCGCCCAGACGCAGCGGCTGGCGGCCGAGACCGGGATCGCATTCCTGTTCGCGCCGCTTTATCACCCGGCGCTCCGTCATACCGCGGTGCCACGCCGCGAACTAGGCGTGCCGACCGTCTTTAACTTCCTCGGGCCGGTCGCGAACCCGGCACGGCCCGCCGCGCAGGCGGTCGGCGTGGCCGATCCCCGGATGGGCCCGATCCTGGCCGGCGTGCTGGCCAGCCGCGGCAGTTCAGCGCTGGTTTTCCATGGCGAGGACGGGCTCGACGAGCTGACCACGACCGGTCCTTCGCTGGTCTGGGTGGTGCACGACGGGACTGTCAGCGAGGTCAGGTTCGATCCTGCGACGCTCGGGATCGGCCGGTCCAGGCTGGAGGACCTGCGGGGCGGCGACGCGACGCACAACGCAGCCGTGGCCCGCGCGGTGCTCGGCGGTGAGCCCGGCCCGGTGCGGGACACTGTGCTGCTGAACGCGGCGGCGGCGCTGGCCGCGGCGGCGGGCGTGCCCGGGCCGGACGAACTGGCCGGCGCATTGCAGGCCGGGTATCAGCGTGCGGCCGGTGCGCTCGACTCCGGCGCGGCGCTGACACTGCTTGATCGCTGGGCCGCGGTGAGCCAGCGACTTGCGGCAGAGCGCAGCTGACCCATAACAAAAGCCGTCGGCCCGGAGCTGGCGTGACCTGCGGGCCGCGGGCGGAGCCCTCAGGCTTGCTCTGGGTAGCCGATCGCGAAAGCGGCCTCGAGGTCGTGCCGGGAATATGCACGGAACGCGATGTGCGTCTCGGTGTGGGTGACGCCTGCGACCCTGTTCAGCTTGCCGGGGATCACGTCGCCGAGTTCCTCGTGCTTCCGCACCCGGACCATCGCCACCAGATCGAATTCGCCGGTCACCGAGTAGACCTCGGTTACCTGCGGTATCTGGGCGATCGCCTCGCCCGTCTCCGGAATGCGCGCGACATCGGCCTTCACCAGGACGATAGCGGTGACCACTGCCGCCTCCTCCGCCCTGCGGGCTCTCGTGCTCCGCCCTGCGGGCTATAGTGCTCGCCCCGCGGGGTCTGGTGCTAGCCCCGCGGGCTCTCGTGCTCCGGGCTGCGGGCCGTCGTGCTCCGCCCTGCGGAAGTCAGCGTACCGGCTGGCCGGCCGGCTCCAGGGGGATCAGCGGCTGAACTCCGGCGAGCGTCAGCACGCCCGCCCCGGCCAGCCTGCCGAGCAGGCCCTGGAGTACGTCAGCGGTCGCTCTGGCGTCGGGCAGCGCCCGATGGCATGGCTGGGTCCGGGAGCCGAAGAACTCCGCCAGCGTGGCCAGCCTGCAGTTGGGTACCTCCGCGCCGCCGAGCACTGTCCTGGCCAGGGCGGCGGTATCCAGCACGGCGAAGGCCGGCCAGGGCAGGCCTGAATGCCGGCATGCCGCGGCAAGGAAACCGATGTCGAATGGCGCATTGTGGGCGGCGAGCACGCAGCCGCGGGCGAAGGCGAGGAAGCCGGGCATTACCGCGGCGATCGGCGGTGCCTGGCCGACCATCTCATCGGTGATCCCGGTCAGGGCGGCGATGTCCGGGGGGATGGCATCGCCCGGGTTGACGAGGGCGGCGAACTCCGCGCGCGGCGCGCCCCAGCCGACCCTGACCGCACCGATCTCGGTGATCATGGCCTGCTCAGGCAGCCAGCCGGTGGTCTCCACGTCGACGATCACGATGTCGAGGCCCGCCAGCGGGCGGATCGGCGCCGATGCGGCAGGCGCGGTCTCATCCGCTGTCATCATGCGTTCACGGTATGACCGGGCACCGACAGTGCGCGGGGGGCGCCGGGCGTGCCGGGGGCGCCGGGCGCGCCGGGGGGCGCCGGGCGTGCCGGGGAGCGCGATGTCCCTACCGCAGCGGGCGCGCCAAGGGCTGCAAGCCCTGGCAGCCGGGCGAGGGACACTCTCGTTATGGTTTCGTTATCTTCTGGGAATGGTCAAGGTCCGAGCGAGTGTGCGCGAAGTGGTTGAATCCTGCCTCTGATCTTCACTAGTCTCTCCCCGAGCCGTATCGCTCATCAGTCGCCGCCGAGGCGACGGCGGTCGGCCCGCCGAATTTCCGATGCCGACCTGCGGGTCGGCCGGGGAACCGGGGACCCATCGGAACGGCGCCGGGCAGAAAGCCCGGAGCGGTTCCAGGGGTGAATCGGCCTGGCCCGTTTGCCGGACCTGGCCGTAGGGCGCGCTTCCACTGCCCGAACCCGTCAGCTCACCCGGTAGGTGGGAAGTGGGAGAAGGAGCGTGTCACGCACGTGCGTACGCGGTCAGCTGTCAAAGCCATTGTCGGACGTCGCGGTGCGGCCACGGCGGTGGGCCTGCTCGCAGTCGGCCTGCTGGTAAGCGTCTGCGGCGTGGCGGCTGCTACACCGCAGCCTACGATCGCCCAGGTTCAGCAGCGGCTCAACCAGCTGAACACACAGGCAGACCAGGTGGGCCAGCAATACGACGAGGTCCAGCAGGAGCTAGCCTCCGCGAGCCAGCGGCTCGCGCTGGTGAACCACGAAGCGGCGCGATACGAGGTGCAGTTCCAGTCAATGCGCGAGGCGATCGCCCAGATCGCCGCCACCGCCTATGAGGAGGGCAATCTGACCTCCCCGGCGGCCCTGCTCACCTCTGGCGATCCGCAGCAGATCCTCAACCAATCCTCGATCCTGCTGGAACTGTCAGCGAACAATAGCGCGTCGATGAACCAGTTCCTCGCCGCCGCCCGCCAGCTCAACGGCGCGCAGCAGGCGGCGCGCCGGGTTGAGGCCGGGATGCTGGCACTCAACAAGAACCTGAGCGATCGGAAGCAGTCCCTGAACACGCTCCGCGCCCAGGAAGAGACACTGCTCGCGCAGCTGACCCCGGCGCAGCAGGCGGCAGCAAGCCCGGGCGGTACCGGCGGCTCCGGCGGTACCGGCGGCTCCGGCGGTACCGGCGGCTCCGGCGGTACCTCCGGCTCCGGTTCTGGCGGCTCCGGCAGTACCGGCTACACGGGCCCGACCTCAACGCAGGCGGAGAAGGCAGTCTCGTTCGCCTATGCTCAGATCGGCAAGCCGTACGAGTGGGGCGCGACTGGTCCCAACTCGTTCGATTGCTCTGGTCTGACGCAGGCTTCGTGGGCCTACGCGGGCGTGTCGATCCCGCGCGTCAGTTATGACCAGATGAGCAGCCTGCCCTCGGTCTCCACCAGCGCCCTGGAACCGGGCGACATACTCGGTTTCGCAGGCAACTCGCACGTGGGCATCTACGTCGGCAACGGCTACCTCATCGACGCGCCGCAGACCGGCGAGGACGTCGAGAAGGTCGCGCTCGCCGGCTGGTACCAGTCAGAACTCGACGGAGCGGTCCGTCCCTGAGCCAGGGCTGCAGGATGAACTCGGCCCCAGCACGCGGGCGATCGCGGTCCCGGCGTGCCCGTTAAGATCGCTAGGGCCGCATCCGCGCGGCTTGATAGTGGCCAGCATGCTTGATAGTGCAGCATGGCCGCCAGGCGCCTGGCGGCCAGGGAGCCCGATGCCGAACGTCTTGATCGTGACCAACGACTTCCCGCCGCGCCGCGGCGGGATCCAGTCGTTCGTGCACGCGCTCGCGGCCAGCCTGCCCGCCGGCACCGTCACCGTTTACGCCCCGGCCTGGTCAGGTGCGGCCGAGTTCGACGCCCGTCAGCCGTTCCCGGTGATCCGGCATCCGGGCTCGCTGATGCTGCCAGTACCGTCGGTCGCGCGCCGCGCGGTGCGGGTGCTGCGCGAAAACGACTGTGACACCGTGCTGTTCGGCGCTGCCGCTCCGCTTGGATTGCTGGCTCCGGCATTGCGCCGCGCTGGCGCGACCCGGATAGTCGCGATCACCCATGGTCACGAGGCGGGCTGGGCCGCCCTGCCCGGTGCTCGCTGGCTGCTCCGCAGGATCGGCGACCAGGTAGACGTCCTCACCTACCTGGGTGAGTTTTTCAGGATCCGGCTGGCCCGGGCGCTGTCGCCGGACGCCGCCGCCCGGATGGTGCGGCTCGCACCGGGGGTGGACGCCGCTGCGTTCCGGCCAGGCGCGGGGGGAGCGGCGATCAGGGCCCGGCTCGGGCTCGGCGGCCGGCCGGTAGTCCTCTGCGTATCCCGGATGGTGCCGCGGAAGGGCCAGGACACCCTGATCCGGGCCTGGCCGCAGGTACTGGCCGACGCGCGCCGCCGGGCCGGACGTCCGGCAGCAGCCGACAGCGGCACGGCGGGGCATGCGCCGGCCGGTGAGTCGCCGGCCGCCGTTGTCCAGGATGGGGATCCAGTCCTGTTGCTGGTCGGCGACGGGCCGTACCGCGCTGATCTCATCCGGCTGGCCGAGCGGTGCGGGGTGTCCGGTTCGGTGATGTTCACCGGGTCCGTTCCCTGGGAGGAGCTGCCGGCCTACTACGACGCCGGCGACGTGTTCGCGATGCCGTGCCGGACCCGGCGCCGCGGCCTGGACGTGGAAGGCCTCGGGATCGTTTACCTGGAGGCATCGGCGACGGGCCTGCCGGTGATCGGCGGCGACTCCGGCGGCGCGCCGGACGCGATCGTCGACGGCGAGACCGGGTTCGTGGTGCCCGGCGGCAGCGTCGCGGCGGTCGCGGACCGGCTGACCAGCCTGCTGGCCGATAGGTCGGCGGCGAAGGCGATCGGGGAGCAGGGGATGGCCTGGGTCGACAAGGAATGGCGCTGGGAACTGGTCGCGGAGCGGCTCGCGAAGGTGCTTGCGGGCTGACGCCGCTCGCGCAGGTGCTCGCGGGCCGCCCGGGGCGGGTTCAGTTTTTCGGCGATGCGGTGTACAGAGCCTCGATGTCGGAGCCGAAGTCCTTGATGACGACGTTCCTGCGCACCTTGAGCGACGGCGTCAGGTAGCCGCTCTCCTCGGTGAAGTCGGTGCCGAGGATGCGGAACCTGCGGATCGACTCGGCCCGGGAGACAGCCTTGTTGGCGTCGTCGACCGCGGCCTGGATTTCCGCGATCAGCTCCGGGTCATCCGTCAGGTCGGCGGGCGAAGCGTCGGCCGGGCGCCCGTGTTGCTGCTTCCAGTGCTCAAGCGCCTCGACGTCCAGCGTGATCAGGCAGGCGATGTAGGAGCGGCCATCCCCGATCACGATGCACTGGCTGACCAGGGGGTGCGCACGCAGCCGGTCTTCAAGCACGGCCGGCGCCACGTTCTTACCGCCCGCGGTGACGATCAGCTCCTTCTTCCTGCCCGTGACCCGCAGGAAGCCCTCGCCGTCCAGGTCGCCGACGTCGCCGGTGTGCAGCCAGCCCTCGGAATCCAGCATCTCGCTGGTCGCGGCCTCGTTGCCCCAGTACTGGGTAAACACGTTACGGCCCTTGATCAGGATCTCGCCATCGTCGGCGATCTTGATGGTCACCCCGGGCAGCGGCAGGCCGACCGTGCCGATCTTGTTGCGGGTTGGTTTGTTCACTGTCGAGGCTGCCGCGGTCTCGGTCAGCCCGTAGCCCTCAAGCACAGTGATCCCGGCGCCGCGGAAGAAATGGCCGAGCCGCTCACCGAGCGGAGCTCCGCCGGAGACCGCGTAGGTCACATGTCCGCCCACGGCCGCCCTCAGCTTGCCGTAGACGAGACGGCCGAACAGGGCGTGCCGCAGCCGGAGGACCGGGCCGGCTCCGCCATCGTCCAGGGACCTGCTCCAGGCGATCGCGGTCCGCGATGCCGCGTCGAATATCCGGCCCTTGGCCTTGCTTTCGGAGGCGATCTGCTGCGCGCTGTTGTAGACCTTCTCGAATACCCGGGGCACGGCGAGCAGGAAGGTGGGCTGGAACTCGGGAAGCCCCTGGGCGAGCGTGCTGACGTCCGCCCAGTGACCTATGATCGTGCCGGACTCCAGGCAGGCGACCTCGATGATGCGGGCGAAGGAGTGCGCAAGCGGCAGGAACAGCATCGTTGAGCCCTGAGGTTCGTCGAAAAGCTCCGGGATCGCGCCCGTGACGGCGTTGCGCGCGTTGGACAGCAGGCTGGCGTGAGTGATCTCGCAGCCCTTGGGCCGGCCGGTGGTGCCGGAGGTATAGATGATCGTGGCCAGGTCGGTTGCGCGCCGGGCCGCCCGGCGCTGCTCGGCCTGCTCGTCGGTGACTCGCGCGTTGCCTTCGGCAGCGAGCGCGGCGATGTCGTCGATCACCCAGAGCCGTTTCAGGCCGGGAAGCGTGTCACGGACGCTGCTGATCATCTCGGCGTGCGTTGCCGACTCCGCGAAGGCGGCCGCGGCGCCTGAGTCACCGAGTATCCACTGCACCTGTTCGGCCGATGACGTCTCGTAAACGGGAACCGTCACGGCGCCGGCAGCCCAGATCGCGTAGTCGACCAGGGTCCATTCATAACGAGTCCGCGACATCAGGCCAACGCGGTCGCCCGCTCCGATGCCGGCGACGATCAGGCCCTTGGCGAGGCCGGTCACCTGATCGCGGAACTCGCTGGCGGTCACTTCCTGCCACCGGCCGTCGCCGGTCCGCTTGCGCAGCAGCACCGCATGCGGTTCCTGCTGCCCGCGGCGGAAGACGACGTCCGCCAGGCCGGCGGTGGGAGGTATCTCGACCAGGGCCGGAACGCTGTACTCGCGCAACGGGTCTCCTCCAACTCATTGCGTTGACTCGGCCGCGTCAACTCTCCGCAGTTGACTCACCGCAGTTGACTCACCGCAGTTGACTCACCGCGTAAAGCGGATCTCTCATGGACGGTACCGCTACAGCGGTTGTAGCTCCAGAGCGGGCGGCGGCCGGCCCGGCCCGGTCAGTTGCACCGGATGCCGTGACATCTGCCTACTGTGTTGGCATGCGGGTGCACGTGGTGAGCGATGTGCATGGCAGGCACGAGGCGCTGCGGGGTGCCGCCGACGGGGCGGACGCGCTCTTCTGCCTGGGGGACCTGCTGCAGTTCATCGACTACGCCGATCACAGTCAGGGGATCTTCCCTGACCTGTTCGGCGCCGATGCGGCGGGGGCATTCATCGCGCTGCGCACCGCGAAGCGCTTCGACGAGGCGAGGGCGATGTCGAGGCGGCTGTGGGCCGGGCTGGACGGCGACCCGGCCACCCGCCTCGAGGCGGCGGTGAACCGGCAGTACGCGCAGCTGTTCGCGGCTTTCCCGACACCGTCGTACCTGACCTACGGCAACGTCGACATACCGCGGATGTGGAGCGCCCACCTGCGCCCGGGTCTGCACGTGCTGGACGGCGAGCGGTTGGAGCTTGGCGGCTGGGCCTTCGGCTTCGTCGGCGGCGGGCTGCGGTCGCCGTACCGGACCCCTTACGAGCTTCCCGACGACGTCTACGAGGCCAAGGTCGCAGCGGTGGGCGAGGTCGACGTGCTCTGCGCACACATCCCGCCTGCCGTGCCCGAACTGCTCTATGACACGGTCGCCCGCAGGATGGAGCGGGGCAGTCAGGCGCTGCTGGACGCGGTCCGGCGGACCGGGCCCAGGTACCTCCTGTTCGGGCACGTGCATCAGCCACTGGCCCGTCAGGTCAAAATCGGCGACACCGAGTGCCTTAACGTCGGGCATTTCAGAGCGACAGGGCGGCCGTTCGTACTGGAGTGGTAGTAGCTGTGCGGGCGGCTAGAGGTACGCTCCGAGCATGGCTGAGAAGACGACTTCAAGCATTGCTGTCGCGGCACCGGTGGAGGCCGTCATGGCCGTGATCGCCGATTTCGATGCCTACCCGGAATGGGCCACCGCCGTGCGTTCCACCGAGACGCTCTCCCGGGGTGCCGACGGCAGGGCAGAAAGGGTACGGTTCCGGCTGGACGCCGGGATGATCAAGGACAGTTACGTGCTCGGGTATGAGTGGGACGGCGATGCTCAGGTCAGCTGGGTGCTCGCCGAAGCAGGTTCTGTTGTATCCGAGATGTCCGGTGCGTACCGGCTCGCGGGCCGCGGCGACAGCACGGATGTGACGTACGAGCTTGCTGTCGGGATCCGGATACCGATGATCGGGATGCTCAAGCGCCGGGCCGAGAAGATGCTCATCGACACTGCACTGAAAGGGCTGAAGTCACGTGCTGAAGCTACGGTTGGAAACCGGTGACCCAGCAACCTGAGCAGGCCGGGGAGCCCGGACCGCAGCCCGGGCATAACGGGCTGTCAAGCCCCGGCGGGCCAGCCGGCGCGGCGCACGAATCAGGTCATCCGCACCAGGGTCAGCCGCGCGAAGGTACTCCGCCGCGTGATGCTGCGCCGCCGCGCGAAGGTGCTCCGCCGCGCGATGCTGCGCCGCCGCGCGAAGGTGCTCCGCCGCGCGATGCTGCTCCGCCGCGCGATGCTGGTGCGCCGCGTGATGCTGGTGCGCCGCGTGATGCTGGTGCGCCGCGCCAGGCACGCCCGCGCGGCCAGGGATCTTCCAGTAGGGAGGCCTCACAAGGCGGCAAGGCAACTTCGCGCAGCCAGTCGTCTGCCTCGCGCCAGCTAGGCGCGGACCTGACTGGCGAGGTCCAGCGGTGGCTCATCCGGTACGGCGCGAGGAGCATGCGCCGCGAGTTCAGCGAGCAGGTACGCCGGACCGTCGGCGGCGGCAGCCGCGACAAGCCGGGTGACATCTGGGAGACCGCGACAACGGAGCCGCCGCCTGACGAGTCGATGGATGCACCCGAGTGCGCCTGGTGCCCCGTCTGCCGCGCTGCCCGCCGGATCAGGGAGTCGGGACCAGGCCTCGGCTCCCAGCTGGCGGGGGCAGGCGATGTCGTTGCGTCGGCCGTCCAGGAGGCGCTGGCCGCCTTTGACGCGGTGCTGTCGGCCGGTTCTGGCTCGCCCGCTGCTAAGCGAGGGACACCGGACGCGTCCTCTGCTGGCCCGGCTCACCCGACGACGCACGAAGCCGAGAGATCGGGTGAAGGGCGCCGCGGTGAGCCTGACGATAGGGGTTGACGTTGGGGGTACCAAGGTGGCCGCGGGCATCGTCGATCGGCAAGGGCACATTCTCGAGAAGCTGAGGCTGCCGACTCCGGCCGCGAGCCCGGAGGGAACCGCCAAGGTCATCGGCGATGCAGTGCTGGAACTGCTCGGCCGCCACCAGATCGAGGCCGTCGGTATCGGAGCCGCGGGATTCGTCGACGAGACCTCCTCCCGCGTGCTGTTCGCGCCTAACCTCGCCTGGCGCGAGGAAGCCGTGAAGAAGCATGTCGAGGAACGGGTCGGCGTGCCGGTGATCGTCGAGAATGATGCGAACGCCGCAGCCTGGGCGGAGGTAACGTTCGGCGCGGCCCGAGGCCGGCGGCATGTGATGCTCATAACGGTCGGCACCGGCATCGGCGCGGGAATCGTACTGAACGGCGAGCTTTATCGCGGCAGGTGGGGGATTGCCGGGGAGCCCGGGCATTACCGGGTCATACCGGACGGCCGCCTGTGCGGATGCGGTAACCGCGGCTGCTGGGAGCAGTACGCGAGCGGAAATGCTCTCGTGGCTGAGGCACGGGACTTCGCCAGGCGGTCGCCGGGAGCGGCCGTCCGGATGCTGCAGCTCGCCGGCGACAGCGCGGAGAAGATCACCGGGCTGGAAGTCTCGCAGGCTGCGCGAGAGGGCGACGCGGGCGCGTTGCGGTGCTTCGACATCGTCGGGGGATGGCTTGGCCAGGGCCTGGCTGACCTGGCGGCAATACTTGACCCGGGCTGCTTCGTTATCGGTGGCGGTGTGTCGGACGCAGGAGAATTGCTGCTTGGTCCGGCCCGCGAAGCGTTCAGCCACGGACTGACTGGCGGGTCACACCGGGAGCGCGCTGAGATCAGGCTGGCGGAACTAGGCGCTGACGCGGGCCTTATCGGCGCCGCAGACCTGGCCAGGGGCCGATGAGCTGACTCGCCTGCACGCCGGTGGCTACAGGACGGCTCCGTTGTCGGGCCCGGCGCCGCGAGACGGGCCGTCTCCCAGCCGGAGCACGACGACGGTGAAACCGCCGACAAAGGCAGCGACGGCTCCGAGCGCCGCCCAGCCCGGCACGACCCAGCCCACGATGGAAGCTATCAGCAAGTACGCGGGACCGCCGAAGAGCGCGGTCCATGCGCCCTTGGCCACTGGATCGAGGTGCGGCAGGGGCGGCGGTGGCGGCGGGATGTAATGCTCATCCTCGTCGTGATCGTCCTCAGCGGGAGCCCGCTGAGCCGGGGCCCGCTGAGCCGGGGCGGTGGCATGACGGACGACGCGGGTCCGGTCGGCACCTGCGCCCGTGCCTGGCGCAGGTCTTGATCCGTTTCCCGGTCCGGCCCGGGTGCCTGCTCCTGGTGCGGGTCCGGATTCGGCTGCGGGTCCGGATTCTGCTGCGGGTCCGGATTCGGCTCCTGGCCCAGCCCCCGCTCCTGGCCGATCCGCCGCTGCGCCAGCGGCTCCTGCCGTCCCAGCGGGTCCTGCTGCCCCAGCGAGACCGCCCTGGTGGGCTGCTGGCTCGGTCTCGGGCCCGGCGGAGGACCCGAGACCCGCTGGATCTTCCAGGCCAGCTGGCGGCTGCAGAGCCTCGTCCGGCGGCACCTGGCCCGGCTCTGACCCGGCGCGCGGCGGGTCGCCGTACTGTGCTGCGCCGAGGCTCTCGATGTCGGGCCAGGGCGGCGCGGCAGTGTCGAGGTCGATGGCCATGTCATACCGTGCGACCAGGTCACGCCACGCGGCCTCGTCGCCGCGTGGGTCGCTCCCGCTCACCTGGCTGTCACCCGAGTCCGCACCGGCTACCCCTTCCCGGCCCGGCTATGTGCTCTCACGAAGTCAAGGCTCCCCGTGAAGATGGCCTGCGCGTCGTTGTCCAGGGTCGCAACGTGATAGCTGTCTGCGCAATCGCGGACTTCGAGCACCCCTCCCGCGAGCGAGTCGCGCAGGATCTGGACGCTGCGGGGCTTGACGACGTGGTCAACAGCGCTGCGGTAGACGAGCACCGGCTGGGTCACGTCGCCTAGCTGGTCCTTGGTGACCCGCCACAGCCCGGGAAGCGTAGCGGCAGCCTTGAGCGGGACCCTCGTGTAGGCGAGTTCGGTGGCTCCCGCCTTCTTGATGTCGCTGGCGATCCCCTTGGTCGAAGGCACCACGTACTTCATTACCGGCAAGAACGCGAACAAAGGGGTGTCTGCGGTGATGGACGGGTTGACGAGCACTAGCCCCGCGACCGCCGAACCGCGCAGTTCAGCCAGCCGGAGGGCCAGGCAGCCGCCCATGGATAGCCCCATGACGAAGATCTCGTCCGTGGTGGCGCGAAGCTCATCGAAGCTCCTGTTGACCTCGGCATACCAGTCTTCCCAGCGAGTGTGCGCCATCTCCTGCCACGTGGTTCCGTGACCGGGGAGCCTCGGCAAGCGGATGCTCAGGCCCGCTTCGGCCAGATATTCCGCCCATGGCCGCAGCGATTGCGGGCACCCGGTGAATCCGTGACAGAGCAGCACGCCGGTACGGCCGCCGTCATGGCTGAAGGGTTCTGCGCCTGGCAACACGGGCATGGTCGGATCCTCTCACCGCATCGATGCCTTTCCCATCCCGAATCGTCCCACGCCAGCGGGCGGCGTGCAGCTGTGGACTCCGTTAAGGATGCATGCGATGCCCCATCCCCATCGACGTCAGGACATGGGAACATGTGATCGTGTTCTATTCGGTGGTTAAGGCGATACTCGGGCCGATCCTCCGGCTCCTGTTCCGGCCGTGGTACGACGGCGTCGAGAATATCCCGCGCGAGGGAGGTGCGATCCTGGCCAGCAACCACCTCTCGTTCTCCGATCACTTCTTCACCCCGCTGCCGGTGCCGCGCAAGGTGGTCTTCCTCGCGAAGTCGGAGTACTTCACCGGCCATGGCTTCAAGGGCCTGGCCAGCCGCGCCTTCTTCAGCGGTGTGGGGCAGATTCCGGTAGACCGGTCCGGCGGGCAGGCGAGCGAGCGTGCGCTCCGCACCGGTCTGCGGGTGCTCGCACAGGGCCACTTGCTCGGGATCTATCCGGAGGGGACCCGCACCCCGGACGGCAGGCTTTACCGGGGCAAGACCGGCGTAGCCCGGCTGGCCCTGGAAGCGAGGGTCCCGGTGATCCCGACCGCCATGGTGGGAACCTTCGAGTTCCAGCCGCCAGGCAAGATCGCGCCGCGGCCCTGGGTGCGCCCAGGCGTGCGGTTCGGCAAGCCGCTCGACTTCTCGCGCTACTACGGCTTGCACGAAGACCGGATCGTGCTGCGCGCGATAACCGACGAGATCATGTACGAGCTCATGAAGCTCGCTGGGCAGGAGTACGTGGACGAGTATGCGGGCCGCAGCAAGCTCCGGCTGGCGCCGTCCCGGAGGAAGCCCGACGCGGCGCGATCCGCGGGTGCGGGAGACCTTGACGGCGCGGCCCGGGCAGCCGCCGACGGCGGGAAAGCATCCGCCGCGGCGAGCCGGATGGCCGCCGGACCGCCTGGCAGCAATGAACTCGCCGCCTCCGCCGGAGGCTCAGGCCTGCCCGGAGACGCCGGCCCGGACGGAGACGCCGGCTGAGGCGAAGTCCGCGAGCCCTGATGACGTCCCGTTGGCTCGTCTGGTCCGCTCGACCCCTCCGCTGGCCCGGGTCCGCCCGGCCATCGCCGAGCGCCCGGTGGCACGCATCGGTCAAATCGGGCCGCCCGGTTCCTAGCTGAGCGAGATGTACGTCCCGCGTCCGACCGGATGAGGCTCTTCGGTCGGGCGGTTACCTGGCCCAGCCCTTGCTCCGGCCAACCGCGTCACGCCAGCGTGCATAGCCTGCGTCGTCCCTGGTGCCCGGCGTGAACCTGCGGTCGAGCCGCCAGGTCGCGGCAAGCTCGGCTGGCGATGACCACTCGCCGACGGCGAGCCCGGCGAGGAATGCGGCACCCAGAGCGGTCGTCTCCGCCACGACAGGCCGCTCGACCGGTCCCTGAAGCTGGTCGGCCTGCAATTGCATGAGCAGATTGTTGGCGCTCGCGCCACCGTCCACCCGCAGCGCCGCCGGAGCGTCCGCACCCGCTGGCGCCGCAGTTTCCGGGCCGGCCGGCGCCGCACCCTCCGCACCTGGCGGCGCCGAATCGCCGGCGCCGCCCGCCGCGGCGGCCCCGGCCGTGAGTGCGGCCGATTCCGCGACCATGACATCGGCGACGTCGCGCACCTCGAACGCGATCGCCTCGAGGGCGGCACGGACCAGGTGCGCACGGGTAGTCCCGCGGGTCAGGCCGAAGATCGCACCCCGTGCTGACGGATCCCAGTCCGGCGCCCCGAGCCCGGTCAGCGCGGGCACGAAGACCACGCCGCCAGAGTCGGGAACAGAGCGCGCCAGTGCCTCGCTCTGGCCAGCGTTGTCAAGCAGCCCGAGCCCGTCCCGCAGCCACTGAACCGCGGCGCCGGTCACGAAGACGGATCCCTCCAGCGCGTAGGTCAGCGCCCCCGACGAATCCATCCATGCCACCGTGGACAGCAGGCCGGCCTGCGAGCGCACGATCGTCGCCCCGGTGTTGCACAGCACGAACGACCCCGTGCCGTAGGTGCACTTCACCGCGCCGGGGGCAAAGCACGCCTGGCCGAACAGCGCCGCCTGCTGGTCACCTGCCACGCCGGCCACCGGCAGCGACAGGCCAAGGAACGCGTCAGGGTCGGTGTGGCCGACGACCGCCGAGGATGGCACGACCTCAGGCAGCGCATGTGGCGGCACGCCGAACAGCTCGCACAGCTCAGCAGACCACTGCCCGGCTTCGATGTCGAAGAGCAGGGTGCGCGAGGCGTTGGACGCGTCGGTGACGTGGCGATGCCCGCCCGTCAGCCGTGCGATCAGGTAGGAGTCCACGGTACCGGCGGCGATCGAGCCGTCCGTGATCCCGGCCCAGGTGGAAGGGTCGCCCGTGGCGAGCCAGCTCAGCTTGGTGGCGGTGAAATACGGATCGAGCCGGAGCCCGGTGAGCGCGGCGACCCGCTCCTCGACGCCCTGCTCGCGCAGCTGGTCGCACCTGGCGGCGGTCCGCCGGTCCTGCCAGACGATGGCCCGCCGCGGCGCGGCGAGCGTGGCGCGGTCCCAGACCACGGCAGTCTCGCGCTGGTTGGTGATCCCGATGCAGCTGACCGGTGCCGCACCGGCGGCCGAGGCCAGCGCCTGCCTGCAGGCCGAGAGGGTGGCCTGCCAGATACCCTCCGGCAGGTGTTCCACCCAGCCGGGTTCCGGGAAATACTGGCGGAATTCCTGATAACCACGGCCGGCCACGGTGCCATCAGCGGCGACGACCAAGGCAGTAACGCCCGTCGTCCCTGCGTCGATCGCGAGGACGCTCATAGCACTAGTGTGGCGGTTGAGAACGTCGAGAGGGAGCTCATGCGAATTGGAGTCCTTACCGGAGGCGGCGACTGCCCCGGCCTGAACGCCGTCATCCGCGCCATCGTCCGCACCGGGGTGTCGGAGCACGAATTTGAATTCACCGGATTCCGCGACGGCTGGCGCGGACCGCTGAACGGGGACACTGTCACCCTGGACGTGCAGGCGGTGCGCGGCATCCTGCCGCGCGGCGGCACGATCCTGGGCTCGTCCCGCACCAACCCGCTTGGCGATGCCGCCGCAGAGGGCGGCAGGTCGGGGATCGAGCGGATCAAGGACAACCTGGCCCGGCTGGGCGTGGACGCGCTGATCGCGATCGGGGGCGAGGACACGCTCGGCGTGGCGGCCCGGTTGCACGAGGACGGCATCAAGGTCGTGGGAGTGCCCAAGACCATCGACAACGACCTCAGCGCCACCGACTACACTTTCGGGTTCGACACCGCGGTGAACATCGCGATGGAAGCTATCGACCGGCTGCACACCACGGCGGAAAGCCACCACCGGGCGCTGATCGTCGAGGTCATGGGCCGGCATGCGGGCTGGATCGCGCTGCACGCGGGCATGGCGGGCGGCGCGAACGTCATCTTGATCCCCGAGCAGCCGTTCGACATCGAGCAGGTCTGCGGCTGGGTGGAGCACCGGTTCCAGACCAGGTACGCGCCGATCGTGGTGGTCTCCGAAGGCGCGCACCCGAAGGCTCAGAGCGAGGCTCTCGTGGCTGATCAGCTGGACGCGTTCGGCCATGTGCGGCTCGGCGGGGTCGGCCAGATGCTTGCCGCTGAGATCGAGCATCGGACCGGCAAGGAGGCGCGGTGCGCGGTGCTCGGCCACATCCAGCGCGGCGGCACTCCGACAGCGTTCGACCGGGTACTGGCGACCAGGTTCGGCGTGCACGCGATCGGCGCTGTGCATGATGGCGCCTTCGGCAGCATGGTGGCGCTCCGCGGTACGGACATCGTCCGCGTGTCGCTTGACGAGGCAACCCGCGAGCCCAAGCTGGTGTCGCCGGAGCGGTACGGCGAAGCAGAGCTGTTCTTCGGCTGAACGGCCAGGCTGGTGAGCCGGACTGGCGGTCACGAGAAGAAACGCGAGACGGATAATCGCGGCAGACTCCCGCCCGCCGGGCCTGTCTTCGTGCTGCGAGTTCGCTGGCCTGCTGAGCCTGGCCGGTCGGCGCGGCCGGGCCCGGCGGGGTGACAGGGAGGTCGGCGTGACAGGTCCGCAGGGCGACGGCGCACAGCAGAGCAGCGGGGCACCAGCGGGCAGCGGCACGCAGCCGCAGCTTGACCGTGGCCAGGCGCTCGCCTGGATCAGGCGCTGGGACGCCCAGCAGCAGGCGTACCTGCCGGACCGGGAAGACAGGTTCATCGCGCTCATCGACGCGGTGGAGGCAGGGACCGGGCGCCCGGACCCGCTCGTGCTCGACCTGGGCTGCGGTCCGGGCTCGCTCGCCGTGCGGCTGCTCGACCGGCTGCCTGAAGCTACCGTGCTCGCCGTCGATGCCGATCCGGTTCTGCTGGCGCTGGGCCGCTTGGCCTGGCGAGACCGGCCCGGCCTGCGCTTCGCCGAGCTGGATCTGCGTACCGCTGGCTGGGCCCGCAGTCTCGGCCTGGAGCGGCTGGCCGATGCAGCGGTCAGCACGACGGCGCTGCACTGGCTCGCCCAGCCGGCCCTGGCTGCCTTGTACGCGGAGCTGGCGACGGTTCTGCGGCCCGGCGCGCTGCTGTTGGACGGTGACCATCTCCGCGAGGACGAGACGGTGTTTCCGGTGCTGGCCAGGCTGGGGCGTGCCCTGGTCGAGCAAGCGGATGGGCGGCACCCCGCCCCGGACGATGCCGAGACCTGGAGTGGCTGGTGGGAGGCGGTTGCCGCCGATCCGGCGCTGGCCGGGATGGTCGGCCTGCGCCAGCGCCTCGGGCTGGATTCCGAGCACCACGGCTCACCCGCCGGGCTGTTGCGCACGCACGTCGATGCGTTGCGCGCGGCTGGCTTCGCCGAAGTAGGAACCCTCTGGCAGCGCGGCGACAACCGGCTGCTCTGCGCGGTGCTGGGCGGCTGACGCCGCCACCCGGCCGCCAAGTTCCCGGCTGCGAAGGCCGTGAGTGCTGGCAAACTGGGAGGATGTCCGCGCTCCCGCTCACTGATCAGGTAGTGCCGCGCCAGGACGCGCCGCTGCGCGAACCGTGCGTCCTGCTGAAGCTGGGTGAGATCGTCCTCAAGGGGAAGAACCGGCAGCAGTTCGAGCGGCTGCTGCACGACAACATCCGGCGCGCTGTGGGTGACCTGGGCATCCCGATCCAGCTCTGGCAGCGCGAAGGCGTGATCGTGGTGCGGATCGCCGGTGCCGAGCCAGGCGGCCCAGCCGCGGAGACGGCGGCGGACCTGCTGGCCGAGCGGATGCGCAACGTCATGGGCCTGGCTCGGGTCTGCCGCGCGGTCCGGGTGGCGAAGGACCCCGAGGCGGCCGTCGCGGCGGCGGTGGAGCTGACGGCGGGCAGGCAGGGCACGTTCGCGGTGCGTGCCAGGCGCAGGGACAAGCGGTTCCCGGTCACGTCCGGCCAGCTCGCGACGCTGATCGGCCGCCGGATCCAGGAGGAGCACGGCTACCCGGTCAACCTGCGCCGCCCGGACACCACCGTGTTCGTCGAGGTCGATCAGTCCGAGGTGTTCGTGTTCACCGAGGGCATGCCGGGCCAGGGCGGCCTGCCGGTGAACATGAGCGGACGCGCCCTCGTGCTGTTGTCCGGGGGCATTGACTCGCCGGTTGCCGCGTATCGGATGATGCGCCGTGGCCTGCGCTGTGCCTATCTGCATTTCTCCGGGATGCCGCTGACCGGCCCCGAGTCGGTGTACAAGGCCTACGGCCTGGTGCATGAGCTGGACAAGTACCAGGGTGGCTCGCGGCTGTTCGTGGTCGCGTTCGGGAAGTCGCAGCAACGGCTGGCATCGTCCGGCGCCGGGCGGCTGCAGATCATCGCGCAGCGGCGGCTCATGCTCAAGACCGGCGCGGCGATGGCGCGGCGGCTGCACGCAGCCGCGCTGGTCACCGGCGATTCGCTGGGTCAGGTGAGCAGCCAGACGCTCACCAACATCACCGCGCTGGACGACGCGGTCACGCTGCCGATCCTGCGGCCGCTCATCGGCCTGGACAAGACGGAGATCATGGCCGAGGCCAGGAAGATCGCCACGCTGCGCATCTCCGAGCTGCCTGACGAGGATTGCTGCTCGCTGCTGACGCCGCGGCAGGTCGAGACCCGGGCCAGGATCTCCGACCTGCGCCGGATCGAGTCCCGGCTGGACGCCGATGACCTGGCCGAGGAACTAGCCGCCGCGGCTCAGGAGTACACCCCGAGCCGGAATTAGCGCCGACCGGCCAGCGCCAGAATAGACCGGTACCAAGCACTCTGCGAAGGGATGGCCGAGTCTTCCAGGCTCCGGCAGCCGGGGTATGGCAGGCTCAGTCGCGAAGGGGTGATCACGTGAAGGTCGGACTGCAGATTCCTGATTTCAGCTGGCCCGGCGGCGCGGCCAGGCTCGGTCCCGAGTTGGCGACCGTGGCCAGGACCGCTGATGACGCGGGGTTCGAATTCATCAGCCTGATGGATCACTTCTTCCAGATCGGCGTGGTCGGGCCGCCCGAGCACGACATGCTCGAGGCCTACACCACCCTGGGGTACCTGGCCGCCTGCACATCCCGGGCCAAGCTGGTCACGCTCGTGACGGGCGTCGTGTACCGGCACCCGGGAATCCTGGCAAAGATCGTCTCCACGCTAGACGTGCTGTCAGGCGGCCGGGCCTGGCTCGGCGTCGGCGCGGCCTGGAACGAGGAGGAGTCCCGCGGCCTCGGCATCCCGTTCCCGCCGACGGCGGAGCGGTTCGAGCGGCTTGAGGAGACGCTGCAGATCTGCATCCAGATGTGGCGCGGCGACGAGAGCCCCTATCAGGGCCGTCATTACCAGCTGGACCGGCCGCTGAACTACCCGAAACCGCTGAGCCAGCCGCATCCGCCGATCCTGATCGGCGGCTCGGGCGAACGCAAGACACTCAGGTTCGTCGCCAGGTACGGGCAGGCCTGCAACCTGTTCCCCGGGCCTGACCTGGCCCGCAAGCTCGATGTGCTGCGCGCCCACTGCCAGGACGTAGGCCGTGAGTACGACGAGATCCTCAAGACCTGCTACTTCATCTTCGACGTGGGGGAGAAGGGCGAGAAGGCCGGAGAGGTCATCGACCAGCTGGGCAGGCTCGCCGAGATGGGCTTCCAGGCTGCGATCGGCGCGGTCGCGCACGTGTGGGACATTACGCCCCTTGAGGTGATCGGCAGCCAGGTAATCCCCGCGGTCGAAGGGCTGTGAGGCCAGCCTTTCGGCTATGGGGGGAGCCGGCCCTCAACCCGAGCCACGTCCGTGCTAGCACTGCCTGCTGATCTCATAACCCGGCGGTCGCTGGCTCGGGCAGGGAACTCGCTGCGGCTTGCCGCGGCGCCGGTGTCAGCGTCCTGCCGAGGATCGCGGGCATGGTCCCCGCAACCTTGGCCAGTTCCTTGATGTCCTCGTCAACCAGTGCCTGGTCGCCGTCGCACATCGCGATGGCCGGCTCCGGGTGCACGTCCACGATGATGCCGTCGGCGCCGACCGCGATGGCTGCCCGGCTCAGTGGCAGGACCAGGTCACGGCGGCCGCCTGAGTGGGACGGGTCGACGATCACCGGAAGGTGCGAAAGGCGCTGCGCAACCGGGACCGCGCTGATGTCCAGCGTGTTGCGGGTCGCGGTCTCAAAGGTACGAATGCCGCGCTCGCAGAGCACGATATCGAGGTTGCCGCGCTGCGCAATGTACTCCGCCGCCATCAGCCATTCCTCGATGGTCGCGTTCATGCCGCGCTTCAGCAGCACCGGCTTGCCTGCCGAGCCGACGGCTTGCAGCAGGGCGAAGTTCTGCATGCTGCGGGTTCCTACCTGGAGCATGTCCGCGTAGGAGCAGACGAGGTCGACACTGGCCGGGTCAATGACCTCGGTGACCACCGGCAGCCCGGTCTCGGCCCGCACGTCAGCGAGGATCTTCAGGCCCGCCTCGCCGAGGCCCTGGAACGCGTACGGCGACGTGCGCGGCTTGAATGCGCCGCCCCGCAATATCGAGGCGCCGGCCGCCTGCGCCATCCGTGCGGACGTCAGGGTCTGCTCAGGGGTCTCGACGGTGCAAGGTCCGGCGATCACGGTCACGGTATCCGGGCCGATGGGAACCCCGCCCACGCTGATCACCGACCTGCTCCGATGATGCTCTCTGCTCACCAGCTTGTAAGGGGCCGTGATCCGGACCACGTCGCTGACACCGGTCCGGCTGCGCAGGTTGAGCGTGCCGAACTGCTCGACGTCTCCGACGAGGCCGATGATGGTCCTGGAGACTCCCCGGCTGACGAAGGCTTCGCCGCCCGCGACCTTGATCAGTTCAACGATCGAGTCAATGTCGGACCTGCTGGCCTCGGGGGCCATCACGATGACCATGACATCCTCCTAGTTCCCCATCATGACGAAAGCCCCGGGCCGTTGCGGCCCGGGGCTCTGGTTAGGTCGTTCGCGTCAGCGCAGCGTCTGGCGGGCGACCGTCCCTATGCCGGGCCGGTAGCCGTAGAAAAACCAGTACGGATGACGCACGTCAGGTAGCTTAGCGCATCGCCGCAGTGCGCTGAACGCCGGCGGCGCGGGAACAGGCGGTAAGCGCGCAGTGGCAAGATGGCTGCACCTGCGGGAGAGCGAGGGCCGGCCCGTCGTGGCCGCTGTGGCGTAGGGCAGGAAGGGGCAGGTCAGCTGGACATGAGCCAGCGGGAGACCGAGGCACGTGACACCGGCAGGCGGCAGCCAGCCAGGCGCGAGGCGGGCCTTCGCGCCGGCGGCGGCCCGGCTTGTCAGGGCGATCCAGAGGATGCCGGGCGGCTGGCGCTCGGTGGCGGCCCGCTGCGTGGGTCCGCGCCCGGCCGCCGGCTGCCGCCAGGCCAGTACGTGCCCGCCGGCTGGCCGGTCCTGCACTACGGCCCGGTTCCGGTGTTCAACCCGGAGACCTGGGACCTGAGGGTGGTGGGCGCGACCGAGTCCGGCCAGGAGCGCCGGTGGAACTGGGCGCAACTGGCCGAGCTGCCGCGGACCAGGATCGTGGCGGACTTTCACTGCGTCACCAAATTCAGCATCCAGGACGCTGCCTGGGACGGGATCGCGGCGGCCGATCTGCTCCGCGCCGTTCCGCCCGCCCCGGCGGTCACGCACGTAATGACCTGGGCGGACTTCGGTTACAGCGCCAACGTCCGGATCGCCGACTTCCTGGCTGAGGACACCATCCTGGCGACGCACCTGGACGGGGCGGAGCTAAGCCCCGAGCACGGCTATCCGCTCAGGCTGGTGGTTCCCTCCCGGTACGGGTGGAAGAGCGTCAAGTGGGTGCGCGCCGTCGAATACCTGACCAAGGACCGCAGGGGATTCTGGGAGGAGCGCGGCTATCACAACACCGCCGACCCGTGGCGCGAGCAGCGTTACTCCTACCAGGAACAACCAGGCGACGGGCCAGCCAGCTAGCCGGCCGGCCGGCGCGTACCGGAGGGCGGCCGGGCGCCCGACCCGGGTCGGATGGCGGGGCCCTATGGCAGGCCGAAGATGAAGCCCACGTTCAGCGTGATGGTGCTGCCCTTGGGTGCCTGTCCGGTCGGGTTGTAGGCCACCACCTTGTGGCCTAGGCCGATCGTGTCGATGGTGACATTGAAGCCGGCCGCAGTCAGCTCAGCTGCGGCCTGGTTCGCGTTCAGGCCCACAACGTTGGGGATGCTCGCCATCGGCGGCCCGTTGCTGACGCGGACCGTCACGACCATGTTTGGCGTGATCGCAGTGCCAGGGGCCAGCGACTGGCTGGTGATCGTGCCCGCTGGCTGGGTGCTCGTCGCGTCCGGCACCGGGTTCAGCGCGTATCCGGCGGCCGTCGCCGCTGCCTGCGCTGCCTGAAGCTGCTGGCCGACATAGTTCGGCAGCGGAAGTCCGTCGCTGACCGTGATCGCTATCGGGGAAGTCTGCGGCCAGGACACGCCTGCGACCGGGCTCGTGCTGATCACGATGCCGCTCGCGATGGTCTGCGAGGTTGTCTGGGTTACGGCGCCCGGCGTCAGCCCGGCCTTCTTGAGCGCGGCCTGGGCGCCAGCGAGCGCCATGCCCGTGACCTGCGGCACCGGGAAACGCAGCGGGCCGAGGGAGACGACGAGCTGAACCGTGCTCCCGCGCCGCGGCCTGGCGCCGCTGGCCGGCGTGGTCTGCACGATGTCGCCCCCCGGTATCGTGCTGCTGTGCTGGCCTGGCCCGGTCTTGACGGCAAAGCCGAGGCTGACAAGCTCGGTGCGGGCCGCGCTCGCCGACATGCCGCTGACCCGCGGCACGGTCGCGTACTGGCCGTCGGTGAGCCACCAGGCCGCCAAAGTGATCGCCAGCAGCACGGCGAGCCCGCCGGCCAGGTAGACGAACCTGCGGCTGAACAGCAGGTGCTGCAGCATCGGCTCGCCCTGCCTGCGGTAGCCGCGGGCCCGGCGGGACCGGCGGTCAGGCCCGTCCCGGCCGTCGTCGGCGAGGCTGCCTGCCGAGACGATCAGCGTGTGGTTGGTGCCCTCGTGGCTGTCCGGCGGGATCTGGCCGCGTGGACGCGGCTCGCCGATCGCCATCCGGCGCCGCCCGTCAGCGATGGCGTGCAGGAACTGGCCCGCGTCGGCAGGCCTGCGGTCGGGCTCTCTGCTCGTGGCGAGCGCGACAAGGGCGTCGACCCCGGGCGGCAGGCCGGGCACGACCGCAGACGGCGCCGGTATCACGTCGTTGACATGCTTGTACGCCACGTCAAGCGGAGTGCCCCCGGTGTGCGGCTGGGTGCCAGTGAGCAGCTCGAACAGCATGATGCCCGCCGCGTATACGTCGGTACGCGCGTCCGAGGTGCTCCGTGTTACCTGCTCGGGCGCAAGGTAGGCGGCGGTCCCAATGATCATACCGCTCTTGGTCCGGCTGGCGGCCGCGGCCGCCCGGGCCAGCCCGAAGTCCGCCACCTTCACCAGGTTGTTCTTCGCCAGCAGGACGTTCTCCGGCTTGACGTCACGGTGGACAATCCCTGCCTCGTGCGCCGCGGCGAGGCCGGCCAGGACGCCCTCGATGATGTCGAGCGCCTCCCGCGGGCTCAGCCTGCCCCGCTCCCGCAGCAGCTCGCGTAGCGTCCGGCCCGGGACGTATTCCATCGCCAGGTAGAGGAACTGCCCGTCCGAGCCCTGGTCGTAGACGGCGACGACATGCGGGCTTGACAGCCGCGCCACCGACCGCGCCTCCGCCATGAACCGGCGGATGAACTCCTCGTCACCGGCCAGCTCAGGATGGGCTATCTTGAGCGCTACCTTGCGGTCCAGCCTGGTGTCGGTGCCGAGATAGACCGTCGCCATACCGCCATGGGCCAGCCAGGCTTCCACCCGGTACCGGCCGTCGAGCAACTGCCCGGCTGGCGGTCGCGAAATGGTCGTATCCATCGCCAGAAGTGTATGGGCCGATACGACTGCGTGCGTGCGTAACAGCGGTCCGGGAGCGCGCCGTGACAGATGGCGACGAAAGGATTCCGCTGTCGGCCAGGGCCGGCCGAGGAGCAGGTCAGCTGCCTGGCGGGGGAGATGAAGCTCGGGCGTAGCGCCGGCGCGGCACCCGGCCCGCCAGGAACGCCAGGCGGCCGGCGGTGACAGCCGCCCGCATCGCCGCGGCCATCAGCTCGGCATCCCTGGCCCTGGTGACGGAGGTGGCGAGCAGGACCGCGGCACAACCGAGTTCCATCGCGATCGCCGCGTCGCTCGCGGTGCCGATGCCAGCGTCCAGGATGACCGGCACGCCGGCGCTCTCGACGATCATCTCGATGTTGTGCTGGTTCCTGATGCCGAGGCCGGAACCGATGGGGGAACCGAGCGGCATCACGGCCGCGCAGCCCGCCTGCTCGAGCCGCCGGGCCAGCACCGGGTCGTCATTGGTGTACGGCAGCACGGTGAAGCCCTCTCCGATCAGCTGCCCCGCCGCGTCCAGCAGCTCGACCGGATCGGGCAGCAGAGTGCGCTCGTCGGCGATCACCTCGAGCTTCACCCAGTCCGTGCCGAGTGCCTCACGGGCCAGCCGCGCGGTGCGCACCGCATCGGTGGCCGTGTAGCAGCCCGCCGTGTTCGGCAGCACCCTGATCCCGCGCGCGGCGAGGACGTCAAGCACGGACCCTGATCCGCCCGGGTCGACGCGCCGCATGGCGACGGTGGTGAGCTCGGTCCCCGACGCGGCCAGCGCCCGCTCCAGTACGTCCAGGCTGGGCGCCCCGCCGGTCCCCATGATCAGCCGCGAGCTGAAGACCTCGCCAGCCAGCACGAACTTGTCGTCCACGGTTAGCCTCCCTGCACTGCGGTGATCACTTCGACGCTGTCGCCGTCAGCGAGTCCCGTCGCGTCCCAGTCGGCCCTGCGCACCAGCTCGCCGTTGATAGCCGCGGCTAGGCCGGTGGCTGATGTCGTGAGCAGCGAAACGGCTGTCGCCAGGCTGGCGCCGTCGGTCAGGTCATGTGACGTTCCGTTGATGGTGATGTTCATGGCCTGGCGCTCTCGTTCGGCTCGGCCGGGCGGACCGGGTGCCGCTGGTGCGGCGGCGGGTCTGCGATGTGCCGGGGATCAGGTGGCCGGTCCCGGCGGGAGAACCGGTCCGGAGAAAACGGGGCCAGGCCCGCGGATATTCGGTCAACGGCCAGATAATCGGCGATGAGGTCGGCGGTCACCGGAGCCAGCAGGACTCCGCTCCGGAAATGGCCGGTCGCCAGCACCAGGCCGGGCAGCTGCGCCGGCCCGAGGATCGGCGCGTTGTCCGGTGTGCCTGGCCGCAGGCCCGCGACCGCCTCGGCGAGTTCGAACTCGGTGATGCCAGGAACCAGCGTGCGGGCGTCGCGCAGCAGTTCCCAGACACCGCCCGCCGTCACCCTGGTGTCGGAGCCAAGCTCTTCCTGGGTCGCGCCGATCACCAGCTCGCCGCTGTTCCTTGGTACCAGGTAGACCGAGAAGCCGTGCACGACGCCGCGGACGGTCCTGGCGACCAGGCCAGGCGGGACGCCAGCGCGATCGGTGGCCGGCGTCGGCCGCAGCCGCAGGATCTGGCCCTTGACCGGCCGGACCGGTAGCGCAGCAGCTTCGGGCAGGCCGCCGATGAGAGCCGACTGCCAGCCCGCGGCCAGCACCACCGAGGGCGCCCGCACCCGGCTGCCATCGGCCAGCTCGGCGCCTGCGGCGCGGCCGCCGGCGGCGAGGACCTGCG
The DNA here is from genome assembly GCA_050011895.1 of Streptosporangiaceae bacterium. Taxonomy (GTDB): domain Bacteria; phylum Actinomycetota; class Actinomycetes; order Streptosporangiales; family Streptosporangiaceae; genus DATBGO01. The sequence continues at coordinate 52,278 of JBEKIF010000001.1, read as the reverse complement.
TGGCGGGCTGGCGGATCACGGCCACCCCGGCCCGCTGCACGGCAACGAGCAGAGCCGCCGTCAGCAGCCGCGGATCGACCGAGGCGTCGTCAGGGACGAGGAGCCCGCCGCGGACCGAGGGGTCGAGCATCGGCTCCGCCGCCCGGCACTCACGTGCCGACAGCCGCCTCGACGGCGCCCCGAACGACTCACGCAGAATCGCGACCTCATCGAGAACGGCCAGATCGTCGTGGTCGTAGGCGACCTGCAGGGTGCCGTCAGCGCGGAAACCCGTCGGCTCGCCAGTCGCGGCCGTCAGCTCGGCCGCGAAGGCCGGATAACGGTTCAGGGACTGCTGGCCGAGCCCGAAGAGGGCACGCTCGGCGTAAGCGGCCTCCGAGACCGGCGTGAGCATGCCGGCCGCCGCGTATGACGCTCCCCGGCCTGGCGCGGGGTCCGCGAGGCTCACCTGCAGCCCGCGCTGCGCGGCCCGCCACGCGATGGCCAGGCCGATCACCCCGCCGCCGATGATCAGCACGTCGGGCCGTGGTCCGGCTTGTCCGCTCATGCATCCGCTCCCTTCGCCGGCATGACCCGGATCAGGTTCCTGCGGTCGGCGGCTAGCCAGCCGCCCTCTCAGTCCGGTCGGCACCGGACTCCCGCGCGATACGCCTAGCCTAGGTGGTCGTGGCGATCATGCGAGTTGTCGTAGCCGGCGCCGGCCTGGCTGGCCTGCGTACCGTCGAGGAACTGCGGGCCCGCGGATATCACGGCGAGATCACGCTGATTGGTGCCGAGCCGCGGCTGCCTTATGACCGGCCGCCGCTTTCCAAACAGCTGATGGCCGGCGCCGTGGACGACACGACGCTGCGGGACGACCTGCAGTCGCTCGGCGCGGAGGTGCGGCTCGGCGAGACTGCGAACGGGCTCGGCGACCGGGTGCTGCGCACCGACCAGGGCGAGTACGGCTTCGACTCCCTGGTGCTGGCGACCGGGGCGCTGCCGGTCGCCCTGCCTGGCGCCGGTCCGCAGCGGTTCCTGCGGACCCTGGACGACGCGCTGGCGATCCGCGCGCTGCTGCGGCCCGGCCTGCGGCTGGTGATCGTGGGCGCGGGCTGGATCGGCGCCGAGCTGGCCACCGCCGCCGCCGCCCGCGGCTGCGTGGTGACCATCGTGGAGGCCGGCCAGGCACCGCTGGCCGCTGCGATCGGCGCCGAGGTCGGCGCGCTGACCGCGCCCTGGTATGCGGCGGCGGGCGTATCGCTGCGGCTGGGGCAGCTGGCCGGCTCCGCGGAGCCGGGCGGTCTTGAGCTTGCTGATGGCGGCTGGCTGGAGGCTGACGAGATCGTGACGGCGGTCGGGGTCCGGCCGGCGGTCGGCTGGCTGGCCTCATCGGACGTGCTGGTGGATGGCGGCATCGCAGTGGATGAGTTCCTGCGTGCCTCGGTGCCCGGGGTGTACGCGGCCGGGGACTGCGCCGCGTTCTGGTCGCTGCGGTACGGCCGGCGGCTGCGCTTCGAGCACTGGGACGTCGCGCTCCGCGCGCCCGAGGTGGCGGCCGCCAACCTGCTCGGCGGTACCGCGGTGTACGACCCTGTCCCGTATTTCTGGTCCGAGCAGTTCGGCCGGATGGTGCAGTACGCGGGCTGCCACGGCGGGGCGGACCGGCTGGTGCTGCGAGGCGATCCCGCCGCCGAGCGCTGGGCGGCCTGCTGGCTGGCCGCCGACCGGCTGGTCGCGGCGTTGTCTGTGAATTCGCCGCCGGATCTGCTGCAGGCCAGGCGCCTCATCCAGGCCGGCGCCCAGGTCGACGATGGCCGCCTGGCGGATCCCGCAGTGCCCGTCCGGGCGGCTGCCCGCAGCTGATCCGCCGGCGCGGGGCGAGACGCAGCCGGTGCCGGTGTGTTTGACGGCGACCGCAATGTGGGAAAGTTTCGAGGCGTGGCACAGATCGACCCCCCGGCCGACGCCATCGTCGGCGACTGGATGACCCTTCCTCAGGTTGCTGACCGGCTCAGGCTTCCCGTGAGCCGGGTCAAGCAACTCCTCCGCGACCGTAAGCTGCTCGCGGTTCAGCGCCCGAGCGGCGAGTTCTGCGTGCCTGCCGCGTTCCTGGACGGTGATCAGCCCGTCCGGGGCCTGCACGGCACCCTGACGCTGCTCTTCGATTGCGGATTCGACGCGGTGGAGGCGCTACGGTGGCTCTTCACCGCCGATGAGTCGCTGCCGGGCACGCCCATCCAGGCGATCGCGGAGCACCGGGGCACCGAGGTCAACCGCAGGGCGCAGGCGCTGGCGTTCTGACGCGTACCTCCCGGGCCCCCGGCAGTGCGACCAGGCCCGACATTCGGCGCAGCCAGGCCCGCCCCGGCGGTGTGGCCGGACTAAGCAGCGTGCCAGCATGTGGGTCATGCCTGCTGACCTCCGCGACCGGCTAGCCGCCGCGCGGCTGTACCTGTGCACCGACGCCAGGGAGCGGCAGCGGGATCTCGGCGGGTTCCTTGATGCGGTGCTCAGCTCGGGCGTGGACATCGTGCAGCTCCGGCAGAAAGAGCTTGAGGCTGCCCCGGAACTTCGCTTCCTTGAGCTGTTCCGGGCCCGGTGCGACAAGCATGGCGCCCTGCTGGCCGTGAATGACCGGGCTGATGTCGCTTATGCCGCAGGGGCTGACGTGCTGCATCTCGGGCAGCAGGACCTGCCGGTGCCGGTGGCGAGGCAACTGCTCGGCCCCGGGCCGCTGATCGGGCTGTCCACGCACGCTGCCGCCGAGAGCGCGGCTGCCGCGGACGCGCCCGGCTTGGACTATTTCTGCGCCGGGCCGGTCTGGGCCACGCCGACCAAGCCCGGACGTCCGGCCGCCGGGCTGGACCTCATCAGGTACGCGGCTGCGCTGCAGGCCCAGCGGCCCTGGTTCGGAATCGGCGGGATCAGCCACGGCAACCTGGACGAGGTGCTGGCTGCCGGGGCGCGCCGGGTGGTGGTGGTCCGGGCGATCACGGATGCCGGCGACCCGGCCGCGGCGACGGCAGAGCTGGCCGCACGGCTCCGGGCGGCCGCCTGAGCCGCCGTCCGGCCAACCCCTGGTACCAGCGCTCGGAATGGGAGGTCGGCTGCCGGTTCGGCTTCCACAACCCGGCTATTCGGCAACCCCGCCTGCAGGTGAGGCCGCGGGATGCAGACCGGGCCGGCGCCTTTCCCGCGGCGGCATTGTGCCTCGGACGCCCAGACGCGATCTGATGGCTAGCCCCCAGCCGGGGTGGGACTCGGCGGCCAGGCCAAGCGCCAGGACTGCGGTGAGCGCGGGCACCAGGTAGACCGGCATGACGATGGCGCCCATGAAGACCAGGCCCATCGCCGCGAGGGAGGTCGCCAGCCGCGCCGCCCTGACCCACCGGGTCATCTTGCGGGACGGGAGGATCGCGCTGGCCAGCAGGTAGACGCTCACGCCGCCGTACAGCGCGGCCCTCGGCCCGTCGCCGATCGTGGCTGCTCCATCGGCGGCCAGGATCGCGATATGCAGGCCGACGCTAGCCGCCGCGACGCCTGCCACGATCGGCAGGTTGGCGGCTGCGAAGCGGGCTACCGCTCGCGGGCTGTCCAGCGCGTCCCGGTCGGCGGTAGTGTGCCAGGCCCACCACAGCGCCGCCAGCGTGATCAGCGCGGCCGCTAGCACGACCGCGAGCGGCAGGCTCCAGGGCCGCATGGTCGCGGCACTGATCAGGCGGACGACCGACTCGCCAAGCACGATCAGGACGAAGACCTGGAACCGGTCCGCCAGATGCCAGAGGTTCAGCGGGACCCGGCAGCCCGGTGCCAGCTCCGCCAGCGCGCCCGCGGCCTCGGTGAGCAGGGCGGCACCCCAGAACGCGTAGCGCACGATGCCCCCGGCCGCGAGCGAGGACAGCCACAGTGCCCCGGCTGCCCCGAAGAAGATCAGATACCGGGTGTACAGCGCCCTGGTGGCCGGCAGGTGGCGGCGGGCCCGCGAGTACAGCAGCAGCTGCAGGCCGCGCAGGCAGGCGAAAGCGATCACGAAGCCGGTGATGTGGCCGGACAGGGCGCGGGGTGCGCTAGCAGCCAGGCCCACGCACAGCAAGATCGCGAGGAGGAAGGCGCCGCGGTGTGTTGCGTCTTCGGATTCGTGCCGGTCGGCGTAGAAGGTGAACTGCAGCCACAGCCACCAGAACGGGATGAACAGCATCACGAAACGGGCCAGCGAGCCGAGGCTGGGATGGTCCTGGAGCGCTCCGGCCAGCTGGCCCACGGCCCCGGCGAACACCAGGTCGAAGAACAGCTCTAGCCAGCTTGAATTCCGCTCCTCACGGTCGTGCCCATCGGCCGTCCGCAGCGGCGGTGGCGCCAGGCGGATCGCGGGTATCGGGGCGCTGGCCAAACGGGCGAGGCGTGCCGGGGCCCGGCTCACGGAGGTCGCCGCGCCACGGTCAGGACGCACCGTGGTGGCAGGCGCGGGACGTCCTCTTTCGTGGTCGCGAGACCGGCGTGCGCTGTCCCAGCCGGGGCGGGTGGGGGTGCGGGCGGTAGCGGTCGGGGGTGCATTAACAGTTTGCATAGTTCTTCCTTGAGTCAGGTCGGCTGCCGTCGGTTGCTACGCTGCCTGCCGGCCAGGGCGATAACCACACATGTCGCCCACAGGAGACCCACAGGATCGGGCAGTGCCAGGGCGCCGCTGCCCAAAGGTTGCTGGCTGGCCTGCTGGTCGTGCCCGCCCGGCTCCTGACTGGATGCGGCTGCGGGCGGTGCTTGACTTCGGCCGCGGGCGGCGGCGGCGCGGGGCGGTGCCGTCGGCGCGCCAGGTGATGCGCCGGGCACCCGGGCGCAGGTGCTGTGAGCCGCGTCACGCTGGGGGTTTTGCCGGCGCTCTTGTAGGCTTTTGACGGTGCTGTCCGCGCCGTAGCGGGCCGGGCGCCGGGTGAACGGCGGACGGGATTCGTGAGGAGCGACGAGCCGGTGGCGGAGCAGGCTGCGCTGAGTTTCGCCGGGCTGTTGCGGCGGCTGCGGGACGATGCCGGCCTGACCCAGGAGGAGCTGGCGGAGGCGGCGAGCCTGTCCCCGCGGTCGGTCAGTGACCTGGAGCGGGGCGTGAACCTGACCGCCCGCTCTGACACGGCCCGGCTGCTGGCTGGTGCGCTGGGCCTGACCGGGCCGCAGCGGTCGCTGTTCGAGGCGGCGGCGCGCGGGCGGGCCCCGGCGGACCAGGTGCTGGCCACCGGGAACGGCGCCGCGGCGGCGACCCGGACGCTGCCCCGCGATATCGCCAGCTTCACCGGCCGCGCGGCCGAGCTGACGCAGCTGGCCGGGGCGGTGACCGGCGCAGCCGCGGTCGGCGGGGGAGTGGTCGGGATCCACGCGATCGGCGGGATGGCCGGAGTCGGCAAGACGGCGTTAGCGGTACACGCGGCGCACCGGCTGGCCGGGGATTTCCCGGACGGGCAGTTTTTCCTGCCGCTGCACGCGCACACGCCGGGTCAGCGGCCGGTCGACCCGGCCGACGCGCTGGCCAGCCTGCTGCTGACTGCCGGAATCGAGGCCCAGCAGATCCCGCCCGGCCTGCAGGCCCGGGCAGCGCGGTGGCGCGATTACCTGGCCAAGAAGAAGGTGCTGCTGCTGCTGGATGACGCGGCCGGACATGAGCAGGTCACCCCGCTGTTGCCAGGCACCGCGGGCAGCCTGGTGCTGGTCACCAGCCGCCGGCACCTCACCGCGCTAGAGGACGCGGCGGCGATCAGCCTGGACACCCTGGCGCCGGGGGAGGCCGCGGCCCTGCTGGCACGGCTGTCCGGCCGCCCCGGCCTGGGCTCGGACGACGGGCCGGCCGCCGAGATCACCCGGCTGTGCGGGTACTTGCCGCTGGCGATCGGGATGCTGGCCCGCCAGCTGCACCATCACCCGGCCTGGACCGCGGCGGGCCTGGCCGCCGAGCTGGCCGCAGCGGCGGGCCGGCTGGAGCTGATGCGGGCGGAGAACCTGTCGGTGGCGGCCGCGTTCGACCTGTCCTACCAGGACCTGACCCCCGGCCAGCAGCGGCTGTTCCGCCGCCTGGGCGTGCACCCCGGCACCGACATCGACGCCTACGCCGCGGCCGCGCTGGACGGCACCGGCCTGGCCGCGGCCCGCCGCCACCTGGACGGGCTCTATGACCAGTACCTGCTGACCGAGCCCGCCCGCGGCCGCTACCGGCTGCACGACCTGCTCCGTGAGCACGCCGGCGCGCTGGCCGCGGATGGCGACCCGGCGGATGCCGGCGCCGCGGCCGGCCGGCTGCTGGATTACTACCTGCACACGGCCGTGGCGGCGGGGCAGCACATCGCCACCCGGAACACCGCCGTGGCCCGGCCGCCGCCCGGTGGACGGCCGGCGGTCGCCCCGCAGCTGTCCACGCCCGGGCAGGCCTCGGCCTGGCTGGACGCCGAGCGTGCGAACCTGCACGCGGCGGCCGGCTACGCCGCCGCGAACGGGCGACCCGGGCATGCCATCGCCATCCCCGCCGCGATCAGCGGTTTCTTGTTCGCCCGAGTTCACTGGGGTCAGTCGGCGGGCCTGCACCAGGCCGCCCTGGACACCGCGCGGCAGGCCGGGGACCGGGCCGGCCAGGCTAGTGCCCTCAACGAGCTGGGCATCCTGCAGCGGGCGAGCGGGGACTTCCCGGCCGCCGCCGCCTGCCACCAGCAGGCGCTGGAGCTGTACTGCGGCCTAGGCGACCGGCTCGGCCAGGCCAGCGCCCTGGACCAGCTGGGCAAGGTGCAGCGCGACACCGGGGACTTCCCGGCCGCCATCGTCAGTCACGAGCAGGCCCTCGAGCTGTACCGCGACCTCGGTCACCGGGCCGGCCAGGCCCTGGCCATGAACAGTCTTGCCACCGTACAAGCGTCGACGGGGGATTACCCGGCCGCCGCCGCCAGCTGCCAGCAGGCGCTGGGCATCGCCCGCGACATCGGCCACCGGATGGGCCAGGCCATGGCCATCACCAATCTCGGCCTCGTGCAATCGCGGACCGGGGACTACCCGGCCGCCGCCGCCAGCTTCCAGCAGGCGCTCGAGCTGTTCCGCGAGCTCGGCGACCGGTACGGCCAGGCCATCGCCATCAACAATCGGGGCTGGATGCAACGGCTGAGCGGGGACTACCCGGCCGCCGCCGCCAGCTGCGAGCAGGCGCTCGAGCTGTTCCGCGACCTCGGCTACCGGTACGGCCAGGCCGATGCCATCGGCAATCTCGGCGTCGTGCAATTGCGGACCGGGGACTACCCGGCCGCCGCCGCCAGCCTGACCCGGGCGCTGGGCATGTTCAGCGACCTCGGCGACCGGGAGGCACAGGCTGACATGCTGAACAACCTGGGCGAACTGCTGGCCCGATCCGCGGACTGCCAGCAGGCCCGTGAGCACCACCTCCGGGCGCTGGCCATTGCCCGCGAGATCAGCGCCCCGCTGGAGGAAGCACGCGCCCTGGAAGGCCTCGGGCAGTGCCTGCTCCAGGACGGCAACCCCGGCGACAGCGCCGCGCACTGGCAGCTGGCACTCACGATCTACCAGCGCATCGGCGCCCCGGACGTCCGGCGCGTCCAGGAAACCCTGCGCCAGCACGGCATCACCACAGCCCCGGCGCCGCCCAGCGGCCAAAGCCGTCAGCCTGGCGCACCCACCGCGCCGTGAGCCAGCCGCCGGGCCAGGTAAAGCGGGGCCAGTGGATGGTTTCAGTGGAACCGGCGGAACAACTCCCGCAGGTCCCCGACGTTCAGGCCGGGCGCTTCCATGGCATCGAAGTGGCCGCCGCGTCATTCCCTGCGGGCGGTCGCGGCGTGAGCCAGGTCCGCCAGCGCGTCCTTCGCCGCTGCGGCGATGGGCGCGCGGTCAATGGCGCTGAGCGCATCGCCGACATCCCGATCGATCATGGCCTCGCACTCGGCGAGAGCGCCGGTGTCCGTGATCACCGCGCGGACCGCCGCTGCCCCGGCCTCGCCGACATGCGGGTTGCCTACGTGGCGGTCGAGGATTTCGGCCTGGGCCGCATTCGCCCGCCGCCTGGCCATGGCGACGAGGACGGTGCGCTTGCCCTCGCGGAGATCGTCGGTGACCGGCTTGCCGGTCTCCGCTGGATCACCGAAGAGGCCGAGTACGTCGTCCCGAAGCTGGAATGCGACGCCGAGCGGGATCCCGTAGTCAGTACAAGCACCGGCTATCGCCTGCTCGTTCCCCCCGAGGGGGGCCGTCTGGCTGCCTGCGGAGGCCGCGCTGCCTGGGGCGCCTGGGGCCGTGCTGGCAGGGACCGCACTGCCTGGTGCGCATGGTGTGCCTGGGGCGCCTGGGGTGGCGCTGCCTAGCACCGCAGTTGCTGTGGCCGCACTGGCCAGGGCCACCCCCAGGTGCAGCGGACGCTCGATCGTGTACTTCGCCGACTTGTACCTGACCACCCGCAGCGCGCCGGCCACCGTGCCATCGCCTGCGGCCTGGCTGAGCAGGTCCAGATACTGGCCCGCGATCACCTCGGTTCGCATCGTGTCAAGGACCGGCCGACCGTGCAGCAGGGCCGCCGCGGGCAGGCCACTGCCGTGCAGCAGCTCGTCGGTCCAGGCTTGCAGCAGGTCACCGATGAGGATGGCGGCGCCAATCCCGAAGGCCTCGGCCGATCCGCGCCAGCCGCCCACCGCGTGACGGGCTGCGAACCGCCGGTGCACGGCCGGCCGGCCGCGCCTGGTCTCGCTCGCATCCATCACGTCGTCGTGCACCAGGGCGCTGGCGTGCAGCAGCTCGAGAGCGGACGCCGCGGTAATGATTTCCGGGCAGTCGGCTCCTCCGGCAGCGCGCCAGCCCCAGTAGCAGAAGGCGGGCCGCAGCCGTTTGCCGCCGGCCAGTAGCTCTTCGATCGCATCCAGCCACGGCAGCAATTCGGGGCTGATGGCGGCCAGCACCGGCCGCTGCCCGCCAAGGAAATCCTCAAGGACACGTCCGACCTGGCCACGAACGCAGGGAAGGCCTGCTGGGCCGGTTGCCATGTGCGCGACAGTAGCCCGGCCGGCCCTGAGCAGCGCTGCCGGGCCGTCGCAGCGTGCCGAAAGCGCGGCGGGCTGTCCGGCGGCCGAGCCGTGGCGAGGCGGTCTCCACTAACCTGAGAGGATGCCGCTGAGAAGCGTGACCACGCCCGTGCCCGCCATCAGGGACCTGCTCGCCTCAGGTGTCCGGTCCGTCTCGTTCGAGTTCATGCCGCCGAAGACCGAAGCGGATGAGGAGAAGCTCTGGCGGGCGGTCCGTCAGCTCGAGCCGTTGCGGCCGACGTTCGTATCGGTGACATACGGAGCCGGGGGCTCGACCCGCGACCGGACGGTCCGGATAACCGGCCGGATCGCCGAGGAGACGACCCTCACCCCGGTCGGGCACTTCACCGCGGTCAACCACTCCGTCGCGGAACTCCGCCATGTCATCGGCTCATACGCGGCGGTGGGGGTGCGCAATGTGCTCGCCCTCCGGGGTGACCCGCCCGGCGCGCCTGGTGATGAATGGCTTCCGCATCCGGAAGGCCTGCGGTACGCGGCGGAGCTCGTCAGCCTGATCAAGGCGTCGGGGGACTTCTGCGTCGGCGTGGCCGCGTTCCCCGAAGGGCATCCGCGCTCTCCCGACGAGGATGCCGACCTGTCATATTTCATCGCTAAATGCCGGGCAGGCGCGGACTTTGCGATCACGCAGATGTTCTTCTATCCCGACGATTACCTGCGCCTGCGGGACCGGGTTGCCGCGCGTGGCTGCGACGTGCCGATCATCGCCGGAATCATGCCGATCACGAGTGTGCCGCTGATCGACGGCGTGGTCGCGATGTCAGGCGCAAGATTCCCGGCACCGCTGGCGGAGCGGCTGCGCGCCGCGGCCGACGACCGGGCCACGGTGCGCGAGATCGGCGTTGAGTACGCCGCTCAGATGTGCGAGCGGCTCCTCGCCGAGGGCGCGCCCGGATTGCACTTCTACACCCTGAACGGCTCCCGGGCGACTCAGGAGATCTACCAGCTACTCGATCTCGGGGCTGTCGGCCAGCGGCTGCCGGACGGCGCGCCGGCGGCTGCGGGACGACGCGCCGCCGGCCCGGCCGGCCAGCAGCAGCGGTAGCACCGCCGCCATGATCGTGTAGGGGGGACCGCCACCAGGGAAGCTGAATCCGGTCAGCAGGTCGGCGAAGCCGACGCTGCGATAGAGCCGGCGGGCCGGGCCGTTGTCGTCCTGCGTCGACAGCACGGTGGTGTGCTCGCTGCGCCCGTCGGTCAGCCCGAGCAGCAGGCTCCTGCCGATGCCGCGCCGCTGAAAATCGGGATGCACGTGCAGCTCAGCGATCTCCATCGACGAATCTAGCCAGGCAGAGGCCACCGTCGCGCCGGTCTTGGCGGTCAGGGCCGACCGGACGATGTCGTGCCACCACTGGCCGCCCGCACCGCTGAAGCCGTAGCCGAATGCGATGATGCTGCTGTCGCATGCCGCCGGCGCCGTCACGGCAATCGCACGGAAGCCGGCCTGCTGCGCATGTCGTTCCATGATGGCGCGGCGCCCGGGCAGCTGCGCCGGGTCGGCCCGCATGGCCGTCGCGTAGACGCCGCACAGGCTGTCGATCTCGGCAACGAACCCGGCCGTGCCGAGCTCCCGCGACTGGATCAGGCATCGCACGGCCGCCAGCGTATGTCACGCCAAAGCCCGAGTGTCAGACCCTCGTTATAACTTCGAACGCAGATACAAACGGATGGACTTCCGGACGAATATATGTTCGAATAGCTTTGCGAAGCCGCTGGCAGCGCTGGCCCCCGGAGCTGCCAGGGCCGGGCGCGGCGAGGGGAAGCGTCCCGTCCGGCCAGGCTTCGCCGATGGGAGGAGTGGTGATGACTGCAATCACGCAGGCAGGCCCGGACAGGCCGCGGTGCCGAGTGGCGCCATCGGCCCTGGCGTTGCTGGAGTCCGCCCGGTACGGCCTGACCGCGGCCGAGAGCGAGGCGTCGGCAGGGGCCAGGTACGTAGCCGCTCACCTGGCGGCGCTCAGGGCGGCGGCTGCGGTAGTGGCGGCGAGAGCGGAGCCGGGAGTCACAACCCGCCGCAAGAGGCCGCAGAGCGTATGGGAACTGCTCCCGAGAGTGGAGCCCGCGCTGCAGGAGTGGGCGGCGTTCTTCGCCGCCGGGGCCGCCAAGCGGGCAGCGGCCGAGGCGGGGCTGCCCCGCGCGGTCACGGTCCGGGAGGCGGACGACCTGCTTCGCGACGCCGAGACGTTCCTGTCGCTGGCCGAGAGCGCGCTGGGTGTTGCTGCTCAGCCGTTGCTGCCGTTGCTAACGGCCGGTTAGAGCCAAGCAGCTAACCCGCCGACGTGTTGGCTGCTTGCCCGCCCGGCATCCGGACTGCTGGCCTGGCTCAGAATGTCTCAATGGCTCCGCGGGCATCCGAGTCCAGGATTCCCCAGTTGATCAATTCCTCGGTCAGGTCGGTCGGCGTCTTGTCGTAGATGACAGCCAGGGATCGCAGGTCCTCCTGGCGTATCGACAGGACCCGGCCGTTGTAATCACCACGCTGGCTCTGAATGGTCGCCACATAGCGGGCAAGGGGACCAGCCTTGTCCTTCGGCAGCTGGCTCATGCGCTCAAGATCGATAACCAGCTTGGGCGACGGGGCAAGGAGCGTGGGCAGAACATCCCCGGGCAGCAGCTCGGACACCGGAACTCCGTAGAACTCGGCTAGCTCGGCCAGCTTCTGTACGGTTACTGAGCGGTCGCCGCGCTCGTACGAACCTACAACGACAGCCTTCCACCGGCCTCGGGACTTTTCCTCGACTCCGTGGAGGGACAGCCCCTGTTGGGTGCGGATGGCGCGCAGCCGCGCGCCGAGGGTCTTGGCGTAGTCAGATGGCATGATCTCCGGTCCCCTGGCCAGTCGTGCTGATAGTGGTGGTTACGCACAGTGACGGTAGGCCGCGAGCGCGACAAGGTCAAGCCGAATGGCGAAAAGCGGATGAACTTACGCGCGAAGCGCATCGGCGCAGGTGCGCGCCGATGATCCGGTCGGCGCGCGCAAAGCCAGGCAGGATAGGCGTTCCCGGCCCCGAAGTCCCAGTCTGGAGCGCAGCGATCGAAGGGAAAATCAGTCAGGATCGCGACATGGTGTGACACAAGTCACGTGTGGTCACGCCGCGTATCGGACCGGGTGATCGGGCAACGACGGAGCGGCAGGCGGCCGCCAGCCGGTCAGCCCGCGTCCGGATGCCGGTACACGCCGGCGATGCCTGAGCTGTCCGTCGCGTACCGGCTGGTACGGTGGTGCAGGCAGACGTCCTTTAAAGCCCGTCCGGTGAGGCGGGAAAGGAGGTCAAGATGACGCATGCTGCTCAGCCGCAGGAACGTCGGCTGGTGCTGGAGCCAGAGGAGATCAGGCGCGCGCTCACCAGGATCGCGCACGAGATACTTGAGCAAACCAGCGGGGCGAAGGACGTTGTCCTGCTTGGTATCCCCACTCGGGGGGTTCCGCTCGCGTATCGGCTGGCCGCCCGGATCGAGCAGGTCGAGGAGCGCCCGATTCCGGCTGGCTCGCTCGATGTCACGATGTACCGCGATGACCTCCGGATGCGGCCCGCCCGCGCGCTCGGTCACACCCAGATCCCGCCTTCCGGGATCGACGGCAAGATCGTGGTCCTGGTCGACGACGTCCTTTATTCGGGCCGGAGCGTCCGGGCGGCGCTTGATGCTCTCAACGACATCGGGCGGCCCAGGGCCGTCCAGCTTGCCGTGCTCGTCGACCGTGGCCACCGCGAGCTCCCGGTCCGGCCGGACTACGTCGGCAAGAACCTGCCGACCTCACGGCAGGAGGTGGTCCGGGTGCAGCTCGCCGAGGTGGACGGAACCGACGCGGTGCTGATCGGGGTGAGCCAGGACAGCCGGCCTGGCGGCACGGCGCCGCAGCGAGCCGGGGAGGCCGGGGCGTGAACCGGCATCTCATCTCCGTCGCCGACCTGAGCAGGGCCGATGCCCTGCTCATCCTGGACACGGCCGAGGAGCTGGCCCAGATCACCGAACGGCCGGTGCGCAAGCTGCCGACGCTCCGCGGCCGTACCGTCGTCAACCTTTTCTTCGAGGACTCGACGCGGACCAGGATCTCATTCGAGGCCGCGGCCAAGCGGCTGTCAGCCGACGTGATCAACTTCTCGGCGAAGGGCTCCAGCGTCGCGAAGGGCGAGAGCCTGAAGGACACCGCCCTGACGCTCGAGGCGATGGGCGCGGACGCGGTCGTGATCAGGCACTCCGCATCCGGTGCCCCGCACCGGCTGGCGGGCTGGGTCCGGGGCAGCGTGGTGAACGCGGGAGACGGCGCGCACGAGCATCCGACACAGGCGCTCCTTGATGCGTTCACGATGCGGCGCAGGCTAGGCAGGCTGGACGGCCTGGCCGTGACCATCGTCGGCGATGTGCTGCACAGCCGGGTCGCCAGGTCCAACGTGCTGCTGCTGCACACGCTCGGCGCCGAGGTGACGCTGGTGGCGCCGCCGACGCTGCTGCCGGTCGCGGTGGGCGGCTGGCCGTGCTCGGTCTCTTACGACCTGAACGCCGCGCTGCCCAAGAGCGACGTGGTCATGATGCTGCGAATACAGCAGGAGCGGATGAACGCCGCCTACTTCCCCAGCGTGCGCGAATATAGCCGCAGGTACGGCCTGGACGCTGGCCGGACGGCGCTGCTGCCGTCCCACGCCATCGTGATGCACCCGGGCCCGATGAACCGCGGCGTGGAGATCGCCGCCGAGGTGGCCGACTCCGGCCGGTCCACGATTGTCGAGCAAGTCGCCAACGGGGTCAGCGTCCGGATGGCCGTGCTCTACCTGCTGCTAGGCGGAGCGGAGGCCGGGCAATGACAGCGCGACGAACGACAGCGCCAGGAACGACAGCGCCAGGAACCACGGCGCCTGAAACCTGGGTGATCAGCGGCGCGCGGCCGTCCGGGGGCGAGCCTGCCGCCATGGTGATCTCTGGCGGCAGCATCATCGAGATCGGTCCCGGCGCCGACGCGGCGGGCGCGAGCCGGCTGGACGCCGACGGCCTGATCCTGCTGCCCGGCCTCGTCGACTTGCACGCCCACCTGCGCGAGCCGGGCCGGGAGGACGCCGAGACCATCGAGAGCGGGACCGCGGCCGCGGCGCTCGGCGGGTTCACCGCCGTGCACGCGATGGCCAACACCGACCCGGTCGCCGATACCGCGGGCGTGGTGGAGCAGATCTGGCGGCTCGGCAGGCAGGCGGGCCGCTGCGACGTTCAGCCGGTCGGCGCGGTCACCGTCGGGCTGGCAGGCAGCCGGCTGGCCGAGCTCGGCGCGATGGCGGACTCCGCCGCCCGGGTCCGGGTCTTCTCCGACGATGGCCGCTGCGTGTCCGACGCCGTCCTGATGCGCCGGGCCCTTGAGTACGTCAAGGCCTTCGGCGGCGTGATCGCTCAGCATGCCCAGGAGCCGCGCCTCACCGACGGCGCTCAAGTGAACGAGGGTGCCGTCTCCGGCAGGCTCGGCCTGACCGGCTGGCCAGCCGTCGCCGAGGAGGCGATCGTCGCCAGGGACTGCCTGCTCGCGGCGCACGTCGGATCCGCGCTGCATGTCTGCCACGTCTCCACGGCCGGTTCCGTTGAGATCATCCGCTGGGCGAAGTCCAAGGGCTGGCAGGTGACCGCCGAGGTAACCCCGCACCACCTGCTGCTGACCGACGAGCTTGCCGAGAGCTACGACCCGGCCTACAAGGTCAACCCCCCGCTGCGGACCGCCGACGACGTGGCTGCGCTGCGGGCGGGCCTGGCCGACGGCACGATCGACTGCGTGGCCACCGATCACGCGCCGCACCCGCTGGAAGATAAGGAGACCGAGTGGGCGGTGGCGGCATTCGGCATGACCGGCCTTGAGACGGCGCTGCGCGTGGTTCATGAGGCGATGGTGGAGACCGGGCTGCTCGACTGGGCCGGCCTGGCCGACAGGATGTCGGCCAGGCCCGCCGCGATCGGCCGCCTCGCCGGGCACGGCAGCGCGCTTCCCGGAGCCCCGGCCAACCTGGTGCTCTACGATCCGTCGCCGCGTGAACTCGTCGACCCGTCGGGACACGCATCGAAGAGCCGCAACACCCCGTTCGCCGGGATGGAGCTGCCCGGCCGGGTCGTCGCCACGTTCCTGCGCGGCAGCCCGACGGTGCTCGACGGGAAGCTGGCCCGATGACCGCGGCGCCAGCAGAACCCGCACCGGCCGATCCCGCGCCGTCTGGCCCGGCGCCGGGCCCGCGGCCGGCCATGCTGGTCCTCGAGGACGGCGTGACATTCCGCGGGACCAGTTACGGCGCGCCCGGGGAGACCTTCGGCGAGCTGGTCTTCAATACCGGCATGACCGGCTACCAGGAGACGCTCACCGATCCGTCCTACTGCAGGCAGATCGTCACGATGACGGCCCCGCACATCGGGAATACCGGCGTCAACGATGCCGACCCCGAGTCGCGCCGGATCTGGGTGAGCGGATACGTGGTCAGGGAGCCCGCAAGGATCACGTCGAGCTGGCGGGCCGCGCGGGGCCTTGATGACGAGCTGCGGGCCCAGGGCGTCAGCGGCATCGCGATCACCGGCACCCGGGCGCTGACCAGGCACCTGCGGGACCGTGGCGCGATGCGGGCCGGGATCAGCACCGCCGAGGCTGATCAGGGAAAGCTGCTGGAGCGGGTGCTGGCCAGCCCGCCGATGGCCGGGGCGGACCTGGCCCGCGAGGTGTCCACCGGCGCGCCGTACCTGGTGCGCCCGGCCGGCGGGGTGCCGGTCAGGTACCGGGTCGCCGCCGTCGACCTTGGCATCAAGGCCGCGACGCCGGCCGCCCTAGCCAGGCTCGGCTGCGAGGTCCGGGTGCTGCCCGCGGCGAGCACGGCCGACGAGATCATGGCGGACGACCCGGACGGCGTGTTCTTCTCCAACGGGCCAGGCGATCCCGCCGCCGCGGGATATGCGGTCGAGGCTATGCACCGGGTGCTGGCCGCCGGTGTCCCGCTGTTCGGCATCTGCCTGGGCAGCCAGATTCTCGGCCGGGCGCTCGGCCTCGGCACCTACAAGCTGCGCTTCGGGCACCGCGGCATGAACCATCCGGTCAAGGACCTGCGGACCGGCCGCGTCCTGATCACCAGCCACAATCACGGTTTCGCCGTCGGGATGCCCGCCGAGGCCACGTTCGATACCCCGTTCGGCCGGGCCGAGATCAGCCACGTCAACCTGAACGACGGCGTCGTCGAGGGGATCCGGCTGCTCGGCCGGCCGGCGTTCAGCGTCCAGTTCCATCCCGAGGCGGCGCCTGGCCCGCACGACGCGGCCGGGCTGTTCGGCGAATTCTGCGAACTGATGGACCAGGCGAACGGGAGCCGCCATGCCGAAGCGCGCTGACCTCAGCTCGGTGCTGGTGATCGGGTCCGGCCCGATCGTCATCGGCCAGGCGTGCGAGTTCGATTACTCGGGCACCCAGGCGTGCCGGGTACTGCGGCAGGAGGGCCTGCGGGTCAGTCTCGTCAACTCCAACCCGGCGACGATCATGACGGACCCGGAGTTCGCTGACGCGACCTATGTGGAACCAATCACCCTGGATGTGCTCGAAAAGGTCATAGCGGCCGAGCGCCCGGATGCTGTGCTGCCCACCCTGGGCGGCCAGACGGCCCTGAACGCGGCTGTGGCGCTGCACGAGGCCGGGACCCTGACCAGGTACGGGGTAGAGCTGATCGGGGCCAGAATCGAGGTTATCAAGGCCGGAGAGGACCGTAGGCAGTTCAAGGAGATCGTCACCGGCCTCGGTGCCGCCGTGCCGGACAGCAGGATCTGTCACAGCATGGCCGAGTGCGAGGCTGCCGCCGCGGTGCTCGGCTACCCGCTTGTCGTGCGGCCGTCCTTCACCCTGGGCGGGTCCGGCTCCGGTATCGCCCATCACGAGGGCGACCTGCTGCAGATAGCGGGCGCGGGCCTGGACGCCAGCCCGGTCTGCGAGGTGCTGCTCGAAGAGTCGATCCTGGGCTGGAAGGAGTTCGAGCTCGAGCTGATGCGGGACCGCAACGACAACGTCGTGGTGGTCTGCTCCATCGAGAACATCGACCCGATGGGCGTGCACACCGGGGACTCGGTCACCGTGGCGCCGGCGATGACCCTGACCGACCGCGAGTACCAGCATATGCGGGACGTCGCGATCGCCACCGCGCGCGCGGTGGGGGTGGACACCGGCGGCTGCAACATCCAGTTCGCCGTGCACCCGGCTTCCGGCCGGATGGTCGTGATCGAGATGAACCCCCGGGTGTCCCGGTCATCGGCCCTCGCGTCGAAGGCGACCGGTTTCCCGATCGCCAAGATCGCGGCGAGGCTCGCGATCGGCTACACGCTGGACGAGATCCGCAACGACATCACCGGCGAGACCCCGGCGAGTTTCGAGCCCGCACTCGACTACGTGGTGGTCAAGGTGCCGAGGTTCGCCTTCGAGAAGTTCCCCGGCGCCGACCCGGTGCTGACCACGCACATGAAGTCGGTCGGCGAGGCGATGGCGATCGGGCGCAGTTTCCCTGAGGCGCTGCAGAAAGCGCTGCGTTCGCTTGAGCAGCCAGCGGCCCCGTTTAGCTGGAATGAGCCCGCAGGCGATGCCACGGAACTCGTCCGGCGCTGCGCCAGCCCGCACGACGGCAGGCTCACGACAGTGCACCAGGCGATCAGGGCGGGCGCGACTGTCGCCGAACTTTCCGCGGCGTCCGGCATCGACCCCTGGTTCATTGACCAGATCCAGGCCATTGAAGAGCAGGCTCAACGGCTTGCGGGCGGCTGGCCGCCCGGCTGGGGCGGTCGCTCGCCGGCGGCCGGGACCGCGGCGGCGGCCGGTGCGGCTGCCGCGGGGGGTGCCGCGGCCGGGAACGCGACGGCGGCCGGTGCGGCTGCCGCGGCCGGTGCGCTGCTCCGGGCGGCCAAGGCCAGCGGTTTCTCCGATGCCCAGGTCGGCCAGCTCTGCGGCATGCGGCCAGAGCAGGTCCGCGGAATCCGGCACGACCTGGGGATCCGGCCGGTGTTCCAGACCGTCGACACCTGCGCGGCCGAGTTCGCCGCCCGCACGCCCTACCTGTACTCGACCTATGACGACGAGACCGAGGTGCCCGCGGGCGACCGGCCGAAGGTCATCATCCTCGGCAGCGGCCCCAACCGCATCGGCCAGGGCATCGAGTTCGACTACGCCTGCGTGCACGCCTCGTTCGCGCTGTCGCAGGCCGGCTACGAGACCGTGATGGTCAACTGCAACCCGGAAACCGTATCCACCGACTACGACACGTCCGACCGGCTCTACTTCGAGCCGCTGACCCTGGAGGACGTGCTCGAGGTGGTGCACGCCGAGCGGGCCAGCGGCCCGGTCGCGGGCGTGATCGTCCAGCTTGGCGGCCAGACTCCGCTGGGCCTGTCCAGGGCGCTGGCGGCGGCCGGAGTTCCGGTGGTGGGGACCTCGCCCGAGGCGATCCACCTGGCCGAGGATCGCGGCGAGTTCGGTGCCGTGCTGGCCGCGGCCGGGCTGAACGCGCCGCGGCACGGAACCGCGATGTCGGTGGAAGACGCGATCACGGTGGCCGAGGAGATCGGCTACCCGGTGCTGGTCCGGCCGTCCTACGTGCTCGGCGGCCGCGGCATGGAGATCGTCTACGACGACGCGACGCTGGAGGCCTACGTCCGCAGGGCGACCCAGGCGAGCCCGGAGCACCCGGTGCTGGTCGACAAGTTCCTCGACGACGCGATCGAGGTCGACGTGGACGCCCTGTACGACGGCCGGGAGCTGTACCTGGGGGGCGTAATGGAGCATATCGAGGAGGCCGGGATCCACTCCGGCGACTCGGCCTGCGCGCTGCCGCCGATCACCATCGGCCGCGAGGACATCGGACTGGTCCGTGACGCAACGGAGGCGATAGCCCGCGGCGTCGGGGTGCGCGGGCTGCTGAATGTCCAGTACGCGCTCGCCGCGGGGGTGCTGTACGTGCTCGAGGCGAACCCGCGGGCCTCGCGCACGGTGCCGTTCGTCTCCAAGGCCACCACGGTGCCGCTGGCCAAGGCGGCGGCCAGGATCATGCTGGGTGCCACGGTGGCCGGGCTGCGCGGCGAGGGGATGCTCCCGGCGGCCGGCGATGGCGGCACGCTGCCGCTGGACGCGCCGATCGCGGTCAAGGAGGCGGTCCTGCCGTTCGGCAGGTTCCGCAATGCCCGCGGTGAGGGCGTCGACACCGTCCTCGGTCCCGAGATGCGCTCGACCGGCGAGGTCATGGGCATCGATGAGGCGTTTGGCACCGCGTACGCGAAATCGCAGGCGGCCGCGTATGGGTCGTTGCCGGTGAAAGGCCGGGCATTCGTGTCGGTGGCCAGCAAGGACAAGCGTTCTATGGTGTTCCCTGTCAAGCGCCTCGCCGATCTCGGTTTCGACATATGGGCGACGCGCGGTACCGGAGAGGTTCTGCGCAGGAACGGAGTACGTGCCACGATCGTGCGTAAGCACAGCGACGGCCCGGGGCCGGACGGCGAGCCGACGATCGTGGAGCGGATCCTGGCCGGCCAGGTGGATCTCATCGTCAATACGCCGTTCGGCAGCCCCGGGCAGTCCGGGCCGCGGCTGGATGGCTATGAGATCCGTACCGCCGCGGTCCGGCGGGGGATTCCCTGCATCACCACGACCGCGGGGCTCGCCGCCGCCGTGCAGGGCATCGAGGCAATCAACTCCGGTGGGGTGGGCGTGCGGTCATTGCAGGAGCATGCGGCGCGGCTGCGCGGCGCCGGTCCGGCACCGGGCGCGCAGCCATGACGAATACCGCCAGCGAGATGGAAGCGGGCCCGGTCCAGGTCCGCGGGACGGTGCTGACCGTCCGCCGGGTTGACGCCTACTACGCGATGACGGTCGTGGCGCCTGGCGTTGCGGCCAGGTTCCGGCCCGGCCAGTTCGTGGCGGTGGCCGTCGGCGGCCCCGATAGCTCCATGCTGCTGCGGCGGGCGTTCTCGATCCACGATGTCCGGCCCGACCACGGCGGCACCGTGGAGTTCGTGTTCGCCGCCCGCGGCCGGGGAACCCGGTGGCTGGCTGGCTGCCGGGCCAGGGACGTGCTCGACGTCACCGGCCCGCTCGGCCGGCCGTTCCCGGTTCCGCGTCATCCGGCCAGCTGCCTGCTCATCGGCGGCGGCTACGGCAGCGCGCCGCTGTTCTCGCTGGCCGGCCGCCTGCGCGAGCGCCGGTGCTCGGTGGACTTCCTGCTCGGCGCGGCGACCGGGGACCGGGTGTTCGGCGCGCTGACCGCGCGGCGGACCGGCCGCACCGCGATGATCACGACCGAGGACGGCTCGCTCGGCACCCGCGGGATCGTCACGGATGTGCTCAGCCAGGTTATTCACGAGGCCAGGACCGACGTCATCTACGCCTGCGGCCCGATGCCGATGCTGCGCCAGGTCACGGCGCTGGCCGGCGGCTACGACATCCCGGTGCAGGCCCTGGTGGAGGAGTCGATGGCCTGCGGCATCGGCGTCTGCATGACCTGCGTACTGCCGGTGGCTGGCTCCGACGGGATCACCAGGATGGTCCGGTCCTGCGTGGACGGCCCGGTGTTCCGCGGCGATCAGGTGCGCTGGGATGACATCGGGACGATCCCGTTCGACGCGTTCGGCGCGCCCGGCTGGGAGCCGAGGTCACGGCACCGGGCGGGGATGGCCGGAGCGGCCGCGACGGGCGCAGGGCAGGCAGCAGGCAACGGCACCGGCGCGGCGAGCGCTAACGGCCCAGTGCCGGGCAGCTCGGCCGGCTCCGGCCGCAGCGGGCCCGGCGAGGCAGCGCAGCGGCGGTCACCAGGGGCCGGCCATGGCGACTGACCTTCGCACCAGGCTGGGCCATATCGAGCTGCCGAACCCGATCCTGACCGCGTCCGGATGCGCTGGCGCCGGGCGCGAGCTCGCCCAGTTCTTTGACGTCTCCAAGATCGGCGCGATCGTCACCAAGTCGGTCATGCTCGCGCCCCGGGCGGGCCGGCCCACGCCGCGGATGGCCGAGACGCCCAGCGGCATGCTCAACTCGATCGGCCTGCAGGGGCCAGGTATCGACGCGTTCTTGCAGCGGGACCTGCCCTGGCTGCTGTCCAGAGGCGCCCGGGCCGTGGTCTCCATCGCCGGCGGCACCGTCGAGGAGTACGCGGAGCTTGCTGTCCGGCTGTCCGGCGCAGCGGGCGTCACAGCGATCGAGGTGAACATCTCCTGCCCCAACGTTGAGCACCGAGGACAGGTATTCGCCTGCGACCCGGGTGCCGCCGCGGCGGTCATCGAAGCGGTCCGCGGCCGGGCCCGCTACGACCTCCCGGTCTTCGCCAAGCTCTCGCCCGACGTCACCGACATTGTCGGGATCGCCAGGGCGTGCGTGTCGGCCGGGGCTGACGGGCTGTCGATGATCAATACGCTGCTCGGCATGACGATCGACCCGGATACGATGCGGCCGGTGCTGGCCGGGGTGACCGGCGGCCTGTCCGGGCCCGCGGTCCGCCCGGTAGCCGTGCGCTGTATCTGGCAGGTCCGGGAGGCCTTCCCCGACGTGCCGATTATCGGTATGGGCGGCGTCCGGACCGGGCAGGATGCTCTCGAGCTCATCCTCGCGGGGGCGGCGATGGTCAGCGTCGGCACGACGATCTTCAATGATCCGTCGGCGTGCGCGCGTATTCTGCGCGAGCTTGACGACGAACTCGCGCAGCGCGGCATCGAGCGGCTCTCCGACGTTGTCGGGCTGGCCCACGAGCCGCGTGCCGCGGCCCGGCGCAGGCGCGCCGGGAACGTGCTGTAGAGGAGGCCTAGTGACGCAGCCCGCTCCGATCGCGGTGGCGCTGGACGCGCCTGACCTTGACACTGCCGCTAGCTGGGCGGCGATGGTCACTCCGCATGTCAGCACGGTCAAGATCGGGCTCGAGCTCTACCTGCGGTACGGCCCCGAAGCGGTCGCCTCGATCCGCGGCGCCAGCGGTGTCAAGGTCTTCCTCGACCTGAAACTGCACGATATTCCCGCGACGGTGGCGGGGGCGGCGCGGGCCGTAGCCAGGCTCCGGCCGGACCTGCTGACCGTGCACGCGGCCGGGGGATCGGCCATGGTGCGGGCCGCGGCGGACGCCGCCCCGAACGCCAAGATCATCGCGGTCACGGTTGTCACCTCGCTGGACAGCGCCGATCTCGACCGCATCGGGCTGGCGGGCCCTGTTCCCGATGCCGTCCGGCGGCTCGCGGTGCTGGCCGTCGAAGCGGGCGCGCACGGCGTCGTGTGCTCGCCGCGTGAGGTTGCCGAGGTGCGCGCCGAGGTGGGTCCTGACATCCTGCTTGTCACTCCCGGCATCCGGCTGGCCGGCGCAGATGCGCACGATCAGGCGCGCATCGCCACGCCGGAGGAGGCGCTGCGGGCCGGTGCCGATCTGCTGGTTGTCGGGCGCCCGATCACTGCCGCTGCGGATCCAGGCGCGGCCGCGGCCGCGATGGCGGCATCGGTCCGGCGCATCGCGATGCTGCCAGGCTGAGCCAGGGGCCCGCTGCGGCTACGCCTGCCCGCGCGGCTGCGCCCGGGCCCGCTGGAAAGGCTGGGCCACGGCCCGGCTGGCCAGCAGAGATCCCCGGACCGGCAGTGGCGGAGATACCAATTTGGTTACGCTGAGTATCCAACTCTGTTCGGCGAGTAATATTGGGCAATTTATGACGTCACAAACGGGGGTTTGCATTGCCGACGCGGGCTGAACTCGCTAGTTTCCCCTCGCGGAGCGAGTTTTTCGATACGAAACCCGAGGTGACCACACGTGGCTCTTCCTCCACTTACCCCCGAACAGCGAGCCGCAGCCTTGGAGAAGGCTGCCAAGGCGCGCAAGGAGCGTGCTGAGGTCAAGAACAAGCTGAAGACGAATGACAAGACCCTCCCCGAGGTTCTCAAGGAGGGCCAGACGGATGATGTCGTAGGAAAGATGAAGGTGTCGGCACTGCTGGAGTCGATGCCTGGCGTAGGCAAGGTGCGCGCCAAGCAAATCATGGAACGACTCGGCATTGCCGAGTCACGGCGCGTTCGCGGCCTCGGCGCCAACCAGCGGACGGCTCTTGAGAACGAGTTCCGCGGCTAACTAACCCGGTATCCGTACGCGCGGCACCAGGGGCGGCGGCGGGTGACGCAGTGCTGCAGCCGGCTCGTCAATGACGGCGGCCGGAATGCGGTCCGCGTCCCCGTTGCCCCTGTGCCGGTGCGGCGTTTCCTGTTTAGTGTCCCGTGCTCCGGGCGGTGACGGAGTCAGGCCCGGTGCCGGGTGCGGGCGCCTGGCCGGTACCAGTTGGCTGTCAGCAGGTCCGTCGCTTTACATCCGCTGACGGCTGGTAGCCTTGAGTCGGCCTCAGGTGGCCGAACCGTGCATGATGACATGGAAGGCACAAGGTGGCAGGGACTCCGGCCGGGGAAGGCATCATCAATCCGCCCATCGACGATCTGCTCAATGTGGTGGACAGCAAGTACGGCCTCGTCATCATGGCGTCGAAGCGGGCCAGGCAGATCAATGCCTACTACGCCCAGCTGGGCGAGGGCCTCCTTGAATACGTGGGCCCGCTCGTCGAGACCCGTGTTCAGGAGAAGCCGCTGTCCATCGCGCTGCGCGAGATCAGCGAGGGGCTCATCAAGGCAGAGAAGCCCGAAGTCCTGACGGGCTGACGGAGCCGTAGAGGCCAGCTGCGAGCCGGGCAGAGGCCGATGCGCATCATCATCGGAGTGGGCGCGGGCATCGCCGCGTACAAGGCATGTGAGCTGGTCAGACTGCTCACCGAGGCGGGCCACAAGGTCCGTGTCGTGCCCACGCCCGATGCGCTGCGGTTCGTCGGCGAAGCCACGTGGGCTGCGCTGTCCGGTGAGCCGGCGGCTAGCAGCGCATGGACGGACGTGCACGAAGTTCTGCATGTCCGGCTTGGTCAGACAGCGGACCTGGTGCTGATCGCCCCGGCCACCGCAGACCTGCTGGCGCGGGCCGCCTCGGGGATGTCTGACGACTTGCTGACCGCGGTCCTGCTGACAGCCCGCTGCCCGGTTGTCTTCGCCCCTGCCATGCACACCGAGATGTGGGAGCACGCGGCGACCCGCGCCAACGTCAGCACGCTCCGCCAGCGTGGCTCGCTCGTGCTCGAGCCCGCGGCCGGGCGGCTGACCGGCGCAGATTCCGGGCCAGGTAGGCTGCCTGAGCCCGCCGAGCTGTTCAGGATTGCGCTCCGGGTGCTGGCCAGGGGCGGGGCGGGGCTGGCGCCCGACCTCACCGGCCGGTCGGTGGTGATCTCCGCCGGCGGCACCAGAGAGGAACTCGATCCGGTCCGTTTCCTTGGAAACTGGTCGTCGGGCCTGCAAGGCTACGCGCTCGCCAGGACCGCGACGGCGCGCGGCGCGGACGTCACCCTGGTAGCCGCGAACGTAGCCCTCGACGACCCGGCCGGCGTCAAGGTCGTGCATGTCACGTCCGCCCGCGAGCTGCGGGACGCCGTGCTGGCCAGCGCGGCCGGAGCCGATGCCGTGATCATGGCAGCGGCGGTCGCCGACTACCGGCCCGCGGCCCGGAGCGCACAGAAGATCAAGAAAACCGGGACCGACCCGGAGCCGGTCAGACTGGTCCAGAACCCGGATATCTTGCGCGAGCTGGCGGCCAGCAGGCCGCGCCGTGGCCAGGTCGTAGTCGGGTTCGGCGCGGAAACCGGCGACCTGCTCGCCAACGGGCGGGCGAAACTCGCCGCGAAGGGCTGTGACCTGCTCGTCGTCAACCAGGTCGGCGGCGGGCTCGGGTTCGCGGTGGCCGAGAACGAGGCCCTCATCCTGGGCGCGGACGGCACCCAGGAGCACGTGCCCCGCGGCCCGAAGGAAACGATCGCCGACGCCATCTGGGATCAGGTGGCGAGCAGGTTCGCCCCGGCCGCCGACAGGCCGTGAGGCCGTTTGCCGGGAGGCTGCCCGCCTGGCCCGGCTACACTTCGGCGAGGCCAATCACAGAAGTCGAAGGAGTCAGGGTGGCACGTCGCCTGTTCACGTCCGAGTCTGTCACGGAAGGTCATCCTGACAAGATGGCCGACCAGATCAGCGATGCCGTCCTTGATGC
The DNA here is from genome assembly GCA_050011895.1 of Streptosporangiaceae bacterium. Lineage (GTDB taxonomy): Bacteria > Actinomycetota > Actinomycetes > Streptosporangiales > Streptosporangiaceae > DATBGO01. Next base: position 27,176 of record JBEKIF010000001.1, on the reverse strand, counting down.
CATGCTCAAAGGCGACCCGCGGAGCCGCGTCGCTGTCGAGACGCTGATCACCACAGGTCAGGTGCATGTCGCCGGTGAGGTGACAACCGAGACCTATGTTGACATCCCTGGCATCATCCGGGAGAAGATTCTCGACATCGGGTATGACTCGTCGACGAAGGGCTACGACGGGGCGTCGTGCGGGGTCTCGGTTTCGATCGGCTCGCAGTCACCTGACATAGCGCAGGGCGTGCGAGATGCATACGAGCACCGCGAGGGCGAGGGATCGGACGAGCTCGACCGGCAGGGCGCCGGAGACCAGGGCCTGATGTTCGGTTACGCCTGCGAGGAAACCCCCGAGCTGATGCCGCTGCCGATCATGGTCGCCCACCGCCTTTCCCGGCGGCTGGCAGAGGTCCGGCGCAATGGCGAGGTGCCCTACATCCGTCCTGACGGAAAGACGCAGGTGACGATCGAGTACTCAGGCGGCGAGCCGGTGCGGCTTGACACGGTGGTGGTCTCCACCCAGCACGCCTCGGCCATCGACCTGAAAGCGCTCCTCGCCCCGGACGTGCGCGACCACGTGGTGGATCCGATCATCGGCAAGCTCGAGCTGGACACGTCCAATTACCGGCTGCTGGTCAACCCAACGGGCCGGTTCGAGATCGGCGGCCCGATGGGCGACGCGGGGCTGACCGGCCGCAAGATCATCATCGACACCTATGGCGGGATGGCCAGGCACGGTGGCGGCGCGTTCTCTGGCAAGGACCCGTCAAAGGTCGACCGCAGTGCGGCATACGCGATGCGCTGGGTCGCCAAGAACGTGGTCGCCGCCGGGCTGGCCGCACGCTGCGAGACCCAGGTCGCTTACGCGATCGGCAAGGCGAAGCCCGTCGGCCTGTTCGTCGAGTGCTTCGGCACCGAGCAGGTCCCCGTCGAGCGGATCCAGGACGCTGTGCTCCAGGTATTCGACCTGCGCCCCGCGGCGATCATCAGGGACCTTGATCTGCTGCGTCCCATCTACTCCCAGACTGCCGCCTACGGCCATTTCGGCCGCGAGGAGCCGGACTTCTCCTGGGAGCGCACCGACCGGACGGAGGCCCTGCGGTTCGCCGCGGGCCTGTGACCATTCCGGCGCCACAGCGCGAACAGCCCGGCCAGCCGGTCCGGCTGGCCGGCCGCGTCCAGGTCGGACGGTCTCCTGGTCTCTGGCAGGACAGTCTCTGGCAGGACAGTCTCTGGCAGGACAGTCTCTGGCAGGACAGTCTCTGGTAGGACAGGAGCCGTGGCTGGCTCAGGAGAAGGCACGGGCGCCCTGCTGGCCGGCGTCGTCCCGGCGGATCGCGGTGCTGCCGGGTCCGAGGATGGCGGTGCTCCTGGGCCGGCGGGCGCGCCCGGGCGCCGGACGGGGCGGAAGCCCGGGGCGCGCAGTCAGCGGAGGCCGGTTCCCGCGGCCTCGCTGCCGGTGGCGAGGGTGGCCGTCGACATGCCGCTGGCGCATCTGGACCGGCCCTTCGACTACCAGGTACCTGAGTCGATGTCAGACACCGCGGTCCCCGGCTGCCGGGTCCGGGTCAGGTTCGCGGGCCAGCTGGCCAGTGGTTTTGTGCTCGGGCGGGCCGCTAGCAGCGAGCACCTCGGCAGGCTCGCCTACCTGGAGCGGGTCGTGTCGCCCGAGCCGGTGCTCACGCCGGAGATCGCCGGGCTGGCGCGCGCGGTGGCGGATAGATATGCCGGAACGCTGGCCGACGTACTCCGGCTGGCGGTCCCGCCACGGCACGGCAGAGCCGAAGCGGGCCCGGGCTCGGCTGGTCCAGGGCCGGGTCCGCCCGGTGCCGGGCTGGCAGGCCGCCCGGAGCCTGGCACCTGGTCGCGTTACCGGGCGGGGCGGTCCTTCCTGGCGGCCATCGCCGACGGCCGTGCCCCGCGTGCGGTCTGGTCTGCCCTGCCAGGACCGCACTGGGCGGACGAGATCGCGGTAGCCGCGGCAACGGCCGGGACGGCCGGCCGCGGCGTGCTCATCGTGGTCCCTGATGCCAGGGACCTTGACCAGGTGGACGCGGCACTGGCCGGGAGGCTCGGCCCCGGGCGGCACGTCTGCCTTGCCGCCGGGCTGGGGCCCGCCGAACGGTATCGCCGGTGGCTGCGGATCGTGCGCGGCGAGGTCACGATAGCGGCCGGGAACCGTTCCGCGATGTTCGCGCCCGTTGCCGGGCTCGGTCTGGTGGTGATCTGGGATGACGGCGATGACCTGCACGCCGAGCCGCGGGCTCCGTACCCGCACGCGAGGGAGGTGCTGGCGCTGCGGGCGCACCGGTGCGGTGCCGCTGCCCTGATAGGCGGCTTCGCGCGGACAGCTGAGGCGACCCAGCTGGTCGCGAGCGGGTGGGCGCACGCCCTGACGGCTGACCGCCCGGTGGTCCGCCGGTGCGCGCCGTTCATCAGCGCGCCGGGCGACGACTCGGAGCTGGCGCGCGACGAGGCCGCCCGGTCCGCGCGGCTGCCCAGCCTCGCGCTGCGCACCGCACGGGATGCGCTGGCCAGCGGGCCGGTCCTGATCCAGGTGCCGAGGAGAGGTTACGTGGCGGCCGTCGGATGCGCGCACTGTCACGGGCCGGCTCGCTGCCGCGCCTGCGGGGGACCGCTCACGCTTCCGGCGGCGCACGCGGCCGCGGTCTGCGGCTGGTGCGCGGCGACCGGCAGCTGGACCTGCGCGCGCTGTGGTCACGGCAGGCTGCGCGCCGCGGTGACCGGGGCCGGGCGAACCGCGGAGGAACTTGGCCGGGCCTTCCCCGGCACGCCGGTCCGCGTGTCGGGCGGCGACGGGGTGATCGCTGCGGTGCCCGCCACGCCCGCGGTGATCGTAGCGACGCCGGGCGCCGAGCCGCGAGCCGACGGCGGCTATCCGGGCGCCGTGCTGCTCGACGGCTGGGCGCTGCTTGGCCGGCCCGGCCTCCGGGCCGCCGAGGAGGCACTGCGGCGGTGGATGAACGCTGCGGCGCTGGTACGGCCGGCCTCCGGCGGCGGGGTCGTGGTGGTCGTGGCCGATGCCGCGGTACCGGCCGTGCAGGCTCTCATCCGCTGGGACCCGGTCACCCACGCCGAGCGGGAACTCGCTGAACGTGCCGAGCTCCGGTTCCCTCCCGCGGCCCGGATGGCCAGCCTGACCGGCCCGAAGGATGCCGTCGCCGGGCTGCTCGCGGCCGCCGAGCTGCCTGCTGCCGCCGAAGTTCTCGGACCCGTCCCGATCGCGGCGGGCGCCCCCGGCCACGGCGGCGAGGCGGCTGGGGAGGCGGTACGGGCCCTGATCCGGGTGCCCCGCTCCATGGGTGGCGCGCTGGCCGCCGCGCTGCGCGCTGGCCAGGGCGTACGCAGCGCGCGCAAGGATCCGGGCGCGGTGAGAATGCAGCTCGACCCGGCCGAGCTGATCTGACTATGCCCGCCCGAGGCCATAGGGTGCTGGGGTGGCTACCTCACGAAGGAACCCGGACGCGGGGCCGAGCGGCTCCCGCTCGGGCCCGGAGCCGGGGCCAGCCGCTCCGCGGACCGGGCCCGCAGCAGATCCCGGTGCGGCTGGAGCAGGGGGGCAGGCAGCCGACGGGAACGGCGCTGGCACCCTCCCGGCCAGCGCAGCGGCACCGGGCCTGCATCGTCATGGAGACCGGCTGCGCATGCCGCCGGTGCGGCTGGCGCCAAGGGAGGAGCTGGCCGCTGCGGCACGCGTCGCGCCGCTCCTCCGGGCCGCCAGGGACCTGAGCCGCTGGGCTCAGGGCCTCGGTGACCTGGCCGGATCGCGGCGCCTATCCGGGCTGCAGCGAGCCGCGGCGGCCGCCGAGCTGGAGATGGCGCCCAGCGAGGTGGACATGGCCTGGCAGGTGGCCGTGGCGGCGGGGCGGCCGGATGCGGACGGCGGCTGGACGCCCGGCAGGCTCGACGCTCTCGCGTCCGGAGATGCGGAGGAAGTGCTGGCGCTCTGGGACGGCGCGCTCCAGGTGACCCTGGCCGCCGAGGACCTGGACGGGCTGGCTACCGCGCTATACACGGTGGGTGCGCCGGTGCGGATGGAGAGCCTCTTCGACGCCTATGCGGCCGCCGCTGGCACCCGAAGGCAGCAAGCGGACCGGCAGGTCAGGCACAGTGAGCAGGTCCGGGAGCACGATCAGGGCGCGGCCCTGTCGCGGGCCCTTGAGACGCTGGCCGACCTGGGCGTGGTGGAACTCGGCACCGAAGAGGCGGCAGGCGGACTGACGGTCGCGTTGTCCCCGCTCGGGATCTGGGGCGTGCACCGCAGGCTGCGCGCGCAGGGCTGGCACGTACCGGTCCTCGGGAGTTCAGGGCGGGCCGGGGCTGCCGGACTGCTCGCTACCCTGGCCAGCTGCGACGCCGAGGACGGCGAAGCAGAGATCGGCGCCTGGCTGGCCGCGCGGACCGCGGCCCAGGCAGCCGCGGAGCTGGTCAGCGCGGCCAGGTCCGGGTCGCCAGGGCTCCGGGGAGCGGCCTTCGCCGTCCTGGACCGGGTCGGTGCCGGAGCCATCGCCGACGTCCGGGCCGCCCTCGGCGATCCGCTGCTGCGTGCGCACGCGGCAGTCTGGCTGCACGAGCACGGCGAGGAGGCCGAGCTGACCCCGGAGGACCGGACATGGCTGCTCGTTGACCTGGGCGCGGGGCTGCTCGAAGAGGCAGATCCGCATGACGTGGTGGCCGAGCTGCTGCCCGAGGTGCCCGCCCGCACGCAGGCGCAGATCGTCGCGAGCCTGTGGCAGGTCAGTCATCCGGGGGTAACGGGCCTGCTGACCGCGCTGGGCGAGCATCACCCCGACCCGGCCGTGGCGCGGGCGGCGCGCAAGGCCGCGTTCAAGGCTCGTTCGCCTTCGGCCGGTAAAGGTGCCGCGAATCCATAGACTGTCTGCGGTAGCGACACGCGGTCCGTCATGCGGGAGGCACGTAGTGAGCGTCAGGCCGATACGTCTGTTCGGCGATCCGGTGCTGCGCACCCCGGCCGAGCCGGTCCGGGATTTCGACGCTGAGCTGCGCAGGCTGGTCAAGGATCTCACCGAGACGATGATGGAGGCACCCGGCGTTGGCCTGGCGGCGCCGCAGATCGGGGTGAGCCTGCGTGTCTTCACCTACTACGTTGACGATCAGCTGGGCCACCTGATCAATCCGTCGCTTGAACTATCCGTGGAAGAGGAGACGGACGACGAGGGCTGCCTGTCGTTCCCTGGCCTGGCGTACCCGACGAGGCGCTCCTACGGAGCCGTGGCAACCGGGTTCGACATGTACGGCGAGCCGGTCACCCTCGAGGGCACCGGCCAGCTCGCTCGCTGCGTGCAGCACGAGACCGACCATCTGGATGGCGTGCTATTCATTGACCGCCTCGATGACGCCCAGCGCAAGCAGGCCATGAAGGAGATCCGGGCGGCCGAGTGGTGGGGCGAGGCAGTCCCCGCGGTCAAGCTCTCGCCGCACCCGATGCGCGGCAGGGCCTACTAGCGGATGCGACTGGTCTTCGCCGGCACCCCAGCGGCGGCCGTCCGCTCCCTGGACGCGCTGCTGGGCTCGCGGCACGAGGTCGCGGCCGTGATCACCCGGCCGGACGCGCCGTCGGGACGCGGGTTGCAGGTCGCGAAGAGCCCGGTCGCGCAGCGCGCGGAAGCAGCCGGCCTGGAGATCCTGAGGCCGGAGCGGCCGAGAGATCCTGACTTCCTCGCCAGGCTGCGGGAACTGGCGCCCGACTGCTGCCCGGTCACCGCCTACGGCGCGCTGATCCCGCAATCAGCGCTGGACATCCCCCGGCAGGGCTGGGTCAACCTGCACTTTTCGCTGCTGCCCGCCTGGCGGGGCGCGGCCCCCGTGCAGCAGGCGATCCTGCATGGCGACGATCTCACCGGGGCCACCACCTTCGTGCTCGTCAGGGAGCTTGACGCCGGGCCCGTGTTCGGCGTGGTCACCGAGCCAATCAAGCCTTCGGACACGGCCGGCGACCTGCTGGCCAGGCTGTCCGTGTCGGGGGCCGAACTGCTGGTCGCGACCATGGACGGGATCGAGTCCGGGGAACTCGTGGCGCAGCCGCAGCCTGCCGAGGGGATCAGCCTGGCTCCCAAGATCACGGCGGATGATGCGCATGTGGACTGGCACCAGGCCGCCGTTGCGGTGGGCCGCCTGATCCGGGCGTGCACGCCTGCCCCGGGCGCGTGGAGTGTCCTTGACGGCACCAGGCTCAGGCTCGGCCCGCTGGCGGCGGTGGCCACGGCGGCGGATCCAGGCGGCGCACCTGCGCCAGGCGAGTTGCTGGTCGAGCGATCCCGGGTACTCGTCGGCACCGGGACGCTGCCTGCCGAGCTCGGCGACGTGCAGCCGGATGGCAAGCGCCTGATGCGGGCGCCGGACTGGGCGCGGGGCCTGCGCCTGGAGGGCCGAAGTGCGGTGCTCCGCTGACATGACGCCGGGCACGGCCGGCGCTGCCGGGCGCGGCGGCGACCAGCAGGCAGCCACCAGAAGCGACCAGCCGGCCGGAAACGGCCGTGGCCGCGGGTCCAGCAAGAGCCGCGGGTCCAGCAAGAACAGCAACAGGGCGGCCCAGAAGAGCACGAGCCGGTCGCCCGCCGGGCGGGCAGATCCGGCGCGGCGGACGGCGGTTGATGTGCTCCGCGGCGTCGATGAGCGCGACGCCTACGCGAACCTGCTGCTCCCGGCGCTGTTGCGCGAGCGCGGGCTGACCGGCCGGGATGCCGCCCTGGCCACCGAACTCAGCTATGGGACCCTGCGCGGTCAGGGCAGCTACGACGCAATCCTGGCCGTCTGCAGCGACCGCGACCTGGCGGCAGTGGACCCGCCGCTCCGGCAGGTGCTCCGGCTCGGCGCGCATCAGCTGCTCGCCACCCGGGTCCGCCCGCATGCGGCCGTTGCCACCTCGGTCGACCTCGCCAGGTATGTCGCGGGGCCGCGCCCGGCCGGTTTCGTCAACGCGGTGCTCCGCCGCGTCGCGACGCGCGACCTGCCGGGCTGGCTGGACATCGTGGCCCCGGGCCGGGCCGAGGACCTGGTCGGTCACCTATCGGTGCGGTACAGCCATCCGCGCTGGATCGTCATGGCGCTGAGCGCCGCGCTGGGGGAGGCGGAGGCTGGTGGCCTGGCGGAGACCGAGGCTGCGCTGGCCGCTGACGGCCGGCGGCCCGCCGTCACGCTGTGCGCCGTTCCCGGCCTGGCCAGCCGGGCAGAGCTGGTCGCGGCCGGGAGCCAGCCCGCGCGGTGGTCGGAGTTCGGCGCCTACCTGCCCGACGGCGACCCTGGCGACGTCCCGGCGGTGGCGCAGGGCCGCGCGGGAGTGCAGGACGAGGCCAGCCAGCTGGCCGCGCTGGCGCTGGCCCGGGCGGAAACCAGCGGCACCGATCGCGGGCGGTGGCTCGACATGTGCGCGGGGCCGGGCGGCAAGGCGCGGCTGCTGGCTGGCCTGGCCGCCGCGCGCGGGGCCGGGCTGCTGGCTGCGGACGTGCGCGAGCACCGGGCCCGCCTTGTCATGACCGCCCTGGGCGGCGCTGCGCGCGCGGGCCTGGCGGCTGCGCCAGGTACCGCCGGCGCTGACGCCGGTACCGCCGGGGCTGACGCCCGGACGGCCGGCCCGGCCGCGGGCCGGCCCGGCGCGGCCGCCGTGATAGCGGCTGACGGTACTGCTCCTGCGTGGCGCCCTGGCTCCTTCGACCGGGTCCTCGCGGATGTCCCGTGCTCGGGTCTCGGGGCGCTCCGGCGGCGCCCGGAAGCACGGTGGCGCCGGTCGCCGCAGGACATACCGGGGCTTAGCGGACTGCAGCGCGAGCTGCTGGCGACTGCCATCGAGTCGGCCCGGCCGGGCGGGGTCGTTGCGTACGTCACCTGCTCGCCGCACCTGGCCGAGACCCGCGACGTGGTCGGCGGCGTGCTGGCCTCCCGCGGCGACGTGGAGGTACTTGACGCGCCCGGCGTGCTCGCCGGCGTGCCAGGGCTATGCTGCCCGGCACCGGATGGCAGGTTCGCGCAGTTCTGGCCGCACCGGCACGGCACTGACGCGATCTTCCTCGCGCTGCTCCGGCGCGGCGCGCACGCCTGGCCGCAGGGAGGAGAGCAGCGATGAGTCTGGATTCCGGCGCTCGTCCAATCCCCGGCGTCCCCGTCCCGACCAGGAGGAGCATCAGATGTCCCGCCCGGCAGCTATCGGATACGTGCCCGTCAATGGCCTTGACATGTACTGGGAAAGCCGTGGCGACGGCGGCGTACCTCTCGTCGTGGTTCACGGCGGCTTCGGCCTCGCCAGCATGTTCGGCGATCTGCTCGACCAGCTGGCCGAGAAGCGCCAGGTCATAGCCGTCGAGCTGCAGGCGCACGGCCATACCAGGGACACCGGCCGTCCGTTCAGCTTCGAGGCCTTCGGTGACGACATCGCCGGGGTGATCGAGCATCTCCGGCTCGGGCAGGCCGACCTGCTCGGCTATCCCTGGGCGGCGGCGCAGGCCTGCGCTGCGTGGTCCAGCACCCCGGCCGGGTACGGAGGCTGGCGCTGGTGTCCACGCCCTGTCGCCGCGACGGCTGGTTCCCCGAGGTCCTCGCCGGGATGGCGCAGGTCGGCAGGGATGCGTTCGGTCAGATGCGGCAGTCCCCGATGTACCAGGCGTGGTCACAGGTCGCTCCCGACCGCGATGCATTCCCCGCCCTGATGGACAAGACCGGCGAGCCGCTGCGGCAGCCCTACGACTGGACCGACGAGGTCAGGCGGATCACGACCCCGACGCTGCTGGTGTACGCCGACGCCGACAGCATCCCGCCCTCGCACGCCGCCGAGTTCTTCGCCCTGCTCGGGGGCGGCCTGAAGGACGCGGGCTGGGACGGCTCGCTGGCCACCAGCATGGGACTGGCCATCCTGCCCGGCCTGACCCACTACAACATATTCGGCGCCCCGCAGCTGGCCGCAGCGGTAGCGGGCTTTATGGCCTGACCGGACAGCAGGGAACTCGGCTACCGGGGCGCGCCGGACAGGGCGCGGCCCCGGCTCGCGGCCAGCCGGCGGCCGCCGATGTCGGCCTGCTGGCCCTTGGCGTAACCGTCCCCGTAGCCGCTCCCGCTGTAGGTGACTCTCGCGGTCCGGGTGACGGGGTAAGCGTGCTCGACGTTCCTGCGGATCACCAGGGTGCGGTCGGCGAGGACCAGGGCGGTCTTGGAACCCGACGCAGCCGCGGGCGCGGTGGCCTGGCTCGCTGCCGCGTGCTCGGCCGCGCGGACCCTGGAGACCACGGCAGTGGCGAAACCCAGCAGCCAGCTGCGCCGCCAGGCCCGCGCGCTGCGGCTCCACGACGGCACCTGCGCGCCCGCCAGGCCGTGCCACATCTGGATGAGTACCGAGGTGTACAGCATGTCGGTGCGCTCGAGGTCAGATGCGTAGCCGAACACGTGGATCCTGGCGCCAGGTCCGGCGCTGGACAGCAGGATGCAGTGGCAGCGGAGCGCGGAACCGAGTCCGCACAGCAGATGCGCCTTCACCCGCGCCCAAGGGTTGCCGATGTCAAGCACCCGGTTGGCGGGCTGGTCGGTCTCCGGGCGGTCGGCCGCGAGCAGCGCCCGGTCGATGCCGTACTTGGCCATCAGCTCTGCGGCCTTCGCCGTCAGTGCCTGGGCCTCGGGCGGCGTAACACTCTCGTCCTCCGCCTTGGCCAGCAGCTTCCTGACACGGTCCAGCAGTCTGCTCGATGCTTCGGGGTTCAACTCGCGGCCTCCTCGCCTGCTTCAGGTTTCGAATACAGGATCGAACGATAGCGGGGGGCTGTGACACTTTCCGCGGCCCGGCTCGCCGGGCCCGGCCGGGCTGCAGAAGTGCCAGTGTGGCACGCCGGCCATACACTTGAGGCTGAGATGACCGTCCAGATCGCGCCTAGCATGCTGGCCGCGGACTTCGCCAGGCTCGCCGACGAGGCCGCGGCCGTCTCGGGCGTGGCCGACTGGCTGCACGTCGACGTGATGGACGGCCATTTCGTGCCGAACCTCACGATTGGCCTGCCGGTCGTCGAAGCGCTGCACAAGCACGCCAGCCTGCCCCTGGACTGCCACCTGATGATCGAGGACCCGGATCGCTGGGCCACCGGCTACGCCGAGGCAGGGGCGCGGAACGTGACCATCCACGCCGAGGCCGTCCAGTCACCGGTCCGAACGCTGCGGATGATCAGGGCGGCGGGCTCGCGGGCCGGGCTCGCCGTCAACCCGGGCACACCGGTAGAGCCCTACGCCGACCTGCTGGGCGAAGTCGACATGCTGCTGCTGATGACGGTCGAGCCTGGTTTCGGCGGTCAGCCGTTCCTCGATCTGGTGCTGCCCAAGATCCGGCGGGCAGCTGACCTTATCGCCCGGCGGGGCGGTTCGATCTGGCTGCAGGTCGACGGGGGCGTCAGCGCGGAGACGATCGGTCGCTGCGCCGAGGCCGGCGCCGATGTGTTCGTGGCGGGATCAGCCGTATTCGGCGCTGATGACCCCGTAAGTGCCGTTAACGGGCTTCGTGCCCTGGCCCTCCGCAGTGATCCTGGCCTGTCGCGGCACTGACATCAGGACCGACGCCGCCGCCCACTGTCGGCACCATCGGCCCACTGTCGGCACCATAGGCGAGAATCCTGGCAACGCCTTGTCGATTCCTGGCGGGCCCGTTCGTCGAAGTGGTGAAGCCACCCGATCGAGAGACTCAAGGAGATCCAGATGGCCGAGTACCTGATCCTCATCTACGAGAACGAGGACGCCTACGTGAACGGCTCGCCCGAAGTGTGGCAGACGGCGGGGCAGGCACATGCCCGGTTCGCCGAGCAGGTAGGGGAGAAGGGCGGGAAGATCGTCGGTGGTAACGCCTTGCAGCCCACTAGCACCGCGACCTCGATCGGTGGCGACGTCGTGACCGACGGCCCGTTCGCCGAGACCAAGGAGGCGCTCGGCGGCTACTACCTGATCGAGGCCCATGACCTCGATCATGCGCTGGAGATCGCGAAGCTGTGCCCGGCACCCTACGGCGGCGTCGAGGTGCGGCCGGTGATGGACCTGTCAGGCGGGTGAGGCGTGCAGCCAGGCGCGCCAGGTGCGGGGGCCCGCGGCGATCAGCCTGAAGCCGCGGACGTCAGTGCCGCGGTCGCCGACGCGCACCGCCGCGAGTGGGCGTTCGTGCTCGCCGCGACGGCGCGCGTCGCGCGCGACATCGACGTCGCCGAGGAGTGCGTGCAGGACGCCTACGTGGCCGCGCTTGACGCCTGGCAGCGGCAGGGCGTGCCGCGCAATCCTGGCGCCTGGCTGACCACCACGGCGCGGCGGCGGGCACTTGACATGCTGCGCAGGGACCGGACGCTGCGGGCCAAGCTGCCGCTGCTGGTCGAGCCTGACCCGGCTGAGCCCGGGCCGGGCGCGGCGGTCGGCGGTGAGGCCGACGAGGGAGAAGGCGTGATTCCCGACGACCGGCTCCGGCTGGTGTTCACCTGCTGTCACCCGGCGCTGGCCAGGGAGGCGCAGGTAGCGCTCACGCTCCGGCTGGTGTGCGGACTGACCACCGCGGAGATCGCGCTGGCGTTCCTGGTGCCGGAGCCGACCATGGCGGCGCGGGTCACGCGGGCGAAGAAGAAGATCTCCGCCGCCCGGATCGCCTACCGGGTGCCCGGTGCGGCGGAACTGCCTGACCGGCTTGACGCGGTCCTCACGGTGGTGCATCTGCTCTACACGACAGGCCACACGGCTCCGGCTGGGGACGGCCTGGTTCGCGCCGACCTGGTGGAGCGGGCCATCGACCTGGCCCGCACGCTGCGGGTGCTCATGCCGGACGAGCGTGAGGTCCGCGGCCTGCTTGCGCTGCTGCTCCTCACCGACGCGCGCCGGGCTACCAGGACAGCCGAGGACGGGCGCCTGCTGCTGCTCGAGGAACAGGACAGGTCGCGGTGGGACTTGGCGGCGATCGGGGAAGGCACCTGGCTGGTGACCGAGGCGCTGCGCGGCGGCCGGCCGGGGCGGTTCGCGCTGCAGGCAGCCATAGCGGCGGTGCACGCTGAGGCGCCGAGCTACGCTGAGACGGACTGGCCGCAGCTGCTCCAGCTCTACGGGGCGCTGCTGCGGGCCTGGCCGTCTCCGGTGGTCGCGCTGAACCGGGCCGTGGTGCTGGCCATGGTCGACGGGCCAGCCGCGGGGCTGGCCGAGATGGAGGATCTCGAGCGGGCCGGCCGGCTGGCCGGCTACCGCTACCTGCCGGCGGCCAAGGCCGACCTGCTGCGCCGGCTGGGCCGCCCCGGCGATGCGGCCACCGCCTACCGCAGCGCCCTCGACCTGGCCGACAATGCGGCCGAACGTGCCTTCCTGGCCGGCCGGATCGCCGAGGTCTGCGGCAGGCCTGGGTAGCTTCGCGGTGAATGTTCGCACCACAATAGGCCCATGAGTGTCGCCGTCAGGCCTCCAGCGCAGTCGAGGCCGCTGCTGTCGGTGTCCGGGCTTGTCGTCGATTTCGGCCCGTTGCGCGCGCTCGCCGGGGTCGATTTCGAAATCGCGCCCGGCGAGGTCGTCGCGCTAGCGGGCGAGAACGGCGCGGGCAAGACCACGCTGGTGCGCTGCATTTCTGGAGACATCGCCCCGACCGTCGGGCAGATTTCGCTGGCCGGCCGCCCCGTCAGCGCCAACCCGGCTGCTGCCGCCCGGCAGGGAGTCTCCGTGGTCTGGCAGGACCTGGCGCTCTGCGACAACCTGGATGTCGCGTCGAACCTGCTGCTCGGCCGGGAGCGGCGCCGTCATCTGCTGTCCGACGTCCGGTTCCACGAAACCGCTGCGGCACTGCTCGGCAGCCTCCGAATCCCGATCCGGGACACCACCCGAAGCGTCCGCTCGCTGTCCGGAGGCCAGCGCCAGCTGGTGGCGGTGGCGCGGGCGATGGCGCACAGGCCCCGGCTGCTGCTGCTTGACGAGCCCACCGCCTCCCTCGGAGTGCGGGAATCCGCGCAGGTCGAGGAGCTGATCCGGAGCCTGCGCGGGCAGGGCACCACGATCCTGCTCGCCTGCCACGACATCGACCAGATGTTCCGGCTGGCCAACCGGATCGTCGTGCTGCGTCATGGCCGGGTGGTAGCCGCCGTCGATCCCAGCGCGGTGCACCCCGACGATGTCGTGGCGCTGCTGTCGGGCCAGCAGGTGGACTCCTCGGCGCGGCGGCAGCTGACCAGGCTGCACGGTCTGGCCGACCGGCTGGTCTCGGCCGACCCGTCGTCCAGCCTGTCGCTGATCCTTTCTGCGCTCGGCGCCGCGCTCGGCAGCGACCGGCTGTGCATTCACTTGCGCGCCCAGAATGCGCTGATCTGCGCCGCCTCACTGGGGCTGCCGCCGGTGCTGCAATCGGCGTGGTCCCGGCTGCCCTATGGTCCAGCCGGCGGCCCAGTCGGCCTGGCCGCCGCGGCGGGAAAGCCGTTCGTGGAGGACAACGTGCGCACCGGGCTCGCCTGGGCGCCGTTCGACGGCCTTGCCAGGGCAGCCGAGGTGCGCAGCTCCTGGTCGGTCCCGGTGATGGGCCCCGGCGGCCACCTCGGCGTCATCACCGTCTTCGGGCAAGCCCCGGGCAGCCCGCAACGGGACCAGCTTGACCTGGTCAACCTCTACGCAGGCTATGCCGCCAGCGCGATCGAGCGGGATCGGCTGCTTGAGGAGGTCACCGCACGCAACCGGGTACTTGAGACGATCAGGGAGATGCTGGAGACGCTGGCCGGGCCGATCCCCGTGGCCGAGGCGCTAGGTCCGGCACTGCAATCCCTGCGCCAGGGCCTGCAGGCGGACGAGGTGATGTTGCTCACGCGGCGGGCCGGCCAGACGCACTGCCGCGCGGTCTGCACCGCCGAGGCAGCGGGCCGCCCGCGCGGTGCCGGTGCCGCCTCGCCCGGTCTGCTGGACGCCGCGGATCACATCCTGGCCGGCGAGCGCAGGGACGGCGTGGCCCGTGAGCTACCGGCCGACGGGGGCGCCCGGCTGCTGGCCGTGACCTTCGCCGCTCCTGGCGGCCCGACCGCGTTGCTGGCCGGCTGGGCAGCGCGGGCCGGGCGCCCGGACGGTGTCGGCTGGCCGGACGGTGCGAGCTGGCCGGACGGTGCGAGCTGGCCGGACGGTGCGAGCTGGCCGGGCGGCCTGTCCGGCCGTGGCGGCGCACGCGGTCAGGCCGCTGACGCGACGGCGCTGCTCGAGGACGCTGCCCACTCGCTGCGGCTCGCGCTGGAACGCGAGGAAGCCGGCCTTGCCCACCAGGAGGCGGCGGCGCTGCGGCGGTCGCAGGAACTGCAGCGCGGCTTCCTGTCCCGGCTGAGCCACGAGCTGCGCACCCCGCTGACGGCCATCAGGGGATACGCGTCGAGCCTCATGCAGTCGGACGTGACCTGGGACAGCCAGTCGCAGCAGCGATTCCTGGCCCGGATCGCCTCAGAATCGGCTCGGCTCGGCCGTCTCGTCGGCGATTTGCTCGACTTTTCCGCGATCGAGTCGGGAGTCCTCCGGCTGCAGCGGGACTGGTGCGACATCCCGCTGGTTCTCGACGCGGCGATCGCCTGCCTGCCGCCCGCCCACGGCAGCATGGTCGAGGTCTCCTGCGACCCCTGCCTGCCCGCTGTCTGGGCTGATCATGACAGGCTTGAGCAGGTATTCGTTAACCTGCTCGACAACGCCATCGGGCACAATCCGCCCGGCACCCGGGTGCGCGTCAGCGCTACCGGGAACGGGCCCGGCGGTGTGGCCGTAAGCGTTGCCGACGACGGCGCGGGGATGCCGCCGGAGCTTGCCGCCGCCCCGTTCGAGCCGATGCGGCTGCGGCGAGCGCGCACGGCTGGCGCCGGGCTCGGCCTCTCGATCGCCAAGGGCATCGTGGCGGCGCACGGCGGCCGCATCGGACTCGACCAGCCGGGCCCGGGCACCTGCTTCCACATCGTGCTGCCGACGGAGCAACCGGGCCCGCTGGCCGACGATCGCGGCGCCCAGGCCGCCGGAGACGGCACTGAGGCGGCCGGAAACGGCACTGAGGGCGCCTGCAACGGCGCCGAGGCGTCCGAAAGCCGCGCCCGGGCCGACAGTAACGGCGGCCGGGCCCACCGGGCCGGCCAGCCGGTCCCGAAGCAAGTAACGGCGTCGGGGAACGGGACCGGCCCGCGATGACCGAGCAGGCGACCGAGACGCGCGCGCTGATCGTTGAGGATGATCCGAGCATCGTCGACCTGATCCGGTCCAACCTGGCCGTCCGGGGCTTCGACACCGTGGTGTCGACCGATGGCGCCCGGGCACTGCGGATGCTGGAGACCGAGGCACCGGACATCGTGCTGCTGGACCTGATGCTGCCCGGGGTGGACGGGTTCGAGCTATGCCGCGAGATACGCGAGCGCTCATCGGTGGCCGTCATCGTCGTCTCCGCCCGCGGTGGCGAGCGGGACAAGGTCACGGCGCTGAACGTCGGCGCCGACGACTACCTGACCAAGCCGTTCAGCATCGAGGAGCTGCTGGCCCGGATTACCGCAACGCTGCGCCGCACCCGCCCGGCGGCCGCACCGGAACCAGCGCCGCCGGTTATCTCCATTGGCCCGGTAGTAATCGATCTCGCCGCCCAGCAGGTCACCAGGGACGGGTACCCGGTGCACCTGACCCCGACGGAGTTTGCGCTGCTCCGCGAACTGGTCACCAACCGCGGCAAGCTGCTGACCCATGCACACCTGCTGCGGCGGGTCTGGGGGCACGGCTATGAGACGGAGACCGAGTACGTGCGGGTCTATGTGCGGCGGCTGCGGGCCAAGCTGGAGGCCGAGGACGGCCCGCCGCTTATCCTCACCCAGCCTCGCGCGGGATACCGGATCGCGGCCGAGTAACGGTCCCGCGTCGAACTCATCTCGTTCGAGACTCGCCCTGGCTGCAGCCGTTGCGGCGGTCGGGCCGTTAACTCTATTTTAACGTCTGAGCTGCGATGTTATGACCATGTTAACTTTTCGAAGCCTATGGTTGGCTGCACCGGGCTTACCGCACCGACCTCAAGGTGACCATGCTGGTGATGCTCTGTTCACGTAGCACGCCGAGCGCAAGAAGCGAAGGGGTTTCGTTGAAATTTATTGATAAGAGAAGAATCGCCCTTACAGCCGCTGCCGCGTGCGCGGCGCTCGTCGCGGCCGGCTGCGGAAGCAGCGCGTCGAGCACGTCGAGCACGCCAAGCACGCCAAGCTCATCGAGCGTGCCGAAGATCAGCTCCACGTCGTTCAACCTGAGCTTCGGGGCGATGACCGCGCTCAAGCCGCTGGCAGCGAAGGGCAAGGGGATCGTGGCGGTGATCCTGCCCGACACCGTGTCGTCGACCCGGTACGTGGAATTCGACGCGCCCTACCTGAAGAAGGCCCTGACGGATGCCGGGCTCACGCCGTCGCAGTACATCATCCAGAACGCGCTGGGCAGCGACGCCACCCAGTACGCTGACGCCCAGGCCGACATCACCAAGGGCGCGACCGTGCTGGCCGTGGACCCGCTCGACTCCGGCGTCGGCGCGAAGATCGAGTCCTACGCTAAGTCGCACGGCGTGCCGGTGATCGACTACGACCGGCTGACCCTCGGCGGCACCCGCAAGTACTACGTCAGCTTCAACAACGTCTACGTCGGCACGCTGCTCGGCAAGGGCCTGGCCAGCTGCATAACGGCCTGGCACGTCGCCAAGCCCCAGGTCATCGTCATGCGCGGCGCCCCGACCGACAACAACGCCACGCTGTTCGCAAACGGCTACGATGCGGTGCTCGCGCCCTACTTCAGCGCCAAGACGTGGACCGACGTCGCCAACCCGGCCGGGACGTGGGATCCGCCCACCGCGTTGTCGGAGTTCGAGGCGGCGTACACGGCGCACCCGAACGCCAACGCCGTGCTGATGCCCAACGACGAGAACGGCGCGCCGATCATCCACTACCTGCAGACGCGCGGCATCAAGGCGACGACCTTCCCGGTCACCGGCCAGGACGCCACCCTGACCGGGCTGCAGAACGTCATATCCGGCTACCAGTGCGGCACCGTGTACAAGCCGATCTACCTGGAGGCGCAGGCTGCGGTCGCGCTGGCCATGTACCTGCGGGCGGGCCTGACGCCGCCGGCGGCGCTGGTCAACGGCACCGTGAAGGACGTCAACACGGGGGCTGCGGTGCCCTCGATCCTGCTGACGCCGGAATGGGTGGTTCCGAGCACGGTCCAGTCGACAGTCGTCAAGGATGGCTTCGTGCCGGCGTCCAGCCTGTGCACGGGTTCGTTCAAGGCAGACTGCACCAAGTACGGGATCTCGTAGTGAAGATGAACGCGCACGACCGGATGGGAACGCCGCGTTGGTAACGGATGGCTACGGTGACGGCGCCCGGCCCGCTTCGGCGGGCCGGGCGCCGTCCGGCTCGGGACGGCCGGACTCCAGCCTGGCTGAAGGCGGCGAGATGCCGCTGCTGCGGCTGCGGGGCGTCAGCAAGAACTTCGGCCCGGTACAGGCGCTGACCGACATCAACCTGGATATTCCGGCCGGGCAGGTGACCGCCCTCGTCGGCGACAACGGGGCAGGCAAGTCGACGCTCATCAAGACCGTCGCGGGCATCTGGCAGCCAAGCAGCGGCGATCTGCTATGGGACGGCCAGCCGGTCCATATTCACTCGCCGAGGGACGCCACCAATCGCGGCATCGCTGCCGTCTACCAGGACCTCGCGCTGTGTGACAACCTGGACATCGTGCAGAACATGCTGCTTGGTCACGAAAAGCAGCGGCTGGGCCTGCTCGATGAGGTCAGCATGGAGCTGACCGCCAAGCAGACGCTGCAGGACCTGAAGGTCACGAGCGTCCGATCGATCCGGCAGCCGGTCGGCTCGCTGTCGGGCGGGCAGCGGCAGGCGGTCGCGGTGGCCAAGGCGGTCATGCAGGAGGCCAGGCTCGTCATCATGGACGAGCCGACTGCTGCGCTTGGCGTCAGCCAGACCGAGCTCGTGCTTTCTCTCGTTGCCCGGCTGGCCGGCACCGGTCACGCGGTCCTCGTCATCTCGCACAACCTGGTCGACGTGTTCCAGGTCGCGGACCGGATCGCGGTGCTCTACCTGGGCAGGCTGGTCGCGGCGGGGCCGGCGGCGGAGTTTGACCGGCAGTCGACCGTAGACCTCATGACCACCGGCACGTCGACCCGGCTGGGCGACGACGGCAGCGGGGGCGAGCGCGCGACCTCGCCCCGCGCCGGCAGCGGCTCGGAGGGCTGAAAAATGGCAGGCACGGAGCAGGGCGAGGCGCCCAGGGACCAAGCCGGGTCGGTTGTGGTGGCGGGCGAGCCCGCCGCAGGCGACGAAGTAGCCGCGGACATCGCGCTGACCAGCGCACCGGAAGTGCTGGCCCAGTCGCTGGGTGAGTACACCCGGATCTGGTTCAGGCGGGTCCGCAACGGTGAGAGCGGCGCCCTGCCGGTCATCGTCGGCCTGATCGCCATCGGCGCCTACTTCCAGATTTCGCAGCACGCCTTCCTGTCCGCGGCGAACATCGCCAACCTGATGGGCCAGGCGGGCTGGATCATCACGATCGCCATGGCGCAGGTGTTCGTCCTGCTCCTCGGCGAGATCGACCTGTCGGTCGCCTTCAACGGCGCGGTCGGCGCGACCATCACGTTCTGGATGCTGGCGGTCAAGCACCCGTTCCCGATCTGGCTCGCCATCCTGACTGGCCTGGTGGTCTGCGCCGCCATCGCCGCCTTCGAGGGCCTGCTCATCGTCTGGCTGCGGATCCCCTCCTTCGTGGTCACGCTGGCCGGGCTGCTCGGCCTGAGCGGGGTGCTGCTTTGGCTCTTCGGGCAGACCGGGAGCGTCGGCCTCGGCGGGGTCATCAGCGACACCGGATTCCGAAGCGGCTTCATCAACGACATCGTGTTCGGCAATCTCACCCCGGCCGTCGGCTGGATCGCGCTGATTGTCATCGTCGGGCTCACCGCAGTTTTCATGATCACGCGGGACCGGCGCAGGCGGGCGCACGGCCTGGTCGCGCCGCCGCTGAGCGTGACGATCCTGAAGATCGCCGTGATGGCCGCGATCGGCGTGGCACTCGTGGCCGTTCTCAACGTCAACCGCAGCAAGGGCGTCACGCCGCTGCAGGGCGTGCCGTGGGTGGTGCCAATCGTGCTCGGGCTGCTCGCGCTCACCAGCGTGCTGCTCGGCCGCACCAAGTTCGGCCGTTACATGTACGCCATCGGCGGCAACGCCGAGGCGGCCAGGCGGGCGGGCGTCAACCTCGGCCGGATCCGCGTGCTGGCGTTCGCGTGCTGCGGGGCGATGGCCGGGGTGATGGGCATCCTCTACGCCTCCAACCTTGGCTCGATCTCGAACGGCTTCGAGGGCGGCCAGTACGTGCTGTACTCCGTCGCCGGAGCCGTGATCGGCGGCGTCAGCCTGTTCGGCGGGCGGGGCAGGATGCTGGGTGCGGTGCTCGGCGGGTTCGTCGTCGCCGTCATCTACAACGGCGTCGACCTCCTCGGGCTTGGCGCCGCCGCGCAGTACATCTGGACCGCCGTCGTGCTGCTCGCCGCGGTCACCCTGGACTCCGTAGCCCGCCGGGGCAGCAGCACCACAATCCGCTGAGCACGGGCTAGGCCTGGATCTCGGGCGGAATACCCCGCATGGCAGACTGGTTGGTGAAAAGCAGTAATGCGTGCTCCGGGGTCGGTGAAAATCCGAACCGGCGGTGATAGTCCGCGACCCGGCCGAGGCCATCGGCCGGCTGACCTGGTGGAATTCCGGGACCGACGGTGAAAGTCCGGATGGGAGGAAGCACGCGCACGGCCGGGCCCGGCTGACGGGCTCCCCGAGCCGTGCTCGCGCACCCGCGCGACCCCGGAGCCTGCGCTAGCAGGTAGCTCCGGAGGAGGAGGACGCGGGTGTTCACCGGAATCGTTGAAGAACTGGGCGAGATCGTCGCTCTTGAGCAGCGGCCGGATGCCGCACGGCTGACCGTGCGCGGCCCCCGGGTGAGTTCGGGTGCGTGCCGCGGCGACTCGATCTCGATCAACGGCGTCTGCCTGACCGTGGCTGCCATCTCGGACGGGACGTTCACCGCCGACGTGATGGGCGAGACGCTGAACCGGACCGGGCTCGGCAGCCTTGCTCCCGGTACCCCGGTCAACCTCGAGCGGCCGGTGCGGCTGGACGGCCGGCTGGGCGGCCATCTGGTCCAGGGTCACGTCGACGGCACCGGCACCATCATCGAACGCAGACCGGGCCCGAACTGGGATGTGCTGCGGATCGCCGTTCCGGGTGAACTTATGCGTTATATCGCTCTCAAGGGGTCAGTAACCCTAGACGGGGTGAGCCTCACGGTGTCCGCGATCAGCCCATCCCAAGATCCCGTGGAGTCCGGCTGGCATAAGGCACCTGACCTGACCGGATCATGGTCCGTACGCAACCCTGAGGTTCCCTGGCTCGAGGTCAGCCTGATCCCTGAAACCTTGCAGCGCACCACGCTCGGTGCCAGGCAGGCCGGCCAGACGGTCAACCTGGAGGTCGACGTCATCGCGAAATACGTCGAGAGGCTACTCGACGGGAGGGTCACGTCATGACCGCGGAACAGATCCGGAACCGGGCAGCCGAGACGCTGAGCACGCCGCAGGCAGGCGGCACCCGGCTGGACACGGTCGAGCGTGCGATCGCGGACATCGCGGCGGGCCGGGCGGTCGTCGTGGTCGACGCCGCGAGCAGGGAGAACGAGGGCGACATCGTCTTCGCCGCCAGCAAGGCCACCCCGGAGCTGCTGGCCTTCACCATCCGCTACGCCCGCGGCCTGATCTGCGTGCCGATGCTCGGCGCGGAGCTGGACAGGTTGCAGCTGCCGCCGATGACCAGTGACAACCAGGAGCACATGGGGACCGCGTTCACGGTGAGCGTGGATGCCCGAAACGGCAACACCACCGGCATCTCCGCGGCGGACCGGGCCAGGACGATCCGGGCCCTGGTCGACTCGGCCACCGAGCCCTACGAGATTGTCCGGCCTGGTCACGTCTTCCCGCTGCGCTACGCCGACGGCGGCGTGCTGCGCCGGCCCGGCCACACCGAGGCGGCGGTGGACCTGGCCAGGATGGCTGGCCTGACCGAAGCCGGGGTGGTCGCCGAGATCTTTAACGACGACGGTACGATGGCCCGGCTTCCGCAGCTGCGCGCCTTCGCCGACGCGCACGGCCTCGCGCTGATCTCGATCGCCCAGCTGATCAGCTACCGCAGGCATTCCGAGCGCATGATCCGCCGGGTCGTGGAGACCCGGATGCCGAACGAGTTTGGCGAATGGCGGGCTCTGGGCTACCTGAACTCGGTGGACGGTACCGAGCACGTCGGGCTGGTGCTCGGCGAGGTAGGCGGGCCCGGCGACGCCGGGGCTGACGTGCTGGTGCGGATGCACTCGGAGTGCCTGACCGGTGACGTGTTCGGGTCCAGGCGCTGCGACTGCGGCGCCCAGCTGACCGCGGCGATGGCGGCGATCGCTGCCGAGGGCCGCGGGATCGTGCTGTACCTGCGCGGTCACGAGGGCCGGGGAATCGGGCTGCTCTCCAAGCTGCGGGCCTACCAGCTGCAGGACGGCGGGGCCGACACTGTCGACGCCAACCTGGAACTCGGGCTTCCTGCCGACGCCCGCGAGTACTCGACCGGTGCGCAGATCCTCGCCGACCTCGGTGTCAGCTCGCTCCGGCTGCTCACCAACAACCTGGCCAAGGTCCGGGGGCTGTCCGGTTTCGGCATCGAGGTGACCGGCCGGGTCCCGCTGCCGGTCGCGCCGACGGCCGATAACTTGCGCTACCTCATCGCCAAGAGGGACCGGCTGGGTCACCAGATAGACAATCTCTCGCTGCCAAACGGGCACCCGGCGGCCGGCGGGCCGGGCGCCGGAGATCGCACGGCGGCCGCGGTTCATCCCGCCGTGCCTGCCGCTGGTCTCGCCGTGCCTGCCGCTGGTCTCGCCGGGCCTGCCGCTGGTCTCGGGGCGCCGCCCGCTGCCAGTCTCGGGGCGCCTGCCGCGAGGACGCGGTGAGCGGAGCGGGGCGCCCGCAGGGGCGGGTGGTGGCCGCCTCCGGGCTGCGCCTCGCCATAGCTGCCACCCGGTGGCACGCCGAGGTCACCGACAGCCTGGTGGACCGGGCCCTGTCGGCCGCATGCGCGGCTGGCCTCGGTGAGCCGCCGGTGGTCCGGGTGCCAGGCGCGGTCGAGCTGCCGGTGGTCGCGGCGGAGCTGGCCTGGACCCATGACGCGGTGGCCTGCCTGGGCGCAGTCATCAGGGGCGGTACGCCGCACTTCGAGTACGTGTGCCAGTCGGTCACCTACGGGCTGTCCAGGGTGGCGCTCGATACCGGCACTCCGGTCGGCAATGGCGTGCTCACCTGCGACACCCTGGCCCAGGCGCTGGACCGCTGCGGCCTGGAGACCAGCAGCGAGGACAAGGGCTGGGACGCTGTGGCCGCGGCGCTCGAGACTGCCCTCGTGCTCAGGTCGCTGCGCGGCGCGGCGCCAGGCGGGACCCCCCGGCGCGACGCCAGCGGACCGCAGGCCCGGAGCCGCTAGCGGCCCGGCGCCGCTGCGGCCGCCCGTGGGCCTTGCCCGTGATCGCGTTGCGGCTGGCCCGGAACGTAACCTGACGAAATACCGCGAGACGCCCGGAGGTGATCAGCCGTGCGAGACATCCTGGACCTGATAACGAAGTGGTGGGATGCCGGGGACTCGTTCGGCCTGGCCACCGTGGTTCGCACCTTCAGCAGCGCCCCCAGGGAGCCCGGGGCCTCGCTGGCCGTGTCGGCCGACGGCGAGGTCGTCGGCAGCGTCTCGGGCGGCTGCGTGGAAGGTGCCGTCTATGAGCTGGCTACTCAGGTACTGGAGAGTGGCCAGGCAGTCCTCCAGACCTACGGAGTGAGCGACGACGATGCCTTCTCGGTCGGGCTGACCTGCGGCGGGATCATCGACATCTTCGTTGAGCCGGTCGGCCAGCAGGCCTTTCCCGAGCTCGGTGAGGTAGCGGCCGCAGTTCGGTCAGGCACCCCGGTCGCGGTGGCGACGGTAATCGACGGGCCGGGCCAGGTCGGCGCCCGGCGGGTCATCTGGTCGGCGGGTGAGCAGGAGCCGCGCTCATCGGGCCCGCTCGGCTCGGGTGACCGGCTTGATCAGGCGGTGGACGACGACGCCCGCGGCATGCTCGCCCAGGGGCTGACCGGGGTGCGCAGGTACGGCCCCGAAGGGCAGCGGCGCAGGGATGAGCTCGGGGTGTTCGTTCAGTCGTTCGCGCCGCCGCCGCGGATGCTGGTCTTCGGCGCGATCGATTTCGCTGCGGCGGTGGCCAGGGAGGGCAAGTTCCTCGGTTACCGGGTGACCGTTTGCGACGCGCGCCCGGTCTTCGCCACCCGGGCGCGTTTCCCCGACGCTGACGAGGTCGTGACCGACTGGCCGCACCGCTACCTGGCGGGGACCACGGTCGACGCGCGGACCGTCATCTGCGTGCTGACTCATGATCCCAAGTTCGACGTTCCGCTGCTTGAGGTCGCCCTCCGCACTCCCGCCGCCTATATCGGCGCGATGGGCAGCAGGCGGACCCATGACGACAGGCTGGCCAGGCTCCGGGAGGCGGGCCTGTCGGCCGGCGAGCTGGCCAGGCTCCGCTCGCCGATCGGGCTCGACCTCGGCGCGCGGACGCCGGAGGAGACGGCCGTGGCCATTGCCGCCGAGCTCATCCAGCTTCGCTGGGGCGGATCGGGACAGCCGCTGACCGCTACCACCGGACGGATCCACCGCGATCGGGGCCGCCGCGGGTAGTGCCTGCCCGCCCGCGCCGGACCGGCCAGCGGCCGCGCGGCCGTCGTAGTCTGGACTGCGTGCAGCCTGGTGTGGCCGGAATCTTGCTTGCCGCGGGCTCGGGCAGCAGGCTCGGCCGGCCGAAGGCCCTGGTGGAGATCGGCGGCGAGCCACTAGCCCGGCGCGGTGTCGCTCTGCTCAGAGAAGGCGGGGCGGCACCGGTGGTGGTCGTCACGGGCGCGGTTGCCGTCGATCTGCCTGGCGTGCTGGCGGTGCATAATCCGGACTGGCCAACCGGGATGGGCTCGTCGCTGGCAGCCGGTCTCGCGACCGTGCCGGACAGCTGCGAAGCGGCGGTGATCGCGCTTGTGGACCAGCCCCTGGTTGCGTCCGAAGCGGTCCGGCGCCTGATCGGCGCGTACCGGGCCGGCGCGGGCGTGGCGGTCGCGGCATACGGCGGCGTGCCGCGCAACCCGGTCCTGCTGGCCCGCGAGCATTGGGACGCGGTGACCGCCCTGGCCGTCGGCGACGTGGGCGCCCGGCCATTTCTGGTCGCGCATCGGGACCTCGTGACGCTCGTGGAGTGCGGCGATGCCGGGCGCCCTGACGATGTGGACACGCTCGCCGATCTCGACCGGATCTCGGCACTGGCCGACCCTGGCCGGACCGAGCCGGCCCAGGGACCGGCTCAGGAATGAGTTACCTGCAGGCCCCAGCTGTGTGCGACGCTGTCGTCTGGCTCCAGGGTCAGCAGATCGGCCCCGCTGGCAAACGCGTTCGGCGGGCAGGTCATCGGCTCTATCGCCAGGGCATGCCTGCGGCGGCCCGCCTCCAGCCCGTCGCCGGTGAAAACCTGCAGCCATTCGTACCCCGCGCCCGCCCAGAACGCGACCTGGGCCCGGTCGCCGCGGAGCCGTGCCCATGCCCTGCCTTCGGAGTCCCTGGCCAGGCCGGTGAGCGCATGATCCAGCTGCGTGCCGCCGATTTGCCTGGCCTCGCGGAAGTCATAGGGGGTACCCCTGACGTCTTCGGGATTGCCGCGGGGGATTCCCCTGTCATCGGCCGCGAGCCACTGCGCGGCGGGCAGTTCGAGCTGGCAGTGGTCGACGACCGGCGCTCCGGCGGTCAGGTAAGGATGGCAGCCGGTTCCGTACGGGGCCGGCCGGCTGCCGGCGTTACGCGCCATGATGGTCACCTGCAGTCCGGTTTCCGCGTCCAGCCGGTACCGCGCGGTCAGCTCGATGCAGAACGGGTAGCCGGGCCGTCCGTGCAGCAGATGGCCAAGCTGGACCAGGTCGGGGGCGTGCGCGGCGGCCTGCCAGCCGGTCCACCTGGTCAGGCCGTGAATCGCGTTACCGCGGGCGGGCTCGCTCAGATCGAGCTGAAAGCTGGCTTCCGCGAACACGTACCTGCCGCCATCGATGCGGTTCGGCCAGGGCGCGAGCAGCTGGCCCGCGCCAGCGGGCGGGACCTCGTCAGCTTGGTAGCCCGCGATGACCGGGTCGCCCCGGAACCAGAGTCCGCGCAGGCCAGCGCCGAGTTCGGTGACGATAGCCCGGTAGTCCCCGGCCGAGATCTCATATTGGGTGCCGGTGATCGGGATTGCGGTTCGCTCGCCCATGGTGCCATCCTGCCCACGGAACCTGCTCACCATGGGCGCGCCCGGTTCGTTGTGGCCGGCGGGGCTGCTTGGGGAGCGGGGGACCTTCAGCCCCGCCAGCACTTGCACCCTAGCCGCCCCGTGCGTAGATGTGGGCGAACTTCACCAACACAGCGGCCAGTTCTGCGCCGACGGGCCGCAGTGCCCGCGCGGTGCTTATGGTCGGCTGAACGAGACGACGGTCGCCAGATCGCCGTCATCGCGGAGGAGGGCCGGAATGGCAGGACCGCTTGCCGGAATCGTCGTGCTTGACCTGACCCGCGCGCTGGCGGGACCGCACGCGACGATGATGCTCGGTGATCTGGGCGCGCGGGTGATCAAGGTGGAGCGGCCAGGCACCGGCGATGAGTCGCGGGGCTGGGGACCGCCGTTCGCCGCTGCGGCCGGTGACGGCGGAGCGGCCGGGGAGGCTGGCGCGGTCAGCACTTACTACCTGTCCTGCAACAGGAACAAGGAGTCCGTCACCTGTGACCTGGCGTCCGCGGACGGTCGTGAGCTGCTCGAGCGCCTGGTCCGGCGGGCCGACGTGCTGGTGGAGAACTTCCGGCCCGGCGTCCTCGGCCGGCTCGGTTTTGCCTTCGAAACGCTGCAAGCGCTCAACCCGGGGCTCGTCATCTGCTCGATCACGGGATTCGGGCATGACGGACCGGAAGGCAGCAGGCCAGGGTATGACCAGATCGCGCAGGGCGAGGCCGGGCTGATGAGCGTCACGGGCACCGATCCCGAGCACCCGGTCAAGACCGGGCTGTCCGTCGCCGACGTGCTGGCCGGGGTGCATGCGGCGCTGGGCATCGTGGCCGCTCTGCACGAGCGGGCCAGAACCGGCCGCGGCCAGGTCGTCCGCACCTCGCTGCTGGCCTCGATCGTCGGCGCCCACGCCTTCCAGGGCACCCGCTGGACGGTGGCGCACGAGGTCCCGGTAGCCACCGGCAACCATCATCCGTCGATCGCGCCATACGGGGCGTACCGGTGCGCTGACGGCATGCTCCAGGTGGCCGTGGCCAACGAGGACCAGTGGCGGCGGTTCGCGCCTATCGTCTTGATCGATCCGGCTGACAGCCGGTTTGCTACCAATCCGCTGCGGGTAGCCAGGCGGCCCGAGCTGACCGCCCTGGTCGAGAACGCGCTCTCAGCAGGAGACCGGGCGCACTGGCTGGGCCTGCTGTCGAGCGCGGGCGTGCCAGCAGGCGCGATCCGGACAATCGATGAGGTCTATGAGTGGGATCAGACCCGGTCCCAGGGCCTGGTGATCTCAGTTGACCACCCGGTACTCGGCGTCATCGAGCTGCCAGGTCCCGCACTGCGCTTTGATCAGCAGGCTGCCCGCGAGCACACCGCGCCGCCGTTGCTCGGCCAGCATGACGCCATCATCAGGGACTGGCTTGACCAGGCCGGCTCAGCCTCGGACGGTCCCCGACCGCGCCCGGAGCCTTAGTCGGCGCGGGGCGCCAGCCTGCCGGTGCGGACCGCGTCCGCGGCCAGCACGCCGAACAGGTAGAAGTAGGCGGATTCCTCATCCTGGAAGCTGCGTATCTCGTGCCTGGCGCCCGAGACGGCGTTGAAGACCTCGAAACCCTGGTCGCCCTGGATCAGGCACATAGCCCCGTCGACCTCCGCACCCACCGCGTACGCCGCCGGTGGTATGGCCGCGAGGCTGGCGAGCTCTGAGAAGATCCGCTGGGTCGCATCCCGCTTCCGGGTGGTTCGCCTGCGGCGTGGCGCGCCGGACGGCGCCGGTGCGGCCCCGCGCGGTTCTGGTG